>NZ_JBGSRI010000010.1:0-1944 GCF_041737645.1 Sphingorhabdus sp.
GGGATGCTCCATGCTCGCCATATCGCTACGTGGCGCCATGTCGAGGGTGCCAAGCACAAAGAAGTCGCGCACCGGATGGCGCTCAGGAAGCAGATGGATCGTCACAAACCCATGTCGCCATAGCCAAATGGCTTTGACAAATGATTCGCACTATCACCGACCGCCCAACTCAAAGCTGTTGAAATGTGCAACATTTCTGCACTTCAACCAAAACGCACTATCGCCGACCAACTTCGCACCTCCAGCGACCGCACTTCGCACATTGACCGACCGCGTTTCGCACGTTTGCCGACCGCATTTCGCACATTGAGCGACCATACAAACCGAACTGCGCAATTGATTCAATGGATTGCAGCTGTTCTCCACAGCCTTAACTTATCTAACCATATTTAACTTATTTAACATCGGTTCGGTTTTCAAATTAATGCATGAATGCAGTGCGTTTGAATGCAGTGCGTTTGAATGCAGTCATTGCCTATAAATGAATTTTTCTTTAGTTATGTTCCGTGCTAAGAAGATTCCATGTTGAATTATTTCGGTGTTACATATGACATTAAATACTTTTAGCCTTGCAGGTGAGCTTGCTACACTCGGGAATAACTCCCCAGATCAATTCCAAAAGCTTCTGACTGAAGCGATTTCTGGTTGCAATTTGCGTGCTGTAAAACATCTTATTGATGCCGGAGCCAGTCCTGATGCCTCGGACACGCTCGGCAACACCGCCCTGCACATTGCTCTCAGCACGCGCAATACAGGGGTGGTCAACTTTCTTCTCAAACATAATGTCTATCTCAATGTCCAGAACAGTCTTGGCATCACCCCGCTGCACATAGCAGCCCGTTATCGCAATCCCGCGCTTGCAAAGCTGCTGATCAACAAAGGTGCGGCGCTCGATGTCCAGGACAAGTATGGCGAAACCGCGCTGTTCTGGGCTGCTCGCAATGACCGTCTCGCGATTGTAAAGCTGCTAGTCGACAACGGTGCCAGCTGTAATCTCAAGAGCCAGTCTAATTACCTCGCTGTGGACCTAGCTGCCCACAAAGGTTACATGGAGATTGTCAAGATACTTATGCCTAAGTCCGGCGATTTACATAACTGTCAGCGGCCTGCAACCCCAAGCCGAATTCCAGCCATTCGGACGGCCTTGAATCTGAAATAGATCATTGCTCTTTCGCCCGCGAATCGTTCTGGACTTCAGGCGTCACGACAGTACGCTGTCATGACGGCTCTGCGAATTGCCGTAGAGCCAGCTTGCCGTCACTGCGGGCGTTTCGCCCGAAAAGGATACTTCATGATTATTACTCTCGCTTCCTCCAAAGGTGGCGTCGGAAAATCTACGATCACTGGTTGTCTTGCCGGTGTCTGGGCAGCCGATGGGGACAAAGTCCACATTGTCGATCTCGATAACAATCGAACCGTCTCACGATGGTTTTCTGATACGGCACGACGGCCTGACGGCATTACGGTCACAGCACCAGACCCAGCAGGATTGACCGAGCATCTCGCTGAACTGGCCGCCACATCGAACCCGGACGTAATCCTCATCGACGTGGCTGGCACCTACGAGCGCGCACTGACTGTCGCCGTCGCGAGGGCTCATCTGACGCTCATCCCTGCCTCACCGACCGAGGCCGACATATTCGAAGCGTCTCGCGTCGCACACCATATCACCTCGGTCTACCAAGCATTCGGCCGCGAACCGCTTTACCGGCTGTTGCTCAACCGGGTGCCCACGCTGTCCTCATCAGGCCAACTCTATTCGACGCTTGAAATCGTTCGCCTGCGGCTGCCACGGATCAAGACCCGTGTCATGCAGCGCGCAGCTTACGAAGAACTGGGGCTTTCGGGCCAGCCGCCCCATTTTGCAGATCGCAAGCGCCCAACAGTCGCAAAGGCCGTGCAAGAGCTGGACGCCGTACGCGCCGATATCGAGGCGCTGTTGCA
>NZ_JBGSRI010000020.1:0-22591 GCF_041737645.1 Sphingorhabdus sp.
CATAATGCTGTCGGCTTTTTCCTCACCGCCGGCTTTCTGGCGATGATGTATTACTTCGTTCCCAAGCAGGCGGAGCGGCCGGTCTATTCCTACCGGCTGTCGATCATGCACTTCTGGTCGCTGATCTTTCTCTATATCTGGGCCGGTCCGCACCATCTCCACTATACCGCGCTGCCCGATTGGGCGCAGACGCTCGGCATGGTGTTCTCGGTTGTGCTGTGGATGCCGAGCTGGGGCGGCATGATCAACGGGCTGATGACGCTCAACGGCGCCTGGGACAAGATCCGCACCGATCCGATCATCCGGATGATGGTGCTGGCTCTCGCCTTCTACGGCATGAGCACGTTCGAAGGTCCGATGATGTCGATCAAGTCGGTCAACAGCCTGTCGCATTATACCGACTGGACCATCGGCCATGTACACAGCGGCGCATTGGGCTGGAACGGCATGATTACCTTTGCCTGCCTTTATTATCTGTTCCCGCGGCTTTGGGGCCGGACCCGCATGTATTCACTGCGGATGATAAACTGGCATTTCTGGCTTTCCACTCTAGGCATCGTCTTTTACGCGTCCGCCATGTGGGTGTCGGGTATCATGCAAGGCCTGATGTGGCGTGAATATGGGGCCGACGGCTATCTGGTTTACTCCTTTGTCGAAACCGTCGCCGCGATGTTCCCCATGTATCTGATCCGGGCCTTTGGCGGGTTGCTCTACCTCTCTGGCGCGCTGGTCATGGTCTACAATGTGTGGATGACCGTGGCGGGCAAGCTTCGCATCGAAAAACCGATGACCGAAACACCATACAATCCTGAAGCCGACCGACCCTATGTTGCCGTTCCGGCCGAATAAGGAATACCGATCATGACAAGCAATCCACAAACCGGAACCTTCAGCCACAAAAAGCTGGAACGCAATGTCACCTTGCTCGGGCTATGCGCTCTGGGTGCCGTTGCCATCGGCGGCATTGTCGAAATTGCCCCGCTTTTCTGGATCGACTCTACTGTCGAAAAAGTTGAAGGAATGCGCCCTTACACCCCGCTCGAACTGACCGGTCGCAACATATATGTCCGCGAAGGTTGCTATCTGTGCCATAGCCAGATGATCCGTCCGTTCCGTGACGAGGTGGAACGTTATGGCCCCTACAGCCTGGCGGCGGAGAGTATGTATGACCATCCTTTCCAATGGGGTTCTAAGCGCACCGGACCAGATCTGGCCCGCGTGGGTGGCCGCTATTCGGATGAATGGCATCGCGCCCATTTGAAAGATCCGCGCAGCGTCGTGCCCGAATCCATCATGCCGCCTTATGCCTTTTTGGCAGAACGCGAGATCAAGGTCGGCGATATGTCGGCGCATTTAACGGCGCTGTCACGCGTAGGCGTGCCTTACAGCCGTGAAGCCATCAAACAGGCCGATGCCGATCTGGTCGCACAAGCCGACCCCAATGCCGATGGCGAAGCATTAAAAAAGCGATATCCCAAGGCGCAGGTCCGTGATTTTGACGGCAATCCTGCCAAGGTCACCGAAATGGATGCGGTTATCGCTTATCTGCAAATGATCGGCACGCTGGTCGATCATCAAAAGGCGAAGGCCTATGAGCAGCCAAGATGACCTATAACGACTTTCGCCATTTCGCCGACAGCTGGGGCCTGCTGGCCATGGGGATATTGTTCCTCATTCTGGTTGCATGGCCTTTTCGCAAGGGCGCGGCGCGGCGCAACCATGATGCGGCACATATCATATTCAGGGATGACGAAAATGACTGAGAACAAGCGGATTGACGCGGCAACAGGCACGCAAACGGTCGGTCATGAATGGGATGGCATTGAAGAACTCGACACGCCGATGCCACGCTGGTGGGTTATTTCTTTCTGGGCCACAATTGTCTGGGGCATTATTTATGTTCTGCTTTTTCCCGCAATTCCTTTGCTCAACGGCGCAACGCCCGGACTTTGGGGCTGGACGAGCAGGGGTGAACTGGCACAGGAGTTAAAGGCAGAAACGCTGCGCCGCGCGCCAGTCACCAGCGCGCTTGCCGCAATTTCAGTCGAACAACTGGCCGGCAATGAAAAGCTTTACCAAGCCGCCATCGAAGGGGGTCGGGCGGCGTTCAAGGTGCATTGTGTGCAATGCCACGGTTCGGGTGCAGCCGGTTCGGCAGGCTATCCCAATCTGAATGATGATGACTGGCTTTGGGGTGGTGACTTGCCTGCGATCCACACCACATTGACGCATGGTATCAGACAGCCGGATCATGATGCGACCCGCTTTTCGCAGATGCCCGCCTTTGAAGGCGTGTTGAGCGCGGGCGAAATCGATGCCGTTGTGGGCTATGTGCAAACATTATCGGGTGCGGCCAAACCAGGTGCACTTTCCGCCAGCGGCGGGGTGCTGTTCGCCAACAATTGTGCGTCGTGCCACGGTTCCGACGGAAAAGGATTGCGCGAATTTGGCGCGCCGAACCTGACCGATAAAATCTGGCTCTATGGCGGCGATGCGGCCAGCATAAAAACAACCGTCAACAAGGCGCGTTATGGTGTGATGCCCCGCTGGAATAATCGCCTTGATCCGATCACGATCAAGATGCTGGCGGTCTATGTGCACTCGCTTGGCGGTGGTGAGGCAAATGCGGCACCGGACAGAGCCCTGGCTTCCGACCCGGCAAAGGTCGTCGCCAATGTCCAGCCCTGATGACCTGATCGCACCACATCAGCCCCTGTATGAAGCGCGTAAGGGTGTATATCCCAAAGCAGTCGACGGGTTTTTCCGCCGTTTGAAATGGGTTATCATGGCCGTAACGCTGGCCATATATTACGTCACCCCCTGGATCCGGTGGGATCGCGGACCTTATGCGCCCGATCAAGCCGTGCTTGTCGATCTGGCCAACCGCCGTTTTTACATGTTCCAGATCGAAATCTGGCCGCATGAATTTTATTATGTCGTCGGCCTGTTGGTGATGGCCGGAATCGGCCTGTTCCTGCTGACGAGTGCGGTTGGACGGGCGTGGTGCGGATATAGCTGTCCGCAAACCGTGTGGACCGATCTGTTCCAGCATGTCGAGCGCTTCATTGATGGCGATCGTAACGCGCAGTTGCGGCTGGCAAAAGCCGCTTGGGGGCCCGGGAAAATCACCAAAAGGTTCGGGAAATGGTCGATCTGGCTTTTCATTGCCTTTTGGACAGGCGGCGCATGGATCATGTATTTTGCCGACGCGCCCACGCTGGTGCGCGAATTCTGGTCAGGCGATGCGGCCCCTGTTGCTTATGCCACGGTCGGCATTTTAACGGCAACGACCTTTATATTTGGCGGCTTCCTGCGTGAACAGGTATGCATCTATATGTGTCCTTGGCCGCGTATCCAGACCGCGATGATGGATGAAAAATCCTTACTGGTCACGTACAAGGATTGGCGCGGGGAACAACGCGGCAGCCTGAAAGCAGCGCAAGCCGATCCAGAATCGTTTGGCGACTGCATCGATTGCAACCAGTGTGTTGCCGTGTGCCCGACGGGAATCGACATCCGCGAAGGTCCCCAAATCGGCTGCATCACCTGCGCGCTGTGTATTGATGCATGTGACAAGGTGATGGAACAGATCGGCAAGCCAAGGGGCCTGATCGATTATTGCACGCTGGACGATGCCGAAATCGAAAAAAAGGGCGGGACCGGTCAAGCGGTGTCAAAAACATTGTTCCGGCCCCGGACGATAATCTATTTCGGTATCTGGACCAGCATCGGCCTTGCGATGCTGTTCACACTGGGCCAACGGACGCGACTTGACCTTGCTGTCCAGCATGAACGGAACCCTGTTTATGTAAGGCTGTCAGATGGTGCGATCCGCAACAATTATACCCTGAAAATCCGTAATATGGAAACACGGCCACGGATCGTGGATGTGTATATCGAAGCCCTGCCCGGCGGGGTTCTTTGGACCCCCGATGGCAACCGTGAATCTGCCAGGCAGAACATAAATTTCGCGGTCGCCCCCGACGCTGTGCACAAGGTGCAATTATTCATCGCCGCGCCTGAAGCTGGACCGGCAAGTACCGAATTCAAGATAAGTACCCGCGCACGCACCGGCGACGACAAAGGTGATACTGACACCCTATTATTCGAAAGACCGGAGGCTGGACAATGACCGCCCGTATAAAAGGCCGATTTACAGGTTGGCACATGACCGTGATACTGGTTGCGTTCTTCGGCATCATCATGGCCGTGAACTTTACCATGGCAAGCATGGCGATTGGCACTTTTGGCGGAACGGTTGTTGATAACAGCTATGTGGCGAGCCAGAATTACAATCGTTGGCTGGATGCAGCGGAACGACAGGACAGATTGGGTTGGACGGTTCATGCAACCATGACGCAGGACCGGTTTGTCATCATCAACGTTAGCAAAAACAAGGCTTTGGTGACGGGCGTGACGGCGGTCGCAGACGCGATCCATCCGCTTGGCCGCGCATCGGACATACCGCTGGAATTCAGCGCTATGCCTGACGGCAGGCTAAAATCGGCGGTCGCGCTGCCTGCGGGGCGCTGGACCATTCAAGTTTCGTTGCGCCAGAACGCCGTTATCTACAAATTTGTGGACCAATTCCAATGACCGCACCAACCACAAACCAAGCGGCCACAGCATTGCCGGTTACCGATTTCGCGGTTCCCGGCATGCGCTGTGCAGGCTGTATCGCAAAGTTGGAGAGCGGGCTTGCCCTGCAATTGGGTATCGCGAATGCACGGGTCAATTTCACTGCGAAGCGCGTAGCGATTACGCACCTGCCCGAAATGACGCTTCCGCAATTGGTGTCGGCGATCGCCAATATCGGTTTTGAAGCTGTTCCTTTGTCCGAAAGCGGAGACGGAGAGGAAAATCGAGACGCAAAGCGCCTGCTAAAGGCAATGGCCGTCGCCGGTTTTGCGATGATGAACATCATGCTGCTTTCGGTCTCGGTCTGGTCAGGGGCAACCGGGGTCACACGTGATCTGTTCCATTGGCTTTCGGCGATGATCGCGCTGCCAACCGTCGCTTATGCAGGGCGGGTGTTTTTCCGTTCTGCCTGGGGTGTGCTTCGCAAGGGGCGGACCAATATGGACGTGCCGATTTCCATCGGCGTCACCTTGACCACCGCGCTCAGCCTTTATGAAACATTCACCCATGGGCCCCACGCCTATTTTGACGGTGTAGTAATGCTGTTGTTCTTTCTGCTTACTGGCCGCTGGCTTGACGCAGTAATGCGGGACCGCGCCCGCGATGGCGTCAGCGCGCTGCTGAAACAACGCGCATCAGGCGCGATGGTTTTGCACGCCGAAGGCCAATCGACATGGGTCGATGCCAAGTCGTTAAAGCCCGGCATGGTCATGTTGGTTGCCGCAGGCGAACGTCTTGCCGCTGACGGTATTGTAACCGAAGGGTGCAGCAGTTTCGACTTGTCCCTGCTTACAGGCGAAACGGCGCCTCAGTCCGTTGTAACCGGAAGCGTCGTCCACGCAGGTACCTTGAATCTCGACGCACCTGTGCACATTCAGATCACAGCGACCGGCGCCGATACTGCAATTGCGGACATCGCGCGGTTGATGGAACAGGCGACACAATCCAAATCGCATTATGTCAGGATCGCCGACCGCGCGGCACGTTATTATGCGCCCGCTGTCCATAGCCTAGCCGCGGTCAGCTTTCTCGGGTGGATGGCCGCCGGTGCCGGTTGGCATGAAAGCTTGCTGATCTGCGTTGCCGTGCTGATCATTACCTGTCCGTGTGCGCTGGGGTTAGCCGTTCCGGCGGCCCAAATCGTGGTTGCCGGGTCACTGATGCGCGCGGGAATTCTGGTAAAGGACGGCAGCGCCCTCGAACGTCTGGCCGAGGTTGATCTGGCGATGTTTGACAAGACCGGAACGCTGACTCTGGGTCGGCCAATGCCAGATAATCTAAGTCAGGCCACCGATGCACAAAAAGCAATATTGCTATCCCTGACCCGCGCAAGCCGCCACCCATTGTCTGAAGGGATCAGGCGCGCACTGGAATCTGGCGGCGTTAAAGCCGCAAAGGTCAGGCAGATTCACGAAGTTGCCGGTACCGGAATTTTTGCAACATTAGATGGGCAAGCGGTATCGCTCGGTCGGCCCGGTCGCGAAATATCGCACGACGGCCTTGCCGCAGTGTTGCAGATTGAAGGCCATGACGCATTTGTGGTGCACCTCTCCGACCAGTTAAGGCCAGAGGCGGTGGCCACATTGAAGGCGCTGACCCGGCTGGGGATCGCATCATCGATTCTTTCAGGCGATCGCGCTGAATCGGTGGCCCCGATAGCACGGGCTTTGGCAATGACAGCGCAGACGTCCATGCAACCGCAGGACAAGCTGGATGCAATCGCCCGGCAAACGGCCGCAGGTCACAAGGTTTTGATGGTGGGCGATGGCCTGAATGACGGACCTGCGCTTGCCGCAGGTCACGCATCAATCGCACCTGCATCCGCCAGTGACGCGGGCCAGAATGCGGCTGATGTCGTGTTCATGGGGGATGCTCTCAGCCCCGTTGCCACCACCATCCGCGCCGCCCGAAAAACGCAACAGATTGTAAGGCAGAATTTCATCCTGGCCATTGGCTATAATATGTTGGCCGTACCACTTGCCATTGCAGGCACGGTGACGCCCCTGATCGCGGCTGCGGCCATGTCGGGTTCATCGCTGGTGGTGGTTGCCAATGCCCTTCGCCTCAAAAATGCGGCCAACGCCCGATGACAGGGCTCGCCTTTCTTATTCCGGTTGCATTAGGTCTTGGTTTGCTTGGCCTCGCCGGATTTTTCTGGTCGATCAAAAATGGCCAGTTTGACGATGCCGATGGTGCCGCAATGCGTATTTTGATCGAGGATGAAGACAGCATATGAGGCAAGTTGTCAGCCTTTTCGCAATCCTGATTTTGACCCTGCCGCCAGTGCCTGCACAGGGTAAATCGATCATGGTCGGCGTTTGCGGTGACGGAGATATCCGCGTGTCAATTCCGTTCAAACAACCGCTGCCGGGCGAAGGGAATAGTCACAGCTGCTGCCAAAAAGGATGTCACGCGGCCAATGAGCGCAAGAAAAAAGCTGATGGCACGAACGAAGACGATTGCTGCTGATAAAATTAGAGCGGCGCATCCCCCCGGAAGCGCCGCTCTGGGCATATTGATTTCCGCTGACTCTCAAAAACGGAAACCCAAGCCAACTCCTACGACAAACGGATTGAGATTGATTTTAACCCGCTGTGTTCCAATGGCGGTGGTCGCCAAACGTGCCGTGGTATCAATGTCGATATATTTAACGTCAAAGTTCAGAAATACCTTCTCGTTCAAATCGATGTCGACCCCGGCCTGCGCGGCCCAGCCAAAGCTGTTTTTCAAATTGACATCCGTCTGGCCGACCGCTGTTTCCAATCCGGTAGACGCCTTTTCAGAATAGAAGATCGTATAATTGACCCCTGCCCCGACATATGGCCGCACTTTGGCTTCGGGCGCAAAATGATATTGCACCGTCAAGGTAGGCGGCAAAACCCACGTCGATGCAAGCTTGCCAATGCCACCAGTGGTTCCTGTGGTGCCGGATGCATTATGTTTGGTTGTGGCAGCAATCAGTTCCAGCCCGACATTGTTTGTTACCATGTGGGTAATATCAATTTCCGGCATAACGCTGTTGTTCACCGCAACCTCTTCGGTTGGAAAGGTCGGCAATATCCCGCCGGAACTTTCATTCGGCGCAACAATGATGGCGCGCACCCGGACAAAAGTATCGCCCGCTTCGGCATGGGCAACGCTGCTGCTGAACATGGCGGCGCTCACCAGTAATGCGAGCTTCAAAGGGAGAGATTTCATGCTGGTTCCTTTTACTGACCTTGTTGTTAATAAGCCTATATTGCGCCACAAAAATGCTTTGTCTTTGATACAGATCAAGGTGCTGTGCGGGTGTTGGGATAAACGGATGCCATGTGGCCCTATTATCCCGAATTATTGTCCCGGCCTGTGCCCAGATACACCAGCTACCCCACGGCCGCAGAATTCCATGACGGCGTCGGGGCCGAAGATTATGCGAATGCATTAGAGGCAGTCGCGCCGGGCACGCCACTTTCGCTTTATGTGCACATTCCATTTTGCAAATCGATTTGCTGGTATTGCGGATGCAATACGGGTGCTGCATCAAAGGCGCAGCGGATGACCGCTTATCTGGATGCGCTGGAGGCGGAACTTGCTCTGGTCGCCAAGCGGATCGGTGGCAGGGGGTGCTTGAGGCGAATTGCATTTGGCGGCGGAAGTCCCAACGCGCTCTCCACTATCGAATTTGTAAGATTGCTTGACCGGATCATTACCGTCTTTGCCGCTGGTCAGCCGGAAATATCGATCGAGATCGACCCGAGGGAATTTACGCCCGAATGGGCCCTGGTTCTGGCGGCTTCGAACGTGGCCCGGGTTAGTCTGGGTGTTCAGACTTTCTCTCCCCATGTACAAGCCTCTATCGGACGCATCCAACCGCTGGCGCTAATCGAAAATTGCGTCTCCGCCCTGCGGTCACGGGGCATCACGGCAATAAATTTTGATTTGATGTTCGGACTTCCCAATCAGACTTTAGCTGACCTTGCGGATAGTATCGCACATGCCATAAAGCTTCGTCCGACGCGCGTCGCCTTGTTTGGCTATGCCCATTTACCCAGCATGATACCGCGTCAAAGGCGTATTGATGGCAGCGCATTGCCGGATGCAAATTTGCGGTTCCAGCAATCCGCCGTGGGCTACGATCTTTTGGTTGCCGCCGGATATGTTCCGGTTGGTTTCGATCATTTCGCGTTGCCCGAAGATTCCTTGGCGATCGCCGCAAAAACAGGTGGCGTAAGACGCAATTTTCAGGGCTTCACCGAAGATTGTAACGATACCCTTTTGGGCGTCGGGGCCAGCTCGATCAGCATGTTGCCCGGGATACTGGTGCAAAACGAGAAAAATATCGGCGCTTACCGTGCGCGTATAAACGCCGGTTCTTTGCCAACGGTCCGGGGCTTCATACCGGATGCGTCAGACATGACACATAGCCGGTGGATTGAACGCCTTCTGTGCGAAGGCCGCGTCGAAATCCGTTCGGATAGCCAAACCCGTCAGGCGCTTAAGCCCTTTGAAGATCTGGGACTGACCAAATGGCGCGGCGATACGCTTTTTATCGAGGACAGCGGCCGACCATATGCGCGTTGCATTGCTGCAACCTTTGACCGGTTCCGCCAACCCGGTAACAATGCGGCGTCGCAGGCGGTTTAGCCCCGATGACAGGCAATACTTAGCGGCCGATGCTGCTATAGCTGAAGCCAGCCTCTTCGATTTCCGCAGCACGATAGATGTTACGCAGATCAATCATCGCGCTTCCGTTCATGGCAGACCGCAGCTTTTTCAAATCGAGCGCACGATAGGCATCCCATTCGGTCACCAGCGCAACAGCGTCGGCTCCATCCGCAGCGGCATATGCGCTTTCAGTCATAACTACGCCGGGAAGTATCTTGGCTGCTTCCTCCATTCCTTCGGGATCATGCGCGTGGACCTGTGCACCGGCGTCCATCAAAGTCTGCACAATCGCTATTGAAGGTGCATCCCGCATGTCGTCGGTGTTCGGCTTGAACGTCAAACCGAGCAGCGCGACTTTCTTGCCTCGCGCATCCCCGCCCAGGGCAGCGATAATCTTGCGACCCATGGCCCGCTTGCGAAGATCGTTCGCTTGAACGACGGCTTCGACAATGCGGACCGGACTATCATTATCCTGAGCGGTTTTGAGAAGAGCAAGCGTGTCCTTTGGAAAGCAGCTGCCGCCATAGCCAGGACCTGCGTGCAGGAATTTCGACCCGATACGATTATCGAGTCCAATTCCGCGTGACACATCCTGAACATTGGCACCCAGTTTTTCGCAAAGGTCGGCCATTTCATTGATGAAAGTGATTTTTGTCGCCAGAAACGCGTTGGCGGCATATTTGATAAGTTCCGAAGACCGGCGGCTTGTAAACAAGATCGGCGATTCATTCAGGAATAACGGACGATAAATGGCACGCATGGTTTCGCGCGCCCATTCGACATCACTACCAACAACAATACGGTCTGGTCGTTTGAAATCGCCAATAGCCGCGCCTTCGCGCAGGAATTCCGGGTTGGATACGACGGCAAAATCGAGCGATGGATTGGCTTCACGGATAATGCGTTCGACTTCATCGCCTGTGCCAACGGGAACGGTCGACTTGGTCACTACAACTGTTTTGGGGTCGATAGCGCCCGCCAGTTCTTCGGCGGCGGCGTATACATAGCTTAGGTCGGCATGGCCATCGCCGCGTCGCGATGGTGTTCCCACGGCAATAAAAACTGCTTCGCAACCCTTCAAAGATGCCTTGAGGTCAGTCGAAAAGGAAAGCCGTTTGGCATCGACATTGGTCTTGACCAAAGTATCCAGGCCGGGTTCAAAAATCGGCATGATATTAGCGTTAAGCTGATCGATCTTGCGTGCATCCTTATCAACGCAGACAACATCATGGCCAAAGTCGGCAAAGCAAGCGCCAGAGACAAGCCCGACATAACCTGATCCTATCATGGCAATTTTCATACAAAGTCTTTCTGGCAATAGCTTTTGTTCGCGGCCTCATTATTTCGGGAGGCGACAAACAGCAAGCGGCTAAAAGGGATAACCACATAGCGTCAAAAGAGTATCAAATAAGTTTCCGCAGGTATAAAAAATCCCCGCGCATACCGAAATGCGCGGGGATTTTTGTATATTCAGGTTAGAAAGGCCGAAATAACATTCAGACTTAAAAACCATATCTGGTAGTTATCTGACGCCGATAATGTCCGGTGTACCGTCCCTGTCACCAATAACCGATCCACCACTGCGTATCGGGCCGAGCAACAACAAGCCTGCAAGATGCGGGGCTGCCATCGATGTGCCGCTGATCGTGTTATAGCCACCTGCCAGCCATGTTGACCTGATACCAACGCCGGGTTCGGAGAAATCAACCGGCGGGTTACCGAAGTTCGAGAAAGAGGCAAACACATCGCCTGTCCCGAATGCAGATACGGTATAGATATTCGGCCCGCTCACCCGAGCGGGTGAGCTGCTTGTGGCATTGGCGCTTTCATTGCCCGCCGCCAAAGCAAAACGGATACCCTTGGCCGCAGCGGCTGCAACCGCGTCATCCAGAGCCTGGCTAATGCCTCCGCCGAGGCTCATATTGGCAACGTCGCCTACCGCGGCATTTTGCGATACATAATCAACACCGGCAATCACGCCCGATGTCGATCCGCTGCCTCTTTTGTTGAGCACGCGCACGGCCACCACTTGGGCACCGGGTGCGACACCGACAACACCGATATTGTTATTCAGCGCCGCTATCGTGCCCGCCACGTGAGTCCCGTGGCCATTCTGGTCATCTGCGGTCAATCCGGCGATGAAGCTGCGGCTGCGGACCCGGTCTACATTCAGGTCAGGGTGCGCCAGTTGTATGCCGGAATCGATAACCCATGCAGTTGCATAATTACCATTGATGCCACCACCAACGCGGGTGATGCCCCACGGGGTTTGTTGTGCGGCTGACGGGGGAGGAGGTGGCGGCGGAGGTGAGGGTGTTGGTGAGGGCGGTGGAGTTGGCTTGACACCATCCTGACCTTTGCTCGCTCTGACTTCGCCCAAAGCGTAAACCACATTTCCGTTTTCATCACGCGGTGTCACAGTAATCACGCGGTCCGCTTCGCAGAAAGCGATTTCACTGTTGCGTGCTTTCAGACCGTCAACTCCCGCTTTGCTTATCTCGGCTGCAAAGCCGCGAACCGCATCGCGATAGACATGTTTAAGTTTTCCGCCACCATCACGCACCGCGCGGTCGGCTTTTCCGCCTACATCTGCCTTGGCCACTGCATTGCCCTTGAAGATACAAATATAGCTATCAGTTATCGGATCGCCAGCACGGTCGGCCAACGCCGGACTTACGGCAATAACGGAACAAGCGGCTATCGCTGTTCCTAAATAAAGATTTCTCATGACTAAACCCTCCGAAAATCAAAAATCTATCTTAAGTAAGACTGACGGCCTTTAAGTACTTACGCTATATCATAGCAACACTATATATAATGCGCGTAATTAACGACCCAAATCCGAACGATTCTTTATCGATTTTTAATGTCAATTTTCATTCTACAAAGTTAATTGATGACCTGTTCACCCAATGTTGGCGCATTGCGCGAGCGCCAAATTATATTTTCCGGTCGGCAAACTTCGTCCAGAACGCTGAATGTATGTTAACCAGATCATATTAAATGATCAAAATTGGCGCAAAGGGGGTAGTCCAATAAAGACGGCATTTCCCCCCAATATCAATCGCGCCCCGACCACCAGGGGCGCTATATCATTCGTGTAAAGCGTTTGGCTAAAATTGGCCGTTTTCCGTAACCGGAAAGACGCAATATATTGAAAATAGAGGGTAATCTAATGTCCAATGCTATCATCAGCTCGAACCATGCCGGACAGGTCGGTTATTTGCAGGGTCGCCCGACGAACCCTGCTCCGCAGAATTTTACCACGATGGAAAGTTCGGGCATCGGCGAATTTACCAATGTTCTGCTCCGCCACAAGAAATTGGCGTTGAGCATCATTGCGGCCATCACCCTGAGTGCATTTGTCTGGCAGATTACTCGCCCAACCCTCTATAATTCCACCGTTTCCATGCAGGTTGAATTGATTGACTCTGTCGGCGTCAACCAGGCCGACATCATGGCCAAAAACAATCAGCGTATCGCCAACGAAGTCAAGCTACACCGTTCGCGCGCAGCCGCCGAGAAAGTTGTGCGTGACCTTGAACTTTATGACCGCGCCGATTTCACAAAGGATATGGGCAAAGCAGCCGTGGGCGGCAAGAAACAGAAAATCCGCCAGGCCGCGAGCACATTGATGCAGATGTCGGAAATCACATCGCAAGCAGGCTCCGATCTCGTTGAAATTACCGTCGAATCCCGGTCGGCCGAAATGGCTACCTTGATTGCGAACCAATATCCGCTGTCGGTTCAATCGATCCGCATTAAAAAATCCGAAGAACGCAGCAATGAGTTGCTGGCGTCTTTGACAAAAAAGCAGGAAGAGACCGCAAAGCGCGCTGAGGATACCGCGAAAGCGGTTTCCGAGTTCCGGATCGCCAACGGTATGCTTTCAGGTGCGGCGGGTAACGAAGATCTTAATCAGGTCAACCGGATCCAGAGCGAAGCCATTTCGGCTTCGGCCTTGAGCGCCGGATCTTCTTCACGTAGCGCCGGCGTCGCAGCCGCCGCCGGAATGCGGAGCACCGCTGGCGCAACTAATGCATCCACTATGGCGCTTGAAAAGCAGGAGGCAGACCTTGCTTCGCAGCTGGCCAGCAAATCCGAAACTTTTGGCAATAGCCATCCGGAAATCATTACGCTGTCCGCTGCCCTTGGTCGGGTAAGGCAAGACCTTGTCAGGGAACGGAACCGCGCGTCATCTGACGCCGCAGCCGTCGCAAACGCCGAAAGCGCGCGAATGGCGCAAATTGCGCGTAGCGACGCATCCGGCGATGCCGCCCGTGCGGGCCAGTTAAGAGCGCAACTGAACGCGCTTACCGGCAAGGCCTACAGCAACATTAAAAATGTCGTTCAACTGGAAACACTCTCACGTCAGGCAGAACAAGCGGTCAAGGCTTACAACCAGCTTACCGAACGCGTTTCTGAAATCCGTGCCAAAAACCCGTTAGAAGGCGTCAACACCACGGTCGTATCGCCTGCGTCGGTAAATGACGATCCGGTGTCGCCGCAACCCTTCAAGATCACCACTATGGCCCTTTTGGCTTCGGCGGTGCTGGCGTTCCTTGTCGCATTTGCCATCGACTTGTTTGATAATAAGCTTCGCAACTCCGCGCAAATCCGCAAATTCTTTGGTCTGCCGACCTTTGGAATGCTGCCCTTCATTCAAGCAAACTTCGGAAGCAAGATTGAGGAAAGTCCAGTATTACAGGACCCGCAATCCCTGTTTTCCGAAGTCGCCCGCGCAGCCTATTTCGATGTTAATGCGCTCAGCACTCCTAACCAGTGCCAGACGGTACTGATTACCTCACCCCTACCCGGCGACGGTAAGTCGGTGGTGTCCGTCACACTGGCGGCGGCGGCGATGGCAGTTGGCAAGCGTGTTGCGGTAATCGATCTGGATCTTCGCAAGACCGGCCTGATCCAGCAAATGAAGCGCGCTGATACGCCCGATTTGATCGAAATCCTGAAAGGTCATGTCGACTTTGCAAAAATCGCACCTCCTATGTTGCCCGCCGACAGCGATCTGGAACAGATCGACACCGAAACGGCAATCGACACTAGCCGTATCGCCCTCATCAGCGCAACCAAGCCTGTGGCAGAGCCTGCGCGCTTGCTCGGTTCGCGTGCTCTACAAATCCTGTTGGCGGATTTGCGGAATAAATTTGATTTCATCGTCATCAACGCACCTGCGACACTTGCGGTAAAAGATGCCCGGACAATGTGCAGCTTTGCCGATCATACCGTCGTCGTGGCGCGCTGGGGCAAGACCACGATTGACCAGATGAATGCCACCATGGAAATGCTGGGTACCAACCGAGTTGCCGGCGTTATTTTTGACCAGGTCAATTATGAAGAACACGCACGAGGCCGTTATGGCGATGCAATCCAATATTACTGGGAATCAGCGAGCTATTACAACGACATAGGCCGGACGAAGTCGAAAATGCCCGCATGGTTCAACCGGTTTTTCGGCAAAAAATCCTATCTGGATTAAACCGGTCGCCCGTAAATCTATGGCCGCTTGGTCCGTTGCAAATAGAATAAGGTCAAGGTCGTGCGCATAGCTGTCATTAGCGACATCCATTCGGCTTATGCGCCCTTTGAACAGGCGTTAACGGATGCAAAGGCGCAAGGTTTTGACCAGCTGATATTGCTGGGTGATTTGTTCACTTATGGTATTGATCCGCGACCATGTGCCGAATTGGCGGCAAAAACCATTGCACAAGACGGCGCGTTACTCATCGGCGGCAATCACGACCAGCTCTATATCGACCTGGAACACGAAGAGACTTCCTATTTTGACCGCCTGCCTGACTGGATCGGGGAATCAGTTACTTGGACATGGGAACAATTGGGCAAACACTGGCCGGATGATTTGCCAATGCTGCAAGAATGGCAAACAGGTCCGTTGCTTTTGGCCCACGCCAATCCTTTTGGCTATGGTGATTGGACGTATATGTCGGGGGATGCCGAAATGGCGCGGGCTGCATTGGTCTGCGCGCAGCGGGGATACCGATATGGCGTGTTCGGTCATTTGCACCGCAGCCGGCATTATGCCGACAATTTCGCCGAAATTCATGTCGTCGGCTCAGTAGGGCAACCCAGAGCATCCGAAGACCGGGTGCCGCAATGGGCAATGATTGAATACCTCAACGAAAAATTGACACTTGTCAGGCACAATGTTGCCTTCGACGCATCGGCACATTGCGCCCAAATCCAGCAACATCCCGATCTTTCACCGGGCACCAAAAACCGATTATGTGGATTTTTTGAATGATGAAAATTATCGTTACAGGTGCCGGAGCTGTCTTGGGTCAGGGCATCATAAAGTCGCTACGTTCGGCAACATTACCAAGCCATATCGTTGCGCTTGATCCCAATCCCCTGTCGGCAGGCCTGCATTGGGCGGACAGTTCGCATCTGATACCGATGGCCACAGATGATGACTATGAAAGCCGGATTGAGACGATACTTGATCGGGAAAGGCCCGACGCCGTTCTTGTCGGTACCGATGTCGAGCTGGCCATATTCGCCAAAAAAAGGGCCGATTGGGAACAGCGATTCAAAACCCATATTCTGGTTAGCTCCGAAAATGTGATCGAAATAGCCGATGATAAATATCAAACGGCACAGTTCCTGGAACAGCACAATCTGTCCAACCCCAAATCGGTGAAAGCAGAGGATGCCGACGCATTGCGCCAACTGGTCGAGGAAATCGGCTTTCCGTTGATCGTAAAACCCCGGCGTGGTGCGCGCGCGGTCGGGGTTTCAAAGGTCAATAATCAAGTCGAATTGGAAGAAACAATAAAAGGTAGGCACGACCTTGTTGTCCAGCAAATGGCGGGTGCAGACGATCAGGAATATACCGCCGGAGTGCTGTTTTTTGACGATCGCGTTCAGGCGTCGATTGTCCTGCGGCGTGACCTGCGTGACGGCAACACCTACCGGGCCTATTCCGGTAATTTCCCTGATTATGAGAAATATGTGCATGAACTTGCATATGCGTTGAAACCGCACGGTCCGACCAATTTCCAGTTTCGCGTGGACGCCCACGGCGTACCCCGCCTTTTTGAGATCAACGCCCGTTTTTCAGGCACGACACCCATGCGGGCGCTGTTTGGCTTTAACGAAGTCGAACTTTGCCTCCGCAAATTGATCCTGGGTGAAGATATCACTCCGCCTGTAATTCACCACGGTACGGTCATACGGTTTTTGGAAGAACAGTTCCTCGGGCACGACCAGATCGCGGCTGTGGGGCAATCGTGACCAGCCAGAAAGTTGCAGTCACAGGTGCCAGTGGAGCTATCGGAAGCCGTCTGATCGGCCTGCTGGTAGACCGCGGATTTGATGTAGTGGCGCTGCAACGCGACCCGGGCTTTGCGCATTCCGGTGGTGTAACCGTCCGACCGTTCCAGTTGACCGACACCGCCGACAAGATGGCCGAACAATTATTCGGCGTGGACCAGCTTGTCCATCTGGCTGCGATTATTCCGGGGAAAGTGCCGGGCGCCGAAGGTGACGCCAGCCTTTGGTCAACCAATGTTCTGGGTACGCAGCGCCTGATCGGCGCTATGGCTATGGCGAAAGTAAAAAGGCTGGTGCTGACTGGGACCGCCAATGTGTATCGCGCCGACCAAGCCGAGGCATTTGAAGATTCCGCTTTTGGCCCCCAATCACGCGTTCTCTATCTCGCCTCGAAAGCGGCGCAGGAATGGCTGGCGGCCAGCATGTGTCAGGAACACGAGATCGACCATGCCATATTACGCATATCTTCAGTTATCGGCGATGGTCGCAGCATTATAGACAGGCTGGCTCGCGATCTCGCGCAGGGTAATCCGGTAAAAATTCAGGATGGCGCGGCCTTTGGTGCCGACTTCATCGACTGTGAAGATGTATGTAGCGGCCTACTGCTGGCGGTCGAAACGCACTTGAACGGCGTTTACAATCTGTCTTCTGGCAAGCGAACAGAGCTGATTGATATTGTCATGCAGTTGGCCGAGTTACTGAACTGCAAGGCAGAAGCAATCCAGATGGTTCATGCCAATCGCGCGCCTGACACAGGTTTCCCGGCCATCAACAGTGACCGGCTGCAAAGTTTTGGCTTCGCGCCCAAGGCACTATCAGATGTACTGCATCGCATCGCGGCAGACGCGCGTTCACATGGGGTCGGGCCATGACACTGGTTATTGATTTTGGACGCCGCCTATTGGCATTGTTGGCGCTCATAGCGCTTATTCCGGTTAATCTGGTGATCGCGTTGCTATTGCGATTTCTTCAAGGCAAGGGCGTGTTGTTCCGGCAATCGCGTTCGGGATATCGCGGTTCGACTTTTACCCTCGTCAAATTCAGGACGATGCGTGATTTGCGTGATGCCAACGGTCAACTGCTCGACGATGCCGTACGCGTTACCGGCATCGGAACTTTTCTGAGAAAATCCCGGCTCGACGAGCTGCCAAGTTTATGGAATGTCGTAACAGGCGATATCGCAATTGTCGGCCCGCGTCCGTTGCTTCCCGATACGATCGCAAGCCTTGGCGAACGTGGTGTGCGCCGCGGTTCGGTGCATCCCGGCCTTACCGGCTGGGCGCAGGTGAGCGGCAACACCCTGTTATCGCTGGATGAGAAAATCGACCTTGATCTGTGGTATATCGACAACGGTAACTGGCAGACAGATCTTGGCATTCTTGTATCGACAATCAGCGTGATGGTCGCCGGTGAAAAGCGCAAGCGGCGACTGTCATAATATAGGCTTTCAAACACAAAAAAGCCGGAACATCCCCCCGATGTCCCGGCTTTTTGACTATGTTTCTTTTGGGTGAGGCGCTGGTTATTCAGCAGCAACCTGAATGTTATCGAAACCCATTTCGTCGTCCAGTTCCTTGACATCATCGGCAACGACCTGAACGCCATTGTTGAAGGCCCAGATCGCAGCTTGCGTGCGATTGCTGACACGCAATTTGCGAAGAATGGCCTTCACATAGACCTTTACGGTTGCTTCGCTGATTTCAAGCCGGCGGGCGATGACTTTGTTGGCATGACCCACAAGCAGATAACGTAAGGTTGTGATTTCACGGTCCGACAATATGCGCGAAACATCGGGATTGCGAGCCAATTGAGGCGCTTGCGAACGATCTTCCATCCCGGAAAGATGCTTTGCAAGCTGGCTTGGCATGACCTTTTCACCCATGGCGACCAATCGCAAGGATTTCATTAATGCTTCGCAGCTGATCTCCTTGACGATATATCCATCGATACCGAGCTTGAAGGCATCAACGACTTCTTCGAGATCAAATTGATCCGATAGCACGACTTTACGCGATTTAGGAAAGCTGGTGTTCAGCGCTTCCAATTCGCTTTCCAGGTGATCGGTCGAACTGTTGTCGAGAATGAAAAGATTGGGCGATTCATCTTCGGCATTTGTGAGCAGAAAAGATGTTCCGCTTTCGACAGATGCCTGCACCGAGAAATTTTCTTCGGCTAGAATGCGGCTGAGGCCTTCACGAGCTAGAGAATTCTTGCCCACTACAACGGCTGATAAAACTGTATCGATCATCAAACGTACCTTATCCAGAAGCTATCACGTTTGCGACCCACGAAAACTTTTACTTTTAAGAGTTCCTTAAAGTTATATAACTTCGATCTGGCTGTCGACTCCCAAAAGCCCATTTTAGGGCAAAATTTGCATTTTTTTGCATGTGCGAAATAACCATTTAAATGTCTGATCTTTATAAGAATATTTCAATTCTTTGTACGAAATCATCAGTGTCGTACCATAATGAGACAGTCGCATAATTAAACGTAAATGGACGAAATTGCCTAACTGGGATCACTTTCAAAGTGTCATTCGGTTTGGTGATTCGCACGTTAACCAAGTTTAGAGTTCCACTTTCCGAAACAGAAATCAATATGCACGTGGGTCTATATTACTGAAATATCAACAAAACCCAAAAATAGAACTTAAGATATAGCCTCTTATTGCATAGGAGCGGACATAAAAGTGTCTAAATGCCCGGTATTTCACCCAAAGCGGTAATATGGCCGATATCCGCAAGAGATAAATCCATATAAATTTAATGAAATCATGACTCTAGTGTATTTAATACAATACATTGTATTGCTATCTTTACAAACATAGTAACACTATATTAAAAGCATCAACGAAATTCATAAAACTTTGTGTCTGCCGATGAAATCGAATTGGAAGATACTCAAATGGAGCAAGTTGATGTTTTATATCGAGAAATGGTCACAACCCGGCACGTCGTGTTCGACGCATAAAATTCCCGTTCAATTTGAACCGGAGCCGTCATCATCAGTTAAAAAGAAATGTATCGGAATTCTCGGCACGGCCAGTGCGCTGATCGCGGTTCCGGTCATGCTGCAGGCCAGTACACCGACGACATATAACCCATCAAAGCTGCCTGCCGGGCCACAACGTTCATTTCCAACCGCAGAAGGATTTGGCGCAGCGTCCCTTGGCGGTCGCGGCGGGCGGGTCATACAGGTCACCACATTAGCTGACTCCGGCGTCGGCACGCTACGTGAATGTATGATGGCTACGGGCGCGCGCACCTGCGTATTCCGCGTATCGGGCACAATCGAGCTGCTTAAGCAAATAAAGCCGACGTCGGGATATCTGACGATCGCCGGACAAACCGCCCCCGGCGGCGGCATCGCGATCAAGAACCATCCGTCAAACCTGACCGGATCGCCGCTATTCTTCAACCAGCCGCATAATATCATCCGGCACATTCGCGTCCGCCCGGGGCCGACAAGTGGTGCCAAGCAAGATACAACCGACGCAATCACAGTCGATGCCGGTGCGGTTAATACTATATTGGATCATGTGTCGCTATCATGGGCGACCGACGAACCGTTCAACACCACAAAGGCCGCGTCGAATATAACCATTCAATGGTCTTTGGTTTATGAAGGGCTCAGCAAGTCGACGCATATTCAGGGTGAGCACGCAAAAGGCATGTTCCTGGAAGGCAACAATATCACCGCACACCATGTGTTCATGGCCCATGCCACGGACCGTATGCCCAACGCAGGGGTCGGCAGCCGTGTCGATTTCGTCAACCTGATTTCCTACAATATGCGGGAAAAGGCACATCAATATTTCTCGATGAAGCAAAAGCAGAGCTCGACCGCGAGCGGCTTGCTGCGTGAAGCGAATGTCATCGGGAATTGGGTATCGATGGGACCAAATTCATTACGTGGCACGGCCATCTTTGGCGGCAACTATGACGAACAATATTCGACCAACCCCGGCTTTGCGAAATTCTATCTCTATCAGAATATCGATGGCCGTCGCCGGACCCCGGCAAATAATGAAAAGATGTTCTTTGACCCCGCCGATTGGAAATATATCACCACACAACCCATCGGCAATTTAAGCGTCCAGTTATTCAGCCCGGCCGAACAGGCCGTCCGGGATGTGACGGCCTTTGCGGGTGCATTTCCACGAGACGCAGCCGATGGCCGCGCATTACAGGGTTTTCTTTCTTGTGGTGGGGCAATCATCAATAGCCCTTCGCAAGTTGGTGGCTGGCCCGTGCTTGCCGCAGGCGTTGCTTATCCCGATGTCGACAAGGACGGTATGGATGACAATTGGGAACGCATCCGGAATATCAGCAGCGCGACAGCAGATGCCGACGGCGACGGTTATACCAATTTAGAGGAGTTTTTGAATGAACTTGCAGGCGACCAAGACGCCGCCGGCAATTTCATCAATCGGGTAGGCGCCGGGAGCGGCGCCGTGCCTGCCGTCAATTGCAATATAATCCCCTAGCCCGAAAGCCGTCGCAGGTCCTGACCCCAGGGTCAGGACCCTAGACAGCGATAGAGCAATTGACGGCGGGTACAGACCCGCCACCTGAACCGACCCGGTTTATCATATTGCCTGTGGCATCCTGATCACCGGCCAGCTCGTTCAGGAATTCTTCCAGATTTGTGAAGCCATCACCATCCGCATCTGCGGTGCCTGAGCTCACGCCGCGTGCGGCTTCCCAAACATCGTCCATGCCGTCGCCATCAGCGTCTGCATAAGCCGTCCCGCCAGCGAGTGAAGGCCAACCGCCAACCTGGCTCGGGCTATCGATAATTGCACCGCGGCAATTCAGGAAATCAACCAGCACACGCTGATCAGAACTATCCCGCGGGAACGCACCGGCAAAGGTCATAATATCCCTTACACCCTGTGTAGCAGAAGAGAAAAGCTCAACCGACAGCGTGCCAATAGGCTGACTTAGAACATAGCGCCAGTCAGCAGGATCAAGGAACAGCCGGTCATCAACCGATGTCGAAACACGGCGACCATCAATATTCCCCGAAAGGAAGAACTGGGCGAAGCCGGGATTGGTCGAATATTGCTCGTCATAATTGCCACCGTAAATCGGTGTGCCTCGCGATGAATTCGGCCCCATCGAAACCCAGTTGCTCACCACATTTGCCTGACGGGTCAGGCCACTTGTCGAGCTGCCTTGTTTTTGAAGCATCGAAAAATACTGATGCCCGCGTTCGCGCATATTATAGGTCACGAGGTTCACGAAATCGACCCTGCTGCCGACGCCTGCATTGGGCATACGATCGGTGGCATGTGCGATAAAGGTGTGGTGTACAGTGATATTGCTGCCTTCAACAAACATACCTTTGGCGTGTTCGCCCTGAATATGGGTCGATTTGCTCAGGCCTTCATACACCAATGACCATTGAACCGTGATGTTGGCCGACGCTTTGGTCGAATTGAACGGCTCGTCAGTTGCCCACGAAAGCGATACGTGATCGAGTATCGTGTGGTCGGCACCTGCATCAATCGTAATGCCGTCCGTTGTGTCCTGTTTTGCGCCGCTTGTTTCGCCCGGCCTGATGCGGACATGGCGAATGATATTATTGGGTTTCGCCAGAAAGACAGGGGACCCGGTCAGGTTCGACGGATCGTTGCGAATGGCGATGCCACCGCCAGGTGCGGTTTGGCCAGCGACGGTCAGATTCCCCGATGTCGGTTTGATCTGCGACTGTAGAACAATCGTTCCCGCGACACGGAAAGTGCATGTACGCGCGCCCGTTGCCATCATGCATTCACGCAGCGATCCTGCGCCTGAATCGGCAAGCGTCGTGACAGGAATAACCCGGCCACCGCGGCCGCCGGTGGCGGCTGCGCCGAAACCTTGTGCCGTCGGGAAAGCTCGCTGGCGGCCATCAGGCAGCTTTGATGGGCTAAAAATCCCTGCCGTTGGAGGTGGTGGCGGCGGAGTCGGCGGTGGAGGCGGAGGTGGAGGCGGAGTCGGCGGTGGAGGCGGAGGTG
>NZ_JBGSRI010000063.1:0-49453 GCF_041737645.1 Sphingorhabdus sp.
TCGTGTCACGAATCCGCTAAAAAATTAGGTTTCGCTAATCGACTTTGCTGATCAAAAAACCAGTCTACTAATAAAAAATTCTGCACAGTTCCTGCACAGGACAAAAATGGTCTTTTTTCATTAGTTAAATCAATGACTTACAAGTCACCGATATAATGAAGGGGAGAGGGGAACAGTACAATTTTCTCCACAACCATCACATTCTCCGCGTCTCCGCGTTAACCCGATATAAACAAGCTATTTGTTTCACGCAGAGAGCGCAGAATTCGCCGAGATTGGAAAGACCGTCACCCGGGACAAATGTCCGGTTTCAGGGTGTCCGAAAACAATCCGTAACGTCTGGAATGTTGTGGGGTGCAGACAGACGGCTTTCACGCGATCGAAGCCAATAGCAGCCGTTGATTCAGTTTTGGTAATGACAGATTCGCGCCCAAATCCAGACACAGATTTTGCCGAACGTCTCGTGCGGACCTATGATAGCTATCATTGAAGATTTTCAATCGATTAGAAGCCTTCGAAATTAGCGATTTCTGCTGGTTGGGACTGTCCGGAAGCCTATCACGTATCTGCATCCCGGTTATGCACTTAGGCGCAATTATATCTCAGAATCGAACTTTAAAAGTTGTACCGCGTCCATGAACAATTTCAATTGTCCCGCCGAGACTTTGAGCTAGGGCTTGAATGAGACTCATCCCCAGACTGCCTTCGCTGACAGTTTCAATATTGAAGCCCGGCACAAGACCTATGCCTTCATCGCTGACCTGAAGCTGCCGGAGCGCGCCATCGTGGGTCAACGCAACATGAACAATACCGCCATTTGCGTCGTAAGCATGCTTGGCTGCATTGGTAACCAACTCGGTCACTAGCAGCGCAAACGAAACCGCGTGGTCGGGAGCCGCCTCTATTTCTTCCGACGAGCAACGGATATCGAGATGCTCGAGCTGTTCCGACAGCGTTTCGCAGAGTTCGGCAAGAAGGGCGCGCAGGTCGATCGTGTCGCCCCCAGCTTCGCGCCATAACCGATCATGCGTCCGCGCGACAGCGATAACCCGGTCCGACGCGTCGCTGAGCGCATCGGCCTCCTTGGGTGTTTTACTCGACTTCGCCTTCATCGTGAGCAAGCTTGAGAGGATCGCTAAGCTATTTTTAACCCGGTGGCTTGCTTCCTGAACTAGAAGCTTCTGATAATCGAGCGCTTGCGAAAGGCGGTCCTCCGCCACCTGGCGGTCGAGCGCGACGCCAACAAAATTGGCAAGACCTTGAAGAAATGCTAGATCGGCTGCCTCGAACTCACCGGCAGATGAACTGTCCACCTCAAGGACGCCCCAGCGCCCACCCCCGTAAGTGATCAGAACATTGATCGCTCGTTTCACACCGTGTTCGATCATCAACAGCGGCGTGCGAAATTGCTCTTCGCCTTCAAGATGGTTGGAGATAACTGGCGATCCCGTATGGAAAGCATATCCTGCTGGCGATTCCATATCGGCTCCAAATGTAACTTCCCCGATGACACCAGCGCGCCACCCGACACCAGCACGGATCAACAGGTCGTTCTCGATTTTTCGATATTCGAGAATCTTCGAGAGGCTTGCGCGCATTCCGAGCGCAGCAGTTTTGGCTGCTTCATCTAATAAATCGGCGACACTGGATGACTTTAGGGCTTCCATACCAAAGTTGGACAGCGCCGCTTGTTGTTCCAGCCGGTATCCCAGCATTGATCCAGTACCGACCGCATCGACAGCCTGAGCGAATGAACCTTGCCTCGGTCCCTTGACGTCAGCATTTTCAATTAACTCTGCGCCGTTAGTTTCAAGCTCGACCTTTTTGCGGGGCATTTAGATCATACCTTTGTGCTCGAAGAATCAGGATAACGACGGGCCTTGGAGCGACGATTGGTGAGCGAGCCAAGGCCGAATTGAGAGCGGTGTTAGCTGACGCGGGCGCTGTCCGCAATCAGATGAACGGACGGTGGTATGTAACACGATAAGTTTGGAGGCTCAACGTCCGAGATGTTAGCAGCAACAGCCAAGCGTTCTAACGGGCCTAAACAGATGCTATTTGTCGATCCAAGCACCGAAGCATACAGTCCGCTCCCGGCCCAGAAACAAAAGCTGAACGAATGGCCGCTTTTAACAGACGCCCCAAACCATCCAAACGACTGAAAAGTTGTCGTATCCCGAAAGTCCGCTTTTAACAAACATTCTGGATTACCCGACATAAAAAAGCCACCCCCGCCCCAAAAGACGCGCGACGCCTTCTTCCTTTTTGCCTTATTCCTTCTAGCGAAAAAATCTCAAGGCCCCTGCACAGGCGGCGCCAACCCGGCAACGCGCTGTGCTGCCCGTGCGATCACAATTCCCAGGTCGATACTGCCGCTATTCTTGCCAAGTTCCGCCGCCGTGGGCAGCGCCATTTCGACGCCCACGACATTCGCCGAAATCGCCGTTATTCGCAGGCTATAACGACCATAAGGGACAAATTCGAACAGAAAGAACCCGTC
This sequence comes from Sphingorhabdus sp., assembly GCF_041737645.1. Taxonomy (GTDB): domain Bacteria; phylum Pseudomonadota; class Alphaproteobacteria; order Sphingomonadales; family Sphingomonadaceae; genus Sphingorhabdus_B. Next base: position 2,501 of record NZ_JBGSRI010000063.1, read on the forward strand.
ATATTCGCTGCGCGTCGTCTTGACGACGCGGCCGTTCCGGTCGAGCAGTTCGATGTCGACACCGCTCAGTATCCTACCGCCTTCGCGTTGCAAATTACCCGAAATCTCGCCCGCTGAAACCAGCGGAAGTTCGATAATAACCGGAATGCCCGGACGCGGAGTTACAACCACCCCGCCTGTTGCCGGTTGGACGAAGGGATCCGGCAGGGTTGATGCATCGATGCCAATCAACACCGGTTCATAGGGTTGTAGTCCGTCAATCACCGTCCGGCCCTGTGCATCGGTTGGCGGACCGCGCGCCGATAGACCTGCGGTCAATTCGACTTCTTTCTGAACGGTTTCACCAGCCTGTCTGATGCCATCGGCATTTTCGTCATGAAACACGACGGCAAAAGCCTGCCCGGCGGATGCCAGTTTTTCGGATGCGAAGCGCATTCCACCTTTATGTGGATCAGGCCCGATACTGAATGCAAGGTTCAAACCAGCCGCAACCGAACCGTCGCTGGCGACCTCCAGCTGACCCGTGAGTCCGAAATGACGGAAGCGGCGTGTGTGACCGAGCGCGAGGCGGCCGCGGGAATCGCTGTTTGAATAGCCGGCCTCAACTTTCCAGTCCGAAGTCTCGCCCGCACGCCATTCGCCGGTTATCTTTGACTCCCTGAAACCCCGGTCACCCATCAGGCCAAGCGTAGCCTCGCCGCGCAATCGAAGACCGCCTATGCGGCCGGACAAGCGCAACGATGTGTCGAGGCGCGTTTCGGGTCCGCCACCGAACGGGCTGTAATCCTTTACCCATTCAAGTTCGATGCTACTATTTATCTTCTTGATATTAAATGATAATCTGGACTCTGCTTCAAGCCGATGGCCGCCATCCGTCCGGTCAATATAGCGCAACTCGGCGCGCAGCGGAAAATAATGGCGCCCGAAACGCAAGCTGTGATCGAAGGATATGCTGTTAAAGTGGCGCACGTCACGATCATAGCGCTCGCTTTCATATCCACCGAGCAGCCATGCACTCTCTCCGCTCACTAATGTTTCACCGACTTGCGCCAAAAGCTGGCCACGCACAGCGTAGCCCCCGGCCAAATTTGCTGCGCTGGCCAATTCCAATAAGGTAGGGCCGATAGCGCGGCGTACCGAGCCTTCGAGATAATATTGCCGGTTACCGCGTAAAACCGAGGTGAAAAGCGACGCGGCGACTGACGTCTTGGGGTCAAGGCCTCTCTCAAGGCCAAATCCTCCACGCACACCCAGAAAATCGCTCGGGTCGACGCTATCCAGATTGATGAGGTCCCGCCCGGAGTCCTGAACCGCGGCCCAATAATAAGTTTCACGCGGCGGTATGGAGCCCAGACCCACAGGGATCATTTTCACATCGCGGCGGATTTGCCCCTGTGGACCGTAAAGGACAATTTCGAAGCGGTTCTGGCCATAAAACAACTGGACATCGAGAAACTCATAGCGGCCATCACCGCGACTTTGGACATAGCCGATCAACTGTTCGTTACGATACAGCTCCGCATCCCATCCATTGGGCAACTCTCCGCGAAAAACCGTGCGATCAAAACTGTCGGGGCGATTAAGCGGCCGGTTTGTCACAAACGCACCGCGACCGGCCGTTGTTTGTATGCCCAGCGGCGTAACATTGGTCGCAACGTCTCCCAAAGCCCAATGCGTGGCTTTCAACGGGCCAAGCAAGGCACCATTCGGGTCGGTACGATACGCACGGACGCGCAAATTTTCGGCAATGCCCCGATCATCCGAGGATAATCGGGCATCAAAAGACGCCCCGGCAATTTCACCACTGGCGTAAATTTCATAGCGTGCCTCGATTCTGCGGCCCACCGGCTTGTCGTGGGCTGCGCCGACAGACGCCACGACGTCGATCGACGGTTTGCGGAACATTTTATACGGATCACGCGCTTGTGGCAGGCTGGAAAGATCAAATTCCTTTTGCGGACGCACTTTGCCGGCACGGGACTTGCGTTCCTCGGCCAGTTCAAAAGGCAATTTGCGGTCTGCGCTGATAATCAGCAGGGCATTGGATAAATCGGCTTTGATATCGACATTAAGCCAGGCCGCGAGAGTTTTCGTATCCACGCACCAGCCTTCGGGTACATCGCGGACATCACTCTCGGCAACTGCAGATGTTTTGTTCATGATTTGTACCAAGCGCGATTCACGGTCGAGCGTGAAGGTCCGGCTTTCTTCAAATAACCAGCCAGTTGCGCGGCGCGACTTTTTGTCCAGACGTAACGGCAAATCAAATGCGATAATTACGTCGGCGAAATCCACACAGACGCCTGAGTCCGTTTGATAACCCCGGACACCGTCGCCGACGCGCCATTGGCCGACGCGGACATCGAACAGCAGCGCATCATCCTCATTCGGTTGCCAGGCCGCCGCATACGCCGAAGCAACGGGAAGAGTGAACATCCCCGTTGCCACGGCCATCGCCGTAAATGCCTTTGCGGCCTTTTGAAGAAATCTGTGCATAGCAGGCTAAAGAAAGAGCCTCCGCCCCTGTTTCAGCGCAGAACCGTGCGTACCTGTGCGATCAACCCGCCACCGGCTTCCGGGGCTTCGTAATATGAGATCACAACCTCGCCCTGCATTTTTGCTGCTACTTCTGGGGCAAGGGGGAGCGACACAATACGGCTGGCAATCTCGGGATATATCGCAATCCCCTTGGCAACCGAAATGGGCTCGGACACGCCGGGTTTCGTGACGTGTATTTCGCCGAAAATCGATTTATCACCCTGACGCGCCATATCGAATTCAAGCGTCGGTCCCTCATTATCCTTGCCCAGACGAACATTGGTCAACGCCGCAGTGCCTTGCAGATTTCCCTTACGGACAATCACCGGAATGCTGATCCCGTAAATGGGGATCAACTGTATCCGCAGACTGTTGGCGCTATCGGCGGTGCCGTCGGCGGCTGGTGTTTTGGGAATGGCGCGGAACAGCATATGGGCGCGGTATTCGCCGTCGGGCAGGGCATCTATGGCTTGCAAGCCAATACGGATCGACTGCGGCTGATTGGGCGGTAACGTTACACGGCGCGGCGCATAACGTATGACATCAAGCACTGCCTTTTCCATGTCATTGGCCGCAACCACGTCGACATCATCAAGCCGTCCCTGATCGTTCATCCGGCGAAGTTCGAGCGTTATCCGGTAGGTCGCTTCTTCATCACCGATGTTGTTCAGAATAACTTCCGTGCCCCGGCGGCCATCCAGTATGACCCGAGTCGGCGCAATGAGAAGATCTCCGGCCGCGTGCGCTGGTGCTACAGTACCGGCAGTCATTGCGACCACCAAAAGTGCGCCCAGATTAATCCGGGCAGCAAAGCAGGCAAATGCCTGAAAACGCCACTGGCGCATAAATATTCCCCATCCACATAATGCGCGCGGAAATTGGCCTGGTCGCCTGTCCGCACTGGTCCATGCTTCCGGCATGCCAAAATATGGTTACCATCCGGCTAACGAACGGATTTTGGGCAAAGAAAAACCCCCGGCAGGGATGCTGCCGGGGGTGCTCTCCTCGCCTTCGCCCTAAGGCGCGACGTTTATTGGTAGTCAGCCGAAACGTTGTACGTTCCGGTGTAGGTTCCTGCGGCCTGGTTTGCTGCAATGGCAAGCGAACCGCCAACGAAGAAAACTTCGGCGGCACCGGTCGACGTGAATGACGTAATCGACGGATCAAGCGTCAACGCGATGCTGTTGGCGCCTGATGTCAAAGTGGTCGATGCAGGAACGGTGACGCCGACTACATAACCCGACGTCGCACCGCTTACGGTGAAGCGTCCGCGAAGTGCTGTACCAACGCAGGTAACGCCTGCTGAACATGTGCGTGCGTTCGATGTATTTGGCAATGTAACGGTTCCGGCGGCAGCACTCGAAGCTACGACACCAAAATCCAAACCATCATTCTGCGCAAGCTGCACAGCGGCAAGAATATCAACTTCGGCGGTTGCGGTCTGGGTAGCGGCATTGGCGCCGGTCGAAACCAAAGCGGCAGCTGCGATTGCGCCAGCAAGGGCGATTTTCGACTTGTTCAACATATACTGGTCCTTCGTGACATAAGCAGATTAGAATGCCCCACTGCATTCACCGTTGCTTATGCACAGCAAATCATAAGGCTTTGCTGCCCTTCATGGTTAACGAAAACTTTATAAGTAAGCGCCGCTGGCCCCTGCATGGGTCCGCCGCAAACAAGCCAGTTTCCGCTTTGCAAAATGTCAGAATTTTTCGCCAGTCAGACGCTGGCACAGCATATCCAGCTGATCTAGGCTGCCATATTCAAAAGTGACCGACCCCGCCCCGGTTGAATTCCGTTGGTTGATTTTTACCTTCAACCCCAGCAAATCGCCCAAATGGGTTTCCACCGCGTGGATATCTGCGTTATCGGAACCTGCCGTGCGCGCAGATGATGCTCCGGGCTTGGGTGAGCGCCCCCTTTTGACTAAAGCTTCAGTCGCACGAACCGATAGACCTTGCTTTATAACTACCATCGCCAGCCGGACGGGATCATCTGTACCCAACAATGCCCGGGCGTGACCCATCGACAATTTTTCTTCGACAACCAGTTCACGAATCGCAACCGGAAGCTCAAGAAGACGCATCATATTGGCGACATGGCTGCGCGATTTGTGCACCAGGTCGGCCAAAGCAGTTGCGCTATGGCCAAATAATTCAGTCAGCTTGCGATAAGCCTCGGCCTCTTCGATCGGATTCAGATCCTGCCGCTGGATATTTTCCAGCAAAGCGATTTCCATTGTTTCCGCATCGTCAAAGTTTCTGATGATCGCAGGTAATTCATGAATCTGCGCCCTCTGCGCCGCACGCCAACGGCGCTCACCAGCCACAATTTGATATGCGCCACCCATGGGGCGGACCACAATCGGCTGAATAATGCCGTGCCGGCCTATGCTCGCAGCCAGTTCGTCCAACTTTTCATCAGAGAAATAGCGACGTGGCTGATCCGGATTTGGACGGATTTCCCCGACCGCGATCATCGCGACACCGCTTATCGGCGAACTGCCGGTTAATTTAGTCGCCGAACTTTGGGAATCATCGCGAATCGCCTCACCCAGCAAAGCATCAAGTCCGCGGCCCAAACCCATTTTCTTCCTGACGGGTGCCTTTTCCAATGATTCTTCCGGAGTCATGCTGCAAGCTCCCGCGTCGGCATCCGTCCGATCAACTCACGGGCCAAATTGATATACGCCTCTGACCCCGAACAACGATGGTCATAGACCAACGCGGGCAATCCATGACTGGGGGCTTCCGAAAGACGGACGTTGCGCGGGATGACGGTGTCAAACACCAAACCACCCAAACAGCTTCGCACGTCATCCGCCACCTGGTCGGTCAAACGATTACGGCGGTCATACATGGTCAACGCGACGCCCAATATCGAAAGATTGGGGTTAAACCGCTTTTGAATGCGCTCAACTGTTTGTAATAATTGACTTAAACCTTCTAGCGCAAAAAATTCGCATTGCAACGGAACCAGGATGGAATCCACCGCGACTAATGAGTTAATCGTCAACAGGCCCAAGGAAGGTGGGCAATCGATGAGGCAAATATCCCAATGGGCATCAGACTTATCAAAGGAAGTTTTTAGCCGTCCTGTCCTGTCTTCATATTCGACAAGTTCAATCTCTGCACCCGAAAGATCGACGGTTGCCGGAACGATATCAAGGTTGGGAATCTTTGTCGGGATAGCCGCGTCTTTTAATGAGACATCGCCTAGCAGTAAGTCATAACTGCTATGCACACGTTCCGCCTGTTTCAAGCCCAGCCCGGTGGACGCATTGCCCTGTGGGTCGAGATCCACCAAAACACAACGCCAACCACTCGCCGCCAATGCCGTAGCAAGATTTATTGCGGTTGTTGTTTTTCCAACGCCGCCCTTCTGGTTTGCTATCGCTATTCGAATCATCGTCCGTGATGCCTCTATTCCGCCGCAGCGGTTCCTTTTTCGCGTCGCCCAGCCAAATGTCCGACCAATATTCCGGCTTCCGGATCGGTGACACTCGACTCAATTCGGAACTCACCCCTCCAGACCGGTTGAACCCGTTCCCATTCCTTAGCGGCATTCCGTCCCTTTGGTAACAGCCATAACGTCTTATTTGTGGAAAATCGTGCGGCAAGGTCAAACAGACGGTCCAACGGGGCAAAAGCCCGGGCACTAATGACCGAATATGGGGCAGTTTCCACACGCTCCAACGGCATTCCGGCAATGCAGACGCGATCCTCCAGATCAAGCAGGGCGATAGCCCTTTGCAAATAGTCAATCCGGCGACCGCGTGACTCAACAAGTGTTACTTCATGTGTACTTAGCAACGCAGCAACGATACCAGGAAAGCCTGCACCCGATCCAAGGTCGATCCAGCTAACGGGCTCGCTCGGGCAAAAGCGCAACAACTGAGCGCTATCGACGATATGTCGGTCCCATATATGATCAAAGGTGGAGGCGGAAATAAGATTCTGGCTCTCCGCTTCGCGTTTCAGAAAAGCGATAAAAGCTTCGAGCTTCTCCTCTGTTTCACGTGAAACGGCAAAATGATCCCAGAGCCACTGGCGGGCTTCCTCCTCGGTCACGCCGCAACATCGCTTATCTGTTGCGCCCTCTTGGCGTGTACCATGATCGCAACCAGCGCCGCGGGTGTGACACCGCGTACCCGTGCCGCCGCTGCAAGATTTTCTGGGCGCGCGGCTTCCAGTCGCTCAACCATCTCGTTCGACAGACTAGCTATCGCCCGATAATCTAACCAGTCCGGCAACAGCACCTTCTCATTCGCCGAAATTTCCCGAATTTCATTTTCCTGCCGATCAAGATAGGGGGCATAGCGCCCGTCCTGTTCGAGCTCATCCAGTAAAGTGTCATCCCACTGACAGACTGTTTCACGTGAAACAGGCAATAGGTCGCGAACCGTCACCGACGGGAAGCGGAGCCATTCATAGAGCGACATACGACCTGCATCCCGCTTCACATCCAGGCCATGGCGGAGCAGTTGATCGGCTGAATAGCTTTTGGAAAAATCGGCTTCAAGAGCGAGCTTTTCTGATAGTCGCTTAGTGAACCAACTCGCGCGTTCTTCCCCTACACAACCCGCCTGAAGCGCCATCGTTGTCAGCCGCGTACTGGCATTATCAGCGCGCAGCCTCAACCGGTATTCGGCGCGTGCCGTAAGCATCCGGTAAGGTTCCGTGACGCCCTGCAAAATCAGGTCATCGACCATTACCGCCAGATAGCTGTTGGACCGGTCGAGCGCGGGCATGTCCCGACCCAAAAGGCGCGATACCGCACCCATACCTGCGATTAAGCCTTGTGCCGCGGCTTCTTCGTAACCCGTCGTGCCGTTAATCTGGCCTGCACAATAGAGCCCGTCAAAACCGCGCACCGCCAGATTGGTATCCAGAGCACGCGGGTCGATATGGTCATATTCAACCGCATAGCCCGGAACGACAACCTCGCACTGCTCCAGACCGGTCATCGACCGGACCATGGCCATCTGGATATCGGTCGGCAATGATGTCGAAATTCCGTTAGGATAGATCAGGAAACTGTCGAGGCCTTCTGGTTCCAGAAACACCTGATGTCCGTCGCGGTCGCCGAAGCGAAATATTTTGTCTTCGATCGAAGGACAATAACGCGGCCCCTGCCCTGCGATATCCCCGCCAAATAACGGCGAACGGTCCAGCCCGCTGCGGATGATATCATGCGTCGCGCTATTAGTCCGGCTGATGGCACAGAAAAGCTGGGGAACATGGCGGTGTTTTGTGAGCGGCGACATTGTCCAGGAGCTGTCATCGGACGGCTGCACATCCAGTTTCGCCCAGTCAATGGTGCGGCCATCCAGCCGTGGCGGAGTTCCTGTTTTCAGGCGTGCCATGGGCAACCCGGAACCCCTGATCTGATCCGCCAACTTAAGCGCTGAGGATTCGCCAATCCGGCCTCCTTCGAGACGCTCTTCCCCGCGGAACAGCTTTCCGCCCAAAAAAGTACCGGTGGCCAATATCACGGCGGAACAGGCGATGCTGCTGTCATCCGCCAGATCAACGCCCACAACCCGACGGCTGTTATCCGGTGCAAAGCGCAAAGCCGCGACCTCGCCTTCGATTATCGTCAAATTAGGTAAAGCCGCCAACTGCCGCTGGATTGAAGCCTTGAACAATTTGCGGTCGGCCTGAATTCTGGGGCCCTGGACAGCTGCACCTTTGGAGGCGTTGAGCATCCGGTAATGGACGGCCGCATCATCGGCGGCGCGCGCGATCAGGCCATCAAAGGCGTCCACTTCGCGGACGAGATGTCCCTTGCCTAGCCCGCCGATGGCGGGGTTGCACGACATGGCACCAATCGTCGTCCTGTCGAAATTGACCAGAGCCACACGGGCACCCATCCGTGCCGCCACAGCGGCAGCTTCAGTACCCGCATGGCCTCCGCCAATGACCAATATGTCGACATCGCACCGCATATTGCGCGCATAGCGGAGTAGGGAGGCGGGGTCAAAGTGGTTGGAGGTGTTTCACGTGAAACACATTATTTTCCGACGCAGAAACGCGCGAACAGCGTATCCAGCAAATCCTCTGTATGCGCGCGCCCGGTCAAGGCGTCGAGTGTGAGTCGTGCCTGACGCAGATGTTCGGCGATGATCAGCCAGTCGTGCGACTCTGCTGCTTCCAACAGCCCCGATGCCGTTTGCGCCAACAAAGTGCGTTGGCGCGCATTGACCGCAAACTGGTCGGGCGGCGGTAGTAGCGCTTTCGCCGTTTCGGTAAGCACCACAATCAGATTGGTCATCCCTTCATCAGCGACGGCCGAAACGGTAAGTGCGTGCGATCCTTTCCGCTTGCGCGTGGGATCGTCGGACTTCGCCTCTACTTCGATCAGATGGGGATGATCGGGGCCGGTGCCCTCCTCCCCTAGCCACAGGATAATATCGGCATTGTCCATCGCTGCCTTGGTGCGCTCGATTCCGATCGCTTCGATCCGGTCGTCGGTTTCGTCACGCAATCCGGCCGTATCCAGAAAAAGGAAAGCGATGCCGTCGATCGATACCGGTACCTCAATTACATCACGGGTGGTCCCGGCTATATCGGACACAATCGCCGCATCGCGTGCGACCAGCGCGTTGAGCAATGTTGACTTACCGCTGTTGGGTGGGCCGCCCAGAACGATCCGCAATCCGTCGCGCAGCTTTTCTACGCCGGGGGATTTGACAAGTCGGTCGATGGCGTCATGAAGGCAGATACATCCTGTTGTAATTGTGTCTTTATTCTGCGTTTCGACATCGCCTTCATCGGAAAAATCGATCTCGGCCTCGGTCAGGGCGGACAAAGCCAGCGCCTCCTGCCGCCACGCTTCAATCCGCCGTGTGAACGCGCCACCCATCATGGCGCCCGCTGCACGGCGTTGCCATTCAGTCTCCGCCGACAACAGATCCGCCAAACCCTCGGCCTCGTTCAGGTCCATCCGGCCATTGAGGAACGCCCGACGCGTAAACTCGCCCGCCTCGGCGCGGCGCAAGCCCGGCAGTGCGGTTAATGCGGCTTCCACCGCACGCACGACCGCTTTGCCGCCATGTAGATGCAGTTCGGCCAAATCCTCGCCTGTGGCGCTGTTTGGACCCGGAAAGGTCAGGACAAGGGCGCGATCCAGTTCTTCGCCTTTACTGTCGCGGAGAACGGCCAGCGAAGCACGCCTTGGTTCCGGTACGCGACCGGCCAAGGCCTCGACCGCTGCAAAGGCGCCCGGTCCGCTCATCCGCATAACCGAAATCGCCGCGGGCGGGGCGCCACTCGACAGCGCGAAAATCGTGTCCGTGGCGCGCATGGCTGGGGTTTACTTTTTGTCCTTCGGCGTCACGCCCGAAAAGGCGGCTTTCGCCCCGGTTTCGATAAGTTGCTGGAACAATTGCAGTCCCATTTGCCCCATCGGCGCGATCTGCTTGCCCAGTTCCTGCAATTGCTCGATCCCGCCCGCACCTTTCATCAGCTTGGTGATATTCTGGACATAGGCCTCATTCGCTTCGGTAACATCCGGCAAGCCCAGCAGGGCGCGTGCTTCTTCGGGTGAGCAATCAATCTCTATATTCATTTTCATGGGCGCTGGCCCTCCTTCCTCTTCCCTCGAACAGCGGCCACTATAGAGCGAAAGCCGGATCACGCAATTGCCGAGCAGAGACGGGACTAGCGCGCATAAACGCCGGACCGAAAAAGGGCCCCACATCGGGGGCCCTTTTTTCTTACATACCGGCCATCGCCATTACGTGGGGCTGAACCTCGTGCCAGCCTTCCCAGATCATCTTGCCCGCGACATAGACGATGACGACCAGACCGACCCACCCAATCCAGCGGTAACGCTCGATATACTGGGCGATTATATTGGCCGCAACACCCATCAAGGCGACGGCAAAGATCAGACCGACGATCAGGATGCCCGGATGTTCACGCGCGGCACCAGCTACGGCAAGAACATTGTCGAGGCTCATCGACACATCGGCAACGGCTACACCCCAAGCAGCACCTGCAAAGGTCTTAGTGGATTTGATACCCGAATGTTCATCACCGGCGATTTCCGGAGATCCGGCAGATTCACCCGCATGGCCCGCAATATCGCGGTACATCCGCCACGCGACCCACAGCAATAGCAAGCCACCCGCCAATACCAGTCCAACAATGCCTAGCAACCATGTGACCATCAGGGCGAAAATGATACGTAACACTAACGCCGCCAGCACACCGATCAGAATTACCTTCTTGCGCTGTTCAGGGGGCAATCCGGCAGCAAGGGCACCGACCACAATCGCATTGTCGCCCGCCAGTACCAGATCGATCAGCAACACCTGAATGAAGGCCGCAAAGGCCGCCGGTTCGCCGATATTAGAGAAATCCTTGACGATAGCGGCCCAAATTTCGGCGGGTCCACCCAAAGATGTAGCCGTACTGGCCGTTGCAATCAGAAATTCAAACATAGTGTCCGACCTTATGCCTTACTGGTTCATCGAATCGAAGAAATCTTCGTTTGTCTTGGAATCCTTCATCTTGTCGAGGAGGAATTCCATCGCGTCAATGGTACCCATCTGCATGAGAATACGGCGTAGCACCCACATTTTCTTGAGCTTGCCTTCCTCGACCAGCAACTCTTCTTTGCGCGTGCCGGACTTGCCAACATCGAGCGCCGGGAAGATTCGCTTGTCGGAAACCTTGCGATCAAGCACGATTTCCGAGTTGCCGGTGCCCTTGAATTCTTCGAAGATAACTTCGTCCATGCGGCTGCCGGTATCGATCAGCGCGGTTGCGATGATCGATAGCGAACCACCTTCTTCTATATTCCGCGCAGCACCAAAGAAGCGCTTGGGCCGTTGCAGCGCGTTTGCATCAACACCGCCGGTCAGTACCTTGCCGGAGCTGGGAACCACTGTGTTATAGGCGCGGCCCAGACGCGTGATAGAGTCGAGCAGGATGACAACATCATGCTTGTGCTCGACCAGGCGCTTTGCCTTTTCAATGACCATTTCAGCTACTTGAACGTGGCGTGTCGCGGGTTCATCAAAGGTGGAGGACACAACTTCCCCCTTCACCGAACGTTGCATGTCGGTCACTTCCTCGGGCCGTTCGTCAATCAACAAGACGATCAAGAACACCTCGGGATGGTTGTCAGTGATCGCCCTGGCTATGTTTTGTAGCAGCACGGTTTTACCAGTGCGTGGTGGGGCCACGATTAGGGCGCGCTGACCCTTGCCTTGCGGGCTGACGATGTCGATGACGCGCGCCGACTTGTCCTTAACGGTGGGGTCCAACGAATCAAGCGTCAGCTTTTCATCAGGATATAACGGCGTGAGATTGTCAAAATTGACGCGATGCCGGACGGCATCTGGGTCGTCAAAGTTGATTTTCATAACCTTGGTCAGCGCAAAATAACGCTCGCCATCCTTGGGTGCGCGGATTTCACCTTCGACCGTGTCGCCGGTACGCAAGCCAAATTGCCGCACCATATTTGGAGAAACATAGATATCATCCGGCCCAGCCAGATAGTTGGCCTCGGGCGAACGCAGGAAACCGAAGCTGTCGGGTAGAACTTCGATGGTGCCCAGACCCATGATCTGTTCGCCATCTTCGGCCAACTCTTTCAAAATGGCAAACATCAGGTCCTGCTTCCGCAATGTAGAAGCGCCTTCGACACCTAATTCTTCAGCCATCGATACAAGATCGGCGGGGTTTTTGCTTTTCAGCTCTTTCAAATGCATAGATAATTCCGTTGTCGGACCTGTAAAGTCCTGATGAAGGATGGGCCAGCGGCCCGATGAGTGAACCGGTTTCAAAAAGGCAACCGGTGAAAAAGGAAAATCGGTAGCGCGTTTCTTAAACGGATCGCGCCTCACGCCCAGGACGGGCTTGAATCCCTGAATAGTCACTATGATGATGCACGTCAACTCTATTGGGTTGCAAGCCCCGCCGCAACGGTTTGCCGCATTATGAAGGCATGTTAACCGCAGAGCTTATGGTCTGGTTGTATGCGTTCATGTACCAGAAAGGTACAAGAGCGAAGGCCTGCGATCGGGAAATAAAAATAAACGACCATATTCAAGTGAAGGAGTATTTATGCGAATTAATTCCAAAAGGGCGGGACAAGCCGTCCTGCTTGGGCTGTTGTGTGCCACAACATCAACATTAGCGTCGGCACAACAACAATCGGATCCCACAATTATCGTCGATGGAACGCCCATTGAAGATTTTGCCACCTTGGCGAAAGGACCAGAGATAAAGGGCATCATTTCTGCGAGGAGCGGTGAAAAGATAAAAGTGACTACTGCCGCAGGCGCTAACACCACTATCATTGTTACTGACGCAACCCAGATTAAATCAGGTGGCGGATTTTTGAGCGGAAACCGCGCAAAAATCGCTGCAAATGGATTGCTCAACGGTCTTCCTGTCACCGTGAAGACTTTGCAATCCGCATCCGGACTGGTTGCAAGCCACATTACGTTCAAGAACAACGATATGAAAACTGCAACGATGATCCGGAACGGCACCGCGCAGCAATTTGACGAACAGACAGCCGCAACAGAAGCACTACGTGGACGCATGGGCGATATTGACAAATATAATATCAAGAGCACCGCCAATGTCTATTTTGACACTGGTAAGGCAATGCTTTCGGTGCAAGCCAAAGAAGAACTCTGCTCAACCGCGGCAACCGCTGAAGCGACCGAAAATGCGTTGATGTTGGTTGTAGGCTATACCGATTCTGTAGGCGACGAAGAATATAACCAGCAATTAAGCGAAAAGCGCGCAAGGAGCGTTATCAATTATCTGCAACAAGCCTGCCGCTGGAAACCCTATCGTATGCTGACACCAACCGGAATGGCAGAATCCGATCCGCTTGCCAGCAACGATACCGAAGAAGGAAAAGCGCAAAACCGGCGCGTATCAGTCAATATATTGGTGAGCAAAAGTCTGGACGGAATTTAAGAATAAAGAACCGGGGTGGGTTAACGCCCACCCCGCTTAAAACGGCTTTGCAACTACTAAAATCACGATAATCGCAGCAGTTATCCCAGGCACTTCGTTGAACAGACGCAATTGTTTACCGGTCAGGGTGCGCTCTCCTCGTGCCAGTTTTTTGGCGTAACTAACCGTCCAGCCGTGATAGGCCGAGAGACCAAGCACGAACAGCAGCTTGGCATGAAACCATCCGTCGGCCATCGCGCCGATATGCCACGCGAGCACCAAACCCACCACCCAGACAACGATGAGCGACGGGTTTAGAATGATCTTGATCAGCTTGGCTTCCCGATCCACCCATTTGGCGGATTCTTCGGAACCTTCGGCGCTTTCCTGATGATAGACGAAAAAGCGGGGTATCATGAAAAGACCCGCCATCCAGAAAATGACAAAAATGATATGGGCGGATTTAAGCCAGAAATAGAGCATTGCGATAATGTCCGTCATGATGGCGGCTTTCCCGGTTTATCCCTTGCGGACCAGAGTAAGCAGCTTTTCAACATGTTCAATAGGAGTATCTGGTAGAATCCCATGCCCCAGATTAAAAATATGTGGCCGGTTGGCAAAAGCCGACAGGATATTATCGACCGCATTCGTCAAATCAGCTCCACCGGAAATCAGCGCAAGGGGGTCGAGATTGCCTTGTACTGGCAATCCCTTGGGCAATTCACGGTTCGCCCAATGCGGATCTACAGTTTCATCCAATCCCAACGCATCAACCCCTGTTCCTTCGGCATATGCGGCCAACTTTCCGCCTGCACCTTTCGGAAAACCGATAATCGGTGTATCAGGATGACGCGCCTTTAACTGGCGGACAATTTCGGCATTCGGGGCGATAACCCATTTTTCAAATTGTGCCGGAGACAATGATCCGGCCCAGCTGTCAAATAACTGTACCGCATCAACGCCGGCATCGATTTGACCGGCAAGATAATCGACAGTGGTCGCAATTATTGCATCGATCAAGGAACCAAAACGTTCAGGTTCCGAATAGGCCATGCGTCGTGCTTCGGACTGGTCCTTACTGCCCTGTCCATGGACCATATAGGTCGCCACGGTCCAGGGACTGCCGACAAACCCTAGAAACGTCGTTTCGGGGGGCAAGGCAGCGGCAACCTTGCGAACGGTGTCTAGCACCGGTGCAAGGCGCTCTGGAGCAGGCGTGAAATTTTCCAGCCTGTCTTCGGCCAAGCGTGGGGCGAGACGTGGACCTTCTCCTGTTTCAAACCAAAGGTCTTGACCCATGGCGTGCGGAACAACGAGAATATCGGAAAACAGGATCGCCGCATCAAAACCAAAACGGCGAATGGGTTGAAGGGTAATTTCAGCCGCCGCCTCGCTATCATATGCAAGTTCAAGAAACCCACCTTTTTCCGCACGTAATGAGCGATATTCCGGCAAATAACGCCCAGCCTGACGCATCAACCACATTGGCGGTACTGCTTCTTGGTGGCCTGATAGGACGTTAAGCAGTTTCTTCGAATTTGGCGCTGACATCGAGATAAGAATCCAATCAAATATATATTTATATAAGGATGATGAAAGATGATGGGCTGTTGATAGCGCAAGCCTTAAAAGCTTTTGCGGATATTGCCAACAGCTTGACCACAGACGTTCATCTGATTGTAACGGAGTCGCAACTTTAGTCCCCGTTATTCACAACCTGTGGAGAGTATTTTGCGCTTGTGGAAACCCTGTGCCCGAATCGGGAGGTTAATCACGAATAGCAAGCATGAAAACCGCACATAAACTTTGTCCCTTGATTTATCCTCAGCCTACCAACAAGACTGTACATCATGGCGCGTTATCATCTTCATCTCCTTTCAGACTCAACGGGTGAGACGCTGGAAAATATTGCAAAAGCCGCGCTTGCACAGTTTGACGGCGTGGAAAATGTCGTCAAGCATTTCTGGCCGATGGTCCGTTCGGAAAGCCATTTAGACCGCATCATGATCGATGTGGCTGCAAATCCCGGGTTAGTCTTGTTCACGCTTGTTAACCGTGACACACGACGCAAGCTCGAAAACCGGTGCCGCGCCTTGGGCTTGCCGGCGGTGGCGGCGCTGGATGCCGTCAGCGATGCGTTGTCCAACATGTTGGGACAAGAGGCAAAGGCCCGACCCGGTCGGCAACACGCTATGGACGCCGCCTATTTTGCCCGCGTAGATGCCATCCAGTTCACCATCGCACATGACGACGGGATAAACGCGCAAAATTGGGAAGAGGCGGATATTGTGCTGGCGGGTGTGTCACGCACCTCCAAAACGCCGACCAGCATCTATCTTGCTAACCGCGGTTACAAGACAGCGAATATTCCTATAGTGCCTGAATCACCACCACCGCCCATTCTGTTCACGCTGAAACATCCGATGGTCATCGGGCTGGTGACCAGCGCCGAACGCTTGGTACAGGTGCGCCGCAACCGGCTGTTATCGCTCAACCAGTCGCCCGACACCGACTATGTGGATGAAGAAAAGGTCAAGGCCGAGGTGGCGCATGCCCGGCGGATGTTTGCCGACAATGGCTGGCCGGTGCTTGATGTCACGCGACGCTCGATCGAAGAAACGGCGGCGGCGATAATCAACCTGTTCAATGAACGCGAGTTACAGCAGGCCCAAACACCGTGACGCTGATCCTGGCGTCGCAAAGCGCGGGGCGGATCGCGATGTTGCGCGCAGCGGGCGTTCCGCTGGAGGCGGTGCCCGCGCTGGTGGACGAATCCAGCATCAAGGAATCGCTTGTCGCAACCGGAGCCAAACCCCGCGACATTGCCGATGCGCTTGCCGAAGCGAAGGCGCGCAAAGTTTCGCGCAAATATCCTATGGCACTGGTGCTCGGCTGTGACCAGATTGTGGTGACCGCAGACGGACAGATATTGGACAAGCCCGAAAGCCCCGCCGACGCCTGCGCGCATCTAATGCAATTGTCGGACAAGACCCACCGCCTGATCAGCGCGGCGGTTATCTGCGAAGCAGGAGAGCCGGTTTGGCGGATTGTCGATAGCGCGCAGATGGCGGTGCGCCCCTTGAGCGCGGCGTTTATCGATCAATATGTGACAGAATATTGGGAACAGATCCGTCATTGCGTGGGCTGTTACCGGATCGAAGCGGAAGGCGCGCAATTATTCAAAAGCTTCAGCGGCAGCCAGTTCACGATCATCGGCCTGCCGCTCCTGCCAGTGCTTGACTATTTGCGGATACGGGGTCTTTTGCCGACATGACCAAATATGCCGAAGTCATCGGACATCCGATATCGCATTCCAAATCTCCGCTGATCCACCGGTTCTGGCTGAACCAATTGGGGTTGGTGGGGGACTATCACGCGCAGGATATCTTTCCTGAAAATCTGGAGAGCTATTTCAAGGCACGGGCGGCGGACCCCGCATGGCGCGGGTGCAATATCACCATTCCGCACAAGATCACCGCGCTCGAATATATCACGGACCCCGGCGATGTGCGCGGTTCCATTGGGGCGATCAACACGGTTTTCCGGGGTGATGGGGGTGCGCTGGTCGGGACCAATACCGATGCGGGCGGATTTTACGGGCCGATTGCCGATATGCCGTTGGCGGGTGAAACTGCCGTTGTGATCGGCGCGGGCGGCGCGGCGCGGGCGGTGCTGTTCGCGTTGGCACAGGCCGATATTGGCGATGTCGTCCTGCTCGCCCGCAATAGCCTGAAGGCCGCAGGATTGCTCGCGCATTTCGGGCTGAAGGGGCGGGTGCTGCCCTTGGATGCGCGCCTTCCCGACGCGGCGTTGCTGGTAAATGCCAGTCCGCTCGGCATGAAGGGGCAGGAGCCGCTGGAGATTGATCTTGCCCCATTGCCGGATCATGCGCTGGTTTACGATCTGGTCTATGCTCCTATCGAAACCGCCCTGCTCAAACAGGCCCGGGCCCGGGCGCTGGAGGTGGTCGACGGTCTGGAAATGCTGGTGGGGCAGGCGGCGATTGCCTTTGAACTCTTCTTTGGAATTGCTCCACCTGATGATGAGGAAAACACCTTGCGGGCGCTGCTGCTGAAATGAACGGGCCGCTCATCATCGGGCTGACGGGGTCGATCGGCATGGGCAAATCGACGGTGGCGGCGATGTTTGCCGATGAAGGTGTGCCGGTGTTCGACGCAGACGCGGCGGTGCACGAACTGCAAAAGGCGGGCGGTGCGCTGGTTCCTGCGATTGAGTCGGCTTTCCCCGGAACGACGGGCGCAGACGGCGTGGACCGCAAGGCGCTGGGCGCGGCAGTGTTCGGGGACAGGGACAGACTTGCGAAACTGGAATCGATTATCCATCCCGCCGTGGCGGAGCAGCGCATTGCTTTTCTGCGCGACCATGCGGACGTGGATTTGGTGCTGTTCGACATTCCGCTTCTGTTCGAAAAGGGCGGCCATAAGGGCGTCGACTGCGTCGTTGTGGTATCCTCCTCTTATGCGCTCCAGCGCGAACGGGTGCTGGCGCGACCAGGGATGACGGCGGAAAAATTTGACCAGATTGTCGCGTTGCAGATGCACGATGCGGACAAGCGGGCGCTGGCCGACCATGTGATCGAAACCGGCCAGTCGCTGGAGCAAACCCGGCACAATGTTCGCGACCTTGTCAAAAAGCTGCGCGCGGGTCTTGCATAACATTGAAAACAGGCTCACATTCATAGACAGAATGCGTGAGATTATTTTCGATACCGAAACGACCGGCTTTGATCCTCTGACTGGGGATCGGATTGTGGAGATAGGGTGCATCGAAATGGTCGGCCGGGTGATGACGGGCGTAACTTACCACGCGTATTTCAACCCACAACGTCCGATGCCGCCCGCCGCTGAACAGGTGCACGGCCTGTCGGACAGATTTTTGTCGGACAAACCGCTGTTCGCGCACAAGGCGGAGGAATTGCTCGCTTTTCTGGGTGACAGTCCGCTTGTTGCGCATAATGCCAGTTTCGATTTCGGCTTTCTCAATACCGAATTGCAGCTTTGCGGTCAGGCCACTGTGGATATGGGGCGGATGGTCGATACGGTGGCGCTGGCGCGGGTCAAGCATCCGGGAGCAAAGCTCTCCCTTGATGCCTTGTGCACGCGCTATGGCATTGATCGGAGCCACCGGGTCAAACATGGCGCATTGCTCGACGCCGAATTATTGGCGCATCTTTACATAGAACTGACCGGCGGGCGGCAAATTGGTCTTGGCCTGGTCGATAATGGCGGCGCGGATCAGGTGACGACCGGTGCCCAGACCCTCCTGTCCGAAATTTCAAAACCCTATCGCGAACCGCGCCCGCACAGCGCCTCCGCACAGGAACTGGAACGGCACAGCGAATTTATCAGTAAAATCAAGGATGCGCTTTGGCTCGAAACCGGGTCGGCGCTTAAATGAAGGAGTTAGGCTATGGATATCAGGGTTTCAGGGCATCAGGTCGAAACCGGTGAAGCGTTACAGAGCCATGTCGAAAAGCGGCTGAATGCGATCGCCGGTAAATATTTTTCCAAGGCACTGTCGTCGCACGCCACATTTGGCCGTGGTCCGCACGAACGCTTTACAAGCGATATCGTCATGCATGTGATGCAAGGGCTGGTGCTGAAAGGCCGGGGCGAGGCGCAGGACGCGCATGTCGCGCTTGACCAGGCAGCAGACCGGATTGAAAAGCAGTTGCGCCGTTATATGCGCCGCCTTCAGGACCGCCATGCCCAGTCCGCCCACGCGCTGCGCGAAGAAGAAGCGGCCTATACAGTATTTGATGGCGGCGATTTCACTGAAGATGTGCCGCCCCCTGACGCGCCTGTCATCGTTGCGGAAATGAGTGTGGACATCCCTGAATCCACCGTTTCGGATGCTGTGATGCTAATGGATTTGCGAAACACACCGGCACTGTTGTTTAAAAACACTGGCACTGGCCGCCATAATATGGTTTACCGCCGCGAAGACGGCACGATCGGGTGGGTTGAACCAAAATCCGTACCTTAGAATTCGGCTAAAATCTTAACAGATATGTAAACTTATTCAGATATTTGGGGTTTGCCACGCGGCCCCGGGTCGATTGTAATTGAACAAGATATGATTCGAATTTCCACCAGGCTCGTCGAAGGGGCCGTTGTCGCGAATCTGGTTTGCACCAGCAAATCCGATGTATTGGCACGCCTTTCGATCATAGCCGCAGAAAATTATATGCTGGATGCTGACGCCGTTCTTGACGGTTTGGTTGAACGCGAACGGCTGGGCCCGACGGGCTTTGGCGGCGGCACGGCTATTCCGCATTGCAAGGTGTCGGGCATTGATATGCCGGTCGCGGTATTTGCACGCCTTGCCAAGCCTGTTGATTATGATGCTGTCGACGATGAACCTGTCGATCTAGTCTGTGCGCTGGTGTCACCAGCGCAAGACGGGGCATCGCACTTGCGCGCTTTGGCGGAGGTTTCGCGCCTGTTTCGGGATGAGAAGTTCCGGACCCAATTGCGAGGCGCCGCCGATTCCGATGCAATGTTCGCCCTGCTAACTTTGTCTGAAGAGCGCGACGCGGCTTGACTGAGCCACGGCTAACCAGCCAGCTTCGAATTTCGGCGTTACAAAAACTCACCGAAGCCGATGGTGGCTTTGCCACATTATTGCACAAGGGCGACCCGACTTCGGGCGCAATCCTGCTTGTCGGCCAGATAAAGGGACGCGATCCAGTCCTTTTTGAACGCTATCCCGCGCTGGACGGCTCATTAACATGGCACCGCGTAACACTATCACTTTTGGCTGAAGATGCGGAGATCACAAAATATTGGAAAACACGCACCCGGCGTGACCCTGATTTATGGGTTTTGGAACTGGACGTCGCGTCGACAGAACGGTTGGACGGACTTTTGGCCGCCGACTCTTGACTGTGCTGCGCCGCACAATAAATGGGCCGGCATCGAGAAGCGAAGGTTGTCATGCGGGGCACAAATGGGGTGACCGGGCAAACACGCGAGTCGGATGCAACAAACGAAGAGCTAAGGCAAAATATTAGACGCTCATCCGCTGCTGCCGCCGCAATATAGTATGTTACATGTTGAAATTTGTTCGGGCTGCATCTGTTGTGGCCATTTCTTGTACCCTTGTATCGGCCGTGTTGACCGCTGATGCAGGTTTTGCTTTTGGTAACGACCAAAGCACAGCGCTCGGCGCTACAACCATCGTCATTGACGCCGCCCAAATTGCGGCAGACCAGCAAAATGTCGACCGCCTGAAAAATGGTGAAGTCCGGACAAAGCTGGGTGAAAATGGTGATATCATCTTCATTCCCGGAAATGGTGGTGAAGACACCTCCGAAATCGAGTCCAATTTCGCTGACGACGTTCGCGACAAAGGCGTTTCCGCTTCCTCGCTAACCGAACTGGTCCGCATGCAGGACATATCCGAACCGTTGGATAGCGAAGAACGCTGCCTTGCCGGCGCCATCTATTTTGAATCCAAGGGCGAATCGCTTGCCGGTCAATTGGCCGTCGCGCGCGTCGTCATCGCCCGCGCCCAGTCGGGGCGCTTTCCGAAAACGCTTTGCGGCGTGGTGTATCAGAAAAGCCAATTTTCTTTTGTCCGTGGTGGAGGCATGCCTCCCATCTCCACTTCAAGTACGCATTGGCGCACTGCCGTTGCAATTAGCCGAATTGCGCTGAATGATAGCTGGAAAAGCCCGGTTGAAGGCGCTTTATTCTTCCACGCCCGCCATGTGTCGCCGGGCTGGCGGCTGACGCGGATCGGGTCAATCGACAACCATATTTTCTATCGTTGATCGTAGGCGAAACAGCATGAAAAGATAGAGGCCCCGAAAAGGGGCCTTTATTTTGTTCCGCATACGTTCTAGGGCTTTGCTATGGAAGATGCTGAAACCCTCATCCCTTTGAAACCCTCTCCAAAGGTATTTTTGGGCGGTGCCCCGGCGGTGGCGCGCGGCGTGTCACGTCTTTTCCTGCGGAACCAGATCATGGTCCAGCCCGAGGTGTCGTTACGCAACAACCGGCGCGCAGACCTGATGGGAATCAATGCCAAGGGCGAGATTATTATTGTCGAAATCAAATGCGCCCGGGCTGACCTGTTGGGGGACCAGAAATGGCCGGAATATCTCGACTTTTGTGACCGCTTTTTCTGGGCCGTCCCCGCAGGTTTCGACATCGGCCCTTTGCATGGGGATGCGTTCATGCCCGAACGCGCCGGTCTCATCATCGCGGATGCCTATGACGCCGAAATAGCCCGCCCCGCCGCGCTCGTCCCCTTGGCGGCGGCCCGGCGCAAGACGGAAACCCAACGCCTCGCCCGCCTCGCGATGCGCCGCTTGATGGGCATCGCCGATCCCGACCCGCGATTTGCGGAGATCGAGGTGGAGTGAGCTTATGGGCTCCTTATCCCAAAAACTCACCCAACCTTAGCCGGATTATACCAGATCGGCGACGAATAAGCCCGTTCTTGCGATTTCAACTCGGTACCGGGCAATAATTTTGCGCCATAACGGATGGCATCGAACAGAACCCAGCGGGGGGTGGGAATTTCGAGGACGCGCAGATAATAAAAGGCTTTCTGGCTCGCGACGAATTCGGGGTCACTCCACACCGTTTGCAATTCGGGGTCGCCGATGCTGTTGGAATAGCTTGCCTTGGAGATATCGACCGTGTCGCCTACCGCCGGAACCTTGCCATTGGTCCCGCGTGGGCGCGTGTCGGCGTCGCCCCAGACGACATCGAAAATCTTTTCCTGCATCTGGCCGGATCCGTCGACCCAGCCTTTGACCATCTGCACCCGGTCAAGATTGGCCCCCATCGGATCTTTGAGGGCGGAGATAAGGAAGCTTGGCGCTCCCTTGCCGGGCTTCAGGTCTGCGCCCATCGGTACGCCGCGCTTATAGCCTGCCGTCACCCAGTTTCCGGAGAAATCTCCAGCGCTGAAATCCCATCCGCCAAAGAAGCGGACCGTCATGCGCGGGCCAGTGGTGGCGTAAATTTCCTTTCGCATCATCGCATCGAAAATGGCCGCACGGGTGTTGGCGGTCGCCCACACGGCGGCATAGCCACCAGCGAGATAGTGCCAGCCAAAGCGTCCTTCACGGGTGCCAAGATTCTGGGCTTCGGATGCGCGCGTTGCATCAGGTTCGCCGCCGGAATGCTTGCCGAAAAAATTGTCTTCATCGGCTGTCGCAAGGGCGGTATGGCTGTCGGTCGACCCGATGACACCAAATTTGTAAGGGTTCACGCCGGTCTTTGCTTCGATGGCGAGCCCGCGCTTCAATGCCTCGCGAATATATTCACCTGCGAAATCCTGCGGCTTTTTGGCCGCCTGCATCGTCAGATTCCCCAATTCCCAACCGGCTGTGCCATAGCCTGCAAATTCGTCATTGGGGGACAAGAACGGATGCGCCTCGCTATCGCCCTTGATCTGGGTGATTTCCACCACCGGTTCGCGGGCGGCGCGGCGGCGGGCATAATCGGCGGTCATCGGTCCGCCACCCGGCCCGACGAGTTCGAACATCAGGCCGTTGGACAGGTTGCTGTTATGTGGAATGGCGAGCACTTTGCCACCGGTACGCTTTTCATAATTGTCCATATAATCCCACAGCTGGCTGATCGGCGTGTCGCCCTGCCCGGGATCATAAGGGAGCACTTGGTCGGTGCGGCTTTTGCCGTCGCGGAACATGACGACGCGGTGTAGATTGTTGCCGCCGGGCATCAACGTATACTCAAAACCCATGAACGCGGTGAATTTGCCCGGTTCATTATAGCGTTCGACCAAGGTGCCTTGGCCGGTCCAGATGCTGGTGGATGTCTTGCGCTGGCGCTCGGGGTCGGTGAGCGACTTTGGCAAATCATTGCGGCCGACCCGATCGATCAGCTCCGCCGTGACCCGCTGCATACCTTCGGGCCCCTTGTGCATTTCGTCGTGCCAGCGGCGCAGTGTCGGGTCGCGGATCAGGAAACCCGGCGCGTCATACAAAGCTTTTGTCGCGCCCAGCCCACCGGAGTGATCGGCAATGACCAGAAAATCGAGCGGTCGTTCCAGCTTCGCCTTTAACCCCCAGGTGGAAGTGACTTCTTCCCCCCGGGCAAAACGCAGCGCTTCTTCCGGCCCCAGCTTTACACCAAAACCAAAGGCATCAATGGAATTGGCGGTATGCAAATGGGTGTCGCCCCACAACAGCTTCATCGCCGGACCCGAAGTAACCTCCTTATCCGACACCAATTGCGCTGAGCGTGAATCGGCAAAGACGCTTTTTTCCTGCCACTGACGCCAACCATAGGTCAACCCGACCCCGATAGCGATGACCGCCACAGTCCCTAGAATAATAACGCGCTTTTTGGCCATATATCGCTCTCCCCACCGGAAAACTGCGCCGGATTTCCGGATGCGTCAATAGCTTACGGGGGGGTTCCAGATGACGCTACGTCATGGGCAGCTTCATACTCCACAGATAGCGCGCGGGACGATTGTCCTCCGCTTCGGTCAGTCCGATTGTTTGATGGTCACGGCCCATCGCCGATTCATCGGCATAGGTCCCAAATAACCGGTCCCACCAAGTCAAGGCAAATCCGAAATTGCGGTTCTGTTCGGCGACATTGGTGCTGTGATGCACCAAATGCATGTCGGGTGTCACAAGAATAGCGCGTATAATCCGGTCTATTTGGTGCGGCAGGCGAATATTGCTGTGGTTGAAAAGTGCGTTGCAATTCAGCCAAAGTTCAAAGGCCAACGCGACCAACACCGGCACCCCCAGCAAGGCGACACAGGCCGATTTGAACAATGTAGAAACAATCAGTTCAAAGGGGTGGAAACGCAACGCCGTTGTTGCATCCAGATCGCGGTCGCTATGGTGGACCTTGTGCATGGCCCACAAAAATCCCGACCGGTGCATCGACAGATGCTGAGCCCAAACGGCCAGATCAAGCAGGATGAAGGCCAGTAATGCCTCCGCCCACCAAGGCCAGACTGTCTGGTTAAAGAGGCCAAAATCGTGTGTATCGGCCCAGACCGCGGCACTGCCAACCACCACGACCATAGACAATATCCGGCCAACAACGGCATTGGTCAGGAAGAACAGCACATGGGTAAGCCAGCGTGGGGTGCGGCCAAGGACCAGATTGCGCCGGGGCCACAGCCATTCCGTCACTGACATCAGCGCCAGCATCGCGGCGGGGATGGCTATCGCATAAAGGCCCAGCCCCGCCTCGATCATGGCCTTTACGCGTCCGCGCTTTCAAGGAACGGATAGTCGGTATAGCCTTCCGCGCCAGGTGAATACCATGTCTTGTAATTATCCGGCGTCAATTCCGCCCCGACGCGCAGCCGTTCGACAAGATCCGGGTTGCCAATATAGGGTCGTCCAAAGCTGATTGCGTCGGCAAGGCCCGAAGCGAGATCGGCGTCGGCCAGCTCGCGTGTATATTCCTGGTTCAGGACTAGCGGCCCCTTGAATACCTCGCGAATATGCGGGGAAACGCGGGGCACGTCGGTCCGGCCGAAATTGCCATATGGCTTTACTTCGCGCAGTTCGAGGAAGGCGATACCGATATCCTGTAACGCGGCGGCGGCGGCGGTGAACAAGGCTACGGGGTCGCTGTCATCTGCGCCTTGGGTCTCACCGTTGGGCGACAGGCGCACGGATGTGCGGTCGGACCCGACGGCATCGACCACGGCTTGCGTTACTTCGCGAAGCAAACGAATGCGGTTCTCGATCGGGCCGCCATATTGGTCGGTCCGGAAATTTGAATTATCGCGCAGGAACTGGTCGATCAGATAGCCGTTGGCGCCGTGAATCTGTACGCCATCAAATCCGGCCGCTATCGCGTTTTTGGCGGCGTTGACATACTCCTCGACAATGCGTGGAATCTCGGATGTTTCAAGTGCGCGGGCCTCGGTATAGGGCTTTTTGCCCTCGGCGGTGTGCGCGTCGCCTGGCGCAGTGGTCGCCGATGACGATACCGGTTGCGCCCCGCCCAGAAAATCCGGATGGACCAGACGGCCCATATGCCACAATTGCAGGATGATGCGCCCGCCCGCTTCATGCACCGCCTCGGTTATCGGCTTCCACGCCGCGACCTGCGTATCGTTCCACACACCCGGTGCCGATGGCCAGCCCAGACCTTCCTGCGAAATGCCGGTGGCTTCGGCAATGATCAGGCCCGAACTGGCGCGCTGGCTGTAATATTCAGCCTTCAATTCGGAAACGGGCACATGGCCGGTGCTGCTGCGCCCGCGGGTCAGTGGGGACATCAGCACGCGGTTGGGCGCTGAAATTGCGCCTAGCTGGATGGGATCGAACAAAGTTGCAGTCATAAATCTTCCTGTCATTAAGGCTTTGGTTTGCAGCCAAGATGCGGATAAGCGTTGCAAATTGCAACGGGGGTTTATGCCAACAAAGATTTTCCATCAGATAAGCCCCAAAGCTTTGGCTTTTCTGGCGCTGATCGCCGGAAATATCGCCATTGCCTTTGGCCCCCTGCTTGTGCGCTATGCCGATAGCGGGCCGATTGCGACGGGGTTCTGGCGTTTGGCGCTGGCCACTCCCTTCCTGTTTCTGGTCGGCCATCGATTCGGGTTTCGCCTGTCGACGGTGCGGCCGCAGACCTTTGTTTTCGTCCTTATTGCCGGCGTGTTTTTCGGGATCGACATCATCGCCTGGCATATCGGTATTTTCCAGACCAAACTGGGCAACGCCACGCTTTTCGCCAATTGCGCCAGTCTGCTGCTGGTGATTTACGGGGTGGTGGTGGCGCGGAAGCTACCCGGGAAGTGGCAGATCGTGTCCGTGGTGCTGGCGTTTGTTGGTGCAGCCCTGCTGATGAGCCAAAGCCTCGAACTGTCGCCCGTCCATTTCGCAGGCGATCTTTTGTGCCTTGGCGCCGGGCTGACGTACACGGTCTATTTGTTGATGATGATGCAGGTACGGGAAAATACCGAAAGCTGGGGGGCTCTGGCCATGGCCAGCACGGTCGCTGCGCTTGTCCTGCTGCCTGCGGCATTGTTTGCAGGCGAGCAGATATTTCCGACCGTCTGGTGGCCGGTGCTGTTGCTCGCCTTTACCTCGCAATTTCTGGGGCAGGGTTGCCTTACTTATGCCCTGCCGCATTTCACCCCGCTTGTCATCGGGCTGGCGTTGCTACTGCAACCGGCATTGTCGGCGGCGGCGGGTTGGTTTGCCTTTGGCGAAGCGATGACCATGCTCGATTTTACCGGCAGCCTTTTGGTTATGGCGGCTTTGGTGCTGGTGCGAAAGCAATAGGGCTTTTCTTCGCCCCCGCGAGCGCCTACATTTCCGATATGACCGAACCGACCCTTGCTGAAGATCCAACATTGGATGAAATTCGCGCCGCATTGGCCCCCCGCATCGCTTGTAACGCGGCCTTTGACGGGTGGAGCGCGGCGGCGGTGGAATCTTCTGCGGCGGAGCTGGGCCTTGACCCGGATGTCGCCTCGTTGGCGTTCAAGGGAGACGCCATGGCGATGGTTGATGGCTGGATCGAGTCGGTCGATCTCGAACTGGCGCGCCGTTTGCCTGCGGAAAAGCTCAACGCGATGAAAATCCGCGACCGCATCACCGCATTATTGGCGACGCGGCTGGAGATTATGAACCCCGACCGTGAAGCGCTACGCCGCGCAATGGCGATCATGGCGATGCCGCAAAATCTCGTGCGTGCGGCGAAAATCGGCTGGCGCTCGGCTGACCGGATGTGGCGTCTGGCAGGGGACACCGCCAGCGATTTCAACCACTATACCAAAAGGGCGACACTTTCCGCCGTCTATGGCAGCACGCTCAGCGTGTTCGTTAATGACGAAAGCCCTGATTGTGACGACACCCGCGCCTTTCTTGACCGGCGGATCGACAATGTGATGCAGTTTGAAAAGGTAAAGGCACAAGCGCGCGCACGTAAGGACTATGTCCCCAGCCTCTCACGCTTCATCGGGCGCCTGCGTTATCCTGCCTGAAAACGAATAGCACTTGATGTTATTGCGAATCGGTTGCAAATACCACCTGTGCAATTAGACGACCTCCCGCTTAACCGCAATGCAAGGGTGCAGACCATAAATTGGGCTGCGATTCCCGAAGGCGAAGGCCATCGTTTGCGTTCACTCGGGCTGGAAGAGGGCGTTGAGGTCGAGGCATTGCACAAAGGAATATTGCTGTGGCGCGACCCGATAGCGGTACGCGTGGGTCGCATGCGGATTGCGATGCGGCGCAAGGTCGCTTCGGCCATTTTCTGTGAGTTGACACTGTGAGCGGAACGCCGCCGCTGGTTGCGCTGGTCGGCAATCCGAACAGCGGCAAAAGTTCGCTGTTCAACGCGCTTACGGGCGCGCGCCAGAAAATCGCCAACTATCCCGGCGTGACGGTGGAACGTAAATCAGGGCGCACCGCGTTGCCCGATGGCCGTCCGGTCGAGATGCTTGATCTGCCCGGCGCCTATAGCTTGCAACCCGACAGTCTGGACGAGGCGGTCACCCGCGATGTCGTGCTCGGCAAATTTCCCGGGCAACGCCGCCCCGATGCATTGGTCATCGTGGTCGACGCAGGCAATCTCGACAATCATTTGCGTTTTGCGATTGAACTAATCGGGCAAGGACTTCCAGTCGTTATCGCCCTTAACATGGTTGACCTTGCGGAACGTGACGGGCTGGAAATCAACCCCAATGTGCTGGCGGATGAATTGGGCGTTCCGGTGGTGTCGACAGTCGCAGTTCGCAAGCGCGGTCTGGACCGGCTGCTGATCATGTTGGCCGAATCGCTTTCAAAACCCAGACCATCCGAGGCCGATGCGCCGGAAAACCGTAAACAGATCACCGAACGCGCCCACCGGATCGCCAAGCGCGCCATCCTCAACGAAACGCAAGGACGGCAATGGACAAGGCGGCTTGATGCCATATTGCTGCACCCGATAGGCGGCGTGGCCATTTTGCTGGGGCTACTGTTTGTGATGTTTCAGGCAGTGTACGGTTGGTCCGAAGCCCCCATCGGCTGGATCGAAGCTGGATTTGCGTTACTTACGGACGCTATTAACGGGCAGATGCCCGATGGCCTATTGCGGTCTTTCCTGACCGACGGGGTCATTGCAGGGGTCGGCTCGGTGGTGGTGTTCCTGCCCCAGATCCTGATATTGTTCCTCTTTATATTATTGCTCGAAGCGACCGGCTATATGACTCGCGCCGCCTTCGTCATGGACCGCATGATGGCGGCCGTTGGCCTGTCGGGACATAGCTTCATCCCGCTGCTGTCCTCATTTGCTTGCGCCATTCCCGGCATCATGGCGACGCGCAGCATCATGGACCAGAAAGAACGGCTGGCGACGATTTTGATCGCACCGTTGATGACATGTTCGGCGCGTCTGCCGGTCTATACCCTGATTATCGGCGCATTCATTCCGGCGCAGAGCATTGGCCCTGGAATCGGGTTGCAAGGGCTGGTGCTTTTGGCGCTTTATCTGTTCGGCATCGTTGGTGCGATGCTGGCGGCGGCGGTTATCCAGCGTTTTGTAACGCAAAGCCGCAGCAGCAGTTTCCTGATCGAAATGCCACGCTATCAAATGCCACGTCTTACCGACATTGCGCTTGGCTTGTGGCAGCGTGCCTGGGTATTCCTGCGCCGCGCGGGCACCATAATTTTTGTGGCGTCCATTATATTATGGGCGCTGCTCAGCTTCCCCAAAGTCCCTGTCGGCAGCAGCGAAAGCCAGGTCGAATATTCGATTGCAGGGCATATCGCCGATGTAATTGAACCTGTTGTTCGCCCGATCGGTTTCAATCACGATATCGCTCTTGCGCTTATTCCGGCAATGGCTGCGCGTGAAGTTGCGGTTTCCGCACTTGGCACCGCTTATGCCATTGATGCCACCGATGAAGAGCAGGCCGCGATGAGCCTGGGCCCCAAATTAGCCGCCAAATGGTCGTTGGCCACCGCCTTGGCCTTTTTGGCGTGGTTCATTTTTGCCCCGCAATGTATTTCCACAATCGCGGTGACGCGGCGCGAAACCAATGGCTGGAAATGGCCGATTTTCATGGTCAGCTATCTTTTTGCCCTCGCCTATGTGGCGGCGGGCATAACCTATTGGACAGCGGTCTCCTTCGGCTTATAGCAACAGCCAATATCAATATGAAAATTAGAGGGCAGGAACATGGCGGGTAGCGTCAATAAAGTAATAATCGTCGGCAATCTGGGCGCGGACCCAGAGGTGAAATCCTTCCAAAATGGCGGACGCATCTGCAATTTACGTATCGCCACGTCCGAAGACTGGAAAGACCGCACCACCGGCGAAAAGAAAGAGCGCACCGAATGGCATAGCGTCGTCCTGCAAAGCGACGGACTGGTCGGCGTGGCCGAGCGGTTTCTGAAAAAGGGCAGCAAAGTTTATATCGAGGGTCAGCTACGCACCCGCAAATGGCAGGATCAATCCGGCAATGACCGCTATACCACCGAAATATCGGTGGCCGGTTTCGACGGCAAGCTGGTGATGCTCGATGGAGCACGCGGCGGTTCTGGCGGTGGCGGCCAGGGCGGTGGTCAGTCCGGTCAAGGCGGCGGCAATTGGAGCGGGGGTTCATCCGGCTTTGGCGGCGGTGATTTTGACAATGACCTCGACGACGACGTTCCGTTTTGAAAATAGAAGCCGCTAACCGGACTGCCATGTTGATCGAACAGGGACAATGATGAAAAAGGCTTTGTTGGTTCTATTGGCGCTGTCGGCATTGGTGGCCTATTTTGTCTTTGATCTCGGCCAGTATCTCAGCCTCGAAAATTTCAAGGCGCAACAGGCCGAAATCCTTGCGGCAAAAAATGCACAACCGGCGCTGTATATTGCCGGTTTCTTCCTGATCTATGTCGCGGTCACCGGGCTTTCCATACCGGGCGCGGCGATCATGACGCTGATTGCAGGGGCGCTTTTCGGGCTTGTGCTTGGAACGATCCTTGTCTCATTCGCCTCGACGATCGGCGCGACGCTCGCCTTTCTGGGGTCGCGCTATGTCCTGCGCGACTGGGTCCAGTCGAAATTCGGCGAACGGCTAAAGGCCATCGACGACGGCTTGGCCAAGGACGGGGCCTTTTATCTGTTCACCCTGCGCCTGATTCCGGTCTTTCCCTTTTTCGTCATCAATCTTTTGATGGGGCTCACCCGAATCCGGACATGGACCTTTTTTTGGGTCAGCCAATTGGGGATGCTTGCTGGCACCATTGTCTTTGTGAACGCCGGTACCCAGATCAGCCAGATTGAATCGACCGCCGGCCTATTGTCGCCAATGCTGATTGGGTCTTTCATATTGCTGGCGCTGTTCCCTTGGGCGGCCAAGGGCCTGATTGCATTTGTGAACCGGCGTCGTGGCTAATTCAGGAACCAAGCCAAAGCGGTTTGACCGCAACCTGATCGTCATCGGCGCGGGGTCCGCTGGTCTGGTGTCGGCCTATATCGCTGCGATTGCCCAAGCCAAGGTCACTTTGATCGAGGCGCATGCCATGGGTGGCGATTGCCTCAACACCGGATGCGTCCCGTCCAAGGCGCTCATCAAAAGCGCGCGGGTGGCGCATCTGGTTTCGGACGCGGCGCGCTTTGGCATCAAAACGTCCGCCCCGACCATTGATTTCCCCGTGGTCATGCAGCGGATCCGCGACGTCATAACGGCAATCGAACCGCATGACAGTGTCGAACGCTTCACCGGTCTTGGCGTTGATTGTATGAAGGGTTACGCCCGTTTCATCGACCCTTGGACCGTCGAAATTGACGGGAAAGAACGGCTGACCGCGCAATCCTTTGTGATAGCGACCGGTGCCGCGCCGCTGATCCCGCCTTTACCGGGCGTCGATGGCAGCGGTTATCTGACCAGCGAAACCTTGTGGGACGAATTTGCCAAACGTCCGGCAGCACCGAAACGGCTGGTCATATTGGGCGGCGGGCCAATCGGATGCGAATTGGCGCAATCCTTCCAGCGGCTGGGGTCGCAGGTGACATTGGTCGAAATGGCTGAACGGCTGTTGCTCAAGGAAGAGGCTGACGCTGCGGCGTTGGTGACCGAACGCTTGCATGCCGATGGAGTAGAGATTCTAACCGGACATAAAGCGGCCCGCTTTGAACCGGGCAAATCCCTGATCGTAGAAGGGCCACAGGGCGAACGGGCGCTTGCCTATGATGATGTGCTTATCGCTGTGGGCCGCCAGCCGCGCATTGCGGGCTTCGGCCTTGAAGAATTGGGGTTGGTCATCGATGGCAAATTGCCGGTCGACGGATTTTTGCAGACCAACATACCGCATATCCTGTGTGCGGGCGATGTCGCGGGCAAACAGCAACTGACCCATGGCGGATCGCACGAGGCCTGGTATGCAAGCGTTAATGCACTCGCCCGTCCGTTCAAGAAATACCGCGCCGATTACCGCGTTCTGCCGCGGGTCACGTACACAGAACCCGAACTGGCCGCGGTGGGACTGACCGAGGTGGAAGCGACCAGGCAAGGCGTTGCCTTTGATGTGACACGTTATGATCTGGATGATCTTGACCGCGCCATTGCCGAAGGGGAGCGGGCGGGTTTCGTCAAAATCCTGACCGCCACCGGCAGCGACCGGATATTGGGGGCGACCGTTATCGGCGAACATGCCGGGGAAATATTGACCGAAATCACCTTTGCGATGAAGCACCAACTGGGCCTTCGCAAGATATTGGCAACCATCCACCCCTATCCCACCTGGTCCGAAGCCACCAAATATGCGGCCGGCCAATACGGCCTTGCCCGCAAACCGTTGGGTTTGCTCAAATGGGCCGAACGCTGGTTCCGCTGGCGGCGGGGTTAATTGAAATGTTTGGCGGCAATAGCAATACGCTGGGTTATTGTCGCGATGCAAAGAGCGGCGAAAGCCAACGCAAGTTCCGGAAAATATTCGGGGAATACACAAAACAGCAGGAAAAACAGTATTGTTTCTCCGCCTTCCATAAGGCCTGCGGAATATAAGAAAGCCTTTCGATCCGGGCCGTATTCGTCTTTCATCTGGTTTGCGGCAATCGCGGCATAAGCGAGGAAGCTCACTGCTGTAAGTGTGAAGCTTGCAATCAATATTAGAGCTGGGACAAGGTGCGCGGGGGTGGCAAGGCCGAAGGCCACGGGAACCGAAACGTAAAACACATAGTCTGCCAGACTGTCGAGATAGCCGCCCCATGCAGTCGGTCCATTGATGCGCGCGACCGCGCCATCCAGGCCATCTAGTACCCGGTTGGCAGCAATAAACGCGATCGCAAGCGTCATATGGTTTCCGAATATGGCCAGCGCGGCGGCAATAGCGACCAAAGCGCCTGCTAATGTAAGGGAATCTGCCGACAAGCCTGCGCGTGCCACGCGAACCGCCACCACATTCAATGGCCTATCGACCAAACGGCGCAGTTGCGAGTCAAACATTGCGCGTCATTTCTTTGCGAGCTTTTCCTTTAGCGAGGCAAGCACGCCGAACGGACCGGATTCATCCTCACCTTTTACACCTGCCGCTTTTAGCAAGACGTCGGCGTCGGAACTGCGTGGATAAGGGTCAATCGCCAGACCAAGCGATTGCGCGACGGCTTCGCCAAGGTCGATCAACTGGCCATCGTGAAACATCACATCGCAATCCTCGGCGGCGAGCTCAAATTCAGCTTCCTCGTCGACATGCGGTTCGGGAATGAACCGTATGGATATCTTTTCCGAGATATTTACCGGAACAGGTTCACGTGTTGCGACGCAGATCTGGTCCAGTTTTGCGGTGAGTTGGCCTGTTGCGACAATATCTGTCCCGACCGTGGTGATCGTCACATCAGCATCGAGACTTTCTAGCGCCGCGAGATCGAAGCGTTTTGCCAATGCTGCGCGGGATACGGGGTCGGCGGACAAATGGATGCTCCGCATTTGCCCGCCCAATTCAGATATCTTCAACTCATGGCTAAATTCGTTGCTCGTCACCATATAGCTTTGCCTGCCGCCAAATCATCTGTCGAAACTTTTGCCAAAGCCTGTTCGAATACGATGAGGCTGTGTCTGACATGGGCTATTGCCTCTTTATCAACTGTCGCACCGCGATAGATATTGCGCGTTATTACGTCATCTAGCTGCCGGGTATCGGCAAACGCCTCACGGAATGCGGTAATCCGACCGCCGATCGCGCCCATGATCTTGCCGATATGTTTGCCGACAATCATGTCGCCTATGCCAACTTCGCGCAATTGCCCATCCATGTCGTCAACCAGAACCTCGGTCAGATGGGCCATATTCTGGGCCTGCGCGCTATCTTGTTCAAGCCGCAGCAAAACAACAGAAAACAGCGCCGCGATCATGTCGAAACGGCCATCAATGCTATCTGGCACCTGCCCTGCTTCATACCAATGCGGCGTGCGGGCATTGGCGACGATCTGGTTATAAAGCGGGATAAGATCGAGTTTCGGGTCAGCCTGCGTTGGTCCAAATAATTTATTCCAAAAATTCATGTGCCCGCTTTTCCATTCTACTCATTCAGTATTCATCTGCCATTGCATATTGATCTTGCGTGCCAAGGATGCAATGGCAAAGCCTTAGTTTCGTGCAATAGCGGAGAAGTTTATGTCCAAGTCGCAAATCATGGTCCTGGGCGCGCTTGTTACCAGTGTGGTAATGACGTCCGGTTGTACCCGCCTGCGCGCGCATCAGGGTTATATTGGTGACCAGACATTATTGGCTTCCGTACAGCCGGGTGTTGATAACAAGGAATCGGTTCAGGCTTCGCTTGGCCGGCCTACATTTGTCGGCCAGTTCGACACAAATGACTGGTATTATTATGCCCGCGACACCCGTCAGCTTGCTTTTGCCCAGCCAAACGCAACGTCTCAATTCGTGTTGAAGGTTCGCTTCGACCAGTCCGGAAATGTGGCTTCGGTCTCGCAAACCGGAAAAGAACTGATTTCTAACATCAGCCCTGAAGGGGATAAAACGCCTACCTTGGGACGTAACAAAAGCTTCTTTGAAGAAGTTTTCGGGAATATCGGTTCAGTCGGCGCTGGCAGCGGCCAAGGCAGCACACCGAACAGTCCGAATTAGGGTCCATACCTTTTAACGGCGGATTGTTATTCCGTGACTGCTGCTGCGGCCAGCACTGCCAAAGTAACAAGATCACTGGTGCTTGAAGCCATTGTCGCAACCTGAATCTGGCGTTCCATGCCGATCAGCATTGGTCCGATAACGCGATCACCGCCCAATTCGCGCAATAATTTCGCCGACAGATTGGCGGATTGCAATCCCGGCATAATCAACACATTGGCGGGACCGGAAAGGCGGCAAAAGGGGTAATTTTTCATCAACGCCGGATTAAGCGCGACATCGGGCGGCATGTCGCCTTCATATTCAAAGTCTGGCCGTCGGGCATCGAGTAAAGCCACGGCGTCGCGAATGTTATTAAGCCATGTCCCGTGCGGATTTCCAAATGTCGAAAAGGATAAAAAGGCAACCCGGGGGATGTGCCCCATACGCCGCGCGACCACAGCAGTTTTTTCGGCGATATGTGCCAGTTCTTCGGCACTCGGCCGTTCGTTTACTGTTGTATCGGCGATAAACACCGTGTGCGTCTTTCCAACCATGACATGAATGCCGAACGGTATCTCGCCTTTTTTGGAATCGAGAACACGACGCAATTCACGCAATGTTTGCCCAAATGTGCGTGTGACGCCCGTAATCATGGCATCGGCCTGGTCCATTTGCAGCAAAAGCGCGCCAAAAATATTTCGGTCGCGGTTGACCATGCGCTGGATATCGCGCCGTAAAAAGCCGCGTCGTTGCAGTCGGATATACAAGCGGTCGACCATTTTTTCGACCAGCGGACTTTGTGCACTATTGTGGATTTCATAATCCTCGGCATCGGCGCCCAGCTCTCGAAGCATTTCTTTGACTCGTGCATCCCGACCCACAAGTACAGGGATGCCATAGCCGTCCTGTTTGAATTGAACCGCCGCACGCAGAACAACATCTTCCTCCGCCTCGGCAAAAATGACGCGCTTCGGCTTGGCGCGTGCGGCTTCATAAACCTGTGTTAGCACTGATGTGGTGGGGTTAAGGCGCGCGCGCAATTCGGCGCGATAAGCCACCATGTCGGCGATAGGCTTTTGCGCTACGCCTGAATCCATTGCCGCTTTGGCAACTGCCGAGGCAACAATCTCCATCAACCGCGGATCAAAGGGCGATGGAATTATGTAGTCACGGCCAAATTTATGCGACATCCCGCCATAGGCTGCGGCAACTTCTTCGGGCACTGTTTCACGCGCGAGCTGGGCCAATGCATTGGCCGCCGCAATTTTCATAGGCTCGTTAATTGTCGTCGCCCGGACATCGAGTGCGCCGCGGAACAGGAAGGGGAAGCACAGGACATTGTTGACCTGATTGGGAAAATCCGACCGGCCAGTCGCGATGATTGCATCGGGGCGGGCAGCACGCGCAACCGGGGGTGAAATTTCGGGATCAGGGTTTGCCATGGCAAAGATAATGGGCTGGTCGGCCATGGTTTTGACCATATCGGAGCTGAGTGCATTGGCCGCCGACAGGCCGAGGAATACATCGGCACCGACAATGGCCTCGGCCAGCGTGCGCGTGCTGGTTTTTGCCGCATGGGCCGATTTCCACTGGTCCATCCCCTGGGTGCGACCCTGATAAATGACACCAGTACGATCACACATGATAACATTGTCATGCGGAACGCCCATTGCCTTGATCAGCTCGGTGCAGGCAATTGCCGCCGCACCTGCGCCATTACAAACGACCTTGACGTCCTTTAGCGAGCGGCCGGTCAGCTCACATGCGTTGATCAGCCCGGCCGCCGCAATGATAGCGGTCCCGTGCTGGTCATCATGGAACACCGGAATGTTCATGCGCTCGCGCAAGGTCTGTTCGATAATGAAGCAGGATGGTGCAGCAATATCTTCAAGGTTGATGCCGCCAAAGGTAGGCTCTAACAGTTCGACCGCGTCGATGAAGCGGTCGACATCTTCGGTATTCACTTCAATATCGATGGAATCCACATCGGCAAAGCGTTTGAACAGGACCGCTTTGCCCTCCATGACGGGTTTGGAGGCGAGCGCGCCCAAATTGCCCATGCCCAGAATTGCGGTGCCGTTTGAAATGACCGCTACCAGATTGCCTTTGGCGGTATAGTCATAGGCGGTCGACGGATCATCATAAATGGCCTGGACCGGAACCGCGACACCGGGCGAATAGGCAAGGCTCAGGTCGCGCTGTGTCGCCATTGGCTTAGTCGCCACAATTTCGATTTTGCCGGGGCGTCCCTGTGAATGGAAATCAAGGGCTTCTTGTGCGGTCAGTTGGACGTCACTGTCGTTCATACTTTGCACTCGCCCTTTTTCATAACCTGACCCATCCCTAACGCGCTGATGAAGCAAGGGCAAGCATTGCCCCGACGCCTATCGTTCGCTAACGCACATCGAATATGGCAGGGGATGGCAAACCGACACCGATGATGGTGCAATATTTGGGTCTGAAGGCCAAGGCAGACGACTGCCTTCTCTTCTACCGGATGGGGGATTTTTTCGAGCTGTTCTTTGACGATGCGCGCAAGGCATCGGCGACGCTCGACATTGCGCTTACTTCACGCGGTGAACATGACGGACGGCCCATTCCCATGTGCGGTGTTCCGGTCCACGCGGCAGAAGGCTATCTAGCGCGCTTGATAAAGGCCGGGCATCGCGTTGCGATAGCCGAACAGACCGAAAGTCCAGAGGCGGCAAAGGCACGCGGCGGGTCCAAAACACTGGTCGCGCGCGACATCATCCGCTTTGTCACCGCAGGGACGCTGACTGAGGATAGCCTTCTCGACAGTTGGGCGTCGAATATGTTGGTCGCGCTGGCTTTGGTCGGCGATGCCATCGGTATTGCGGCCGCCGACATATCGACGGGCCATTTTGAGCTGGTAACCGTGCCGCACGGTGCCTTGGAAGCCGAATTGGCGCGGTTGGCGGCTAGTGAAATTGTTGCTGCCGAAGGATTTGAAAGTGCCCCGTTCGGCGCGATACTTCGCCCAGTAGCCGAATTTGACAGCCTGTCGGGCGAAGATCGTTTGAAACGGCATTTCATGCTGCCCACGCTCGAACCTTTTGGTCCTTTGGGCCGTGCCGAGCTGGCCGCTGCGGGGGGCTTGCTCGCCTATCTCGACCATGTAGGTCAGGGCAAAATGCCCTTTTTGAAATTGCCTTTGCGCCGCGAAGTGCATGACCATTTGCTAATTGATCAGGCAACCCGCGACAGTCTGGAAATCAACAATGGGACCAAGGGCGGACGGGCCGGGTCGTTACTTGCTGAAATAGATCGCACGATTACCGGCGCGGGGGCAAGGCAGTTGGCAGCGGATCTCGCCGCGCCTTTGATGCACAAAGAAAAGATAGAAGCCCGATTATCGCTGGTACAATGGTTCAACGATACGCCATTGTTGCGCGAGGCCATCCGTACCACGCTACGCCAGTTGCCTGACATTGCCCGGGCGTTGGGCCGCGTGGTTGCAGGACGGGGTAGCCCGCGTGATGTAGGGCAAATCCGCGATGGGCTGTCGGGCGCACGCAATTTGCGCGAGCGGCTGGGCGCGATGGACGACCGGCCCGATTTGCTCGATCAATTGCTGCCCACGCTCGACGGGCATGGGGCAATGGTCGATCTGTTCACCCGCGCGCTGGTCGCTGCGCCGCCGACCGATACCGGACAGGGGGGGTATATCGCTGAAGGTTATGATGCGGCGCTCGATGCCCTGCGGCTGGCGGGGCGTGATGGGCGTCAAGCCATTGCCCAGCTGGAGGCCAGATATCGCGACGCAACAGGAATCGCTGCACTAAAAATCCGCCACAACGCTGTGTTGGGCTATTTTGTCGAGGTGCCGGCCAAACACGGCGATACGCTGATGGCCCCCGGAACCGGATTCACCCATCGTCAGACAATGGCCGGTGCGGTGCGGTTCAATTCGCCCGAACTACATGAAGAGGCGATCCGCATCACGCAGGCCGTAGGCCACGCGCTAGTAGCAGAAGCGGCGCATCTGGCGGAATTGATCACCCATGTGCTTGATCGCCGGGAGGCGATTTCAGCGAGCGCCGATACGCTGGCGCGGATCGATGTTGCCTCAGCGCTCGCCGAACGTGCGGCAGAAGGCGGCTGGTGCCGTCCGGTTTTCATCGATTCAGCAGAGTTAAACATCGAAGGCGGCCGCCATCCGGTTGTGGAAAGCGCGCTCGCCAAGTCAGGCGACCGCTTTATCGCCAATGATTGCACCCTTGCCCCGGACCGCCGCCTGTGGCTGGTTAGCGGCCCCAATATGGGGGGCAAATCAACATTCCTGCGGCAAAATGCGCTCATCGTTTTGTTGGCGCAATCGGGCAGCTATGTCCCTGCGACTTTGGCCCGGCTGGGGTTGGTTGACCGACTGTTCAGCCGCGTCGG
The DNA here is from genome assembly GCF_041737645.1 of Sphingorhabdus sp. Taxonomy (GTDB): domain Bacteria; phylum Pseudomonadota; class Alphaproteobacteria; order Sphingomonadales; family Sphingomonadaceae; genus Sphingorhabdus_B. Next base: position 41,401 of record NZ_JBGSRI010000063.1, read on the forward strand.
GGCGTCCGACAATCTGGCGCGGGGCCGGTCGACTTTCATGGTCGAAATGGTCGAAACCGCCGCCATTTTGGCGCAGGCGACCCCGCGCAGCTTTGTGATTCTGGACGAGGTTGGGCGAGGCACATCCACTTATGACGGACTTGCCATTGCCTGGGCCGTAGTGGAGGGCATTCACGAATCCAACCGCTGTCGCTGCTTGTTTGCCACACATTATCACGAACTGACCCGGCTCGCCGACAGCCTCGATGCGCTCTCGCTCCACCATGTGCGCGCAAAGGAATATAAGGGCGATCTTGTCTTGTTACATGAACTGGCAAATGGTCCGGCGGATCGCAGCTATGGGATTGCCGTCGCGAAACTGGCCGGACTGCCGCCGCCCGTTATTGCGCGCGCGCAGACGGTGCTGGCCAAACTCGAAAAAGGGCGTGCCGAAACCGGCGGGCTGGCGGCTGGCCTCGGCGACCTGCCATTGTTTAGCGCAGCGCTGGATGCCGCCGAAGCCAAGGTCGATGTCTTGCGCGAAAAACTGACGGGCCTCGACATCGATACGCTGAGTCCAAGGGCTGCGCTTGATCTGCTCTACGACCTAAAGCGTGCAGCTGGAGAGGCGTAACTTTGCTTGTAACGCAGTTACCGGAGGTGAAATCAATTACGCCAGGCTGAGGAAAAGCCCAGCCAGTGCCGCACTCATCAGGTTGGATAGCGATCCTGCCGCCAAGGCTTTGAGGCCGAGCTTTGCGATTATTGGACGTTGGTTGGGCGCCAATCCGCCGGTTATGGCGATCTGGATCGCGACGGAGAGGATATTGGCAAAGCCGCATAGCGCGAAGGTTACGATGGCAACGGTAGAGGCCGACAGCGTATTGGCTGCCCCAAGTTCAATGAAAGCAACAAACTCGTTCAGAACGATTTTGGTGCCGAAAAGTCCACCTGCCTGGATGGCTTCGTTCCAAGGAACGCCCAATAGAAACATGAGTGGGGCAAATACATAGCCAACAATTTGTTGGAAACTAAGTTCGGGCTGACCAAACCAGCCACCAATTCCACCTAATATACCGTTAGCCAAAGCAACCAGAGCGACAAAAGCCAGCACCATAGCGCCTACTGCCACCGCAAGCTTGACGCCGGTTTGTGCACCCTGGGTAGCGGCCATAATGATGTTGGCCGGCTTTTCTTCGTCATCATGGACCATGACGGGTTCGTCATCCGGATGCGGATTGGCGAGTGCCGGATCGCCTTCGCTAATGGGCATGGGCGGGACATCGGGCATCATCAGCTTGGCCATCAAGATACCGCCCGGCGCCGACATGAAGGCGGCGGCGAGCAGATAGTCGATGCGGATGCCCATGGAGGCATAGGCCGCAAGGATAGTGCCAGCGACGCCTGCCATGCCGACGGTCATGACGCAGAATAATTGTTCGGGCTTTAATCCTGCCAGATAGGGCCGGATAACCAACGGCGATTCCGATTGGCCAACAAAGATATTGGCCGCCGCGCATAGGCTTTCAACCTTCGAAATGCCGGTAATCTTCTGCAATCCACCGCCGATCCAGCGGATCACATATTGCATGATACCCAGATAATAGAGGATCGAAATCAACGACGCGAAGAAGATGATGACCGGCAAGGCCGCTATGGCAAAGCTGTTCCCGCCAATTTCGGGCGAAGCTAACGGCCCGAAAATGAACCGTGTTCCTTCGCCGGCATAACCGAGCAGATTGGACACGCCGTTCGACATAAAACCCAGAACCGTTTTGCCCCAGGGGACATAAAGAACAAGCGCGGCAAGGCTGGCCTGCAGTGCGAAGGCGGCGCCGACGACACGAAATTTGATGGCGCGGCGGTTTGACGACAGCAAAACCGCGATGGCCAAAATTACAACCATGCCTGCAAGGCTCATCAAAATCTGCATAATATCCCCGACCCTGAGTTATTTAGACCTCACCTAGCGTCAAGCGCAGTCTTGCGCCAATAAAAATAGACGCTAGTCAGTGTCCATGACTGAACAGACCAAATCGAGCACTTCTTTGGGTGCTATTCCACGCTCGCTCTTTGTTTTTGCCGTGTTTTATGGCGGCATGGTTCCTCTGGGTGGCTTTCTAGGTGCAAAGCAAGTGTCGATCGGACCCTTGGCCGTCGAAGCCGGGATTTTTCCTTTTCTGACCCTTATCGCGGTGTCGAGCGCGATTGCCGAACTGCATGGGCGGGAAATTGCCGACAGGTTGGTTCGCTTCGGCTTTGTACCGCTGTTTATCGCCATTGGCCTGTCCTATTTCGTGCTGCAACTGCCCACCGATGCAGGCATGTATGAACCCGCGAAGGAAGCATTCCCCATCATTGTCGGTCAAAGCGGGCGGATGATGGCGGCAGGCATATTGGCCTATGGCGTGTCGGTATCGCTCAATGTCTGGCTCTTCGCGCGGCTTAAAGGAACCTCGGGACGGTTTCTGGCCATACGCGGATTCATTGCTGCGGCGCTGTCGCAAATTGTCGATACGCTGATTTTTATCACGGTCTCGTTTTATGGCGTCCGCCCAATTGCAGACCTCATGATGGGGCAAATGATCGCCAAGATTGTCCTGTCGGCGGTCATGGTCCCGCTGGTTATCGCACTTGTCGTGCGTATTGGCCGGAAACTGGATGAGGTTGCCTGACCATGAGCATCGACCCGATCAATCTTGCCAAAGCGGAAACGCTGACCGAGGCTTTGCCTTATTTACAGCGTTATGCGGGTAAGACCTTTGTCGTGAAATATGGCGGCCATGCGATGGGGGATGCGGCTTTGGCGCGGGACTTTGCGGCGGATATTGTGCTGCTGAAGGCCGTCGGTATCAACCCGGTCGTCGTGCATGGCGGCGGACCCCAGATCGGCGCGATGCTCAAAAAGCTTGGCGTCGAAAGTGAATTTGTCGATGGCCTGCGCGTAACTGATGCCGAAACCGCCAAGGTTGCCGAAATGGTGCTGTCCGGGGCCATCAACAAGGAACTTGTCGGCTGGATCAACGCTGCTGGTGGTCGGGCACTGGGGATTTCGGGCAAGGATGGCGGCTTTGTCACCGCGACCAAAGTGCAGAGGACGCAGAAGGATCCAGATAGTAATATCGAGCGGAATATCGATCTAGGCTTTGTCGGTGAGCCGCAAAAGGTCGACCGCAGCGTCATCGACACGATCAGCGGCGCGGGCATGATTCCGGTCATAGCCCCTATTGGCGTGGGCGAAGATGGGCACACCTATAATATCAACGCCGATACTATGGCAGGTGCGGTGGCAAGTGCGTTGGGGGCATCGCGCCTGTTCCTGCTGACCGATGTCGCAGGCGTGCTGGACAAGGCAGGGCAGTTGCTGACCGATCTGGACCCGGAGGCGATCGGGGCATTGCAGGCCGATGGTACGATCAGTGGGGGCATGATCCCCAAGATCGAAACCTGCGTCAATGCGGTGGAGGCCGGGGTGGATGCTGCAGTCATTTTGGACGGCCGCGCGGGCCATGCGATGCTGATCGAAATGTTCACCGACAAGGGCGCTGGGACGCTTATCCACAAATAGTGTTTTAGGGTGTTGATACAGCGCGTCGCCTCGGCTAATCGCACTTGTCTGTCTTCTATCGGAGAAAACCATGCTTCTCGCGCTTATTTCGATCATTGGTTATTTGATGACGATCTTGTCGACCGTCGTCATTGTACAATTCATCCTTAGCCTGTTGATCGCCTTCAATGTGGTTAGTCTGTCGAACAATATCGTGTCCTCTATCTGGCATGCGCTCAACATGATTTTGGACCCGTTTCTTAAGCCAATCCGCAAGATCATGCCGGATACTGGCATGATTGATTTTTCGCCAATGGTGTTGCTGATCGGCCTGCGTATCCTGCAAATGCTGTTGTTGGGTCTTGCCAACGACATTGCTTCGGCGGGTATGTGAGCAGCGCCGAAATCATTGACGGCAAGGCATTTGCAGCTGCCTTACGTGGACGCATCGCTTCGATAGTGCCGGACTTTATCGCGCAAAGCGGACGCAAGCCCGGGCTTGCCGTCGTTTTGGTAGGCGATGATCCCGCCAGTCAGGTTTATGTCGAGTCCAAGAAAAAGGCGACGGTCGAGGCCGGAATAGACAGTTTCGAATATCGCCTTCCCGAAGACACTGCACAGGCGGATCTCATTGCCCTTGTTGAACGGTTGAACGTCGATGACCACGTCGACGGGATCCTCGTTCAATTGCCTTTGCCCCCTCACATGGATGACAAGGCCGTCATTGCCGCGTTGGATCCAGCCAAGGATGTCGACGGTTTCCATGTCGTCAACGCTGGCCGGCTTGCCGTGGGCGAAGACGCCTTTGTTCCCTGCACTCCCTTGGGTTGTCTCATGCTGCTCAAGGACCGGATGGGTGATTTGTCCGGCAAAAATGCGGTTGTCATTGGTCGCTCGAACATTGTGGGCAAGCCGATGGCGCAGCTTTTACTGGCCGAAAATTGTACGGTCACCATCGCGCACAGCCGGACGCAGGATCTGGCCGATGTGGTCCGTCGCGCCGACATCATTGTCGCGGCTGTGGGCCGTGCGGAAATGGTCAAGGGCGACTGGATCAAGGATGGCGCGGTCGTCATTGATGTCGGCATCAATCGGCTGGCGCCTGCAGAGGGTGAAACCAAGGGCCGTCTGGTTGGCGATGTTGCCTTTACCGAAGCGATGGCGCATTCTGCCGCGATCACACCGGTACCAGGAGGGGTTGGTCCGATGACTATCGCCTGTTTGTTACGCAACACGCTTGTCGCGGCGCACCGCCGTGCGGGCCTTGCCCACCCACAAGGTTTTTAACGCGATGAAATGGCTTGGCGTAATTGGTACGGTCATGTTGACCCTGTCGGCCTGTGCCGGCGGACAGCAGGCACCTGCAGGGTTCGAACCACGTATCGCCAATCCAAGTGCCATCATTTCTGCCGAAATAGCCTTTGCCCGTCTGGCGCAGGAAAAGGGCCAGTGGACCGCCTTCCGCGAAACAGCGGCAAAAGATGCGGTGATGTTCGACCCGCAACCAAATCTGGCGCAAGCTTGGCTCAAAGGCCGCGCTGACCCGCCTGCTGCGGTCAAGTGGCAGACGCACAAAGCATTCATGTCGTGTGACGGAAAAACCGGCGCAGCCACCGGCGCGTGGCAGCGTCCGAACGGCACATTTGGCTATTTCACTAACATATGGCAGTTCATTCAAAAGAATGAACGCGGCGATGGCGAATGGAAATGGGTGGTCGATCATGGCGATGCCTTGTCGACGGAGCGCGCGCCCAAGGAAATGATCGAGACCAAAGTGGCAAGTTGCAAAGGCAAGGCCCCGGCTCTGTTGCAGGCCCCCGCCGAAGGCGCGCAAATGAAAAGCGGATATTCGCGAGACCAGTCGCTCAGCTATACATGGGTCGTACAGCCCGACGGCAGTCGCTCGGTCGAGGTGAAGCTTTGGAACGGGCAGGCGTCTGAGACCGTCATACTGGACCAGGTCGCAGCACCCAAATGATCGACCTTTTCCTCTCTGCGTTCATTACCTTTTTTGTCGTCATCGACCCGCCTGGTTGCGCGCCGATTTACGCCAGCCTGACCAAGGGAGCCAGCGCCGCGCAGCGCCGCAACATGGCCCTTCGTGCAATATTTGTGGCGTCTCTGATTTTGCTTGTGTTCGCGCTGTTTGGCGAAGAATTGCTGGCGGCGCTGCATATTGAGCTCAACAGTTTCCGGATTGCCGGCGGCATCATGCTGTTCCTGATTGCCATCGAAATGGTGTTCGAAAAGCGCACCGAACGCCGTGAAGAACGGGCGCAAAAGATTATCGACACGCCGGAAATCGAGGATGTTTCGGTATTCCCGATGGCCATGCCGATGATTGCTGGGCCAGGGTCGATTGCGTCGGTCATGCTTTTAATGTCCCAAAATGAAGGGCTCGACCGGGCCGGGATTATCTTGGCCGCATTGGCGGCCGTACTGGCGCTGACCTTGCTGGCGTTGCTCGCCGCCGGGCCATTGATGCGGGTTCTAGGCGCGCAAACTGAGGCGGTGATTACCCGTCTTTTGGGCGTATTGCTGGCCGCATTGGCGGCGCAATTTGTCATAGATGGTTTGCGTGAAAGCTTTCTGTAGCCACACTCTCCCGGCTGCTACTGCAACGTAACGCGATCATCCAAACCATCATGCCGTCCGAAAAACTGCATCAATTGCACGATCAAATCGGCACGCATCGATAGGCCCCGCGCCTCCAGCAACGCCTGTTTTGCGGCAAAATCAAAGGGCGCGATTTGCGCGATGGCGTTGACCAGCGAATAATCGTCCAACTGGCCCACTGCGGCCCAATCGACGGCATATCCCTGAATATCGGCAAAGCGCCGTGATTCGATTTCAAGCGAAGCGCGCTCGGCGATGGACAGTGCGTCCGACGCCTCGTCTTCCTCCCAAAGAACCGCCTCCACCTGCCGAAAACTGGTGGTTGTATTCAGCTCTTTGCTAATAGAAAAACGCTGGAGACCCTCCAATATGACATTGTAACGGCCGTCTTCCATCGCTTCTACATCGCCAATCCGGCCTAAACAGCCGACTTCGAATAGATCTGCGCCTTGTCCTTTGGGCTGGACCATCCCGATCATCCGGTCGCGTGCTAATGAGTCTCCGACAAGATCGCGATAACGTTGCTCGAATATATGCAAAGGCAATTGCATACCCGGAAACAAGATCGCCCCGGGCAAGGGAAAGATAGAGATCCGGCGGATGGTCATCCGAACAAAACAGCCGATAATTTGCGGCGAGTGGCCGAAACCCAAGGGTCTTCCAGCCCGATCATTGCAAAAATTTCGAGCAGCCGTGCCTTTGCCGCGCCGTCATTCCATGTGCGGTCTTTGGAAATGATGTGTAGCAAGTCGTCCGCGGCCTCGTCCCGATATCCTGCCGCCATCAACGCATTGGCGAGTTCAATCCGCTTGGCATGATCGTCCGGGTGCGCCGCGACGGCGGCTCTCAATGCCTCCAGTTCATCCGGCGCGACCGCGGCTGCGGCTATACTCAATACCGAATTTGCCCGCACTAAAGCGGCATCGTCTTTCTGCTCGGCGGTCAGGCTGTCAAATATGTCCTGCGCCTCATCTGCGCGGCCCAATGCGGCCAGTGCACGAATCAAGCCCGACAAAGCAGCAGGATGCTCGGGTGCGATACCGAGGGCATCGATAAACAAACCATAAGCCTGTTCTGCGCCACCATGATCCAGCAATTCTTCGCCCGCGTCGAGCAAAGGCGCGATTTGCGCCGCAGGGTCTTGCGCGGCCTCACCCGCCGTAACCGGCAGTTTTTCCAAAATCTGGTCCAACATTTGCGTTAACTGCGGCTCTGTGCGGGCCGGGGTCAGGTCGGCCACAGGCTGCCCTTGAAAAATGGCGTAAACGGTTGGGATCGACCGGACCTGAAATTGCGCGGCGATGAATTTATTTTCATCGACATTCACTTTGGCCAGAACGACGCCACGATCGGCATAATCAGTCGCCACTTTTTCCAGCAATGGCGTCAATTGTTTGCATGGCCCGCACCATTCGGCCCAGAAATCAAGTATGACGAGCTTGTCCATTGAAGGTGTAACCACCTGTTCGCGGAATTGCTCTACAGCTTTTTGTTCTTCGGTGGTCAGGCCCATCGTCGCCAATGTACTTCTCCATGCTTTTCAGGCGGAATCGATATAGCCCTATGCGCGCAAAGTCGCGCCCGTTTCAAGACAGGCAATTACTCAATTGCATAAAAAGCAAATAATTGGGGGTTGCGGGACCAAAACCCCCATGCTAACGGCGCGCCTCACCTGTCGGGAAATCACTTATCCCGACCGCCAGAGCGGGCGTAGCTCAGGGGTAGAGCACAACCTTGCCAAGGTTGGGGTCGAGGGTTCGAATCCCTTCGCCCGCTCCAAATCTTTGGATTTGAATAATCTATTGATATAAATAGATAAAATCATGCATTTATTGCCTGTGTAGGATTTGTGTAGAAAAACTTTGGGAGTTGTCGCCGGTAGGTGGCGCAAAAATTCACCGTTTTCCCAAC
>NZ_JBGSRI010000067.1:0-34902 GCF_041737645.1 Sphingorhabdus sp.
TAGTAGATGCAGGCGAAGGTGATCATCCCGTTCCATCCCAGCGCGCCGGAATGGACGTGGCCGATGGTCCAGTCGGTATAATGCGACAGGCTGTTCACGGCCTTGATCGACAGCATCGGCCCTTCAAACGTGCTCATGCCGTAAAATGCGAGGGCCATGACCATCATGCGAATGATGGGATCGGTGCGGATCTTGTCCCAGGCACCGTTCAGTGTCATCAGGCCATTTATCATCCCGCCCCAGCTTGGCATCCACAAGACGATGGAGAACACCATACCAAGCGTTTGGGCCCAGTCGGGCAGTGCGGTGTAATGCAAATGGTGCGGCCCCGCCCAGATGTAGAGGAAGATCAACGACCAGAAATGGACGATTGAAAGGCGATAGGAATAGACCGGCCGTTCCGCCTGCTTGGGCACAAAATAATACATCATTGCAAGGAAACCGGCGGTCAGAAAAAATCCGACGGCGTTGTGGCCGTACCACCATTGGGTCAGCGCGTCCTGCACCCCTGCAAAGGCGCTATAGCTTTTGGAACCGAAGATGCTGACTGGCATCGACAGGTTGTTGACCAGATGCAGCATGGCCACGGTGATGATGAAGCTGAGGTAGAACCAGTTGGCGACATAGATATGCGGCTCTTTACGCTTTACGATGGTGCCAACAAAAACCGCCAGATAGCTCACCCAAACCACAGTCAGCCAGATATCGACATACCATTCGGGCTCGGCATATTCCTTGCCTTCGGTCACGCCCATTAAATAGCCGGTGGCCGCCAGAACGATGAACAGCTGGTAGCCCCAGAAAACAAAACGGGCGAGACCGGGGAAGGCGAGTCTCGCCCGGCACGTGCGCTGGACGACATAGAAACTTGTCGCGATCAGCGCATTGCCTCCAAATGCGAAAATGACGGCTGAGGTGTGCAACGGGCGCAGACGGCCGAAAGTGGTATATTCAAGGTTCAGGTTCAACGCGGGAAAAGCGAGCTGCAAAGCAATAATCAACCCGACCGTAAAGCCTGCAATGCCCCAGAATAATGTCGCAATCACCCCCCAGCGGATTGGATCATCATCATAACGGGACTGGACAGCCGACCCGCCAAGTGCGGGAAACCGCTGGGTTAGAAAATCAAACCCGTTCATCGATGCCAGCATCGCCAAGAGCGCGGCGACGCAGACAATCCCCATATGGAAGGAATAGGCCTGATCTGCCCCCGCCGCCATTGCAACGAAAGCAAGAAATGCCACAAACAACCACGCGCCCACACGTGTTAAAAGAATATCCATTACCGTTCCCCGACCGCTAGTCGATTAGCGGTTCAAGGGAGCGATGGGCTATTTGGGAAAAGCGTTCATTGACCTAGGTCAACAAACACGGACCGTGTTGATGCGCGGTTCACTCATCCCCGTAAATCGCAACCATTTTATCGCCCGCGCTCGTTGCTTTGCCGCGATACATTCCCGGCGTGTTGAAAGAAAAGGTCGCGGTGCCATCGGGGGCGGTCACGATCACGCCGCCTGTTCCGCCAAGCAGCGCCATTTCTTTCAGGACATGATCTGCCGCCACTTTGGAATCTTCCCCCAACATTCGCATCCGCGCGCAGATTTCATGCGCGACGCCCAGACGGATGAAGAATTCTCCGGCTCCAGTCGCTGATACGGCACACGCCCTGTTGTCGGCATAATTGCCAGCGCCGATGATCGGACTATCGCCGATCCGGCCCCAGCGCTTGCCGGTCAGGCCACCCGTCGACGTGCCCGCGGCGACATTGCCAGCTCCGTCGACCGCGACCGCGCCGACGGTTCCATATTTCAAGTCGACATCATACCAACCAAGTTTCTTCGCCTTCAATTCTTCCAATTGTCGCCAGCGTTCAGGGGTGGCGAAATAATCTGGGTTCACTTGCTCCAACCCCTGTTCGCGGCTGAATTCGTCCGCACCTTCGCGGCTCAGCATGACATGCGGGCTTTTTTCCATCACGGCGCGCGCAAGCAGGATCGGGTTTTTGGTATAACGCGCGCCTGTAACTGCGCCTGCGCCCAGGGTCTTGCCATCCATGATCGACGCATCAAGTTCGTTGATGCCTTTATAGGTAAACACGGCGCCTTTGCCGGCGTTGAAATGTTCGTCATCCTCCATGATCATGATTGCTGCGCTGACCGCATCCATCGCGGTTCCGCCCTTTTTCAAGACAGCAGATCCGGCCTCCAATGCGCGAGTCAAACCGGCGCGCGCGGCGGCGTCTTTTTCTGGCGGCATTGAATCACGCACCATGCTGCCTGCGCCGCCGTGAATAACCAATGTCCATTTCTTTTCCGCTGTCACGCTTTCTTCCTCTAAATCACGATCATGTGCGCCGGGATGCGCGGCAAGCGATGGTGCAACAGATAGTATCAATAGCAACCAGAATGAAATGGAAGATTTCGACATATTGATCCTTTGGCAGAGAAAAAACTGTAAAACTGCAGGCAATGCCCTCGGCTTTGGCCATATTTGTCGACAATAGGCCGCTAAATAAAGCCTAATATGGACTCTGCCAATTTGGTGCACCTTCGCGATTGCGGCCCAAATCTATTGCTTCTATATCGTGCTCATGTCTTCCATACGCCCATGGCGCGATATTGCGCGCCGCTCGTCTCGCCAGATCATGGTTGGTAACGTCCCTGTTGGCGGGGATGCTCCGATTACGGTGCAAACCATGACCAACACGCTGACCAGCGATGCCGGTGCGACGATTGACCAGATCCGCCGATGTGAAGATGCAGGCGCCGACATTATCCGCGTGTCCTGCCCCGATGTCGAAAGCACCGCCGCGCTCAAGCAGATTGTGCGTGCGGCGCATGTGCCCATCGTTGCCGATATCCATTTCCATTATAAACGCGCGCTTGAAGCCGCCGACGCAGGTGCGGCTTGTTTGCGGATAAACCCGGGCAATATCGGTTCGGCGGACCGCGTGAACGAGGTGGTGAACGCGGCCAAGGCTAATGGCTGCGCGATCCGGATCGGCGTAAATGCGGGCAGCCTTGAAAAAGACCTACTCGAAAAATATGGCGAGCCTTGTCCCGAAGCGCTAATTGAAAGCGCGCTCGACCATATCAAATTGCTGCAGGACCGTGATTTCCATGAATATAAGGTCGCGGTGAAAGCCTCCGACGTTTTTCTGGCTGTCGCTGCCTATATGGGTCTGGCCGATGCGGTCGATTGTCCGTTGCATCTGGGAATAACCGAAGCCGGTGGCCTGATTGGCGGAACGGTTAAATCTTCCATAGGTATGGGCAATCTTCTCTGGGCCGGGATCGGTGACACCATTCGCGTGTCGCTCTCCGCAGAACCGGAAGAAGAAGTCCGCGTCGGATATGAGATTTTGAAATCGCTGGGCCTGCGCACACGCGGAGTGCGGGTGGTGAGCTGCCCAAGCTGCGCGCGGCAGGGCTTTGACGTGATCCGCACGGTGCAGAAATTGGAAGATGCGCTTGGCCATATCAAGACGCCCATGAGCCTTTCGGTTCTGGGTTGCGTCGTCAATGGCCCGGGCGAGGCGCGCGAAACCGATATCGGCATCACCGGCGGCGGAAACGGCAAGCATATGGTCTATCTGTCCGGCGTGACCGACCATCATGTGGCGGATTCGGACATGATCAGCCACATCGTCAAACTGGTCGAAGCCAAAGCCGCCGAGATTGACGCAGGGTCGAGCGTCAGCATGGACACGCTGCACGGGAAGGCGGCTTGACATTTTTCTAGAATTTTAATATTTATTCTAGAAAGGTGGAAATATGGGTCTTAGCATAAAAAACGAAGAAACTGAGCGTCTTGTTCGTGAGCTCGCCAAGAGGCGCGGAGTAGGTGTTACCACTGCCATTCGGCTGGCCGTCAGCAACGAACTTTCCAAAGATTCACCGCTCAAAAAAGATCCGAAGAAGATGTTGGCGGCAATCAAGGAGATTCAGGGGCGTGTTGCTAAGCTCGGACCGATGCCATCCATGAGAGAAATGGATGATTGGCTATATGATGAAAACGGGTTGCCACATTGATCGTGCTTGATAGCTCTGCTTTGGTTGCGATATTGAAGCAGGAAGAAGATGCAGTTCAATTTCGAAACAAGCTGATTGACGCCACCGAACTTTTTATCGGCGCACCAACCAAATTCGAACTGTTGCTGGTCATGTCGCGATGGCAGCAGTTACCAGCGGCGGAATTGGCTAGGAGTTTACTTGATGCCGTCGGCGCAAAGGTCGTTGACTGGGATGATGAGATGGCCTCAATCGCGTTAGAGGCAGAATTTCGCTTTGGCAAAGGTCGCCACCCTGCTGCACTTAATTTCGGAGATTGCATGGCCTATGCGGTCGCCAAACTGCTAGATGCGCCCCTGCTGTTCAAAGGTAATGACTTCGCACAAACCGATATCCGGCCCGCACTTTGACCCTTTCGATCCGCCCCGCAAAACCCGCCGATCTTCCTCTCATCGCGCAGTTCATCCGCGACCTTGCGGACTATGAGCGCCTCGCGCATGAGGTGCGCTTTGACGAAGCTGAGCTTGGCGAGCGCTTGTTCGGCCAGAGTGCAGGGGGGCGTCCCTATGCCGAGGTACTGATAGGCGAGGTGGACGGTGCGGCGCAGGGCTTTGCGCTGTTCTTCCACAATTTCTCGACGTTTGAAGGCAAACCCGGCATATATCTGGAAGACCTGTTCGTGCGGCCCGAGGCGCGCGGGGTGGGGCTTGGCAAGGCATTCCTTCAACGATTGGCGCAGCTTGCGGTCGAACGTGATTGCGCGCGGCTGGAATGGTGGGTGCTCGACTGGAACGAACCGGCGATCCGTTTTTACAAAATGCTGGGGGCCAAGCCAATGGACGAATGGACAACATTCCGCGTGGATGGCGATGCATTGACGGCTTTGGCGGGTGATGCGTGACCGGCACGCTCGTATTCAGCCTGTTGCTTGCCGCCGCACCGTTGTCCGGCGCGCCAATGCCGGGACAACCGTCCGCCATAACGGAGCGCAATGCCAATCCGGAAACTTTAGCCTTTTTCGCCGAACGTAACGCGCAGGCCGATGTCGACCGCGCTTTGGCCGATGCACAAAAAAGCGGCACGACGGTGCTGGTCATCCTGGGTGCGAACTGGTGTCACGACAGCGTGGGTCTGGCCGGATGGCTCGACACGCCTCGCTTCATGGACATGATGCGCGACCGCTTCAGCATTGTCTATGTCGACGTCGGGACGCCGCAAATCGGCAAAGGGCGCAATCTCGATATCGCCCGGCGCTTTGGTATTAAAAAGGTCAAGAACACGCCGCTCGTCATGGCCATTTCCGCCGACGGCATATTGCTGAACAGCAAAAAGGACGCGATCGGCTGGCGCAATGCCGCCAGCCGGAACGAAGAAGACATCTACCGCTATTTTGCGACGTTCAAACCAGCGTCCTGATGTCGGGCCTCCACCCCCGTCCGGTCGTTCCATTCCTTGTAGCTTGCGGCGGAATTGCGACATTCTCGCTCATGGATGCGGTGATGAAAGATCTGGCGCTTGCGCTTGGTGCGTTCAACGCGGTGATGTGGCGCAACAGTCTGGGGGCGCTTTTCATGGGGCTATTGTTTGTGGGAATGCGGCAACGCTGGCCCACGGCGGCGGTGCTGAAGCTGCATCTTTGGCGCAGCATCGTCGTGTCGATCATGGCGGTCAGTTTCTTTTGGTCGATCACCCAACTGCCTTTGGCCGAAGCGATCGGTTTGAGCTTTGTCGCACCCGTCATCGCGCTGTATCTGGCGGCGGTTCTGCTCGGTGAAAAAATCGGGCGTGAGGCGATTTGGGCATCGGTTGCAGGTCTTTTGGGCGTGGTGGTTATCATGGCTGGGCGGCTGAGCGGGCATTATACCACCGGCCACTTATGGGGTGCCGCCGCCGTCCTGTTTTCCGCTGTGGTTTTTGCCTATAATCTGATTTTAGCCCGCAAACAGGCGCAGTTGGCGGGGCCAGTTGAAATTGCGTTTTTCCAAAACCTGTTCGTTGCGGCAACACTTAGTCTTGCCGCGCCGTGGTTTCTGGCACCTCTGCCGGTTGAAAAGGCACCGATGCTAGCAGGCGCCGCTGCACTGGCCATATTGTCGTTATTGCTGTTGAGCTGGGCCTATGCGCGGGCGGAGGCACAGATATTGATACCTGTGGAATATACCGGATTTGTGTGGGCTGCATTATTCGGGTGGCTGTTCTTTTCCGAACAAGTAACCTGGCCGGTATTATTCGGCACTGCGTTCATAGTTTGCGGCAGTTTAATTGCGGCAAGGGCAAAGCCGGTCCCTGTTAATCAAGTGGAAATTGCTATCGTCTAGGCTATTCGGGATGGCTTTCGCACAAAATTTCTCGACAATTGGCCGCAAATGGTGCGCATGGCAACACGGCCGTGCGGTGCGAAATGTCTTGGCCACCCCTGCTATCGCGCCGGTTGATGATGGCGTGATCCTGTTCTCCATGATCGGTACGGCGGTTGTGTTGCCTTATCTGGTTGCGGTGAAATCATTGCATCTGCAATTGCGTCGTGGACGGATTATCTTGCTGGATGATGGAACGCTGACCAACCCGGACAAGGCGGTTTTGGCGTATCATTGCGGAGATCCGCAGATTTTATCCTTTGCAGACATTACGACCGCGCCTTGTCCGAACGGCAATTGCTGGGAACGGTTACTTGCCATTCTGGATTTGCGTCTTGACCATTATGTCATCCAGCTTGATTCCGATACCGTGACCCTTGGTCCCGTGCCGGAAATAGCAGCCGCCATCGCCGACAATCGCAGCTTCACCCTTGGCGGCGGTATCGAAGATGTCGCGCACGGCTTTATGACTATACCACAGATGATCCGCGATATTTACCCAGATGGCCCTATCCATCAGCATATCCAATCGGTAATTGAATCTGCCCTGAGGGACATTCCTGACGCCGAAAGGCTTAAATATATCAGGGGTTGTGCCGGCTTTGCAGGCTTTTCCCGATCATCAAGCGGACGGGCGCTGGCTGAACGCTTTGCGGTCGACACGGGTCGTGTCGTTGGTCCAAGATTCAGCGAATGGGGCAGCGAGCAAGCGGCATCGAATTTTGTTGTCGCAAATGATCCTGATCCGATCCAGCTTCCTTATGATCGCTATACCAACCATTGGGAAGAAGACCTGCCAGTTGACCCAGCATTCATTCACTACATCGGGACTTATCGTTATGCCCGAGGTAGTTACGTAAGTTCGACCCGGCGCGCTATTGCCGCGCTTCAGGCCGCCAGCGCCGAATAGATCATTGTCTTGATTTCGCGCCGCACCGGATAGGTCGTGGACGGCATCAACTGTGTCATGAAAATCATGATGATGTCTTCAACAGGGTCCACGAAGAAGGCGGTCGAGTACATTCCGCCCCAATAAAAATCACCGGTTGAGCAGTGAACGAGCGTGGCGGCACTGTCGATCGTTGTGGCAAAGCCAAGACCGAAGCCGATGCCCGCCATGTCCGCTTCGCTAAACAGCGATTTGGACATCTGGGTCAGATCCTTGCCGCCGGGAAGATGGTTGGCCGTCATCAGCTCAAGCGTTTTGGGGCTAATGATCTGGACACCGTCCAAGGCTCCACCATTCAAGAGCATGCGGCAAAAGCGGTGGTAGTCCGCAACGGTCGAAGCCAGGCCACCGCCGCCGGAATTGAATGACCATCCCTTGGCCCAGAGGCTTTCGATTCCCGCTTTGTCAGACAGCTTCAACTTCGCCTCTGCATCGAAAACATAGGCTTCCGGTAATCGTCCCGCCTTGTCGGCAGGCACCGCGAAGAAGGTGTCGTTCATCCCGAGCGGGGCAAATATATGGTGCTGGAAATAGTCGGGCAGGCTCTGGCCGCTAATCCTTTCGATCAATATCCCCACAATGTCGGTCGCCACCGAATAATTCCACTCGGTTCCCGGGTCGAACTCCAACGGTATTTCGGCCAGTATATCGATAAAGCTTTGCGAAGTGTTGCGGCTCCAGCTTTCGACATCCGTCTTGCGATGCGCTGCGTCGATGTTGCTGCGTTCCTGAAAGCTATAGGTGAACCCGGCCGTGTGGCGCAGGAGGTCAACGATACGCATGGGCGTCGCGGGAGGGCGGGACACGAATGGGATATTGCCGCCGCCTGCGACAAAGACACCGAGCTTGGCAAATTCCGGTATATATTTGGCCACCGGATCGGTCAGGGCAACCTTGCCTTGTTCGACCAACTGCATGAACGCCACCGAAGTCACCGGCTTGGTCATCGACGCAATACGGAATATGGCGTCGTCGGCAACACCCGAGCTCCAGTTTAGCGCAATATCGTCGCCGCGACCGATCAGCAGCGATGCAAAGGGCAGTTTCCCATTGTCGAGATAATTCGCCTGCACGAATTCCGGTATCCGGGCGAGCCGTTCGGGAAGAAAGCCTAGCTCATGTGCGTTCATACTGCGGTTTGTCCTGTCAATTGACGCGTTACAGGGTGCGAGCTGGAAAGCCCGCCATCAACGGCAATCGCTTGTCCGTTCACATAGCTTGCCTGATCGCTGGCAAGGAACAAAGCGACATTTGCCAATTCTTCGGGCTGCGCCCCGCGGCGCAGGGGGTTCAGGCGACCGATCTTGTCGGTGACGCCCTTTTCCTTGGCATAATCAAATGTCGGCTTTGTCATGCCGGTTTCGGTAAGTCCGGGGCAAATGGCGTTGCAGCGGACATTGGTGCCCGACAATTGCTGGGCCGAAACCTTGGCCAGATTGATAACACCGGCCTTGGATGCCGAATAAGGCGGGCCGCCCGCACCGGACCGGATGCCGGCGACGCTGGCGGTCAGGATAATCGACCCGCCATTTCCGGCGTCGACCATTGCCTTGCCCGCATGTTTGACCATCAGCCACGGTCCAATCAGGTTCACCCGCAAAACACTGGTGAAGTTCTCGACCGTGTTGTCGATAATACCTTCCATACCGCCGGAAATACCTGCGTTCGCAAAGGCAATGTCGATATGCCCGTGCAGATCGATCGCCGTGGCGACCAGGGCAGCCACGTCGCTTTCGTCGCCTGCGTCCATTTGCACGGCGGTTGCCGCAGCGCCGATCATTTCAGCAGTCTCATGCACCGATGCGGCCATATCGCCCAGCACGACCTTTGCCCCTTCGGCGGCAAAGCGTACGGCCGATGCGCGGCCAATGCCTGATCCCACGCCCGTTATGATGGCAATTTTGCCGTCCAAAGCACCCATTAACCTACTCCTCCACCACTGCTGGTGACGCCACCGTCAATCACCATTGTCTGACCCGTCATAAAGGCCCCTGCTGGCGATGCCAGAAAAACCGCAGCGCCTGCAATCTCGTGCGGCTCGCCGATACGCTTGAGCGAGGCGGTCGCCGTGGATCGTTTCAACGTCGCTGGATCATCCCACAAAGCCTTGGCAAAATCCGTTTTGATAAGCCCCGGCGCAATGCAGTTCACCCGCACGCCGCGGGGGCCATATTCGTCCGCCAGATTGCGGGCAAGTTGCATATCGGCAGCTTTTGATATGCAATAGGCACCGATGACCGAAGAACCCTTCAGGCCGCCGATTGATGAAATGATGGTCACCGAACCTTCGCCGCGTTCTAACATTTCGGGCACGACCATCGAAATCAGCCAGTTGTTGGCGACGATGTTGTTGGTCAGTATTTTATGGAATGCCTCGTCCGAAATGTCGGCCATCGGTCCATAATAAGGGTTGGATGCCGCATTACAGACAAGCGCTGTGATTTTGCCAAAAGCCTTACGCGTTTCATCAACCAGATTTTGAAGGCTTTCCCTGGACGATATATTGGCGGCTATGGCGATGGCAGTGCCTTCGCCATATTTGCCGTTAATGTCGGCCGCAACCTCTTCGCAAATGTCGAGCTTACGGCTGGAAATTACGACCTTGGCGCCTTGTTCGGCCATTTCCCACGCAATCGCTTTGCCGATCCCGCGCGATGAGCCGGTGATTACGGCCACTTGGCCGGTCATGTCGAATAGCGACATATGTCTCTCCCTTAGTAACGCAAGGCTTAAGCCCCTGCTTTTTCAGCAAATTTCCAAGCGGAATCGGCCAGCGGGTAAACCCGTTCAGCCATCGCTTGCGCATGCGAGGAGCTTGCGGTGCCGTCGATGACTCGCTTTTTGATGCCCTGAATGATGCCCGCCAGACGAAAGAAATTATAGGCGAAATACCAGTTCATATCGGGCACACCATCACGGCCTGTCGCGGCGCAATAGCGTTCGACCATCGCGTCGAGTTCCGGAATGCCCAAGGCTGCGCGATCCAGATCCATGACGCCTGACCGGCCTTCATTTTGTGTGACCCACGCCATGGCGACATAGGTGAGGTCGGCAAGGGGGTCACCTAAAGTCGACAATTCCCAATCCAGCACGGCCCTGACCACAGGTTCCTTGGCATCGAAAATCATATTGTCGATGCGGTAGTCGCCATGGACGACGCTGGTACGGGTTTGCTCAGGCAAGGTCTTGGGCAGCCATTCGATCAACCGCTCCATTTCCGGCATGGCTTCGGTTTCGGCAAGGCGGTATTGTTTCGTCCAGCGTTCGACTTGTCGGTTGAAATAATTGCCGGGTTTGCCGAAGCTGGACAATCCTGCCGCTTCGACGTCCACATTATGTAGCGCCGCCAAAGTATCGATCATTGCCTCATAAGTGGCAGTGCGTTCGGCGGGGTTCGAACCGGGCATTGAACCGTCCCAGATGGTGCGGCCTTCGACCATATCCATGATATAGAACATTGCGCCGATCACGGTTTCATCGGTGCACAACCCATAAGGCTTTGCCACCGGAAATCCGGTTGGATGCAAACCGGCAATTACCTTAAATTCACGGTCCACCGCATGGGCACTGGGTAACAAAACGCCCAATGGTTTGCGTCGCAGCACATAAGACCCGCTTTTGGCATTCAGCCGATAGGTGGGATTGGATTGGCCACCGGCAAATTTCAATGCAACCACCGGTCCTTCAAAGCCGGCAACATTGGCAGACATCCATTCGGCAAGTTTAACTTCGTCCAACCTGTCCGCGCCGGTCGGAGCTACGGTACCTGAAAAAGCAGCTTGTGCATCGATCGGGGTAAGTTCGGTCATTGTGCAAATACGATGACCGAACGCGCCGCGTCACCGCGTTTCATTTGGTCAAAGCCCTCATTTATACGTTCCAGTGGAATCGTTTCGGAAATGATGCTGTCGAGATCGAGTAACCCGCGCATATAGAAATCGACGAGGCGTGGAATATCTACAGGGAAGCGGTTGCCGCCCATGATAGCTCCTTGCAGCTTCTTGCCAGACAGCAGATCCATTGCCGAAAGTCCGACCTGGTGCGACAGCGGCATCATGCCAAGGATAGTTGCCGTTCCGCCGCGCTTCAGCGACTTGACCGCAAGCTCGCCCGACGCTGGTCTGCCGACCGCCTCAATAGCGTGGTCGACGCCGCCTTTGGTCAGCTCCTGAATCTGTGCTGCCGCATTGTCCGCCAATGCATCGACAACATCGGTCGCGCCAAGCTTCATGGCGAGGGCCCGCTTTTCAGGCACAGGATCAGCCGCGATTATGCGTCCAGCTCCTGCTATTTTTGCCGCATTGATGGTGGCAAGGCCAACGCCGCCACAACCGATAACCGCGACGGTTTCGCCCGGTGTCACTTTGCAGGCGTTGAAAATTGTTCCGGCACCTGTGGTCACTGCACACCCAATAACCGATGCCTTATCGAGTGGCATTTCGGGGTTGATCGCAACACAGGCATGTTCGTGTACCAACATCATTTCGGCATAGGCCGACAGATTGAGCATCTGGTTCATGATGCTGCCATCGGACCGCGTGAGGCGCGGGGCATCCCCTGCTTTGCGACGGGTGTCGCTGCCAAGACAAAGCGACATCCGCCCGGTAACGCAGTATTCGCAATGGCCGCAAAAGGCGGAAAGGCAGGTGACGACGGCATCGCCGACTTTGACGGTGCGGACTTCGCTTCCCACCGCCTCGACAATACCTGCCGCCTCATGGCCGGGGATGGCGGGCAAAGGGTGCGGATAGGTGCCTTCGATAAAGTGCAGGTCGCTGTGGCAAAGCCCGCAGGCCGCGGTGCGGATTAGCACCTCATGCGGCCCGGGGTTTGATATATTGACCTGCTCAATTTGGAGCGGCTTGCCCGCTTCGATCAAGACGGCTGCTTTCACCGGGAAACCCCGATGTCGCCACTCGACATACCGTCTTTACCACGTCCGCCATGTTTGCCCAGTTCCATACGTGCAATGGCTCTTGCATGCACTTCGTCCGGACCGTCGGCCAGACGCAAGGTCCGCTGTCCGGCATAGGCATACGCAAGGCCATAGTCGTTGGAAACGCCACCGCCGCCATGGGCCTGAATGGCATCGTCGATGATTTTCAACGCCATATTGGGCGCCTGAACTTTTATCATCGCTATCTCGGCTGCGGCTGCCTTGTTGCCGACCTTGTCCATCATATCTGCGGCCTTCAGGCAAAGCAGGCGGGTCATTTCGATGTCGATACGCGCGCGTGCGATGCGTTCTTCCCACAGGCTGTGTTCGGCTATGGTCTTACCGAATGCGACGCGGCTTTGCAGACGCTTGCACATTTTTTCGAGCGCCTCTTCGGCAGTACCGATGGTACGCATGCAGTGGTGGATACGGCCCGGCCCAAGGCGGCCCTGCGCGATCTCGAAACCACGGCCCTCGCCAAGCAGCATATTGGCAGCAGGAATACGGACATCCTTCAATTCGATTTCCATATGCCCATGCGGTGCATCGTCATATCCGAACACTGGCAGGTGTCGCAGGATATTTACGCCGGGGGCGTCCAGTTCCATCAGCACCATTGACTGTTGTGCATGCCGTTTGGCCTCGAAATCGGTTTTGCCCATCACGATGGCAATTTTGCAGCGCGGATCGCCAGCACCCGAGGACCACCATTTCACGCCGTTCAATACATATTCGTCGCCTTCACGGCGGATAGATGTTTCGATGTTGGTGGCATCCGACGAGGCGACGGCCGGCTCGGTCATCAAAAAGGCCGAACGGATTTCTCCGTTCATCAATGGAATCATCCATTTCTGTTTCTGTTCCGCGCTGCCGTAACGCAGGAACACTTCCATATTTCCGGTGTCTGGCGCAGAGCAGTTGTAAACTTCTGACGCTATACCAATCCGGCCCATTTCTTCGGCGCACAAGGCATATTCCATATTGGTAAGGCCGGGGCCTTCGAATGCCACGCTGTCGTCTACGTGCACACGGCCAGACGTTGGCGGCATGAAGAGGTTCCAAAGGCCTGCAGCCTTTGCGCGAGCCTTTTCCTCTTCAACAACCTGCAGGACTTTCCATCGGCTTCCCGTTGCCTGTTCGGCATAATAATCTGCCATGCGTGGCCGAACGAACCGTTCATTGTGCTCGCGGATACGGTCCCGCCAATAGGTTTGCTTTTCGGTGAGATCGAAATCCATAATATATTATCCTCTACTAAATTTTAATTGACCGGTTAACTGGCAGACTCTGCCGCTGTGTTCAAGACGCGCAAACGTTCATTGTGACTTTCGCGCGAAATTGGGAAGTGCCGCAAGATGGATATGCCGATAATCCCGATAGTCAAAAGCGAGAGCATATAAAATAACGCAAAGTTGTTGAGTATTGCGATATCAATCTGGCCTGCAACAGCCTTTTCGGGAAAAGCTGAAAATGTCAAAATCATCCCGGCGAAAAAAGTACCGATTCCGACCGCGCATTTTTGTGTGAAAAAATAGCCTGCGAAAAAAAGTCCTTCTGACCGTCTGCCGGTTTCGGCTTCAGATGCCTCCACGACATCGGCAAACATGGAATTGGTCAGGATCATCATACCAACGGCAGCACTGTTGGCTAAGATTACAAAGCCGAACATGAACAACGGTTGCGGGTTGGCCGTACCGCCGGGCACCATGTCAAACAGCCAGCAGCAATACAACGCTGTGTTGATCGACAAGGTCAGTATGGCCAGCATGATTGCCCCATTTTTCTTGCCCATCTTATGCGAAACCGAAGGCACGATAAAGAACGCAATGATAACACTGGCGAACAATATCACGCCATAATATAGAAACTCCATTCGCTCCAACTGCCAAATATAACTCAGCAAATAATTGCTGAGCGCGAAAGTCATGCCTTGGTTGATAAGTCCAAATAATGCAGCGCAGGCCAGAATGACAAAAGCGCGGTTGGACAATGTTTCGCGCATTTCAAACAATGCCTGTCGCAAACTATGCGCGGGGCGAGCGGCAGGCGATTGTCGGGCGACATATCGATGCTGCGCTAGAGCAGAAAAAAGCACTGATCCGGTCATGATCAGCGCGCCGCATAACGAAAACGCATCATAGCCATCAGGATCGCCGACACCCTTTGCATCGGTAAAAAACAAGCCATAAGCGAGAATAAGAATGAGCAATCCACCGCCCCATGCACAGAGCAGCCGGTATCGCATGAGTACGGTGCGTTCGTCATAGTCAGAGGTGATTTCGGGGACCAGCGCGATGGATGGGATCTCGCACATCGCAATCAGAAAACGCGCAAGAATGGCGGTCGCAAACAACCATAGCAGAAGACCAGTCTCATCCAAAGCGGGGGGATGCCATAATAACATCCATGCCAAGCCGACCGGAATGGCCGCAGAATAAAGCCATGGCAGCCTTCGCCCCCAACGGCTTTGCGTCCGGTCACTCAATTCGCCAATCACCGGATCGGCCAACGCATCAAATATCAGCGCAGCCATGATGACGGTGCCGACAAGACCGGCATCCAGCCCCATAACCTGATTATAGAAAATCAGCAGAAAGACGGAAAATCCGTTATCTTTAATTCCGTAAGCAACCGCGCCGAGGCCATGAAAAATTTTCAATGATGCAGGAAGGCGAGTAGCTGATGTCATGCCGACATTGTATTCTTCGAAACTGCGGCGAATCGCATACGGGGGAGCTCCTCATTCCAAGCCTATGCTAGGGCCGCCAAGATGCCTGTCAATCAGCGCGCAAATGACGTTACGGCATACAACGATCACCGATAAGCACTTGCGTTTCGCACAGCGAAGGGCCAAATTTTAGCCAAGCAATTAACAGGAGAGCATGATGTCCGACCTTGAAACATTCCGTGCAGAAGCGCGCGCATGGCTTGAAGAAAATTGTCCCCCTGAAATGCGTACCCCGGTCAAAGGGGATGAAGATGTCTGCTGGGGTGGCCGCAATTTCAAGTTCCAGAGCGAAGCCCAGAAAATCTGGTTGGAGCGCTGTGCGGCCAAGGGTTACACCGTTCCCGATTGGTCCAAAGCTTATGGCGGAGCCGGACTGAGCCCACAGGAAACCAAGGCTCTCCGTCAGGAAATGGCAAAACTGGGCTGCCGCAGCCCGTTGAACAGCTTTGGCATATGGATGCTCGGACCGGCGCTGCTCAAATTCGGCACTGAAGAGCAGAAGGTGTATTATCTGAACCAGATCGCACGCGGTGAAATCCGCTGGTGCCAAGGCTATTCCGAACCGGGCTCAGGCAGCGACCTTGTGTCGATGCAAACCTTTGGCGAGGACAAGGGTGACCATTGGGTCGTGAATGGCCAGAAGATCTGGACATCTTATGCCGATCAGGCCGACTGGATTTTCTGCCTCGTCCGCACCGACAAGACAAATAAATATCAGGGCATCAGTTTCCTGCTGTTCGATATGGAAACGCCGGGCGTTTCGACAAAACCAATCAAGCTGATTTCGGGCAACTCGCCCTTTTGCGAAACCTTCTTCGACGATGTTGTTGTTCCCAAGCACCAGATTGTCGGTGAACTTAACCGCGGCTGGGATGTTGCGAAATATCTGTTGGGTCATGAACGCGAGATGATTTCCGGCATGGGCGGCGATGGCGGGGTGACTTCTATCGGCGCAGCGATGAAGGCTGTGTTGGCCGAAGAACCTGTGCTGCGCGCGCAAATGGCGCTGTTCGATGTCGACAACCTCACTTTCCGTGCCCATGGCGAACGTTTCATGGACGAATGGAAAACCGGCAAGGCGCATCCCGCTTATTCCAATCTGATGAAATATGTCGGCACCGAACTGAACAAGAAACGGAATGAGCTGGTCATGTCGATCGGCGGATCGCAGGCGCTGGAATGGGAAAGCGATCGGTCGAATGGCGGGTCCAAGGCGCGCAACTGGCTGCGGACCAAGGCGAACTCG
Source organism: Sphingorhabdus sp. (assembly GCF_041737645.1). Classification (GTDB taxonomy): domain Bacteria; phylum Pseudomonadota; class Alphaproteobacteria; order Sphingomonadales; family Sphingomonadaceae; genus Sphingorhabdus_B. Next base: position 16,227 of record NZ_JBGSRI010000067.1, read on the forward strand.
ATCGAAGGTGGCACCAGCGAGGTTATGCTGAACGTTGTGTCCAAACGTATACTTGAAATGCCGGGAGCATAACCATGGCGATGACATTGAACGAGGACCAGAATATGCTGCGCGACAGTGCCCGCGATTTCATGGCCAGCGAAGCGCCCGTCACCCATTTTCGCAAGTTTCGTGATATGGGATGCAAGGATGGTTTCAGCCATGATTTGTGGAAGCAATTTGCCGAAATGGGCTTTACCGGAATTCTGATCCCCGAAGCTGACGGCGGCATGGGCATGGGCCATATCGAAGCCGGGATCGTGCTCGAAGAAATCGGGCGCAATCTGTCACCTTCGCCGTTCCTGTCCACCTCCGTGGCGGCAGTGGAAGCATTGAAGCTGGCAGACAAGAACATGCGCGAACGCTGGTTTCCCGGCATTTTGGCAGGGGAAACGGTTATCGGTCTCGCCATCGATGAAGGCGTCAAACACCGGCCCGAGAAAATCGCCTGCACGGCAGAGCGCAGCGGTAACGGGTTCAAACTGTCGGGCCACAAGCAATTCGTCGTGCAAGGCACATCGTCCGACATGCTGATCGTTGCGGCGCGCACAGCTGGCGCGGCCGGCGAGACGGACGGGCTTACCTTGTTTGCTGTCGAAAAGGACGCTGCCGGATTATCAATGGAGGCCGCACGGCTGGTCGACTCGGCCATGGCCGCACATGTGACACTGGATGGCGTTCAGGTGGATGCCGACGCCGTTATCGGTGAAGTCGATGGCGGCTGGTCGGTCTTGGCCAAGGTGCTCGACGCGGGCCGCGTCGGCGCTGCCGCCGAAATGGTGGGTGTCGGCTCTGGCGCGATGGATATGACTTTTGAATATCTGAAAACCCGCAAGCAATTTGATCGCGTGATCGGCGAGTTTCAGGCGCTGCAACACCGCGCTGCGCATCTTTATGGCGAGATGGAGGGCGCACGTTCTATTGTGCTGAAGGCCCAGTCCTTGATTGACGATGGTCATGCCAAGGCCGAGCTTTATGTTGCCGCCGCAAAGGCAAAGGCCGGCCTTGCCTGCAATCTTGCCGTGCGCGAAGGCGTACAGATGCATGGCGGCATCGGCCTGACCGATGAATATGACATCGGCCTCTATATGAAGCGCGACCGCAGCCTGAACGAATTTTTTGGCGACGCTTATTATCACGCGGACCGCGTGGCGACGATGAACGGTTATTGAGTCACGTGCCCTTCTCTGGCGGGGCTTCAAAAGGAATAATGCACATGGATTTACAGACCCTATTCAACCTGAATGATCGTGTCGCGGTCGTCACCGGCGGTTCGCGGGGGATCGGCAAGATGATTGTCGAAGGATATTTGAACGCCGGATGCGCGCGCATTTATATCAGCGCCCGTAAAGTTGACCAGATCGAAGCGACTGTCGCTGAATATGGCGACAGGGTTATCGGCCTGCCTAGCGATCTTTCGACTGTCGAAGGTTGCAACGCATTGGCGGCGCAAATTGCCGAACGCGAAGAAAAGGTTGATATCCTCGTGAATAATGCGGGCGCAGCGTGGGGTGCGGATTTTGGAACCGTCACAGACGCGCAATGGGACCGGGTGATGGATTTGAACGTCAAAGGCTTGTTTTTCCTGACGCAAGCCCTGCATCCGTTGATGAAGAAGGCCGCAACATTTGAACGGCCCGGTAAAGTCATTAATATAGCCTCGATTGATGGCATCAAGATCAACCCGTGGCAGACTTATGCCTATCAAGCGTCGAAAGCTGCGGTGATCCACCTGACCCGCCGCTTGGCCGCCGAGCTGGTCAAGGATAACATATTGGTCAGTGGTATTGCTCCCGGCGCCTTCCAGTCTGAAATGAACAAGGCGGCACGCGATCATGGTGATGCGGTCGCGAAAAACATCCCGTTTCCGCGAATCGGCACACCCGAAGATATGGCGGGTCTTGCGATCTTTTTGGCGGCGCGCTCAGGGGATTACATTGTCGGTGATACACTCGCGTGCGATGGCGGGATTGCTTATTCCAGCCTGCCGGGCAACGGCATCGCACCCTGATTGCAACCTTCCGCTACGGCATTGGAGCTAGTTGCAAAATATGCAACTAGCCCTTTTCTTTTCGCAATTGCAGCAAAAGCAACTGCCGGTTAATTCACTCTTCGACGGTGAGAAATCACCGAAACGCACTTTAACCGGCGGGCACTCTCCTCCTCTCTCCCTCGCCCCCGGTTGAATCGAACGGCCTCCATGCACTGCGTGGGGGCCGTATTCGTTGGGGCGTTTGACTTGTTCTCTATTTTGTCCACCACGAATCGGTTCGGCTGTGGATAAGTCGTCTTTTTCCCCTTTGTGCGACTCGGATTGTCATGACACCTTCAGGTCATCAGGCAAGACCGCTACGATGCAAAGCCGGACCGGAAACGGGAAAGTGGAGCGGAACAGAGGAAATGCAGGATCGCCAAATCAGCAGGCAGCCTAGTCGCAAGACCAAGGAAATGTAGCAGAGGCGGTGGGTACAAAGAAAACGAACATCAAGTGCGGCATCATGCAAATGACGCAACGCCGGGTGGGATACCCAAAGTGCCAAGGCGAACCAATATGGCTTTCGGGTCAAGTTGGGGAACCGGACGTCAGAAAGCGGAAAGAATGGCCCTTGTGGCCAAGGACTTCCAACCTCGGACGCAGTGGGCGCTGGTAGCAATACCAGCGCCCATTTATTTTCTGCAAATGCGGCGGGGAAAAAGCATGTTCATCGGGCATTGGGCACCCGCCTTGGTCGCGGCAACTTCCAAAAATGCACCGAGCCTGCCTGTCCTTTTCGTTGCGGCGCAACTGGTTGATTGGGCCTTTTTTCTGCTCCTGATATTCGGAATTGAAGCGATGCGGGTGACCCCCGGTATATCGGTAATGAACCCTCTGGATCTTTATCACATGCCCTTTACGCATAGCCTGTTGGGATCATTGATCTGGGCATCAGGCTTTGGCGCGCTTGTTTATGCCTTCAGTCGCAACCAATCCGCGGCAGTCATTGCCGCTTTGGTGGTTCTGTCGCACTGGTTTCTCGATTTGTTGGTCCATGTGCCCGATCTGACATTGGCGGGGAGCGAACCGAAGCTAGGCTTCGGGCTGTGGAACCATCCGGTCATCGAGATGCCACTGGAACTCGCTCTGACATTTGGTGCCCTGTGGTTCTTTGCGCTCAAGGCAAAGCCCAAGCGGCTTCCGTTGCTCGTTCTCGCGGCGTTACTGCTAGCCTTTCAGGCGGTGAACTGGTTCGGTCCGGTCGAACCCGAGGTCACCTTGGGAACCAGCCTGTTGGCCTTTGTGGCGTTCGGTCTTTTAACCCTGGCGTCCTGGTGGACCGCACGCAGCGTATCTGCCTGAAACCGGTTCAAAGCCACTGGCCAAAATCCTGCACCCTCGCTAAGGCGCATCCATGTCCGAGATCACACCCCAAATCGTCGCCGACCACGGTCTGAATGAAGAAGAATATGCGCGCATTCTGCATGCGATGGGGCGAGAACCCAATCTGGTCGAGCTAGGTATTTTTTCGGTGATGTGGTCGGAGCATTGCTCCTATAAATCTTCGCGTATCCATTTGAAGAAACTGCCAACCAGCGCCCCTTGGGTCATTTGCGGTCCCGGCGAAAATGCAGGCGTAATCGACATTGGCGATGGGCCAAACGGCACCAAGCTGGCAGCCATCTTCAAAATGGAATCGCACAACCACCCCAGTTATATCGAGCCTTATCAGGGCGCGGCTACGGGCGTTGGCGGAATCTTGCGCGACGTGTTCACCATGGGCGCGCGGCCGGTGGCGAACCTGAATGCGTTGCGTTTCGGACGGCCCGACCATCCGAAGATGAAGCATCTGGTGCAGGGCGTGGTTGCCGGCATTGGCGGTTACGGCAATTGCGTCGGTGTGCCGACTGTGGGCGGCGAAACCAATTTCCACCCGGCTTATGACGGAAATATTCTGGTCAATGCGATGACCGTCGGCATCGCGGATCAGAACAAGATTTTCTATTCGGCCGCAACGGGCGTTGGCAACCCCATCGTCTATGTCGGCAGCAAGACAGGACGCGACGGAATCCATGGCGCGACCATGGCGTCGGCTGATTTTGGTGAAGATACCGAAGAAAAGCGGCCCACGGTGCAGGTCGGCGATCCCTTTACGGAAAAGCTGCTGATTGAGGCTTGCCTTGAACTGATGGCGTCGGATGCTATTGTTGCAATTCAGGATATGGGTGCCGCAGGGCTAACCAGTTCCAGCGTGGAAATGGCCACAAATGGCAAGGCGGGCATCATTCTCGACATGGACAAGGTGCCATGCCGTGAAGTGGGGATGACCCCTTATGAAATGATGCTGTCCGAATCGCAGGAACGCATGTTGATGGTCCTGAAACCGGGACGTGAGGAATTTGCCAAGGCGATCTTCGACAAATGGGAACTCGACTTCGCCGTGATCGGAGAGGTGACCGATACCGGACACATGGTTCTGACGTGGAAAGGCGAAACCGTGTGCGACATTCCGCTTGGCCCATTGGCCGAGGACGCACCGCTCTACGACCGACCCGCCGCCACCAAGGAAGAATATAAGGCATGGGCCAAGGTCAAGCCGCTGGGCGATATTCCGGAAAGCACCGACATCGGTGCCGACCTGCTCAAGCTGATGGCCTGCCCTGACCTGGCTTCACGCGCTTGGATCTGGCAGCAATATGATAGCCAGGTCGGCGGCGATACGGCGCAGCTTTCGGGCGGTGATGCAGCAGTAGTCCGCATTCACGGCACCAACCGCGCGCTTGCCATGAGCACCGACTGCACGCCGCGCTATTGCTATGCCGACCCCTATGAAGGCGGCAAGCAGGCGGTGGCCGAAACCTACCGCAACATCTGCGCGGTTGGTGCCACTCCGTTGGCCATCACCAACTGCCTCAACTTCGCCAACCCGCAGCGCCCCGAAATCATGGCGCAGATTGTGGGCTGTCTCGAAGGCATGGCCGACGCCTGCCGCGCTCTCGATTACCCGATCGTGTCGGGCAATGTGAGCCTCTACAATGAAAGCAAGGCGACCGGTGGTGGCAGCGCGATTTTACCGACGCCTGCGATTGGCGGCGTGGGAGTGCTCGAAGACGTGAGCAAGATGGCGACCATCGGGTTTAAGGCGGAGGGCAACGCGATCTGGATTGTCGGCGGTGATCGATCAATCGAACCGGAAATTGGTCAATCGATCTGGCTGCGCGAAATCCACGGCCAAGAAACCGGAGTGCCCCCAAAAGTTGATCTTCAACGCTGCCGAAAGACTGCTGAATTTGTTCGAGCAGTTATTGATGCGGCAGCGGTGAATGCTGTTCATGATGTTTCGGATGGAGGCATTATGGTTTCCATCGCCGAAATGGCTCTTGCTGGAAACCTTGGTGCCAATCTCGACAATGTTGAGGCTATTGGAGACTGGAGTGATCGCAGCCGCATTGAAGAGGAAACCCAGCGTGTCATTCAGTGTCTTTTTTCAGAGACTCAGGATCTCTACATAGTGACAACCTCCACCCGTGAGGAGGCATTTGTAGCTATGGCAAACGCAGCGGAAATTCCATTTTTGCTCATCGGTAACGTCCATGGCGACTGCATCGATTTCGAAAATTTCGACGATGATTTGCGGATACCCCTCACCGACCTCCGCGCCGCGCACGAAAGCTTCTTCAAAGAGTGGATGGAACAATAAACACCTCCATCGGTTTTACCTTGTTATGATTACAAGATATTCCGGCAAACCACTGGTTCAAAAACTGGGGTACAAAGACGGTATGCGCGTGTGGTTTGATTCCATGCCCGATAGCGTCCGCGCGGAAATTGCCGAGGCGGGATTGATCCTTTCCGAAGACCGTGTGCCTACATCCGGGGTTCAAGCGGCACATATTTTCGTAACTGACAGGATTGCGCTGGCTGAAAAGCTGGAAGCGTTGCGTAAGGTCATAGACCCGGCCGGATTCATATGGGTCAGTTGGCCCAAAAAGACTTCAAAAGTACCCTCGAGTTTAACTGAAGATACCATCCGGGCCGTCATCAAGCCCTCAAACGATCTGGTCGATGTGAAGGTCTGTGCGGTCGATGCCGTGTGGTCGGGGCTAAAATTGATGATCCGCAAAGACCTTCGCTAGGCGTTCAGCCCCACCGAATTCATAAAATCATTTGAAAATGCATTGCGCTCGGCGTGATCGGGCAAGATTAATGATCGCGCCGCGTTCCAACGGTCGACATTGCCGCCATAGGCCGCGCGCACGCGTGCCCGCGTCAGATGGTTGGTTTTGCCCCAATGCATCGTATACGGCATTCCTGCCTCCGAAAATCGTTGCGCCACCAGTTTGATAAGCGCTTGGGTCGCTTTGGAATCAATGCCGTCAATGTCGATCACACAGGTCGGATCATAGCGGGTAAAGGACAAGATGCCCGGCGATTTTTGGGCGTAACGGCACGTCAAAACGACACCGGCTTTCTTGTGCGAACGGAAAGCAGCGGCCATGATTTCAAGCGCCCGGCTGGTTTGCGATAGCGGTACCCCAAAGCCGCTGCTCGCGACGCCCCTGCGCGCATCGGTAAAAGTATAAGCCTGACCGGGCGTTTTCCATTTTTCTGGCTCGTCTGCCTGATTCTCTTCTTTCAGCATTATTTCCATCAGCAACCATGTCGCAAGATCGCGGATTTCGGGGCTAAGTTTGATGATGTCGCCAACAAGCTTGGGCAGATCGGTTCCGTCGGTATTTTCCTTTTTTAGATCATATTTGGCGATATGATTGGGCGGGCAAAATTCCTTGTAGCGCACAGTGCAGAAAACACGGGCACGATCGCCTTCTTCCCACAGATCATCGGGGTCGACGATGGCTTGAAAGAAATAGGGCCTCCGCGATTCGTCTGGAATGCCAGAGCCTTGAAAATTCAACGAATTAAGGGCGGTTTTAATGCGGCCATACCGGATGCGGCGCAGCGACGAATTGAGCAGATAGCGTCCGGTTGAACGGATCATAACAGAATGGACAATGCCCAACGATCCAAGGCTGACAATTGCTGCTTCAAACTGATTGTCATCGCGCACCAGGGTCGCCCCCAGCCTTGCGGCAAAATTGTCCGCCATCGCAGGGGCGCTTGCGCGCTCGATCCAAAGGTTGCGATTTGCGCTTAAAAGCTGGATGCCGACAACCTGGCTTTCCATTCCCGCGACGTCGATTGCCGATCCGTGCACGCCTGTACCAAGCGCGCCTGCGATGGTTTGTCCATTGCTCGCACCCGAAGTGCGAAGCGCGCGGCGGCGGCGGCTGTCAGGCAATACCGAATTTGGTGATTCCAGCGTCTCGTTTATCCGGGCGATCAACGTACCACATTGGCAGAGCAACAATTCGTCGTGCGTAACCTCTGCATGGGGATGAAGGTCGCTAGCTCCAAATGTGAAACGCCAGTCAAGCTTGCCAGTTTCCACGATCCAGCCATTGGCAACCGTCGGGATATCCGAAAATGACCAATGTGATCCGGCGGCGCGGATTCTCTGGCCAGCGGCGAGAGCATCGCGGATAACATTTTGCACCCGCATTGCGGTTGCTTTCATACCGTTTAATGAGGTGGGGACAGTCTTATCGTTGCGGACGGTAAGTATTTTGGCAACCGGTACGCTGATATTTTCGTGATGGTTTTGCCAGTTTGTGGCGTTGCGGACATCGATAAAATTGTCGGGCATGACTGGTATCCTCTAACTTTCGTAGTCGCGGTTCTTTTGAACTCGCGTACCGAATATTTGGATCGACCTTATGCTCATGATTTCAGGCTTTGGTTACAGCCGCAATGAAAAAATCGGTTAACGTACGCAAGGCTGGCGTAAGGCATAAGCATTGTTTAGCGTGACGATATGAAGCCACATGATACCATCGCCTATAATGCATTGCCGGCCTATTCAGACGCCGAGCGGATACAGCACGCGCAAGCGTTTTACATGGCGCTCAAAACCCGCCGTACGTGTCGTGACTTTGCCGACACGCCAGTCGCGCCAGAAGTGATCGAAACGGCAATACTCGCGGCGGGGACGGCGCCGAGTGGTGCAAATCATCAGCCGTGGCATTTTGCCGTCATTTCTTCGCCAGAAAAGAAAAAAGCACTGCGAATTGCCGCAGAATTAGAGGAAAAGGAATTTTACGAGCGGAAAGCAAGCCAGGAATGGATCGATGCCTTGGCCCCGCTTGGTACGGATGACGCGAAGCCTTATCTTGAAATCGCGCCCTATTTAATTGTCATTTTTGGCCAAAGGCGTGGCGGGCTTTATCCCGGTGACGATAAGCAGAATTATTATGTCAATGAGAGCGTTGGAATCGCCACCGGATTTTTGATCGCAGCGCTGCATGAAGCCGGTTTGGCGACGTTGACGCACACACCGAATCCGATGAAATTTCTGAACGAAATTTGCGAGCGGCCGACGAACGAAAAACCGGTCATGATTCTCGTGGTTGGCCATCCGTCACCTGATGCAACAGTGCCAGTCCACGCGACCATCAAAAAGCCGCTGGAACAGATTTCAAGCTGGCTCTAAGCTGCAACAGCGAGCAGATTGTAGGGATCAACGCCGCACGAACGCATAGTTTCATGTGCTTTGCGATAAATAACAGGCTCTGCGATGCCGAGGCGTTTGCGCGCGTCAACCAAAGGCTCTTTCAGCAATTCCGCGATATCTTCATGCACAATGTTTTGGGCGGCCTTGCCAATACGATGTCCTTCACGAACCGCAGCCATTATAGGCGCAGATGGCGCGACGCGCCGTTTCAATTCAAAGCCACCGGCATACGCAATGAAGCCAACGCCAAGATTCCGGTTTTGCGCGTAAGTGAAAGCCAGAACACATTGTTCACCAAGCGCGTCGCGTCCGTAGCCTGTCAAAACATGCAGCACGTCATGGGTGTCACGTAAGCGGTCGCCATAGCGGTCGATACCGTCTTCGAACCGGACGCCTGCATCTGTAAACTTTTCATATTCGGCTTCAAGCCCTGCGGCGCTCAGTCCTTCGCGTTCCATGAAATCGACATAAGCCCGCCCGACGGTTCCGGCGGGTAATTTTTTGATGCTGTCATGGTCATCCAGAACATCAATCAGGCGTTGATTCGATGCAAGTATGCGCTGTCCTTTTTCGCTGTGCCAAAACTTGCCCGCAATCGTGCGGAACTTGCGTCCCCGCAGCGCCGCGATGATGTGGAATACCTGCTCGGTATCTTCTTTGTCGGCAATCAGCTTACGAAAATGATGCCATGCCTTAAACGGACGAAACTCGTCCGCAGGGCGGTCGGGATGATGAAACGGCACAGCGGACATTGAAAACCTCCAGTGAAATTTAACGCGAAGATATTTTCTACCTACATCTATGTCAATAAGAAAAACTTAATGGGCTGGACGTTTCGCGATTCTGCTGTATTATTTCAACAATACAGGGGGAAATCCATGCAAGCCGATACTGAACGCTTTTTGACGCTTGATGCTATGCGCGGTTTTGCGGTGATGGGCATTTTGGCGATGAATATCATTGCGTTTGCTATGCCCGAATGGGCCTATATCACGCCAAAGGCTTATGGCGGCGTTTCGCTTGAAAACGAGATATCCTGGTTCGTTTCTTTTGTTCTTGTCGATGGCAAAATGCGGGGACTATTTTCAATTATGTTCGGTGCCAGCATGATGCTGGTTATCGAAGGCGCACAGGCAAAAGGCGAGAATCCCGGAAAAACCCATTTTGCACGCATGTTCTGGCTGGCTGTATTTGGCTTGGCGCATTATTTCCTGCTGTGGTTTGGCGACATATTGTTTTTATACGCCAGCGTTGGGTGCATCGCGTTCCTGTTCAGGAATTGGGAGCCCCGCCGGTTGATAAAATGGGCGCTGATTATTTTCGGACTCGGCCTTTTATTGTGGGGCGCACAATTCACCGCGCTTCAGCTCTTGTAATATTTTGCGAATTTGCCTGGTGCCGACGCCGATCTGGTTACGCAATATCGCAAGATTACCAGCAACCCTGATTTCGATATGAATATTGCTAAGGAACTCGCCCTTCATAGGGGCCCCTATTGGCCTATCGTCGCAGATAAATTGTCCGAATGGTACGCGCCTTTAATGATGATATTGCAATCCATTACCGAAACTCTACCGCTGATGATGATCGGAATGGCGATGAAGAAAAACGGTTTTATAACCGGAAAATGGGCCAGAGCTGACTATATCAAATGGATAAAAAAGCTTGTACCTGCGGGTTTATTGCTAAGTGCTGTTCTGGCGGCTGGTCTGATTGCGGTTGACCATGATGTCATCAATTCGCTCGCGGTGTTTCTTGTATGGAACTCGATACCGCGCTTGATGTTGACTATCGGTTACGTGGCGTTGTTCGTTCTCTTGATCGATAGACTTTCTGGCGGCGCCTTCATTAGCCGTGTCGAGGCTGCTGGGCAGGCTGCATTCACCAATTATCTGGGTACCAGCATCGTTATGACCAGCCTATTTTATGGATATGGCCTCGGGCTTTACGGTAATATCAGCCGCATCGGGTTATGGCCTTTCGTGTTCGGCGCATGGATTGTGATGCTGCTCTGGTCAAAACCCTGGTTGGCGCGGTTTCGCTATGGTCCGCTTGAATATGTGTGGCGTAGCCTTGCCCGCGGGAAATTGCAAAAAATGGTGCGGTAGGTGCCAGACACCCTAAAGCTATTGCAATCAATTCGCATTAACGGTAACAAAGACCATCAGGAGCGAATCGATGGTCGTGTGTGTATGCAATGCTATCCGGGAAAAAGATCTGCGCGCAGCTGTGCGGTCAGGATCGGATCGCCCGAATGATGTGTATGCCCGGCTGGGACGCAAGCCTAAATGTGGCCAATGTTTATCGTTTGCGCGAAACATTATCAGCGCCGGTCCTGCAACCGCTTAGCAATAGCGCAGCATAAATCCTCGCAATTCTGCGGATTTTTACCTTCACTTGCGTGTCTTTGGCCGCTATTCAGACTACAACAGCCAATAGGAGTCACGACATGAAGGGCGATGCGAAAGTCATAGAGTTTTTGAATGAAGCTCTCAGAAACGAACTGACCGCGGTCAATCAATATTGGTTGCATTATCGTATGCTCGACAATTGGGGTGTGGCGAATCTGGCTCATTTTGAGCGGCATGAGTCCATTGACGAAATGAAACATGCGGATCGCTTGTCGGAGCGCATTCTCTTTTTGGAAGGCTTGCCTAATTTCCAGCTACTTGGCCGCTTGCGTATTGGCGAGACAGTCGAAGAGATATTAAAGGCCGACCTCGAATTGGAATATGAAGCCTTGCCGCTTTTGAAAGATGCAATTGCCTATTCGGAAAGCGTACGTGATTTTGTCAGTCGCGATTTGTTTGCAGACATCCTCGAAAGCGAAGAGGAGCATGTCGATATGCTGGAAAAACAATTCGATATGATTGCGCGGATGGGAATCGAAAATTACGTGCAGTTGCAATCACGGCCGGCCGAAGAATAGGACCTGACCCTCAGCACTCGACCCTTGATAAAAGGTTTAGCCGTAACTCATACCGCCAAGGGCGTTACGTTGGCCAAAGCTGACGGGACGGCGTTCGACAAGAGGGCTCGCTTCTGACTCAAGCGCAGACAATGTGGCTTCGAACACAGGGCGAAGACGAACAATTTTTTCGACCAGTTCAGATGGATCGATCTGTATTTCGACATAATGACGTGCCGACATTTCGATCTCTTCGGCCAGAAGCGCGAGCTTATCGGCACCAAATTGCCAAGACTCACCTTTCAGCGTGTGGGCAGGAATGACCAGCTTGGCAGAATCTTTTAATCGCAACGCTTCTTCGATAGCCGCGACAGATTTCGTTCCATCCTCCCGGAAATAGCCCAAAATCCGCACAAAACCGGCACCTAATAGGTTGCGGGTTTCGGTAAAAGTCTTCCAGTCAATCAGATCATCCGGCTTATCGGTCAACGCGCTGCTCCATGGACAACGAAAATGGTCCTGTCGGGTTCCTTTACACCCGAAGAAGTAAACAGAGCGTTGACATAATCTGTTCGGCAAACACGCGGATCATCCGTTGTCAGCAAAGGGGTTTTTTGAGGACCTGAAATTGATCCGAACCGGCACCGCACCAAAATCAAGATCACGGCGAATACCGTTGAGTAAATAGCGCGCATAGCTGGCCGGAAGCTCATCCGTGCGGTTGCCGAATATTACAAAAGTGGGCGGCCGGTTTCGTGCCTGTGTCATGTAACGCAATTTAATCCGTTTGCCGCCGGGGGCAGGTGGCGGATTCGCAGCGACTGCGGCTTCGAACCAGCGATTTAGGATGCCGGTGGGTACACGCTTGTTCCATGCTTCGCGCGCGTCGAACGCTGCGGAGATCATGCTATCCAGACCTTTGCCAGTTGCAGCGGAAACGGCGATCATAGGCACGCCTTTCAATTGGGATAGGCCTTCCTCCAATGCGGCGCGGATGCCGTTGAACAGGCTGCTGCCATTTACAGCAATGTCCCATTTGTTAATCGCAATGATGAGCGCCCGGCCTTCTTGAATAACATGGTCCGCAATTTTGAGATCCTGTACTTCAAGGCCCTTGGTCGCATCGAGCAGCAACACCACCACTTCGGCAAAATCAATGGCGTGCCGTGCGTCAGCGACCGATAGCTTTTCGAGCTTATCCTGCACCTTGGCACGCTTTCGCATCCCTGCGGTGTCGATCAACCGGACGCGGCGCTCGGTTAGTAGCGGCGGAATATTGCCCTCTTCATCGGGTTCGCCCTGTTTCGGACTGGGATCGGTCCAGATCCAGTCGACGGATATGCTGTCGCGGGTAATCCCCGCTTCAGGGCCGGTAATCAGTCTGTTTTCGCCCAGCAATTTGTTGATGAGCGTCGATTTTCCTGCATTGGGTCTGCCGACGATGGCCAATTTCAAAATCGCATCGGGTGCTTCCGGATCCTGTTCTTCAAACGCACCACCGTCGATATGTGGCAAAAGCACCTGGAATAGGTCAGCCATGCCTTCGCCATGCTCGCCGCTAATGGCAATCGGGTCGCCAAAGCCAAGGGCATAGCTTTCCAAAATACCGTCATCGCCTTGCTTGCCCTCAGCCTTGTTGACGGCCAGTACAACCGGAGTTGCACTGCTTCGCAGCCAACGGGCGATCTCCTCATCAAGAGGGGTAACGCCGACCCGGCCATCAATCAGAAAAAGGGCAACTTGCGCCCCGGCAATAGCTGCCTCGGTCTGCATTCGCATACGGCCGGGCAGGGTGTCGGGGTCTTCATCTTCATAACCGGCGGTGTCGACGATCGTGAATTCAAGGTCGAAAAGTCGGCCCTGACCCTCACGTCTGTCGCGTGTGACACCGGGGGTATCGTCCACGAGCGCAAGCTTCTTGCCAACCAGGCGATTGAACAAGGTGGACTTGCCGACATTTGGCCGACCAATAATGGCTACCGTCGGCAACATGCCGGCATTACTCCTTTATAATATCAGCGAAACGCCGAAATTCGACCCGAATCGTCGAGAATGTACAACGTGCTATTCGCAACAACAGGCGCCAATGAAACGGAGGCGTTCAGATCAAATACTTCGCTGGCCGCGCCTTCTTCGGGCGAAATCGACCAGATGCTGCCACGCGAACTTGCGACAATCAGGCGGCCCCCTGCTAGCACTGGTCCATACCAGCTAATAGGGCCCTTCTTTTTTTCTTCATTGTTGTACCGCTGCAATTTGGAAATCCAGCGTATCTTGCCGCTGGACCGCGCAACGCAGAGGAGCCGGGCTTCGTCAGTCATCACAAACACCCATTCACCGACCGAGACAGGCGTCGAAACACCGGCAATATTGATTTCCCAAATACGTTGGCCTGTTACCAGTTCATAGGATGCCATACGCCCGCCCTTACCAAGGGCAAAAACACGGCCGCGATCAATCACCGGATCGGCATCAATATCGGTCAGTGTTGATACTGACGTCGACATTGCTGTCCGCGAAAGCGTATCGGTCCACAAGCTACGGCCATTTTCATACCGATAGGCTGCAAGCTCGCCGCTTGAATATCCGGCGATGACCGTACCTTGCGCGGCCGCAGGGGCACCAACGCCGAAAATTCCGGAGGCCGCTACTGGCCCGGCCTCATTCCATTGGGGTTCGCCATCGGTTTGACGCAGGGCGTAGATTTGATTGTCCTGAGTCATGACATAAACATTGCCATTGGACAAAGTAGGGGCACCACGTAATGGTCCGGCTGGGCGCTTTTTCCAAACAACGGCGCCAGTATCGGCGGCCACAGCGGTTACGTCGCCAACGCCATTTGTTGCGAATATGTTGGTGCTTGTGGCACTTACGCCGCCGCCAAAGCGTGAGGGCTTACCGTCATCGTCAATTTCCAGAGCGTTTGACCACAAGGCCGCGCCGCTATTCGCGTCGAACGCGGATATCCGTGCTGTCGTGTCCACAACATACACCCGTGCGTCGCTGACGACAGGGCTCGCGGCAAGGCGCGCCCTCGGGTTGGCACCGGTCACATTCGCGGTCCAAATGCGGGTGAGTGCTTGACCCAGTTCCACATGGCCAGGCGATTTCGAAGCATTTCCGCCCGGTTGGGCCCAAGCGTCATTTACGAGTGGCGGGGGAAGGATAACGGCAACATTGCTTAGTGCCGGATCGACCTCCATATCACGCTCTGTCCCCAGAATATCGACGCGATTGCCGACTGTAGGCGTGTTGTTCTTTTTGCCCGCGTCGCCGCGCACGCCGTCAAGTACGGCACAGCCGCCCAACGCCGCAGATGCGGCCAGAACCAAAAGCAGTTTTGTGCTGATCTTCACCTATTCACTCTCCCTGGGTCGCGGTTTTGTTTGTCGCTTTTGCCGCATTTGTCTTTTCATCAACCTGAACAGTGTCGATACCGAGTGCCCCCGCCATCTGTTGAGCACGGCTCCGAAGGCTTTGCGGGACGCCTTCCTGCTTGGCGATTTTGGCAAAAATGGGCCCGGCGAGATTGTCTTTGCCCATCTTCATATACGCTAATGCCGTCAGTTCGCCGGCACTGCCGAACCAGGCGTGCCCGGGCGTCGCCAACAGTTTCAGACGGTCGACAACGGTTTGTGGGGCAAGTGTATCGAATTCCGCGCTCGTCTGACGGATGAGCGCCAGATCCCGGAATGTTTGGGGCAGGCTGCTATCTTTGGCTACTTTAGCATACATCGCGATCGCGTCTTTGGTCTTGCCTTCTTCGCCGAGCAGATTGGCTTCGACCATCAGGGCCATCGCGCGATAGCCCGGCTGTTCCGCCTTGAAGAGTTTAGCCAGCTTGGCGCGACCTTCCTTAGCTTGTCCGGCACGCAATTTATCCATTGCTTCGACAAATTGCTCACTTTGCTTGTCGGCAGCGGATTGTTGGATGTTCTGGTAGACGATCCAGCCGCCAAAAGCCAAAAGTCCGGCAACAACCGCCGCCAGCAACCAACGGCCGTAGCGAGTCCAGAAATTACTCAGATCGCTTGCGCGGACGGCGTCGTCTACTTCGCGCAGGAAAGCTTCATCGCTTCCGGCGCGTTTATCAGTCGGTGTTAAAGCCAAAAGGGCCTCCGAATTTGCATGATAACCATATTGTTGCGCCGTCCTTAGCGGGACTCACCGAGATAGGCCAGCCCTGCTTCAAACTGGTTCATACAATTGGTCAGGGCCAGGAAAGCTGCGGTCACGCACGCCGCTTGCAAATTCGCGTACTGCTTCTTCGATCGACGAGCCCATATTGCCGAATTTTTTGACAAATTTCGGCACACGGTCGAACAAGCCCAACATATCCTCTGTAACCAAAACCTGCCCATCGCACTGCGCCGATGCGCCAATGCCGATCGTCGGGCAGTCGATTTTGTTGGTAATCTCGATGGCGATTGGTTCCAATACGCCCTCGATAACCATTGAAAAGGCGCCGGCGTCCGACATTGCAACAGCGTCTTCGACAATGGATTTGGCTTCTTCGGGGCTTTTACCTCGCACGCCATAGCCGCCTAAAATGTTGACCGCCTGCGGGGTCAGGCCGACATGCGCCATAACAGGGATACCGCGAGACGTTAAAAATTCGACGGTGGGGGCAAGTACGCGTCCGCCTTCGATTTTAACCGCAGCCGCACCGGTTTCTTTCAGCAAGCGGGACGCATTGACAAATGCTTGCTCGGGCGATGCTTCATAAGAACCAAAAGGCATATCAACGATAACTGCCGCATGATAGCTGCCGCGCACGACAGCCGCGCCATGGGCCGCCATCATTTCCATCGTTACCGCAACGGTATGCGGCAAGCCGTAGATCACTTGTCCGAGCGAGTCGCCAACAAGCAACATGTCGCAATGCGGGTCCAATAATTGCGCCATTCGGACAGTATAAGCCGTCAGCATGACCAGCGGTTCGCCACCCTTGCGTTGCCGGATGCGCGGAACAGTAAGCCGCTTCATTGGCGAAGGTGTCGGGTTGGCGCGACTGGTTGACGTGTCGAAGCTGAGCGTTTGGGGTCGTGTAGACATGTCGAAGGGCTTAGCGACCTTTGCGGCTTTACAAAAGCAAGAACCGAAAAATGTTATTCTGACTTGACTCAATGTTAAATAAATATAACATTATGTAAGAATCAAATAACAAAGGAGACTATAAAATGTCATTTCGCGAACAAACCCACTGGGCTGCATTCATTGCTTTGACGATAGCGTTTGGTTGGTATTTTCTGTCCTATCCCTGGTCGATCATTTCAACGCCTGCGGGCGTCGGCTCGGTTGCAGGAATGTTGGTGCCGGTAACAATCATTATCATCGGCGTTATTGCATTTACCGCCGCCTTTTTTGCGATACGCGCACCTAAAGAAGCGCAGTTAAAAGAAGATGAACGTGAACGGAGCATCCATATTCGCGGCACACATTTGGCTTATTATCCGCTCGTCCTTGGCGTGTGGGGCAATATGATCGCGATATTCTACGGGCTAAGCCCTGGCGTATATCTCAACATGTTGATCGCCACGGTCGTCATCGCCGAGTTGGTGCGCGTGGGGTCTCAATTATATTTTTACCGCCGGGGCTATTGAAAATGGCAAATATCCCATTCGACAACGATATTAGAACGCTGCGCTTTTTGACCGGCGAAATGACCCAAGGTGATCTGGGTGAAAAGGTCGGCGTCACCCGCCAAACCATCGCAGCGATTGAACAGGGAAAATATTCCCCGTCTTTAGAAGTGGCGTTCCGCATTGCCCATGTGTTTGGCAAGCCGCTTGAAGATGTATTTCGCTGGCAAAATGACATTCCATGAATGCGGCGCCGCATCGAAGGCCTGAACATCCGCTCCCCGGCAAGGTTCAGGCCTTCAACTTTACCGTTGGAATGTACAATATTATCCCCGTATCACCGGCCTATCGCGGAAATTGCCTGCGCTGGATTGTCGCTGAAAATGCCATCAACGCCCGCCGCTAGAAAAGCGCGGATTTCACTTGCGATATCGCCTGGATCCCGTGGATCGAGACCCGATTTGGCGCTCAATGGCAGGAAGTAATTTTCGCGTCGGAATGTCCAGGGGTGAACCGCCAATCCCGCATTATGCGCGTCGCTGACAAGGTTTGTCGGGGTGTCAAGATTGCCCAATATAGTACGCGGTATGACGAGTGCTTTGTTCGGACCTATGCCATCGGCATAGCTTGCCACCGTCTTTAATCCTTCAGGCGTTGCCATTGCCGGATAGCTAAGATCAGACCTGTCTGCCGGGCTACCTTTTTCGTCCATCAACTGGATCAGCCGTAATTTGGTTTTGCCACGCAAAGCCTTTAAATTTTCGACTTCAAACGACTGGATGAAAACGGGCGAAGATTTCTCGACATGGCCAAAAGCGTTTAACAGCGTGAGCAGGGGCGCCTCATGCGGCAGGCCAATCGAGGCGAAGTAACCGGGATGTTTGGTTTCGGGGTAAACGCCTATGGTGCGCCCGGTATCTTTGCTTTTGGCTTTCGCAAGTTCCAATATCTCTTCAAAGGTGGGGACCTCGAACTGGCCATCATAGGCCATATTGGCCTGGCGTAGCTGAGGCAGCCGCTCTTTCGCACGTAAAGTTTTGAGCTCGGCTAGCGTGAAGTCTTCGGTAAACCATCCTGTCATGGATTGGCCATCGATTATCTTGGTTGTTTTGCGATCTGCAAATTCCGCTTTAGATGCAACATCGGTGGTTTCCGAAATCTCATTTTCATGCCGCGCGACTAATATGCCATCTTTGGTTAGCACCAGATCGGGTTCGATGAAATCTGCGCCTTGCTCAATCGCAAGAGCATAGCTGGCAAGGGTATGCTCTGGTCGTTCGCCGCTGGCGCCGCGATGCGCGATAACAATGACTGGGCCATCAAGTGGCTTTTGCATGGCGTAGCTCTCCGAAATGGAACAGGCGGATAAAAGGGCAGCGCTTAAAAGGGGGATTAAAATATTCATGCTTCAGAACTTCACCTGGTTATAAATTTCGAGTTTGAACCCGACCAACAAATTTTCGCCGCTTTCCATCTGTGGACGCCCCTAAAGATGCAAGCGGTTTTTGAGAGGGGTGCATGTAGTCGGATGCTGCCATCTGTCCGGCCTCTTGATGCAGCATAGCTGCGGGCCCGTATGGGAGTTCGCGGACCGGAACCACATC
>NZ_JBGSRI010000047.1:0-43386 GCF_041737645.1 Sphingorhabdus sp.
GTGATGTGGTTCCGGTCCGCGAACTCCCATACGGGCCCGCAGCTATGCTGCATCAAGAGGCCGGACAGATGGCAGCATCCGACTACATGCACCCCTCTCAAAAACCGCTTGCATCTTTAGGGGCGTCCACAGATGGGAAGCACATTTGCTCTTGCGATCCCAGCGCCTTGCACAGCAATTCAATCAGCTTGTCGATCTTTTTATGCATGCCTTATTGGGGAGGCTGGACGCGAAAATACCTTAGCTTAACAAACACAATTCGCGGCTAAAAATACTCTGATAACGAAGGAAACTTTCCACCCAATGGGGACATGGAATAGGATGATAGATGTCTGTCTTGCGGCCATGATGTCGTAACTTAGCAACGCTCGCGCGGACAGATTCTTCATAACAGCGGTCATACCATAAACCCAAAGCGCCCCAAACAGGACCCAAAGCCCCTCCCAACGGGAAGGCACTTTCACATTAGATTCTGGGATTCCCTATCCAAAGGGCTGGTGCTGCTGGGGAGGATTGAACTCCCGACCTCGTCATTACCAATGACGCGCTCTACCACTGAGCTACAGCAGCCTGCACCGAAGTTGCGGCGCTATGCGAAGGGTTGCGCTTAATGTCAAGCCGCTTGCGCGTTGCGTTGGCATTTGGCATCGGGCGATCATGTCAAAAGAAAGCGACCAACGGCAAACCGAACGTGCAGAAAGATTGCGTGCGGCGCTGCGTAACAATTTGCGTCGCCGTAAAGCGGCGGGAAATAGCAAAGCAGACACCGTTGTTGATGATCGCAAATCAGACGATTGATGGTGCCCACTGACGCTTGAGAGCCGTCTTTGTTCTGCCCCCGATAAAAAAAGACCCGCCGTTTCCAGCGGGCCTAACAGGAAAAACAACTTGGCGTCGTTTGACGTCGAGCCCTTCGGGTCGCACGCCCTCTATTCACTGAAAACAGGAGTCGCTCTTGCACGGAATCGTCATAGCTGTCGTTTACATTTGACATTTTCGGCCAACCGTTTTGCGGTAATGGTTAACATATTGGAAAATAGCGTTTCTTACATCTTTGTGACGCCGGCATTGCGTTGGCTAATTTTGTGAGAGATAGCAGCCCCATGTTATACGCCTTCGCCCGACCCTTTCTGTTTCTTGCCGATGCCGAGCAAGCCCACAATCTGTCACTTGCCGCGTTGAAGCTTGCGCCAATACCCATATCAAGTGATGCCGACCCGGTTCTGGGTCAGGATTTCGCATCGCTGCATTTTGCAAACCCCGTCGGTCTTGCGGCGGGATATGACAAGAACGCCGAAGTTCCCCTGGAAATTTTGCGACTCGGCTTCGGGTTCACCGAAGTGGGGACGTTGACCCCGCTGCCCCAGTCAGGCAACCCGCAGCCGCGCCTGTTCCGGCTTGCCGAGGATCGTGCGGTCATCAACCGAATGGGGTTCAACAATGCGGGTCAGGACGCGGCCCTTACCCGATTGGCGAAAATATCCGGACGGGTAAAATCCGGGCCAATCGGTATCAATATCGGCGCGAACAAGGACAGCGCGGATCGGGTGGCGGACTATGTATCGGGCGTTCGCAAGATGGAGCCTTTTGCCGATTATCTGACCATCAATATAAGTTCCCCCAACACACCCGGGTTGCGCGCGTTGCAGGACAAGGCGGCGCTCGATGACCTGTTGGCACAAGCGATGGCGGCGCGGGTGCAGGGCAAGCCGGTGTTTTTGAAAGTGGCACCGGATTTGCAGCCTGCGGATATTGATGACATTGTCGAAGTCGCGCGCGCGCGCGGGGTTGCGGCCCTTATTGTATCGAACACCACAATCGGCCGTCCGGCGCTGAAATCCCGATATTCTGGCGAGAGTGGAGGTTTGTCCGGCGATCCCTTGCGCGACCTCGCGCAGCAGCGGCTGGTGGATTTTCGCAAGGCCAGCGGCGGACAGATGCCGCTGATCGGGGTAGGCGGCATAACCAGTGCTCAGGACGCCTATGCGCGCATTCGGGCGGGCGCGTCGCTGGTGCAGATTTACAGCGCACTGGTTTACGAAGGACCGGGCCTTGCGGCGCGCATCAATAAAGGGCTGGCGCGATTGTTGAAAGCGGATGGTTTCCAGAGCATTGCCGATACTGTCGGGGTGGATGCCTGAAAAGGGGCTTTGCCTTGGCCGCACCGCGCCGCTAGACACGGGCGCATGAAAAGATTTCTTATCGCATTATTTGCCGTTGCGCTCGCGCCCCAATTTGCCAGTGCCAACACGGTTGGTGTGGCTTCTTCCGCCGACCCAAGGGTGACCGAGGCTGGCATGGAAATGCTGAAGCAAGGCGGGACTGCTGCGGATGCGGCCATGGCCATGATGCTGGCGCTGACGGTGGTGGAGCCGCAATCAAGCGGCATCGGTGGCGGCGGGTTCCTGATGTATCAGGACGCAGGCAAAGGCGTATTGAGTACTTTGAACGGCCGCGAAACCGCGCCGGCGGCGGCCACGCCTGACCGTTTTGTCGGGCCGGACGGAAAACCCATGCCCTTTTTGCAGGCTTTCCAAGGCGGACGTTCGGTGGGCGTACCGGGCAATGTCGCATTGATGGCGCAGGCGCATAAGAAATGGGGCAAGCTGCCTTGGGCAACGTTGTTCAAACCCGCCATCCGGCTGGCGCAAAAAGGATATGTGGTCAACGCCACGCTGGAATCGCGGTTGAAGATGGTCGAGCGTCTCTGGCCCAATTTTGATGAGGCGCGGGCCATTTACTGGGTGGACGGAAAGCCGGTGGTTGCAGGCGCGACAATCCGCAATCCGAAGCTGGCCGCGACGTTGAAGCTGATCGCCAAAAAGGGACCGGACGCCTTTTACAAAGGGGCGGTGGCAAAGCAGATTGTGGACGCGGTCACCAGCAGCAAAGTCGGTGCAGGGGATATGACCCTGACCGATCTTGAAAAATACCGGGTCAAGGAACAGGCGGCGGTCTGTGCGCCTTACCGTATCTATGTCGTCTGCGGCATGGGGCCGCCTTCATCGGGGGCGACCACGGTTTTGCAGATCTTGGGCAGCTTGCAGCGGTTCGACATGACGGCGATGGGCAAGGACAATCCCAAAAGCTGGTTCCTGCTGGGTCAAGCGATGCAACTCGCTTATGCCGACCGCGAGAAATATCTGGGTGACAGCGATTTTGTCGAGGTGCCGGTGAAGGGCCTTTTGGACCCTGAATATCTAAAGCAACGGTCGGCCCTGATCGATCCGGACAAGGCACGGGCGGACTATCCGGCGGGTACACCCCCCGGCGCCATGCCTCGCACCGCGGCGCTTTCGAGCGAGGTTGCCGGCACAACGCATTTCGCCGCGGTTGATGCCAAGGGCAATGTCGCCAATATGACCTCGACCATCGAAAGCGTGTTCGGCAGCCAGTTGGTGGCGGGAGGGTTCTTCCTGAATAACGAGCTCACCGATTTCACCTTCGCGCCGGAAAAAGACGGCGCGCCGGTGGCCAACCGAGTGACGGGTGGCAAGCGGCCCTTGTCGTCGATGTCGCCGACAATCGTCTTTGACCGTGACGGGCGGGCGGTCCTCACGCTCGGTTCTGCGGGTGGCAAAAGGATCATCATGCACGTCACCAAAACTTTGGTCGGTGTGCTTGATTTCGGTCTTCCGCTGGATCAGGCGATAGCTTTGCCCAATATTTATTTCGGGCAAGGCGAATTGCAAGTCGAAGAAGGAACTGCACTTGCCGCGATGGCCGACACGCTTTCCGGCTTTGGCCAGAAAGTTCAGCCGTCCGATCTGGGGTCAAAGGTCAATGGGGCCCAATGGCGATCCGGCGCGTGGACCGGCGCGTCCGATCCGCGCAGCGAAGGAACGTCGGCGACGCTCGATGACAAAGGCAAGGTGACTGTGTCGGTCCCCAAAACGGACAAGGATGCACCCGCGGCGAGCATCCACTGAGTTCCCGTCAATCTTCGGTTATCATGCTTTGGGTTTTTGTTTCGGGGAGCATCAGATATGCGATCACCGTGGCCCCGACGCAGATTGCGACATACCAGAAGAAGCCGGTTTCATTGCCCTCACTTTTGAACCACAGCGCCACATATTCCAGCGTTCCGGCAAAGATCGTATTTCCCACCGCATAAGGAAAGGCAACGCCCAGCGCGCGGATGTGGGCGGGGAATAACTCGGCCTTTACCATTGCATTATTGGCGGTGTAGCCGCCGTGCAGCGTGATCGGAATCAGGATGAGCGCCATTGCAATAAGTGGCGAAGTCGCCGTGCCGACCAGCGTGTAAACCGGCACCGCGACCAACGCGACGCCGACACCGGCGATCAGCAACAACGGCTTTCGCCCGAACCTGTCGGCAAGCATCCCGGCAATCGGTTGCAGGCAGAATGACCAGATCAATACGCCTGCGATAATCAGGGTCGCCGTCTGTTTTTCAAAGCCCGCGGTATTGATGAGATATTTCAACATATAGGTGGTGAAAGCATAAGAAGCGAGGCCGCCGCCGCCCGACATCACCATGACCAGAATGCAAGACCGTTTATGGTTGCGCCACAGCATTTTCAGCGATGAATGTTCCTGCTTCTGGTCAATCGTCGCAAAGGATTTCGTCTCGGTCATCGTGCGCCGCAAAAGATAGACGCACAGCGCGAGAATGGTCCCGATAACAAACGGAATCCGCCACCCCCAGTCGCCCAGTTGCGCCTCGCTTAAAATCGCCTGCAGCAACAATGCGACCAGAATGGCAAGCAATTGGCCGCCGCTGAGCGTGGCATATTGGAAACTGGACCAGAAGCCGCGATGTGCCGCCGGAGCCATCTCGGACAGATAGGTGGCGCTTGACCCATATTCACCGCCGACCGATAACCCTTGCACCATACGTGCCAAGACAAGGATGACGGGGGCGACAACACCGGCCTGCGCGAAAGTCGGCGCGCAGGCAATGGCCAGCGAACCGCCCGCCATCATCAGGACCGATAATGTCAGCCCGGCCTTTCGGCCATGCTTGTCGCCGTAAATCCCCATCACCCATGCGCCGATCGGCCGCATCAGAAACCCGGCGGCAAATATGGCGGCCGTGTTGAGCAATTGCGCGGTCAGGTCGCCTTCGGGGAAAAACAACGGTGCGAAGTAAATGCTGAATGTCGCATAAGCGAACCAGTCATACCATTCGACCAGATTTCCGGCCGATCCGCTGATGATCGAGACGAAGCGTTGCCGGTTCATACAGGCAGACCGATCAACGAAATCTGGCGGCCATAACCGGGTTCGTTGCCGTGGCAACTGCGGCGGTAACTGAAGAAACGGTCGGGCTGGCTATAGGTATCTTCGCCCAGACATTCGATCTGGGTGACGCCCGTCTGCGCCAGACGCGCAGCGACATAGCCTTCGATATCAAACTGGTAATGGCCTGCCTTGCCATCGGAAAAAAAACGGTCATTCTCCGGATTTTCGGCGACGAAACGCTGGTAGAAACCGCTGTCCACCTCATAGCTTTTCTGCGCGATGCACGGGCCGATGGCGCATCGGATTCGGCTGCGGTCGGCCCCCAGTCTTTCCATCGCGTCCAGCGTATTTTCGGTGATTCCGGTCAGCGCGCCTTTCCACCCGGCGTGGGCCGCGCCGATAACACCTGCCTCTGTGTCTGCGAACAGGACCGGCACGCAATCCGCGGTGACGATGCCGAGCAGCAGGCCGGGGCGGTTGGTGACCATCGCGTCGCCCTTGGGCGGGTCTTCAGGATCGATTGCATCTGTGACCGTTACGACATCGGGGGAATGGATCTGGTAGACGCGGGCAATGTCGGCGTCGGGCAGCACGGCCTCAGCGGCACGGCGGCGGTTTTCGAGCACGGCCTCGCGTTCATCCTCGGACCCCAATCCGACATTCAGCCCCGCATAAATGCCGGTGGACACGCCGCCGATGCGGCCCAAAAATCCGTGCGGGACATCGCCCAGCATCCTTGCCTTGATAACTTCGACGCTCATCTCTTGCGCTTCTCCCTCCGGTCTTAATTGCAAGCGCCGCGCTTGACGGCAAGCCATTAGATTGCGAACCAGAGCATATGGGCAAACATATGCTGATTTTCGGAATGGGGTACACGGCTTCGCGGCTGGCCGGCCGGTTGCGCGCGTTAGGGTGGCAAGTCACCGGAACGCGGCGGATGAGCGGGGAGGGGGCGGTGGCCTTTGACGACCGCTTTGCCGTGCTGCACGCGCTGGAAAGCGCAACGCATATCCTGTCGAGCGTTCCGCCGCTGGCCGAAGGCGTCGACCCTGTGCTTGACCAATATGGCGACGCCATCGCGGCCAGCCGTGCGGAATGGACGGGCTATCTGTCGTCCACCGGCGTTTATGGCGATACCGGCGGCGCGTGGGTCGATGAGAGTGCGGCTATTGGTCAGGGCCGCCGCACCGCGCGCGCCGACGCGGATCTGGCATGGCAGGCGCTGCGGCCAGATGTGCACGTGTTCCGCCTTCCCGGCATATACGGGCCGGGGCGCTCGGCGCTGGACCGGGTGCATGAGGGCAAGGCGCACCGGATTGACATTCCCGACCAGATTTTCAGCCGCATCCATGTGGACGATATCGTCGCTGCGGTGGTCGCGTCCTTTGCCGGACCATCGGGTGTTTACAATATTTCGGACGACCTGCCCGCATCGCAAAACGCGGTTATCGAATATGCCTGCGACCTGACTGGCGCAAAATGGCCGCCGTTGCTCAGCCTTGAAGACGCGCAGCTTTCGCCGATGGCGCGCGGATTTTATGCTGAAAACCGACGGATATCGAACAGGAAAGCCAAGCGGATGCTGCAATGGATTCCGCAATATAGCGATTACAGACAAGGACTTAAGTCCCTGATCGATTCATTAAATCAAAATGGTGATTGACGATAATGGACCTATCGGCCTAGCCTCGCGTTAATACGGCAACAGACCGGACGTTACTGTTGTTAACGGGAGAATTATTTTGGCATCTATCGCCGCTGAGTCCAAAATGGGCGCCGTCAAGGCTCCATCGCTTTTATTGATATTGACCGAGTTGCCACGCGCCTTGCTGGAAACAGGTTCGCTGCCTTGGGCCGCGCCGTTTTTGTTGCGGGCACCCAAGGGGGACGGACATCCGGTAATGCTGCTGCCGGGCTTTATGGCTTCGGAATTTTCGATGCGCGCCTTGCACACCTATCTCAAAAAGCTGGGTTATGATCCCTATCATTGGGAATTGGGCCGCAATCTGGGGCATAAGGCAGTCGGACAAGAGGGCGAAAAAATGATCGCCCGCCTCGACGAAATTTACGCAAAAACCGGCAGGAAAGTCAGCCTTGTCGGCTGGTCATTGGGTGGATCGTTCGCACGGATGCTGTCGCGCCGCCGCCCTGACCATATCCGTCAGGTCATTTCGCTGGGCTCGCCGATCACCGGTACACCCAAATCGACCAATGCGTGGCGCGCCTATCAATATGTGACCGGGCAAAAACTGGATGATCCCAAGATGAAGGAACAGGTCAGCGAAGGCCATGCCGTGCCGCCGGTTCCGTCCACCGCGATTTTTTCGCGCACCGATGGCGTAGTCGCCTGGCAAAATTCGCGAGAGCCCAAGTCGAAGACCACCGACAATATCGAAGTGCGCGGCAGCCATTGCGGCCTTGGCGCGAATCCCGCAGTTTTGTGGGCCATCGCCGACCGTCTGGCCCAGCCCGAAGACGGCTGGAAACCCTTTGAACGCACCGGTGCCCGGGCGTTGGTCTATCCGTCGTCGGGGCATTAGGTTTTCAATAACTCCTCTCCCCTGAAGGGGAAAAATAAGACGCAACTCCTCTCTCCTTTAGGGGAGAGGTACGTAGTCTTATGGCTTTAGCCATTAGACGAAGTGGAGAGGGGGAGTTGGGGCACTGACCTCACCGTTGTAGCCCCTCTCCAACTACGCCTAGGCCTTGCGGCCAAGGCTTCGTATCCTCTCCCCTGAGCCGAAGGCGGCCAGAGGCCAACGGGAGAGGGGAGGGCTGGCATCAATGTTCACGCCCTTTTTTCACCCCCGTGCGCCTGCCCCCTTTCCATTCGCGCCATTCAACCCTAACAGGGCCAACATGTGGCACCTTCATCAATATCCGCTTTGTCCGTTCTCGCGCAAAGTGCGTTTGCTTTTGGGTGAGAAGGGCGTCGCCTACAGCCTTGTGCGCGAAAATCCTTGGGAACAGCGGGACGATTTTCTGCAAATGAACCCGGCGGCACGCACGCCGGTGATGCGTGATGCCGAACGGAACATAACATTGGTCGATTCCGTCGCCATTTCGGAATATATCGACGAAACCGTTTCGGCCAATCCCATGATAAGCGGTACCGCCCAATATCGGGCCGAAATCCGACGTCTGGTTGCTTGGTTTGACGAACAATTTTACGGCGATGTGACGCAGCCGTTGCTGCACGAACGGATGAAAAAGCGCCTGATTGACCGCCAGCCACCCGATAGCCGCGTGCTGCGGGAGGCTATGAAACTGGCAAACGGGCATCTGGAATATGTCGATTATCTGATCGACCACCGCGCATGGATGGCAGGATCGGTGATGAGCATGGCCGATCTGGCGGCTGCGGCGCAAATTTCCGTTGCCGATTATCTGGGCGGTATCGACTGGACCGGCCATGAACAGACCAAGGCATGGTACGCCATGTTCAAATCCCGCCCCAGTTTCCGGCCATTATTGTCCGAACGCATGGAAGTCATCGCGCCGCCCAAACATTATGAGCAGGTGGATTTTTAGGGGCTGCAACGTTGCGCCTTCTTCTTCGCGCCTTTGTGTCTTTGTGTGAGATTACCCTCTCCCCTTCAGGGGAGAGGATACGAAGCCTTGGCCGCAAGGCCTAGGCGCAGTTGGTGAGGGGCTTCGACGGTGAAGGCAGTGCGCCAACTCCCCCTCTCCACTTCGTCTAATGGCTGACGCCATAAGACTACGTATCTCTCCCCTGAAGGGGAGAGGGGGGAGACACTCTCTCAACCCTCCGCCAGTTCCTTAAGCTGCTCCGCGCAGGCGCCCCAGCCTTGCTGGAATCCCATCTCGTCATGCTGCTTCGCCTTGGCTTCATCCCAGTGGCGCGACCGTGCGGTGTACCGCGTTCCGTCGCCCTCGGGTGCGATTTCCCAGATGCCGAGCATGAAGGGATCCGTCGGCATCAGGCTGCCGTCAGCGCGCCGCACAACGGCGTCGGTGGATACGAAGCGAACGCCCGGCACCACTTCCAGAAAAATACCCTCTTGCGGATGCTCTTCGCCTTCGGGGCCTTTCATCACCATCGCGCTTCGTCCGCCGCTATGCCATTGCTGCTCAATGATTTCGGTCCGCCAGGGTTTGGGGCACCACCATTCTGCCATGCGGTTGGTCATGATATCCCAGACCTTTTCCGGCGGCGCGACGATAAAGGTGCTTACCGAGAGCTCCCAGCCATTTTCTAGTGTTGCGGTCATGTCGTGTCTCTATTTATCCAAAGCCCGTGCCGTATCGACGATAGGCGCGAACCCTCCCATAATCATCCTTTTGCCATCGAACGGCATTTCGCCCAGTTCGGCCATGCGCGGGTCGGACATCATTTTCTGGAAGGCTTCATCGCGCGTTTGTTTGTCGGGATATTCGCACCAGCTGAACACGACAGTCTCGTCTTCCTTGGCGTTTACCGCGCGTTTGAAATCGGTGAGCGTGCCATCGGGTACATCGTCACCCCAGCATTCGACCATTCGGGTCATTCCGAATTCTTTGAATAACTGCACCGCACTTTCGGCGTGCTGGCGGTATTTTTCCTTATTTGCGGTGGGAACCGCCAACACAAATCCTTCGATATACATTGTTCTTCTCCTTTGGTTTTGCGACGAATTGGTCAGGCCTTTGGCTGCGTATCGCCAAGCGGATGTCCCATCGACCAGCTATAGCCGAACGGATCCTTGATTTGCCCATAGCGGTCGCCCCAAAACATGTCCTCAGGCGGCATGGTCGCCGTTGCGCCCGCCGCCACAGCGCGGGCGTACCACGCATCGGCGTCGTCAACCTGCAGGTGCAGGGTCAGGCCGCTGCCGCCTGCAACATCGGCTTCGGCGGCGTCGACATATTCGGGAAACTCGTCATGCAGCATCAGCGACGCGCCATTGATATGGATATGTGCGTGCATCAGGCGCTTCCCGTCCTCGGCAAGCATCCGGCGTATCTCGGTTGCACCGAATGCCTTGATGTAAAACTCTATAGCCTCGGCGGCGCGGTTGTCGCCGATCTGGATATGCGGGGTCAGCCCGCCGGTTGGTGTATGATCTTCGTTCATTTCCTCTCTCCTTTTCTCGCTCACTCTTTTTTGAACAGCATGGCGACATAGCGTTTCAGGTGGGTAACGCTGTCGCGGGCAATTACGGGATGGCCATTGGCTTTGGCCAAAATGAATGCGCCCTGCAGGACGGCCTGGATATGGTAGGCAAGGCTGAATGCGGTAACGCCTTCAGCGACCCCGTGGATGTCGATGGCCAGTTGGATATCCTCGGCGAGCCGCATCGCATAAGCGCGGATGCTTGCGTCGCAGGCGGCGCGGATGGGGTCGCTGCTGTTATAGCTTTCCTGCACTATGGTGCCGACAAAGCAGGTGAAATCCTCCGCCGGGCCATCAAGCATCGACAGCCGGAAGTCGATATGACCCATCAAGCGGTCGAGCGGGTCGAGAAGCCGGGTCCAGTCGGGCAGGGTGAAGATGCGTTGTTCGGCAATGTCGGTCCATGCGCCCGCAGCAGCGACGGCCAGCGCTTCTTTCGAGGCGAAGTGGTGAAAAAAGGCGCCTTTGGTGACGCCTGCGCCCTGACAGATTTCATCGACGGACGTTGCTGAAAAGCCCTTGTAGCGCACGGTCGCGATGGCGGCGGCTATCAGCCGTTCGCGCGCGGAAACGGGCGAGGGGGCAGGCGTGCTTTGGGCATTTCGGGTGCGACTCGGCGGCATATCTTACAGGATACCAACCAGTTGGTATGTGTCAATAGAAGCCTCTCCAAGCTTCAGCGGAGTCAACAAACTGGAATGAGTGTCCGGAATAAAGCTTGAAATATCAGCTAGTTTTAGCTATAACTAAGGATATATTTTGATGGAGTGGTGTTGGCAGCGTGGTGTCACCAAAAGCCTATGAAAACATGCCTGCCCATCGGCGCAGGGGTGACTACGCCAAGGACAGGCATGAATAAAGCGACGGCTTGCTTTGTGTCCCGATTATACCGTGCGGGGAATTTCCAAATGATGTTTGGGCACGGTTAAGACAATATTAGCCCTGATCTGACGGCGTTGCGTAATAATCTTTCAACAATTGAGGAAAATACACATGGTGTCGACAGTCTCGACCGTCGCCTATCTGGGGCTGGAAGCGCGAAGTGTTGAGGTGCAGTGCCAAATTGCTCCGGGAATGGTCGGCTTTGCAGTCGTCGGGTTGCCCGACAAAGCGGTGGCCGAAAGCCGCGAACGGGTGCGCGCCGCCATATCCGCGCTGGGGCTGGCGCTCCCACCCAAGCGGATAACGATCAACCTGTCACCGGCCGATTTGCCCAAAGAAGGCTCGCATTACGACCTGCCCATCGCGTTGGCGTTGCTTTCGGCAATGGGACTGGTCGATGCGGAAACGCTGGCGCATTATGTCGTCGTCGGGGAACTGGGGCTTGACGGCAAGGTTGCAGGTTCGCCGGGGGTATTACTTGCCGCCCTGCACGCATCATCACGCGACATGGGCCTGATTTGCCCTGCGGTGCAAGGGTCGGAGGCTGCTTGGGCCGGGCAAATAGAGGTCGTTGCCGCGCCGGATCTGTTGGCTTTGCTCAATCATCTGAAAGGGCAGGCGTTGTTGCGGGCACCCGAACCTGGTGTTGCTGATCCGCCAAAAGCGGGGCCGGACATGAAAATGGTGAAAGGTCAGGAAACGGCGAAACGCGCCCTCGAAATTGCGGCGGCGGGTGGACATAATCTCTGCATGGTCGGGCCACCGGGGGCCGGCAAATCGTTACTGGCATCCTGTATGCCCGGAATTTTGCCCGAATTGACACCGGCCGAAGCACTTGAGGTTTCGATGATAATGTCGGTTGCCGGCGGCCTCGAAAACGGACGGCTTGTTCGCAGTAGGCCGTTTCGAAACCCGCACCACAGCGCATCCATGCCCGCTTTGGTCGGTGGCGGTGCGCGCGTTCGGCCCGGAGAGGTGAGCTTGGCGCATCTGGGCATATTATTCCTTGATGAGCTACCCGAATTTCAGCGCGTCGCACTTGATAGTTTGCGCCAGCCTTTGGAAACGGGTGAAGTCAGCGTTGCACGCGCCAATAGCCATGTGACCTTTCCTGCAAATTTCCAACTGGTCGCCGCTATGAATCCATGTCGCTGTGGCCATTTGGGCGATGCGGCTTTGGCCTGTAGCCGGGCGCCGCGCTGTGCAGCAGATTATCAGGCGAAAATTTCCGGGCCATTACTGGATCGCATTGATCTGCATGTCGAGGTGCAGGCGGTCAGCGCGGCTGATCTGGTATTACCGCCACCTGCCGAGGGTTCTGCCGAAGTTGCCAAGCGGGTGTGGGCCTATGCCTTTGCGATGCCATTCAGCTAACGTTTTTGGTTTAAAGCCAAGAAATTTAGCTGCGTCGGAGCGCGACACGCGACCATCGGGCGTGACAGTTACCTTTGTAATTTCAAGATTATTCATCAATTTAATCCTTTGAGGTCAATTATGACCCCAATTGATTACTATGCTTTCTAAGGCCGAGCAATACCATGGAGTCATATATGACCCCAAATTATATTGACATAATGAAGTCTGTTGCCGTAAATGTCCGCAACATTCCCTAAAAGGTAGTTGTATGGCCGAAAAATCTAACTTGAAGCGAACGCCGGCGAATGCCGTCCATTTGAAGCTGCGATTTACGGAAGAACTGCGACAAAAACTGGAAGCGGCAGCTAGGGCCAGCAACACGTCGATGAACGCTTATATAGTCGAGGGGCTTGAACGATTGCTTCAGATTGGCGAGGGCTTCGATGACTTTCCATCTCTTGCGCTTTGGCATGAACTAAGCAGCATTGTCAGGCGGGTAGAACGTGTCACCGAAGCGAAATGGCAATCGGACCGCAAAACGTTTGTAGCTGTATCATGTATGATCGATGCGCACCTGAAGGACCTACAACCGCCCTACGTAAATGAAGCCGTCTTGCTTGAAGTTCAAGGCAAGCTGGCTCAACTTGAAAACAAAATCGAGGGGTTGCTTGGACTATTGCAAGATGCTGGTGCACTTCGACCTATTGCATCGGAAGTTTCTGGTCGCCCGATTTCGCGCGGGCTATTCAGCCCATTGATGCTGGCCAATCCTAGTCCAGAGAACCTAGTCATTATTCGGCTTTTGCAGGGCCTTGGTTACGAGCCTACTTTGAGGCTCGATGACCCTGTTGACGACTGGAAGCTGGGGGACGGCGATGTTCTAAATCCAGTAGCCGCACAATCATTGTTTCAGCAGATTCCTCGTCTGGCCAATGACCTTCACGCCTTACGCAAACAATTGAACGAAGCATTTCAACCCAACGATCTGGCTGAAAAAGAAGGAAAACGTCTTGCTAATTCTCTTCGTCAGCGAATGACGATGGCCAACGATTTTGGAGAGGCAACCTAATGGCATTAAGGTTTCAACGACTGACGCGACCCGAAATCCGCAATCTCGGTATCGGATCGCGCATTGCCGAACACGGCATTATTGTGGAGCGAATGAAGAGTGGAGACCTTCGGTTCAGTGTAAATGTGATGATCGACGGACAGCGCGTCCATCGCGTTATTGGCCGCGAAAGTGAAGGGGTAACGCGGGAGCAAGCAGAGCGAGCCATCGAAGCGTTCCGCACAAAAGCCAGAGAGGGGCGCCTCGATCTGCCAACCGGTCGCAAAGTGCATCGCACATTCCGCGAAGCCGCCGAACAGTATCTTGAAAATATCGATACCACCCTGCGAGCCGGAATGCGCGGTTATCAGGACGTCCCGAACAAGAAGCGCCACCTTCTGACTTATCTTGTGCCATACTTCAAAGATCAGCGTGCCGACAAGGTGACAGACTTCGCCGTCCAACATTACGTGCGTCATCGCCTCGAAAAAGGTGCAGTTCTGGCCACGGTGAACCGCGAACTCTCTACGCTTTCTCATTTTATGAACAGGATGATTCAGTGGAAGTGGATAAAGGCCGATGACAAGCCCAGAATTGAAAAGGAAGATGAACCTCGCAAAAAGATCGTAATTCTGTCTGGCGAACACCAACAGGCTCTGATGAAGGGCGGCATCGCGGACCAAGACCCCGCAACATGGCTGTTCATCGCGTTCGGTCTTAATACCGCCATGCGTCACGGCGAGATATTGCGGGTCCGCTGGGATGAGATCGACTTCGCCAGTAACCGCATTCACATACCGCAAGCGAAAGCCGGGCAGCGTATCCAACCGATCACCGGTAGCCTGCGGACCATGTTAGAAAACGAACGTAAATCCCGCGACGATCAGGAAGGGTATATTTTTACGCACAGACGACATGGCGGTAAAACTCCATATCGCAAGAGCATGGCACGCCAATTTGAGCGTGCCGTCCTTCGTGCCGGACTTGAACCGACCAAGGTTACCCCCCACGTCATGCGACACACCGCTATTACGGCGCTGGTTCAGGCGGGCGTAGATTTACCGACCATTCAGAAGATTAGCGGCCATAAAACGCTTTTGATGGTCATGCGCTATGTTCATCTAGCAGATGACCATATCGACACCGCTATCGCTGCTTTGGACACTGGAATGTTTGACGCGATTACACCAGAGTTACACACAGCAGGAAATTTGGCATTGAATGGTAGGGCAAAGGTTGTCGCTATCAGTAGCGGGAAGGCCGCATAAAACCGTTAGTTTTTGTCTGGTGCGGATGGCGGGACTCGAACCCGCACGCCCAAAAGGACAACAGATTTTAAGTCTGTAGCGTCTACCATTCCGCCACATCCGCGTGCCGATAGCGCAGACAACATAATTACATTGCGGTCAAGTCGCTTTGGTAAAACAGCTTATTTGTTAAGCTGTTCGCGTACTTCCTTGCCGGGCTTGAAATATGGGACACGTTTCGATGGCACCTCCACCGATGCGCCGGTCCGTGGATTACGGCCCTTGCGGGGGCTGCGTTCGCGGGTCGAAAAAGCGCCAAAACCGCGCAGCTCGACACGTCCGCCATCGGAAAGTCGCTGGATAATCTGGTTAAAGAACAAATCGACAATCTTTTCGATTTCTTCAGTTTTGAGCTCGGGATTCTCGCTCTCCAGTTTTTTAATCAACTCGGACCGGATCATGGGCAAAGTCCTTCATTTTGTTTTTAAGTCGATACCCGAGTTAATAGAAGCCGTGCGACCAAAGGGATCCGGCTCGGGAGCGTCGCAAAGCTGCCAGATTATTTTTTATTTTACAACGCATTTGCAGCAGGAACGCTTGTTCAAAAGCATAAAAAACCCGCTCTCGTTTCCAAGAGCGGGCTTTTTTGTCCCAAAAATAGAACTTTTGTTAGAAAGCCGTGGCTTACTTCTTCACGCCCTTCAGCGCTTCGCCCAGAATGTCGCCAAGCGATGCGCCCGAGTCGGACGAACCATATTGCTCAACAGCCTGCTTCTCTTCGGCAAGTTGAAGTGCCTTGACCGAGAAGTTCGGCTTTTTCGAACGGTCGAAACCGGTGATCATGGCGTCGAATTTCTGGCCAACCTGGAAACGGTCAGGACGTTGTTCGTCGCGATCACGGCCAAGGTCAGCGCGCTTGATAAAGCCGGTTGCGCCGTCTTCACCTGCCTGCACTTCAAGACCGCCGTCGCGTACTTCGAGAACGGTGACCGTTGTCGTGGCACCCTTCTTAAGTCCGCCAGTCGTAGTCGCTCCTGCAGCGGTGGGGGCACCCTTTTCGATCTGCTTGATGCCAAGCGAGATACGCTCTTTCTCTGCATCAATGTCCAGAACGATGGCCTTGATCGTTTCGCCCTTGCGGTGAAGATGCAATGCCTCTTCGCCCGAAATGCCCCATGCGATATCCGACATGTGAACCATGCCATCGACATCGCCATCGAGGCCGATGAAAAGACCAAATTCGGTCGCGTTCTTAACTTCGCCTTCGACGGTCGATCCGACTGGGAATTTCTCTGCAAAGCTTGCCCAAGGATTATCCTGAGCCTGCTTGAGACCGAGCGAGATACGACGCTTTTCCATGTCGATATCAAGAACAATGACGTCAACTTCCTGGCTCGTCGAAACGATTTTTCCAGGGTGGACATTCTTTTTGGTCCAGCTCATTTCCGAAACGTGCACCAGACCTTCGATGCCGGGTTCGAGTTCGATGAATGCGCCATATTCAGTGATATTTGTGACCGCGCCCTTAAGCTTGGTGCCAACCGGATAATTCTTGACGGCGGCATCCCAAGGATCGCTTTCAAGCTGCTTCATGCCAAGGCTGATGCGCTGTGTGTCCTTGTTGATGCGGACGATCTGGACCTTGACGGTGTCACCAATGTTGATGATTTCGCTCGGGTGATTGATCCGCTTGTAGCTGATGTCGGTGACGTGCAGCAGGCCATCGATGCCGCCCAGATCAACGAACGCACCATAATCGGTGATGTTCTTGACGACGCCGTCGATGATTTGACCTTCGGCAAGATTCTGGATCAGGCCGGTGCGCTGTTCTGCGCGGGTTTCTTCCAGAATGGCACGACGCGAAACGACGATGTTGCCACGCTTGCGGTCCATTTTCAGGATGACGAAGGGCTGGGCGATGTCCATCAGCGGCGCAACGTCACGCACGGGGCGGACGTCGACCTGGCTGCCGGGCAAGAACGCAACGGCACCGCCAAGATCGACAGTGAAGCCACCTTTAACGCGGCCGAAGATGACGCCGTCGACGCGGTTGCCAGCTTCGAATTCGCCTTCGAGGACATCCCATGCAGCTTCACGGCGTGCACGGTCACGGCTCAGCATTGCCTCGCCATTCATATTTTCGACGCGGTCGACATAGACTTCGACTTCGTCGCCGACTTTCAGGTCGGCTTTCTGGCCGGGCATAGCGAATTCACGCAGCGCCACACGGCCTTCGGATTTGAGACCCACATCGATGACAGCATGGTCATTGTCGATTGCGGTTACCGTTCCCTTTACGACGCGGCCTTCAAAGCCACCGTCTGCGCCACCAAGTGATTCGTCGAGAAGTGCCGCGAAATCGTCGCGGGTCGGGTTTGGCGAAGTTGCCATAGGTTAGAGTTTCCTTACGTACTTTTTATCCGGCCAATCGGTTGGTTCCGATGGTCTTTGACCAGAGCTGCCTTATTACCCGAATAGCAATAAAGCGTTCAAAAACAGATTGTTGTACTCGAAATCACTGTCATGCCGAACTTGTTTCAGCAACTTACTCCAGCCGGTGCGGCGATATAGTAAGACCCTGAAACAGGTTCAGGGTGACGGGTGCTTCTTTGTGAACACTCCGGCCACGTCAGCCCCGGCGAAGCTTAGCCTCCACCAGCGCAATCGCAGCTTGAACGGCGCCGCCTATAGTCAAATCGCCGGTATCAAGCAAGAGCGCGTCTGCCGCTGGTTTTAGCGGTGCGTTTGTCCGAGATGAATCACGGGCATCGCGGGCAAGAATATCCACCAAAATGGCTTCTAACGATATGTCTTCGCCTCTGCCCGTCATTTCACCATGTCGCCGTTCTGCGCGAATTACCGCATTGGCGGTCACGAACAGCTTTACATCCGCATCGGGCGCAATCACCGTTCCGATATCCCGCCCGTCGAGCAATGCCCCACCGGGTTGATGGGCAAAATCAACTTGACGCTTATTCAGAGCCGCGCGCACCTCGGGATGCACAGAAACACGACTGGCAAGCCCGCCAACGGCTTCACTGCGGAGCGTAAGATCGTTCAAAACCGTTTCGGGAAAATCGCATGCTTTGCGTGCATCATGTGGATTGTCGGGATCGCCACAATTTTGCAGCACTTGAAACCCGACGGCGCGATAAAGCAAGCCGGTATCAAGAAAGGGTAAGCCATAATGCGTGGCCAATGCCTTTGCGATGGTGCCTTTGCCCGATGCAGTAGGGCCGTCTACCGCGATAATCATGGAAGTATGCGTGCCGGTTCAGTGTGAATGCTCATGCCTTGAGCGCCTCAATTATGGATTCAAATGTTGGAAAGCTCGTCGCAATAGGTGACACGTCGTCAACCGTGACGCCGTGATAGCAATGCTGTCCCGCCACGGCGAAACTCATCGCTATGCGGTGGTCCAGCGCGCTGTTCACAGTAGCACCGCCTTCCAGCGGCTCGCCGCCGCTTCCGTCGATGACCAGTCCGTCCGCGCGCTCTTCGACCCTGGCGCCGATGGCTTTCAGACCCGCTGCCATTAAAGCCAGCCTGTCACTTTCCTTGACGCGCAGTTCGTCCAGTCCGCTGGTTATTGTCCGACCTTGTGCCATGCTGGCGGCTACGAAGAAGACCGGAAATTCGTCGATCATGCTGGGTGCGACTTCGGGCGGGACTTCGATGCCGCGCAATACCGAATAGCGCGCAGTGATATCAGCGACGGGTTCGCCCCCCACTTCGCGTTGGTTAGTATAGGTCAATTCTGCGCCCATCACTTCCAGCATCTTGTATATACCGGTGCGGGTGGGGTTCATGCCGACATGGGTTACCGTCACCTCGCTTCCCGGAGTTATCAATGCGGCAACGATTGGAAACGCCGCAGAAGATGGATCTCCAGGTACTTCGATTGTCTGTGGCTTTAGTTCGGCCTCGCCAACAAGGCGAATATGGCGCACGCCTTTAATGTCCGTTTCAATGCTGAGATCCGCACCAAACCCACGCAACATTCGCTCGCTATGATCGCGGGTAGGGATGGGCTCGATTACTTCGGTAATCCCCGGCGCATTGAGACCCGCCAGCAAGACCGCACTTTTTACCTGTGCCGAAGCGACGGGTAAGCGAAATTGGATCGGAATAGCCGGAACCAGGCCGCGCACCATGAGCGGCAATGTGCCGCCCGGACTAGCGGTGAACTCGGCGCCCATGAGACTTAGCGGATCGATTACCCGTCCCATAGGGCGCTTTGACAGGCTCGCATCGCCAATAAAAGTTGCCGTCAGACGGTGGCTCGCAACCAATCCCATCAGCAATCGGGTGGACGTTCCGCTGTTGCCCATATCGAGCGCAGCCGCAGGCTGCATCAATCCGCCGACGCCAACACCGTGCACCGTCCAGCACCCGTCACCTATTCGTTCAATTGACGCACCCATTGCGCGCATCGCGGCGGCAGTGGCCAAAACATCTTCGCCTTCGAGCAATCCTGTAATCCTGCTCTCTCCGACTGCAAGGGCGCTGAGCATCAACGATCTGTGCGAGATCGACTTGTCACCTGGAACCTTGACGGTTCCGCTTAACGGGCCTGCGTTGCGAAAGGTGGCGGGACGTGGATTGGCGTTGTGCATAAGCGGTTGCTTTGCTTTCAAGGTCAATGGAAGTCAACAGACGCGAAACCAACCTCGTTTTGTGCAGATTGCCGTCACGCTTTGCACACTAGTTTTTGACAGCGCCGCAACGCTGTGGCAAAGGCCGCGCCAATTGACGGTGATTCATATATGTGGATCGCCCATTTCAAGCAATTTTATAAAGGATTTGAGCCTGCCATGATTAAGGCTGAATGGGGAACCAAGCGCACTTGCCCTAAATGCGGTACGCGTTTTTACGATCTCACCAAAGACGAACCGGTTGAGTGCATTGAGTGCGGCAACCAGTGGACGCCGGAACCCGTCCTGAAGTCGAAACAGCCGCTTCCCTTTGAAGAGGTTGAAAAGAAGAAAGACGACGCTGATTTGGCGGACGACGATCTCGATATTGATGTCGACGCCGTTGATGGCGACGTGTCGCCCGACAATGATGTTGACCTTGGCGGCGACGACGACCTCGGCGTGGCTGGTGGCGAAGATGAACCCGACGATATTTAAGTCGAACTTCGTGCTTGATATATAAAGGAGCGCCCGCTAGTGGCGCTCCTCACCAAATAGCCGCCTTGTTTGCGGCATGATGGGGCCTTAGCTCAGCTGGTAGAGCGCTACACTGGCAGTGTAGAGGTCAGGGGTTCGACTCCCCTAGGCTCCACCAGTCTTCGTTAAAGCTAAGGCTGGGAAGCCAGTTTGGTGGTTGGCGGAGTTGGTCGGCGCACTGGCCAAAACCCTCTCCTTGCCCTAAAGGCCACCCCATGCATTTTCTTGACCAAGCAAAAATTTTTATCCGTTCCGGCGCCGGTGGCCCGGGGGCTGTTAGTTTCCGGCGCGAGAAATATGTCCAATATGGCGGTCCCGACGGTGGCAAC
The DNA here is from genome assembly GCF_041737645.1 of Sphingorhabdus sp. Taxonomy (GTDB): domain Bacteria; phylum Pseudomonadota; class Alphaproteobacteria; order Sphingomonadales; family Sphingomonadaceae; genus Sphingorhabdus_B. The sequence continues at coordinate 20,352 of NZ_JBGSRI010000047.1, forward strand.
GGCGGCAAGGGCGGTGACATCGTAATTGAGGCTGTTGCCGGTCTGAATACGCTAATCGATTTTCGGTATGCACAACATTTCAAAGCCATGCGTGGAATTCAGGGCATGGGGCGTGACCGGCACGGCGCCTATGGCGACGATCTTGTTATTCAGTTACCCGTCGGTACGCAGGTGCTCGCGGATGACGAAGAGCGCAGTCTGCTACTCGACCTCACCGAAGTCGGCCAACGCGTCGTTTTTCTCAAGGGTGGCGATGGTGGACGAGGAAATGCTTCGTATAAAAGTTCGACCAACCGCGCCCCACGGCAACACGGTCCGGGTTGGCCCGGCGAGGAAATGTATGTCTGGCTCCGGCTGAAGCTTCTGGCTGACGCCGGACTGGTAGGGATGCCGAATGCAGGCAAGTCGACATTCATCAATCAGGTTTCGAACACCAAGGCGAAAGTCGGTGCCTATCCATTTACGACGACCCGCCCCCAGTTAGGGGTGGTGGAGCATAAAAGCCGTGAATTTGTAATTGCTGATATTCCGGGCCTGATCGCTGGAGCAGCCGAAGGCGTTGGCATTGGGGATCGCTTTCTGGGGCATATCGAGCGGTGCCAGATATTGATCCACCTGATCGATGCCACGCAGGAAGATCCGGTTGAGGCATGGCATATCGTCTGTGATGAATTGAGCGAATATGGTGCGGGCCTCAATGAAAAGCCCCAGATCGTAGCGCTTAACAAGGGCGATTTGCTTGACCCTGAATTGATGGCGGATATTTCGGCCCAGCTGCAAGCAGCCGGTGCGCAGGATGTTATCGCTATTTCGGGCGCCACCGGACAAGGCGTTGATCTGGTGCTTGACCGTGTGCTTGAAGCCTTGCCGGCGAAAAGCGGACTGGAAGGAGCAAAAGCCGACGGTCTAACCGAGGATGGGACATGGTCGCCGATCTAAATCCCGCCGCCTTTCCCGCAAATATTTGCCCTTTGCTGGTCGTAAAGGTCGGATCATCATTGCTGGTGCAGCCCGATGGTGGCGTGCGGCGGGACTGGCTCCAAACTCTGGTTGCAGACATCAGTTTGCGGCATCAGGCGGGGCAACGGATCATAGTGGTCACATCTGGTGCAATTGCGTTGGGTGCACGGCGACTTGGTTTTGACAAAGGTGGCCGCGCCAGTCTGGCTGATGCACAGGCCGCCGCATCGGTGGGGCAAATAATTTTGTCAGGCATATGGTCCGACCTGCTGGGCGCAGAAGGTCTGGCCGCGGCCCAGATGCTCGTCACTTTGGATGATTTGGAAGAACGCCGGCGCTATCTGAATATCGCGGCCACGCTTGATCGTTTGATCGGGGCCGGTGCCATACCTGTTATCAACGAAAATGACAGCGTGGCGACCGAAGAAATCCGCTTTGGCGATAATGACCGTCTGGCCGCACGGGTCGCGCAAGCCGCCGGTGCGGGTGGCGTCATACTTTTATCCGACGTTGACGGCCTATTTGATCGTGCTCCTAATTTACCGGGTGCCGTTCTCATACCTCATGTCGACAAGATCGATGGCCGGGTTCGTATCATGGTCGCGCAGGGCTCGACGTCGGGAATGGGTTCGGGCGGTATGGCTTCCAAGCTGGATGCAGCCGATATCGCAACGCGTGCAGGGATTGGTCTGGCCATTACTTCTGGCTTGCACCCCCACCCACTCGCAACCCTTACAACCGGTGGCCCGGCGACCTATTTTTCCCCACGGGCCAGCGGTTCCGCACGCAAGGCATGGCTAAGCGGCCGATTGACGGTAAAGGGCCGGATTAGAGTCGATAAGGGTGCGATTAAAGCATTAAAAGCGGGGAGCAGTCTGCTTCCGGCGGGCGCTATTGGCGTTGAAGGCGAGTTCAAACGTGGCGATGTGATCGACATCAGCGCCGATGACGGGCTTGCATTCGCTCGGGGACTTTCGGAATATGACGCAGTCGACGCCGCCCGGATTTGTGGACATAGATCCAGTGAACTGGGCGACATTCTCGGAACAGTTCCACGCTCTGTCCTCGTCCACCGTGACCAGATGGTTTTGCTTTGAAGACGGTTGCACTAACCGGTGCCACCGGATTCGTTGGACGGATAACAATGGACCGGTTGGTTGCGGCAGGGTGGCAGGTCCGGGCCCTGACACGTCGTGATCAGGCAGACAGACCGGGTGTAATATGGATCAATGGCGCACTGGATAACCCTGAAAGCCTGAAAAATATATGTGACGGCGCGGATGCTGTGTTGCACGTCGCTGGTGTCGTCAATGCACCTGATGCGGAAGGTTTTGAATCCGGCAATGTTACCGGCACCGCCAATTTGCTTGCCGCCGCCAAAGAAGCGGGCATCGCACGGTTTGTCCATGTGTCGTCGCTTGCCGCAAAGCAGCCCCATCTGTCGATGTATGGGGCAAGCAAAAAGCGGGCAGAAAATCTGGTTCTAAAGAGCATGTTCGACTGGACAATCATTCGGCCTCCCGGCGTTTTCGGACCCGGCGATACCGAAATGTTAGATATGTTTCGTCTCGCGATCAAAGGATGGGCACTGTTGCCACCACGTGGCCGGGTTTCGGTCATTCACGTTGATGATCTGGCACGGCTGTTGGTCGCATTGGTGCCTTCTAAACCGGGCGTTTCGGCGCAGATTTTTGAAGCCGATGATGGCGTTGTCAACGGTTGGAGCCACGAATCGTTTGCGCGAGCTATCGGTGCCGCAACCGGTCGGCGTGTAAGGGCTTTTCATGCTCCGCGCTTTTTGCTGAAAGTTGCAGCATCGGGGGATCGTCTTTTTCGCGGACGAAACGCCAAGTTGACACGGGATCGGGCAAGTTATCTTTCACACCCCGATTGGACCATTGATCCCGAAGCAAAGCCTCCGTCTGAGTTGTGGGTACCAAAGATTGCGACTTTACCGGGGCTGAAAGAAACCACCGACTGGTACAAGGCGCAAGGGTGGCTATAAATTGCCCTCTTGCCGCCTTAATCGGTTGCCATAGCGCGGCAAAACAAAAGGATTTGATATGACCGACCGTAGCGAAATGTTTGATCGGCTGAAGGGCCTGATCGCACCATTCAATAAAAAGGGTGTTGAAATTTCCGAAGTGACGACGTTTGCAGGTGATCTTGAATGGGATAGTCTAACCGTGATGGACTTTGTTGCCGAGGTCGAGGATGATTTCGATATCGTCATAAGCATGAACTTGCAGGCAGAAATTGAAAATGTCGGCCATCTCGTCGACGCGGTAAAGAAGCTTACGGATTGATCCTATGACTGACCTGTTTTCGAAATTCGACGCACTGATCGCCCAACGTGAAGGCTTGCTGGCCACAGGCGTGAAAGACCCGTTCAACCTTGTGATGGAAGAAGTGAAATCACCCACCGTTGCGGTCTGCAATGGCAAGGAAACGATCTTGCTCGGCACCTATAATTATATGGGCATGACATTTGATGATGATGTCATTGCTGCGGGTAAAAAGGCACTGGACGAATTTGGCGCTGGCACAACCGGCAGCCGCGTATTGAATGGCACTTTTCAGGGCCATAAAGAATGCGAAGATGCGCTTCGAGAGTTTTATGGAATGGACCATGCGATGGTTTTTTCCACCGGTTACCAGGCGAATCTGGGGATCATCAGCACCATTGCTGGCAAAGGCGATTATATCATTCTCGACATCGACAGCCATGCGTCCATTTATGACGGCTGTAAGATGGGCGACGCCGAAATTGTCGCGTTTCGTCATAATGATGTGGAGGCGTTGGAGAAACGCCTGAAGCGTTTGCCCGCCGATGCAGGCAAGCTGGTAGTGCTTGAAGGTGTCTATTCGATGCTGGGCGACGTGGCGCCGCTAAAAGAAATGATCCGCATTTCCAAAGAAGCCGGAGCAATGGTGTTGGTCGATGAGGCGCACAGCATGGGCTTCATTGGCGAAAACGGTCGCGGTGTTGCCGAAGAGCAAGGCGTGCTTGATGATGTCGATTTTGTGATCGGCACGTTCAGCAAAAGCGTTGGCACCGTTGGCGGTTTTTGTGTTTCCAATCATCCAAAGTTTGAAATTATGCGGCTGGTCTGCCGCCCTTATGTGTTCACGGCGAGCTTGCCGCCGGCTGTGGTGGCGTGTTCGGCGACTAGCATCCGCAAATTGATGCACAATGGCAACAAGCGCGCGCATCTGTGGGAAAATTCACGGACATTACATAAAGGTCTACGCGACCTTGGTTTCCAGCTTGGCACGGCCGAAGCGCAAAGCGCGATTATCGCGGTCATCATGCCGGACCTCGAACAAGGTGCGGCCATGTGGCAGGCTTTACTTGAAAACGGCCTTTATGTGAATCTCGCCCGCCCCCCTGCGACTCCTGCTGGAATGACATTGCTGCGCTGTTCGCTGTGTGCCGAGCATACGAGCGATCAGGTTGCGGATATTCTTGACCGGTTTGAACGGGCAGGGAAAGCGGTAGGGATTATTTGACCGCCTTGCGATGACAAGGCTCGACCGGAATACGCGTCTAATGGCTGTTGGTTTTGCGGCGATGGCCGGTATGGTCGATGCAATCGGATTTCTGGCTAGCGGCGGGTTTTTCCTCTCGTTCATGAGCGGAAATTCCACGCGGTTAAGTGTGGGGGTGGCCACCGGTGGACCTTATATCGGGATGGTTGCCTTATTATTGTTTAGCTTTGTCGTTGGTGTGACCGGGGGGTCTCTGATTGGCCGGAAGGGGGCTTTGTCTGACAAAAGGCGAAAATCGCTCATTCTAGGCATCATGTCCGGATTGCTGTTTATTGCCCCATTACTGGCGGGACAGAATATGCTTTTGCTCGCACTTTGCGTGGCAGCATTTTGTATGGGGGCCGAAAACACGCTGTTTGAACGCGATGGCACTGTATCTTTCGGCCTAACCTATATGACCGGTGCTTTGGTGAAAATTGGTCAGGGTTTGGCAACGCTTTTCAGCGGCGGAGAGCGGCTTATATGGCTTCCGTATCTGATATTATGGCTTGGCTTGGTGAGTGGTGCAGCGATCGGTGCAGCATTATTTGCCGTTTTTGGCATGGCGAGTTTATGGGTGCCGTCCGCCATTGCGGCCACGTTTGCGCTGACACTGACTTTAGCGGACAGAGCCCTTCAATAGCAGTTTCGGCACCAGAAAAAGCGCCGCTAATAGGGGCCATTTTCTTTGCCACGGTTTGATTTCGATTTGCGTTCCAGCGTGGCGGTTAATCTTCCATGCAAGATAATCGATCCCGCCTGCGTAGGTGAATGCAGCTTTCGCCAGCCGTGCCACAGTCAGGAACTTTCCGTTGCGGCGAAGGGCAGGCCAGCGGTCGCGTTCCTGCATTATCCGGCACTGTGGATCGGCAAGAATGTGCACCTTTCCCCCGCGAATTTCGTTGGCAATCGGCGTATGTTGTAACGCGGCGTGACCGAAACGCGCATAACGGTCAGGGTCGAAATCGACCACTGACGCGGGCCGGTCGTTCCGTTCCGCCCGTAGCTCTGCATCATAGGTCATCCGGAAACCTGTTTGCCATAGGTCTAGCACGTCGACCTCACGCTCGGTAAAGGCCAGTGCGGCATTTAGGAGCGTCGGCGCCGCACCGGAGATTGCGTTGGCAACCGATACACGCGCCGCAGCATCGGTTGACCAGACAAGTCGGGAAGGCTGGGCGAAACGGGCCCAAACTGATACGGCCGAAGCCGCTGGCCGGTTGAGGTCGTGAAAATCGGCTTCGCTCAAAACCGCCACTTTTGCGACCAATCCGTCATGTTGAAACGGAAATACATTCGGCGGCAACCGATGGTTCCATGTTGCAAGCCATTTTTGGGTATAAGTGGCTTCGTAACTGGACACTATCAGGTAGAAATCGAGCATCTGACCTTCGAGTTGTTTCGACCTCAGGCACGAGCCGTAGAACAGGACAGCGCTAGCTGCATTCGGATATTGGCGCGCGATATGCGCGGCAAAGGCCTGCACTTGGGGGTGGGCGGGTATGGCCAGTTCATCTGCAACAAGTTGGGTCAAAGAGTGCACAGCACTGCCTTAGCGATTTTCATATAGCTTTGTTAAGTGAGAAGATCAGGCCGCCAGTTTCAGAAAAGGCACCGGCGGCGTTGAACGCAACACGATAGGGTTACCACGACTGGCCTCGAATACCTCACCATCCAGAACGACGCTGCTGTCATCGCTGTCGATGCGGATCGTGTCGCCTTCCTGAAAATGGACACCCGTCATTGTGCGCTGCCCCAATTTACCGCCCAGCGAAGCCACTATCATTTTCAACATGGACCAGGGTCTTTGGTCGACCGCCAGAAACTTCATTAGCCCCTTGCGTGCGCCGCCAGCTTGTGCGCCGAGCAGCAACTTATCCAATGTCGTTACGATAAGTACCGAAAATATGCCTTGCAGTTCACCTTGCCGGATGAATGAAACACTGATGGGTTTCGCTCTTGCCGGAAGGAAATCAGCCTTTAGTCTGAAAATAGCTGAAAACAGCACCGCCATTGCCGCAAGGAAATGGCTAAGGCCATTTGGCAGACCGAGCGGATAAATTTTGTTCCGGCAATATAAGATTGTTTCCGCAAGCCCCGCCCCGCCCAGGAACATGCCCAGTACCGGTCTTGCCCCCTCGCTCCCGTCGCTCAAGGCGATCAGTTCGCGAACCACAATATGTTCCGACAAGTCACCTTTGGCGACCTCGATGATCCGGCTTAAGGCGACCAGCGGATCGCCCTCTGCGCCCAAGTCTAGCGCGATCAAATTGGTCTTGCCATTGGGTAACACGGCAACCGGCGGCGGCGCTCCGTCGAAATGGCCACCATGATAAAGTTCGGTTAGCGCAGATTGCACCGTCCCGTCGCCGCCGTTCACAACCAGAACCTTAGGCTTGACCCGCGCAATCATTTCCAGCGCTTTGGCGATCTGGCCGATTTCTTCGACTTCATAATGGAATATGTCAGGATTGCGGGCACAATAGCTGCGAACAGTCGGCAACAGTGACCTGTTTCCGGTTGAATTGGGATTCGAAAGAAGCGCTACAAGTGCCAAATCATGTCCGTTATAAATATTTCAGGTTGATGGTTATCTTGGTCACGCCCGGTCCGGCCTGAAAAGCGACCTTGCTGACCGATGGCTTGCCGAGGTTGAGGATGCTTATGCTCGGGTTATTGGAAAAGCCGCCGCCGTCCTGGCTGATGTCGGTTTTTCCGTTGCCATTGCGGTCATGGCGCACAGCGATGCCATATCGGCCCTCCGAAGGCACAGGAACGCAGAAATTCATATTTCCGGTACTTGCACGGCTTTCAACGCGATGCAGCCACCGACCCTTGGCCAACCAGGCACTGCCGGTTGCTGGATAGGATTGCACACGCACTTTACCTGCGGATTCTTTCACCCCGCGTACAACCACAAGCACCGACGGGCCTTTTTCCGCGGCGCAGCGAGTCATGTCATTACCGATTTCCTGACCAGCCACGGCTGACCCCGCCCCTAAAGCGAGCGCAGAAATCGCACAAATCTTAGCAAACTTCATCATATTAAAACTCCTGGAACAGTATTTTTGGCCTGTGTGTTTTCCAGCGCCATCGATATTGCCCCTGAACCTGATACCGTCTATCGAGTGAGTTTGCGGCCAAATTAGGGTAATAGGGCGACCATAAGTTGAAATTTATAACCGCCACTGACCGCTATATCTTTCGATTGGTGATGTTACCCTTGCTTGCGACGCTGGCCATCGCGGCATCGCTGTTGCTGTTGGAAAAAATGTTGAGCCTTTTCGACTTTGTCGCGGCAGAAGGCGGCCCGGTCAGCGTGGTCTGGCGAATGCTTGCAAATCTTGTTCCAGAATATCTGTCATTGGGTATTCCGATCGGCTTGTTACTGGGCATATTGCTGGCCTTCAGGAGGCTCGCAACCTCATCTGAACTCGATATATTTCGTGCGGTTGGGATGAGCTATTTTCGCCTTTTGCGTGTTCCATTCCTGTTTGCGATCACCCTTGCGATTGTGAATTTTGCGATTGTCGGCTTTGTTCAGCCGAGTTCACGTTACTTATACGAAGAGCTGCGTTTTGAACTGCGGTCGGGGGCCTTCGGCGCGAAAGTGCGGGTCGGCGAGTTTAACAATGTTGGCGAAAATTTGACGATGCGGATCGAAGAAAGCCGCGATAATGGCAATCAGCTATCGGGAATGTTTGTTTACGCCAAAGGCAAAAACGGGCAGTCGATTGCGGTTTCTGCAGAAAAAGGCCAGTTTCTGAGAACGGATGATCCTGACACCATATTGCTGCGGTTGGAAAAAGGCACTTTGGTGCATGACGCACCCAATTACCGAACCCCGCGGGTGTTGAGCTTTAGCAGTCACGATGTCCCGATACCACTCCCGAAAATAGAGAGCTTCCGTGCGCGTGGTGGCAAGGACAGGGAATATATCATCACTGAACTCATGCGGATTGGCGGCGATCCGGCAAAGCCTGCGATGGAACGCGATCAAGCCTGGGCGAACTTCCATTTCCGCCTTGTCGAGGTGGCGATGATGCTTTTGCTTCCGTTTCTGGCGGTTGCACTTGCCGTGCCGCCAAAACGTTCCACTTCGGCGCTTGGCGTTTTCCTGTCGATTGTCATGGTTGTGACCTATCACAAGATCAATGAATATGCCGAAGGGGTCGGCGGAATGGGTGTGGTGGATCCGTTTATTGCGCTTTGGGTGCCGTTCCTGTTTTTTGCGGCACTTATTCTTTGGATGTACCATATCATAGCACATGTACCCGGTGGGCAACCGATAGGTGCACTGGAAGTATTCGCAAGCCGGGTTGGCATTTTCCTACGCAAGACATTCAATTTCAAAAGAAAATCGCGGTTGGCAACGATCGGTATGCCAGAAGCGGAGGCGTAAACCATGCATTTTTTCCCGTCCCGCAACATTACGATTTATATGGCAAAGCTTTTTGTGGTGCGTACTCTTGCCGTGCTCGCGATGCTAGTTCTGATATTGATGACGTTGGATCTTTTGGGGGAAAGTGGGAAAATCCTTTCTGTTCCCGGTAACGATCAGGGTGATGTGATGCGCTACGTCATGATGCGAGCGCCCCAGATTATTGCCAGATTTTTGCCCTTTTCAGTATTGCTGGGCACATTGATTGCCTTTGCCACGCTTAGCCAGCATAGCGAAGTTATCGCGATGAAAGCGGCGGGTCTATCGGCCCATCAGATTTTGGCGCCGATGTTTGTGGCCAGTCTGGCAGTGGCGGGAATTTCCTTCGCTTTTAATGATATTGTCGTTGCACCCAATACCGCCCGGTTAAAGATTTGGCAGGCCGAAGATTATGGACCGGTCCCCAAAGATACCGGAATAAAAGCCAATGTCTGGGTCCGCGAAGGCCCGGATTTGATAAATGCTGCGACAGTTACCGGCACAGGGGCACAAATACAGCTTGGTGATGTCAGCCTTTATTTGCGGACCAATGGCAGCCTGCGTCAGGTGATAAGAGCGCGCGAAGCCCGATACACGGGAACAGCATGGAAACTGGACGACGTCACATCCTTTGATGTCGCCACAACCGAAGAACAAAAATTCGACACTATGACCTTTGGGAGCGATATCAAGCCCGACCGGTTCAATTATGTGAAGGTCGACGGCGATAGCTTGGGTTTCTTTTCGCTGATGAAAGCGATTGATGATTTGAAAGCGGCTGGCCGAAGGACCGACAATCTGGAAGGCATATTGTGGCATAAGCTATCGGCACCACTTTCGACGTTACTCATGCCATTATTGGCTGCGGTCGCAGCATTTGGTTTAGCGCGTTCGGGCGCGCTTTTCTTGCGGGCGGTGATCGGAATGGCATTAGGCTTCACATATTTCGTCGCGGACAATTTTGCACTCGCAATGGGGAATTTGGGTGCTTATCCGCCGGTTATTGCGGCTTGGGGACCGTTTTTGCTTTTCTTCCTGATTGGTGAAACCGTGCTGGTCCGAACCGAAGAGTGAGCATCGCAAGATGAGTGGCCCCATCGAAGATGCGTTGGTTCCGCCTGCGCCTGCGGTCAGCAATAAAGAAGTTGCCAAGGGTGCGGGTCTCGCCGCCCTATCCCGTTTAGGTGCACTTATCGAGGTTGTCGCGCAGCCAGCCTATACTTGGATGTTCGGTTTGTCCGGTTATGGCATCTATGTGGTCCTGTGGGCTGCGATCAATATATTGGCAAATATCCTCGATCTGGCGATGGGACAGGCGCTGCAACGTGTTGTCCCGGCAGAGGAGGATCGGCTAAGGCAACATGCGGCAGTCAAATTCGCACTGATAACGGGCACGGGTCTTGGCGTTTTGGCGGCAACGGTGATTTCCCTTTCGGCGGACTGGCTGGCCGGGTTTGTGGCGACTGCCCCAGAAGATGTGGCGCAAATGCCGCGGGCCATCGCGCTGTTTGCATGGAGCCTTCCGCTTTGGATTTTTGTTGAAATTGCGACTGCTGCCGCCCGTGCCAAGCGTGCATTTGGTCCGGAAATCCGGCTGCGTATTTTCTGGGAACAAATTGCACGCCTGCTGTTCGCGGCGAGTTTTTTCTTCGTCGGATTTGATCTGTTGGGATTGCTGTTGGGGCATATGCTGTCACTGGCGGTGACCGCAATTATGTCGGCGCAATTGCTGGGTCGCTATTATAATATGCGAATGCTGATCCGGGCCCCCATGACCGCAACGGTTCGTGCGGCGGTGTTGAAAGGCGGCGCCGCCATGTTGCCCCCTTCAATTGCACGTCGTGCATATAATGACCTGCCGCCGATTTTACTCAATCTGATGGTTCCAGGTGCGGCAGGCGCGGCTGCGGCGGGACTATATGGCATAGCGCGAAAAATCGCATCGATCCCGCTTATCGTCCGGCAATCCTTTCTTTATGTCCTGTCGCCACTTGCTTCGGCGCAGGCTTCGGTTGATCGTGGGGCGTTGCTGCCGATGTATCGATTTTCGACGCATATGTCGCTGTTACTTGCGGTGCCATTGACCGGTTTCATGATTCTGATCGCATCTGATATGTTGACCGCTTTTGCACCCGGGACTGCGGCAGCATTGCCGGTGTTGATTATATTGTTGGCGGCAAGGGCTGGCGAGGCTGTGATAGGTCCGGCAACACCAATTGTGGAAATGGTCGGCCACCGCGCTCTTCCGTTGCTTAACTCAATCCTGGGCCTCGCACTGTGGTTGCTGCTCGCCCTTGTCCTCGTACCCACTTATGGCGCATTTGGCATGGCAATTTCCGTTTCTGTCGCAGTGATCGCCACGGCATGGGCCGCGGTGGTGGAACTGCAAATCAGCGACCGGCTCAGCCCGTTTGGCGCGGGATTTTTCCGCGCTCTTGCCGCGGGCAGCGCGATTATCATTTTTCTGTGGGTGGCAGGCGAGGCGTTAATGCCATTTGGCGCACGCGTCCGTGCGTTGTCGCTCTTTGCATTGTTTTGGCCGTCTCTATGGCTTGGACTGCGTTATGGGTTGGATGAATCGGACAAAGCCGCACTAGGTTCGTTCCGCAAACGGCTGCGTATCTAGGGACGAATGCCCCAAATATATTGACAGTTGGCAGATGCGGACTCAAAAAAAGCTTATGACAGAAATTATCATCCGACCCGTCCTGACAAAGGCTGACAAGAAAGCCTTTGTGGACCTACCTTATCGTTTATACGCCGACAATCCCAATTGGGTGCCACCATTGAAGGATGAGGTTTATGGCCTGATTACGCCAGGGAAAAACCCGTGGTTCGAACATGGCGAGGCAGAATTTTTTCTGGCCGAACGCGGCGGCCAGATTGTTGGGCGTATCTCCGCGCATATCGATCACCTTGCCCTGCAGCAGCCAGTCGAACAGGGAATGGGTCCAGGCTGCGGCAATTGGGGCTTGTTCGAGGCCGAAGATAGTCATGTCGCTGCCTTGCTGATTGAAAGCGCGGAGTCCGCCTTGCGGGCGAAGGGCATGACCCGGTCATTGGGGCCAATCAGCCTTGCGATGTGGGATGAACCGGGCTTGCTTGCCGAAGGATTTGACCAACCGCCCGTGGTCATGATGGGCTATAACCAACCCGATTACGCCGATTGGGTGTTGGCGGCCGGATATGTCGGAGTGCAGGATCTGCTGACACTTGACTTGCCGATAGATAAAGGTTTTCCCGAATTGATAAACCGGATTGTTTCCATGGGCGAGCGGTCGGACAGAATACGGATAAGGCGCGTTGACAAAAGCCGGTTCGACGAAGAAGCTGCGCTCCTGCTCAGCATCCTAAATGATGCTTGGAGCGACAATTGGGGCTTTGTGCCATTCACTGATGCCGAAATCGCCTATGCCGGTAAAAAATTGAAACCCATCGTATATGAAGATCTGATCCGAGTAGCCGAACTGGATGGCGAACCGGTCGCTTTCATGATGACCATCCCCGACTTGAATGAAAAGCTGAAGGATTTTGGAGGCAGTCTGTGGCCCTTTAACTGGGCAAAACTGCTCTGGTGGTTACGCAAGCCAAAAGTGCGTACAATGCGTGTGCCGTTGATGGGAGTCGTCAAAAAACTGCAGTCCACGCGGATGGCGAGCCAGTTGGCATTTATGCTGGTCGAATATATCCGCCGAGCTTCTGTTTCCAAATTCGGTGCTGTTCGCGGTGACTTCGGGTGGGTGCTCGCCAGCAATGGTCCCATGCGTTCGGTGGGGGAGGCCGTGGGCGGTACGCTCAATAAAGTGTACCGGATTTACGAAAAGCAGCTTTAGGGCCTGACCTTAAGGTAAACCAACCGCTCCTTATCCTTTTTGCTTTGCCTTGTGAGCCGCAATATCGGCGTCAAGCACCGCAATCCGGACACGTTCCGGGGAATCCTTGGGCAATCCTTTTAGCCGCGCCGATGCCCAAAGGCTGCGGCGTTCGGATTCGAGAGCTTTGAGGTAGAGGTCAGCCATGAAGAAGCCCTAGGCGCTAAAGCTCAGGAGGTAAATGCCGGTTCGCCAATCACGGCTTCCATCGGCAGTGCCCCGTAAATATGCGGGAACAGGGCACCGCCGCGCGACTCCTCCCATTTTACCAGATCGCCCAGGGCCGAAAGATCCACTTCGGCGATAACAAGTCCGGTCTGCCCGGCAAAATGCTTGTCGAGTGTGCCTTGCAACTGTTCGGCGGCGGACAAATGGATGTAGCCGTCGGCAACATCGACCGGCGCGCCGTGAAATACGCCGTAGGCCTGAAATTGCGCCCATTGGTCGGCGGTGAATATCTTGAATGCGGTTGCGGGCATCGGGCGTTCCAGTTAAGCGTCAAGTAGACGTTGCGTTGGCGGTTTTGACACTTAAACTAAAGCCGATGTGTAACCATTATGCAAATAATCCGGACGCGCAGGCGCTTTTGCAAACATGGCGTGAATATATTTCGTGGAGCCTGACGGATCATATTCCGCCCCAAGCAACTGAGCTGGAGGAAGAGATATGGCCCCGGCGCGAAGCCGCCGTGGTGCGTAAGGATGCGGCGATGCATGGCGCGGTGGTTGACCTGATGACCTGGGGTGTTCCCCTTTCGCTACCGGGCAAGCGGCCGGGGACGACGGTGACGAAGCATGTCACCAATGTCCGCAATCTCGCCAGCCCGTTTTGGCGGTCGATGCTGGTCAAGCCGGAACAGCGCTGCCTTGTGCCCTTCACCCGCTTTGCCGAGCCGAAAATGGGGCAGGGCCGGGCCGAGCACTGGTTCACGATTACCGACCGACCGGTTGCGGCCTTTGCCGGTATCTGGCGCTCGATTGGTGGGGCGACGAAGGATGGCGTGTCGCCGCCCGAGGGGAAAAAGATGTTTGCCTTCCTGACCTGCGAGCCAAATCCGCTGGTTGCGCCGCTGCATCCCAAAGCGATGCCGGTGATCCTGCAGGAAGCCGATTATCAGATATGGCTAACGGCGGAATGGGACGAAGCTGCAAAGCTGGTCGCGCCATTCCCCAGCCAGTTGATGGCGGTTGAATGACGAGGGCTTAGCGTTGCCGCGCCTCTAATATCGTCTCGATAATCATGACTGTCATAAAGGACAGAACCATGCCTGTGAACAAGGCGACGAAGGGAATTTGCAGTGCGTCCATGACGGGCTCCTTTGAAGCGGTGAAGCTATCAATAGATTGCCGTCGCAGAAGTTCCTTGATTTGGGTCAAATTTGAATTCTTTTTTCCGGAACTGTTTGGCAGATCCTTTCTTCTTTACTACCTTGCGGCCGGGTCGCTCCAAGGGAGAGCGAATATGAATGCGAACAAGGCTTTATGGGAAAAGGGTGATTTCACCCGGTTGGCGGCGTGTATGCGCGATAGCGGCGCCGCGCTGGTTAGCACACTTGGCGTTACCCCAAATATGCACGTACTCGATCTGGGCTGCGGCGACGGGACGACCGCCATTCCATCGGCGCAGGCAGGCGCAGAGGTGCTCGGCGTCGACATTGCCAGCAATCTGGTTGCCGCTGGCAATGCGCGCGCGACCGCGATGGGCCTTGGCAACATCCGCTTTCAGGAAGGCGACGCCTCCGCGCTCACCGACCTTGCCGACAACAGCTTCGACTTGGTGGTCAGCATATTCGGCGCGATGTTTGCGCCGCGGCCTTATGATGTCGCCGCTGAAATGGTGCGCGTGACAAAGCCCGGCGGGCGGATCGTCATGGGCAACTGGATTCCTGGCGACCCAACCTTGATCGCACAGGTGTTGAAGGTCAGCGCGTCCTACACGCCGCCCCCACCCGAAGGCTTTGTCAGCCCGGTTCTGTGGGGCAAGGAAGACGAAGTTCGCGCGCGCTTCGCCGCCGCCGGAATATCGGAAGCGAACGTCACCGCATCGAGGGAACTCTACACCTTCCGCTTTGACGGCGCACCAAAGGAGTTCGTCGATCTTTTCCGTACCTATTACGGCCCCACCATGAACGCATTCGAAGCAGCGGAAAAAGATGGCCGCGCCGACGCGCTTTATGGCGAGCTGGTCGTATTGTTCGAACGCGAAAATGTAAGCGGCGATCCTGAGCGGACCGAAATTCCGGCGGCGTTTCTGAAGGTGGCGGTGGACGTAAGCTAACTGGCATCGGGGCGGGGCTGTAAAACACATCCCATTCGGGAACACCCGCCCCCCTGCCGCGTTTGTTGGACAGACACCAGAACGCCAAGGAGGCACTGCCATGACCGCATCCGACACCCCCAAAACCGCCCCCGACAACCTCGAACAGGCAGACGAGGACGCGCAGGCGCAGACCGTCGCAGGAGAGGCAATGACGCACAGCAGCGCGCCGAACCTGTCGGGTGAGGATAGCGAACATGGTGGTGCCCCCAATCCGGCGCAGATCATCCCGGATGACGCACAGGATGTCGTGGACCATATGGAACACATGGAAAGCAGCGGCCAGATTGACATGGACGCCTTTCGCGGCGAGCGCAGCGACGATGATGAGTCCGGTATGCTGGGCGAAGGCGGCATGGAACCTGGCGATCTGGACGAACATGGCAACGCCCGCCCGGACGCCGACGACGCGATATAACGCATCCATAAAACAGACTGTTGCAATAAAGTAACAGACTCTTGTTATTTTATATTCATGAACCCTTATCGGGAACCATCCGTTTTCTTGTCGGCCCTGCACGCAGCAGGGTAAGTTTGATAATAAATGGATATATAAAATGCGTACATATCTTATAGGCGCGGCTCTCCTCTCCACCGTCGCCGTCACACCTGCCTTTGCACAGGAAGAAGCGCCCTTCACCGGACCGCACATTGAAGGGATCGTCGGCTATGACGATGTCAGCGACGGCAAGGGCAACCTGATGTACGGCGTCAACGCAGGCTATGACTTCCAGCTTGGCGGCGTGATAGCCGGTAACGAGGGTGAATATGCCGATTCCGAAGTGAAGGGTTCGGCATCCGACCTGATCACCACCGGCGACAGCTTCAGCCTGAACACCGACCGCGACCTCTATGTCGGCGCGCGTCTGGGCTTTGCGATTTCGCCAACGACCATGATCTACGCCAAGGGTGGATACACCAACGCGAAGTTCGAAGGTCGTTTCGACGATGGCGCAGGCACCATCTACAACACCGGCGTGACCACCGACGGCTACCGTCTGGGCGCCGGTATTGAGCAGAAATTCGCCCTGTTCGGACCAAGCGGCTTCATCAAGGCTGAATATCGTTATTCCAACTATAAGAATATCGACATCGGCGAAGATGATTTCGACCTTGAAACCGACTTCGACCGTCACCAGGCCGTCGTCGGCGTGGGCGTACGCTTCTAGTCTGACGCTGGGTAACACCGGCTGAAAAGAACCGCCGTGGCGAAAGCTGCGGCGGTTTTTTGCGTCTCGGCCGTCAGGCCATTTAATTTTTGCTAGAAGTAAAAAGGGAAAAAAGACGTAAGGCGCCCCGCCTTGAGGCCGTGCAAGAACGTCTTCCTCCTCCTTGTCTTCTTCCTTTTAGGGAATCAAAATACCCGCCCCCGCCCGGATACGGCGGCAGGCGATGGTGTGGTAGGAGTTACCGCTGCCCAGCCAATTGGCGTAGCTGGCAGGTTGGTGTATTCTACCCCAAGGACTCGATGCCCCTGCCATTGAGTCGGAGGGAGGACTAGCATGATTGCCCGTGACCAGATACTCGACACCATCGACCAAATTTACACCGCCCGCGTCGCAGGCGACAAATCCTCTTTTGCCCGATATTGGGCCGAAGGCTCCACCTATGAAATGATGGGTGCACCCCAGACATTGGGCGAACAGTCGCGCACCAAAAACGACGCCCGCACCGCGATTGGCGAGCTGATCGACACCTTCAAATTCCACACCGTCAACCTCGTTGATTCCGTCGTGGACGGCAACAGGGCGGTGGTCCGGCTGCAGATTGATGTATCGACAGGCGGCGGCCCGATCCACAATACCGAGCTGTTGAATATCTGGGAATTTGACGATGCAGGAAAAGTGCAGTCGCTAGCGGAATCGGTCGACACCGCCTTGGTCGCCCGAATGCTCAGCGGCGAATAACGCAATAGGGAATTTGCCCACCACCCTCTCCCCTTCAGGGGAGAGGATACGAAGCCTTAGCCGAAAGGCTTAGGCGGAGTTGGAGAGGGGTTCGACGGTGAGGTGCGCGCGCCAACTCCCCCTCTCCGCTGCGACTAGGCGGCAAGCCGCCAAGTCTCACACCTCTCCCCTGAAGGAGAGAGGGGGGTTTGTTTCACAGACGCAATATGATTTCTGTTATCCCGCCAACATCCACCCACCGGCGAGCGCGGCGGCGAACACCTGAAAGATCGCGGTCTGGTGCAGGTTGCTGGAAAAGGGCTGCTTGCGGGTCTTGTGCCGGAACACCGCGCGGCCAGTGTAAGCGCCGATGGTGCCGCCCAGAAATGCCCAGGCAAGCAACGTGCCCTCCGACACGCGCCACGAGCCTCCCTCGGCACGGATATTGTCGAGGCCGAACAGCATGAATGTCCAGATGTTGACCAGCACGAAAGCGGCAAGGGCGTTGGGAAGGGTGAGGAGGGTATTGATGTCCATTCGATTATTCCTTAACTCCCCTCTCCCCTTTAGGGGAGAGGATACGAAGCCTTATTGCGAGAGCAATTAGGCGAAGTTGGAGAGGGGAGAGTTCGCGCGCAAACCCCTCAGCTCAAACCTCACCGCCCAACCCCTCTCCGCTGCGACTAGGCGGCAAGCCGCCAAGTCTCGCACCTCTCCCCTGAAGGTGAGAGGGGGCATTAGTTCCCGTAATAAGGCTCACACGCGACGCCGTCATCGCCGCGGTCGAGATGCGGGGCGTAGCCCGGCTGGCCCCGAAGCAAAGGCGCTTTCCCGGCGGCGCGAACGTCGGAGCAGTAGCGGTAATAGACTGACTGTTCCGTAAAGCGCATTGCGGCCTTTTCTTCCGCCGATTTAATGGGGAAGTTATAAACCGCCAAAAAGGTCAAAGCTGCCAAAGGGGCAACAGCTTTCAGGGTCGAGTCGCGTGCCATCCGGGGAGGATGACATGGGGTGGTTAGGGAATAGTTTAGGCGCCAATCGGTTCAAAGCACAAAGCGCGTATAGGTCAGACTATTTTAGGTTTTTTGAGTTAGCGCCATGCGATGAACGACGATCAAGCCGAAATATGCTGGGATAAACTCTACGCCGAAGTCAATGCGTGGCGTGGGGAGTGCATGCATCATATCGCGGTCGCCGAGAGGGCAATAACGGAAACTCTGTTGGTGTTGGACGGCGCTAAACCAGATGGGACCAAGTTTCCACTTCGGCATTTAATCGGGCATCGGTTTGAAGATATATCGGCAGCGACGGGCCCGGACGGGCCTTTTGCTGAAGAGGGTAAAGCTGCGCATAAGGCCATCGAAAATTATCGCCGGCATGAGGCGTTTCGTACTTTGCTTTGTCATGGAGTTGCTCAAGTAACGGTAACGCGAGGTGGCGCTTGGCTTTTAATTATCCGAAGTCTTTCGATCCGCCCGCGGCAGGCGGAGGAAACAACCGCCATTTTTGAAAAGAGCGTTGCGGAAGAGAAATTGGTCCAATTGAAGTCGGACGGGCAAAAGCTTGCTTCGAATCTTGGGCAGTTGCGCAAAAAGTTGCAGGTTAAAGCGCCGGTCTAGCTGGCGGAACTATTGCACTGCGTTCACAGAGTTTCTTCATAACGTCCATTCAAAATGGCACGTCGTTATCGTTAAGTGCATCAATGATTTCGTCAATTGCCTTGTCGGCTCCTGTTGCTTGCCGCACTGCCATCTCTCGCAAACTTTCCATTACTTTCCAATAATTATGAAATGACTGACCCATTTGCGGCTTGAAAGCAGAAATTGAGTTGTCATTAAAACTGTCAACTGTATGTCCATCCAAATTATAGATGGTGATGTATTCCATAGGTTCACCTTCATAATCCACACCCGACGTTAGGACGATTTTATAATCGGCAATAATACAAAAGGGGTAGTTCTCGTCTGTTAGGCTCCAAACAATTGAGGAACTACTGGTTGAATAAAAAAGTTTATCAACCAAATTTTTAAATTTAATATTGCTTTCAGACATAGGGGTTCGCCTCTTCAATATATTTCTTGATGGCTGCTAATACTTCATAATTACTTCGAATTACGGTTTTAGCTTTAGCTACGTCGGGGTATTCTCCTTTTCCCGATTGTGCAGCGTCTATTTTGTTGCAAAGCCGTTGAATCTGTTCTGCCATTTTACGCAGCTTTTCTTTTTGCACGTCAGGCAACGATGGAATGGACATCGTCATACGTATAATCGCTCGACGAGCATCTTCATAACTATCAGAAGCATCGTTCCAACTGCCATTGTTTAGGTGGCGCCTAGTGATGTCCAAAGCGTAAGAGGCTTCTGCAACGTCTCTCCCCGCGTCGTGCTGCGTGACACGCAACTTAAAATTCTCCACCGCGATTTGCGCGTGGTCGGCTGCTGAAACAGCGCGCCTTGCTTCGCGAAATGTGTAGAAAAGGCCCACCAGCGTTAAACCAGTGCCAAAAATGCCTATCAAAAAAGAAAGCGCGCCTACACTCGCGGTGTTGCCAGTATCAAAGATCCAGTCGAGCACGGAGTTTTCTCTTCTACTCCGCTGCAACCCCCGCCTGCTCAAACATATCCACGCCGTCATTCTCGGCTGCCGGCTCAATGCCGATGATCTTCTTTTTGCGGTTGTCGAAGCTGTTCCATACTTGGCCCCAATCGCCGCGGGTGCTGGCTTTGCTGTACTCGGTCGCGCGGGTTTCGAAGAAGTTGGCGTGCTCGACACCGTTCAACAATGGCGCGAGCCAGGGTAGCGGGTGGTCTTCGACCATGTAGATCGCGGGTAGGCCAAGCTGGCCCAGACGCCAGTCGGCGATGTAGCGGATGTAGCGCTTGATTTCCTTGGCGGTCATGCCGGGCACTGGGCCCATTTCGAATGCGAGGTCGATGAAGCTGTCTTCCAGACGGACGACCTTCTGGCAGCAATCGATGATGTCTTCCTTGACGGCCTTGGTCAGGCAGCCGCGCTCTGCACAGAAAGCGTGGAACAGCTTGGTGATGCCTTCGCAGTGAAGGCTTTCGTCGCGGACCGACCAGGATACGATCTGCCCCATGCCCTTCATCTTGTTGAAGCGCGGGAAGTTCATCAGCATCGCGAAGGACGCGAACAGCTGCAGCCCTTCGGTGAAGCCGCCGAACATGGCGAGCGTGCGGGCGATGTCTTCATCGCTGTCGACGCCGAACTGGTGGATATAATCGACCTTCGCGGCCATTTCCTCATATTCGAGGAAGGCGCTATATTCGCTTTCGGGCATGCCGATGGTGTCGAGCAAATGGCTGTATGCCGCGATGTGCACGGTTTCCATGTTGGAAAACGCGGTCAGCATCATCTTGATTTCGGTCGGCTTGAACACGCGGCCGTAATTTTCGTGGTAGCAATTCTGCACCTCGATATCGGCCTGCGTGAAGAAGCGGAAGATCTGCGTCAACAGGTTGCGCTCATGATCGGACAGCTTCTGCGCCCAGTCACGGCAATCCTCACCCAATGGCACTTCTTCTGGCAACCAGTGGATCTGCTGCTGGCGTTTCCAGAAGTCATAGGCCCATGGATATTCGAAGGGCTTGTAGCTGTTACGGGCTTCTAAAAGTGACATTGTCGTTTCCTCTTGGCTAATTCTTATATCATGCGGTGCGCTGGGTGCACAATGCCCCGGCGTGGTAAGTAAACAGGCGGCTGGCGAACCGCGGGGACAGTTTGAGCAATCCGCGGCGTATCGCCATTTTCGCGGCTGCGGCGGACGCGCTGCTCGTAAACTGGTGGATATCGCGGCTGTGGTCGAACAGCTGCATCGCGCCGACATTCAGCCCGCCGGTCGCCAGCGTCAGCGCAAAGCTTTCGGGCGTGTAGGCATTGATATGGCCGATATCGAGCGTGGTCTGCATATTGGCCTCGTTCGTGCGCAGGTTTAGCTCGCACGGTACTTCGAGGTAGATCGGGCCTTTGGTAACGCGCGCGAGTTCGGCCAGAAAGCCGCGCTCGTCAGGGACATGTTCGAGCACATGGCTGGCGAATACCAGATCGAAGCTGTTGTCGGCATAAGGCAGGCGCACGCCGTCATAGCTGTCGAGCTGGAGGGCGTTTGCACTGGCGTCGGGGCCACGATGCTGGTCGGGGTCGGCGACATCGACGCCGCGATGGTCGTTGCCGATGCCGAGCGCCTTGACGGCGGCGAGGACGTCGCCGGTACCGCAGCCGACCTCGAGGACAGAGCCGATATTGGCGGCCTTTGCCCCAAGCAACATCGCCAGATTGGCTGCCTTGTCCGCCGCGCCCAGTTGCCGCCAGCGCAGCATCCGCGCGTCATATTCGCCTTCATAATGGGCGTTATGTTCGCCGACGCGGAATTGCGGCACATCAAAGGCGACGTTCCGGCTTGCCTCGCGCACCGCCCCGCCGCGCGCAGCGTCGCTGTTCGGCGCAGTGCTGGCAAGGGTGGCGGCTTGGGTCATGAATTGCGGTTCCTCGGGAGGGTTTTACGCCCCCCGCGTCACGCGAGAGGCGCTTAGTTTATTGGCAGGCGAGACATTCTTCATAATTCGTCGGTGTCGACAGTTCCATGACCGGTGCCTCGACCGTGTTGTCGGCTTCGACGCCACCGGCAAAGCCGGCGCGCTGGATGCTCTTCGAACGCAGGTAATATAAGGACTTCACACCCAGTTCCCATGCGCGGAAGTGGAGCATGAGGAGGTCCCATTTTTCCACATCGGCGGGAATATAGAGGTTCAGCGACGTTGCCTGGTCGATATAAGGCGTGCGGTCGGCGGCGAGTTCGATCAGCCAGCGCTGGTCGATCTCGAAGCTGGTCTTGAACGTGTCCTTTTCCTCTGGTGTGAGGAAATCGAGATGCTGCACGCTGCCGCCTTTTTCGAGGATGCTGTTCCAGACGTTGGTGCTGTCCTTCGCCTTGGCCTGAAGCAGTTTTTCGAGATAGGGGTTCTTGACGACGAAGCTGCCCGAGAGCGTCTTGTGCGTGTAGATGTTCGCCGGGATCGGCTCGATGCACGCCGATGTGCCGCCGCAGATGATCGAGATCGATGCGGTAGGGGCAATCGCCATCTTGCAGCTGAAACGCTCCATCACGCCCATTTCTTCGGCGTCGGGGCAGGCGCCGCGTTCGTTGGCGAGCATCATCGATGCTTCATCCACCTGCGCGCGGATATGCTTGAAGAACTTCATGTTCCACGATTTGGCGAGCGCGCTTTCGAAGCCGACGCCGCGTGACTGCAGGAAGCTGTGATAGCCCATGACGCCGAGGCCGACAGAACGTTCGCGTGCGGCGGAGTATTACGCGCGGGCCATCTCGTCCGGCGCGCGGTCGATGAAGTCCTGCAGGACATTGTCGAGCATGCGCATCACGTCTTCAATGAACTGCTTGTCGACGCTCCAGTCGTCCCATGTTTCAAGGTTGAGCGAAGAGAGGCAGCAGACCGCGGTGCGATCATTGCCGAGATGGTCGCGACCTGTAGGCAGAGTGATTTCGCTGCACAGGTTGGAAGTCGAGACCTTGAGGCCGAGATCGCGGTGATGCTTTGGCATCGCGTTGTTCACGGTGTCGGAGAAGATGATGTAAGGCTCGCCAGTTGCAAGGCGGGTTTCGACCAGCTTCTGGAAAAGCGAACGCGCATCGATGGTGCTGCGCACTTCGCCGGTCTTGGGCGAGCGCAGGTCGAATTCATCGCCCGAGCGGACGGCTTCCATGAACTCGTCGGTGAGCAATACGCCATGGTGCAGGTTCAGCGCCTTGCGGTTGAAATCGCCCGATGGCTTGCGGATTTCGAGAAATTCCTCGATCTCGGGGTGGCTGACGTCGAGATAGCACGCGGCTGACCCGCGACGCAGCGACCCTTGCGAAATGGCGAGGGTGAGGCTGTCCATCACGCGGACGAACGGGATGATGCCGCTGGTCTTGCCATTGAGGCCGACAGGTTCGCCGATGCCGCGTACGCTGCCCCAATAAGTACCGATGCCGCCGCCACGTGAGGCGAGCCAGACATTTTCGTTCCAG
>NZ_JBGSRI010000048.1:0-43038 GCF_041737645.1 Sphingorhabdus sp.
GTGATGTGGTTCCGGTCCGCGAACTCCCATACGGGCCCGCAGCTATGCTGCATCAAGAGGCCGGACAGATGGCAGCATCCGACTACATGCACCCCTCTCAAAAACCGCTTGCATCTTTAGGGGCGTCCACAGATGGAAAGCTGACATTGCGTTTTTCTCTCAAATTAGGCATTTTACTCTTCTAAGAGTAGGAGAGACTCTATGGCAGATGTGGAAAAGGCCAAGGCCACTCAGCTAAGCAACATCGAGATCAAGACCGGTCAGAAATTGTCGGCGCTGTGCGAACAAATTGGTGCATCAGGTAAGGTAAGTCACAGCGAGGTCCGAAGTTGGATAATCGAGAAATTCGGTCTAGGCTACGGCGACGCTAATGCGCTCGCTCATGCAGCCAAAGCGGCGACGTCAACCACTGCCCCCGTCGATGATCCACTCGCCAGCATATATGCAGGTAAGAAAGAACATTTGCGCATTATCCATGACGCGCTGATTGCTGCGATCGCTTCGTGGGGAGAATTTGAACAGTCTCCTAAGAAAGCCTATGTTGCCCTACGGCGAAAGAAGCAGTTTGCTATGCTAGGGCCAAAAAATGCTAGTGCATCTGAGCTGGGAATAAATCTTAAGGATGATATCCGAAGCAGCCGGGTAATTGCACAAAAGCCAGGTGGTATGTGCCAATATGCCGTAGCGCTAACAAACGCGGATGACATCGATACAGAAGTTTTGGGGGTGCTACGCCAAGCGTTTGACGCGGCGGGGTGAAGATTGGCGAACGTCTGAAAAGTTGTCGTGTCCTGATAGTCCGCTTTCGATGTAGATTTTCGATTTGGCGACATAATCCTTCCTCTCTCCTTTAGGGGAGAGGTACGTAGTCTTGTGGCTTTAGCCATTAGACGAAGTGGAGAGGGGGAGTTGGCGAACGAACCTCACCGTTGTGGCCCCTCTCCAACTGCGCGGCACCGGGCGGCTTTTCTCTCATCAGCAGGCATGTACTGTAAATAGACCCTGAAACAATTTCAGGGTGACGGCTTTTTGCAATAAAGCGGAATGTGCAAGTCGACCTTTTTGTTTCGCCAACCTTCTTCATGCCTTCGTCTATTCGTACGAACCAAATTCAAATGCGCAGCGTCCCTAAACCACCGGACCACCAAAACCTTCGGGTACCGGCCAGTCAGCGGAGTGCGCGGCGAGGACTTTGAACAGCGTCCCCATTTCACCGGTTTTGACCAAACGGTCTCGTGCAACGTATATCTCTTCGCCTTTATCAGGTGACGCCTCTACCAAAGCGGCTGCGCGTTGTCCGATGCCGAGCGCGGACAACCAAACACCCTGCGTGGTTGGCCCGGAAACAACCAATTCCCGCATTCGCGCCAAATTGCCGAGCTCCAGGAAATTCACATGTGCTGTCAAATCGCAGATGCCGGGGTCAAGGAATGGGTCGGCATAGCCATGCGACTTCACCGCCTGCAGAGTGCTGCCCAGCGAGGGCTGTGTATAGCCATAGTCGATAACCAATATCACCCCGCCCTGCGTGGCGATACGCGTGGCGAGTTCATACATAATGGTCGCCGCATCGGGCGACGATTCGAATATGCTGCCGACCGGGGAATTCTGGAACGCGGCAGGGACCGATCCATCCATCGGGTAGGAGCCGGGCATAGCCGCAAATTTCGTGCCGCGATCCCGCACAACAACGCGCTCACGCCAACCGGCATGGGTTAGGATGAGCTGGCGGATGGGGAGCGCATCGAAAAACTCGTTCGCGACCACCAGCAACGGCCCGTCGGTCGGTAGGCTCTCGATCCGGTCATGAAAGGTCGCAAGCGGCACATTTTTGAGCTGCTGTGCACGCAACGCCTCGCTTGTTTCGACAAAATGCACGGCGGGTGCAAATTCGAATTTCGACATGGCGCGTAAAGCATCGGCGGCCAAAGTGCCGCGCCCCGGGCCCAATTCGACATAGTGGCAGTTGGTCGGACTGTTTTGGCGCAAATAGAGATCGGTGAGCCACATGCCGATCAGCTCGCCGAACATCTGGCTGATTTCCGGCGCGGTTATGAAGTCGCCTTCGACCCCGAACGGGTCGCCTGCGCCATAATATTCATTGTTCGACGCGCGCATATATTCGGCAACGCTGATCGGGCCGGACCCCTCAATCTGCTTCGCCAGACGAAGCGCGAGTTGGCCTGTGTCAGGCGACACTGTTACTGCCTGATACAGGTTCGACCCGCTGCCTGCGGCCTGCAGCGGTCGCGATCAGCCAGATGCCAAACAGCAAAAACGGGATGGTCAACCACTGGCCCATGCTTAGCCCTGTCATTTCGGGAAGCCATTTCAACTGGCTGTCGGGTTCGCGGACGAATTCGACGCCGAAACGCGCCACGCCGTAAATCAGCGCTGCCACCCCTGTTAGCAGGCCGGGCTTGTACCGGGCATCGGTTTTCCAGAATAACGGCCAGATAATCGCAGCCATCAACAATCCTTCAAGACCGGCTTCATAAAGTTGGCTCGGGTGGCGGGGAAATTCATCGGCCGCAGGAAACACCATCGCCCACGGCACGTCGGTCACCTTGCCCCACAACTCGCCATTCACAAAATTGGCCATACGGATCAGAAATGTTCCAAAAGGTACGCAAACCGCGATATAATCGCAAACGCGAAGATAGGATAATTTGTGGACACGAGTGAACAACCAAAGCGCAAACAGAACACCTAAAGTGCCCCCATGCAGCGACATCCCACCCTCCCAAAGCTTGTAAAAGCGGTCCAGAGCCAGCAATTCTTGGTCGTAAAACAAGATGTAGCCGAATCGGCCACCCAATATGATACCTAATGTCATATAGAGAATAAGATCGTCAGCATGTGCGCGTGACATTGGTGCACCCGGTCGGTTCAGCAATTTGGTGAGATACCAATAACCGAGCAATATCGTGACCAGATAGCTCAGGGAATACCAGCGAATCTGGAAGAAACCCAAATCCAGCGCAACCGGCCCCACCCCAAGGTCGGTGTAATGGATATACTCGGCTGCGGTCGCAATAATTTCAAATGGCACAGGAAATCCTCGGTAAATTTTGACATTCCTATAGAGCGAAATAGAAGGTGCACAAAAGAATTTAGGAGAGAATCATAATGCCTACCGAACTGGACCTTGCGATTACCGCGACAATTTCGCGCCTGATGGAAAATGATGGTCCCCTTGCCGTTATCCAAGTCGAAAAATATGGCGTCCAAATGCCGATGTTGGCGAAAGCCCCGGCAAATCTTTCGGATTATTTCGCCTTTTTCTGCGCGACCCATGCTGGCAAGGAATTTCTGGTCGACGGCGATTGCCGCCTGACGTTCGGTGAAACCTATGCCGCAGCTCGCGCCCTGGCCGGTGGCCTGGTTGAAGGCCGCGGACTACAAAAAGGTGAGCGGGTTGGAATCGCCGCACGAAATTCGGCAAACTGGATCGTCGCTTATATGGCGATTATCATGGCCGGCGGCGTTGCGACACTATTGAACGGATGGTGGCAAGGCGGCGAACTGGCTGAAGGTATCCGCATGGTCGGGTGCCGCTATGTCCTCGCCGATGCCCAGCGGGCCGCGCGTGTGGAAGGACAGGATATAGGCGACTGCCAATTGCTGATATTCAGCCATGATTGTTCACCGCTTGACGGCCTGTCAGTGTTGACTTCACAAGGTGGTGGAGCGCAAACAGCCCTCCCCGCAATAGATGCGCTGGATAATGCAACCATTCTCTATACATCTGGATCGACGGGGCAGTCCAAGGGTGCTGTTTCCGACCATCGCGGCGTAGTTCAGGGTGCGATGAGCTATGTGGGCCAGACACTGGTCTTTTTTGAGTTGTTGAGCGCAACAGGACAGGCAATGCCGGCGCAGCCCTCGGCCTTGGTCAACGTACCATTATTCCATGTCACCGCTTCAGTACCGCTGGTGTTGCAAAGCTTCGCCATTGGCCGCAAATTGGTCATGATGCCCAAATGGGATGCCGAGGAGGCGATGCGTATCATTGAAAAGGAACGCATCAGTTACTTTGTCGGCGTGCCGTTGATGAGCATCGAGCTTGCGACCCACCCGAACCGCCACAAATATGACCTGACCAGCTGCACGGCCTTTGCCGCAGGGGGCGCACCGCGTCCGGTCGACCATGTGAAGAAAATCCGCAAGGAAATGAGCTGGGGTTACCCGCTGCTCGGCTATGGCCTGACCGAAACCAACGGCGTCGGATGCGGCAATTTCACGGAAAACTATCTGCTAAAGCCCACCAGCACGGGCCCGGCGACCAAGCCTTTGGTCGAGGTGGCGATGCTTGATGATGACGGCAACCATATGCCACAGGGGGAACGTGGCGAGGTCTGCATTCGGACCATCGCCAATTTCAACGGCTATTGGGATAATGAAAAGGCCACCAGCGACGCCTTTACGGAAGACGGATTTTTCCGCACTGGGGACATCGGCTATCTGGATGAAGACGGCTATCTGTTCATCGTCGACCGCAAGAAAGACATCATCATTCGTGGCGGCGAAAATATCAGCTGTCCCGAAGTCGAAGCCGCCGCTTACGAGCATGACTCGATCGTCGAGCTGTCGGTGTTCGGCATTGCGGATGACAAATATGGCGAGGTGCCCGGCATCGTCTACCACACCAAAGATGGAGTGGCCCTGACCGAGGAGGAATTGAAAGCCTTTCTGTCCCCGCGCCTCGCGCCGTTTAAGATTCCGGTACATTATTGGCATGCGCCCGAGCCGCTTCCGCGTCTTGGCACACAGAAGATTGACCGGGTCACGCTGCGCCGCGAATATAATGCAAAGGTCGGTACGACTGTCTAACTTTGGATACCGGCCTGCATTTTGGTTCGACCCCGATGAAATAGGGGTATAGGAGGCCCTATGGCTTCGACAGCGGATCATATTGTTAAGCAGCGCGATATTATCGACCGGAAATCTCTGGCGGAAACGTTGGACGATATTGCATCGGAACGCGAAACACTGACCCAGCGCCCGCGCGTACTGGAACAGTTGCAAGCCGCATTGGCACAGGGCCGGGCCGAGATCGACCGCCGTTTGCAGTTACATCCCTCGCAAGGATATCGCGCGGCGACGGAGCAGGCCTTTCTGATCGATCAGATTGTCCGGCTGATCTATGATTATGTGACTGTGCATGTCTATCCGGCCGCCAACCGGTCGGCTTCCGAACGGATCGCAGTGCTGGCCGTGGGCGGCTATGGACGAGGCGAAATGGCACCGCATAGCGATGTAGATATCGCCTTTGTCACTCCATATAAGCGCAGTTCGTGGACCGAACAGGTCGTCGAGGCGATACTCTATTTACTGTGGGATCTGGGCCTGAAAGTAGGGCAATCGAGCCGTTCGCTCGATGAAACCGTCAAGATGGCGCAAGAGGACCTGACCATCCGCACCGCGCTGCTGGAGAGCCGCTTCGTATGGGGCGATCGCGATATATACGAACAGGCTGGCCGTAGGTTCTGGAGTGAGGTCGTCGGCAAGACGGCGTCGGAATTTGTCCGCCTGAAAATGATAGAACGCGACGAACGGCATAAGCGCATGGGCGACAGCCGTTATGTGGTGGAACCGAATATCAAGGATGGTAAAGGCGGCTTGCGCGACCTGCATACACTCTATTGGATCGGGAAATATATCCATCAGGTCTCTTCCGCATCCGATCTGGTCGGTGTTGGGTTGTTGACCGCAGACGAATACCGGCATTTTCGCAAGGCCGAGAATTTTCTGTGGGCGGTGCGCTGCCATATGCACGCCATAACCGGCAGGGCCGAAGAGCGGCTGACTTTTGACCTGCAACGCGAAGTTGCGGAGCGGATGCATTTTGCGGATCGCCCGGGCCGGTCGACCGTCGAACGGTTCATGCAATTTTACTTCCTGAACGCCAAAACCGTCGGGGATGTTACCGGCCTGTTTCTTGCTCATCTGGACGAAGCGATGGCGAAAAAGGGGCGGCGCTTTTTGCCGTCGTTCAACCGGAATCCTCGAAAATTAAATGGGTTTCAACTGGACCGTGGACGCCTTGCCCTGCCCCATGACCGATTTTTTGAAGAAGACCCGGTGCGGTTGTTGGAAATATTCCAACTCGCAGATTTGCATCGGCTGGAAATACACCCGCTCGCCATGCGCGCAGCTCAGCGTGAAGCAAGGTTGATTGACCGCAATGTGCAGCGCGACAGCCGCGCAAATGCCTTGTTTCTTGATGTACTTTCTTCACCACGGGACCCGGAAACTGTTTTGCGATGGATGAATGAATCGACCGTATTCGGCCGTTTCATTCCTGATTTCAGACGGGTCGTAGCCCAGATGCAATTCGATATGTATCACCATTATACTGTGGATGAGCATTCGATCCGTGCCATCGGCCTTTTGGCAGAAATTGAATCGGGCGCTTTAAAAGATGACCATCCCTTATCAACCGCAATCATGCGTCAAATTGTCAGCCGACGGGTTTTGTTTGTCGCAACGCTTTTGCACGATATCGCCAAAGGCCGGGGCGGTGACCACAGCGTGCTGGGCGCAGAGGTTGCCGAAAATCTGTGCCCCAGACTCGGGCTGAATCCGGCGGAAACTGAGACTGTTGCATGGCTGGTCCGTTTTCACCTGCTCATGTCTGCAACCGCGTTCAAACGCGATCTGGCGGACTTCAAAACCATATTGGATTTTGCCCAGGCGGTCCAATCGCCAGAGAGATTGCGGCTTTTACTCGTTCTGACTGTTGTTGATATCCGCGCGGTGGGGCCTGGCGTGTGGAACAGTTGGAAACGGCAATTGCTTTCTGACCTATACGAAGCGACCGAGGAAGTGTTGCGGCTAGGCCATAAGCAACGCGGTCGTGAAGAGCGTATTGCGGCGAAAAAGGAATTGCTGGAAAATGAGCTCCGTTTGCCCGCACCTGAATTTGCCAAATTGGCAAAGCGACTGCCCGACGCATATTGGATAGCCGAGCCGTCAGACATCATCGCACGCAATGCCAAGCATCTGCTCGCCAACAAGGACACCGAACTCGCAATTGACGCCTGTTTTTATCCGGAACGGGGGGCGACATTAGTTACCGTTTTTGCCGCCGACCATCCCGGACTATTTTACCGCATCGCAGGTGCGATCCATTTGGCAGGCGGAAATATTATCGATGCCCGCATTCACACCAGCAGCGACGGCATGGCGATCGACAATTTCTTGATACAGGATCCGATTGGACGCCCTTTTCGAGAACAGGGCCAATTGAACCGGCTTTCGCGGAATATTCAGGATGCTTTAACCAATCGCGCAAAGCTGATGGTGCAACTAGATGCAAAGCCCAAGGCCCTGCGCCGCGCCGATGCGTTCAAAATCGCGCCATCCGTTTTCATAGAAAACCAGGCCTCGAACCGCTTTACCGTTGTTGAAGTCAACGCGCTGGACCGCCCTGCTTTGCTGAACAATCTTGCACAGGCGCTGTTCGAATCCAAGGTCACGCTTCATAGCGCGCATATTGCAACTTATGGTGAGCGCGCGGTCGATACTTTCTATGTCACCGACCTGTTAGGCGGCAAGATCGAGAGTAGGTCGCGATTAAAATCTTTGGAGGCCCGTCTTATCGAAGCCGCGGCAGGAAGCCCGTTAAGCAAAGGCAAGGCTGCGGCTTAAAAGCGGAGCAAACTCAGGGCCAGTCGGGCTGATCCGCATTCTAATTCGGAACAATCCAAAAAAAGGGCCGGTCTTGCGACCAGCCCTTCTTCTTGTCTTGTATTGCAATCCGAAGATTACATGCCCGATCCTGGACCGTAGGTAACTTCAACGCGACGGTTTTGCGGTTCACGCTCACCATCTGCAGTTTGTACCAAAGGTGCAGTTTCACCAAAGGCTTCGGTAGCGATCGCGCCACCAGCAACACCCTTGGATTCAAGATATGCACGCACAGTCGAGTTACGGCGCTGAGACAGGCCAACGTTATACGTTGCAGTACCTGACTTATCAGCATGTCCAGCCAACATGACTTTCGCATTGCCGCAATCAGTATACTGGGCAACCGCGTTGTCCAGAACCGAAGCCGCGTCAGGACGCAGGTTCGACTTATCCCAATCGAAGAACACGATATACGGACCCGTGTTGCAAACCGCACGTGGCGGAGGAGGCGGTGGTGGTGGTGGTGGTGGTGGTGGAGCCACGTAAACCGGAGCTGGCGGTGGTGGTGCCACAACTGGCTCAGGCGCGCCGCCGAAGTTATAAATCAGGCTGCCCATGATGCTGTGCGAGCGGAAACGTGTTTCCACATCGCGTCCCAAACGGTCAACCAAGTTCACCTTGTTAGCATTGAAGAAGCGATATTTCACGCCAACATCCCAGTTATCCGACAACGGAGCACGGACGCCTGCAAGGGCCTGCCACGCAAAACCCGTATCGGAGTCATCAAGGAACGACGGACCCCCAAACACTGTTTGCACGTCGACGCGAGCTACGCCAACGCCGCCGCCCACAAAGCCTTGAAGACCGTCATCATCACCAAAGTCTAACAGACCATTGACCATGAAGCTGAGTGCATTGGCATCGCCAGCAACAGCGTAGTTTCCGCCTGGAGCGAGTGCTGTGCTAGAACCTGCTGTGATTTGCGGTGTAGTGCTGGAGAAGCCCTTAATATCGGCTTCACGGTAAGATACTTCGGATTCCAGACGGAAACCGCCGAAATCATATCCCACGACTCCGCCAAAATCATATCCGGTATCAGTATCGATTGTCGCGGCATCGTTTAAAGTACCGATATCCGACGCCAAATCTTCAACAATCATGACACCGCCGTCAACTCCGACATACCACTGGTCGTCGCGGGCTAAAGCCGGTGATGCCAGAGCTGTAGAAGCGAGCGCCAAACCTATGGCTAACTTACGCATCAACTATCCCCTTTTCTATCTTAGTAATGGAATTTCGAGAACGCAGGTCTATCGATTTTGTTCCATTGATGCAAGCAACTAAGTTGCCATACTGTTGCCCAAATGTCGCTATTCCAACAAAAAAGCCCGGTTTTGGCGGCTAAGTTTTACACGATAGTTCAACGCGTAACATAACCTGTCGATCGCAAATGCTCCAATAATGTAGTCATTGCTTGGCGAACCTCCACGTCGATGATGTTTCCACCAGAGGGGTCGTCGATGATCGGCGCGAAGACCCAATTATTTCCGTCGAATACGGCATCGCTTTGTTCGTCTCTTAATCGCAACCTCATTCCTTCAATTGGGTTGATAAAACGCCAGTCATTTCCAACCCAAATGGCCAATTGGACGAACTTTCCGGCCCATTCGCCGACTGCACCGGAACCTATTAACCAGCATTTGCCAATATCGGACTCGTTCAAAGTTGGTGGAACTGAAAGAACTGACTCAATCATAGTATGAAGCAATGCATCGATCCGGACCAAAGCCTCGTTGTGCGTGACTTCCTTTTGCGCCTGGCTAACCGCCAAAAGTGGTAAATTGAAGCGCGTGGTTTGCAGTACGGCCATTAGTTCACTCCCTGTAAAAATTTGGATAACGTCAGCCCGCGTGACCAGAACTTGATGGCAGATGGATTACCGCAGGAGAGGATTGGGCATAGCGTCCGGATTGGCGGATTTCTGCCGTCAAATTTGCAAGTCCATCTAAACCCATCTCCGAACATTGACTGCCACTCAAGGCAAGTTCCGGGGAATCGACAACCCATTCGCCAACGAGATTCTGTTGAGCAAATAGCGCAACACGATACTGCTCGCGCTCTTCTGCCATCAACTGGTCGACCCCGTCTTTCCAGCCGTTATCGATTCGCGAACGCCTTATCCAGCGTACCAATAGTCCGTTGTCTTGTGCCCTGTTCATGTATCCATGAACCGGCGCGAGGGGTGTAATCGCCAGAGATTTGATGTGGGCTATTCCGGTTGCCGGGATAGAATCGCCGAGACCCAGTGCTTCGACTTGAACCAAGTCGCCAGCCCCGAATATACGCTCATCGATGATATGCGCGCTGTCGGAATCTATCAGGACAAAGGGGGCAGATACGGGATGGTGCAAGACAGCATCTTCCGACCCGAAACAGCCACGTAAAAGCCGGGAAAAGCGATAGACTCCATTCCCCAGGTCTTGGCATTTCCCGTAACGGATGAATTCGCCAGATAACCAGAATATCGGTGCATCAACATCCAGAGGTGATCCGCTTCGATTGGCTATATCCATTCCGGCATTCACCATTTGCACACGCAGGCCGCGCCGCTCATCAATTAGATGCGGCGCGTGCGGATCAAGCGGTTCGAGCAAAGACCCGATGATTGCTGATTGCGCCGTCGCACCGATGTCAATCCGGGCGCTATTGTCGCGAAGCGAAAGCGCGGCCCTGCGCCAACCTGCCCCTGTCCCTCCGGCATATACCGCAACGATCGGCTTTCCCGGATCGGTCAAGCCAATTACCGGCAATTCAACAACACAAATTCGGGTGTCGCCAATCAAAATGTCAGGCGAAGGAACTATACGTCCCGGTGAAGCTTCATTCACAGGAAAAATAGCCGAAGCGCCCGAAGCGCGCGCAACTATCTGGGCTGAACCAAAGCGATGTTCAATCTGGAGGATTTGCCAACGCCCTCCCCTATCATCGACAAAATGATCTCCGGGAAATAATTTTTCTTTAAGCAAGGCCACATCGCCGCGCCAACTGCGGCGTCGGCTATGCATTTCTAGCAACCGTTGTTCGACAATTTGCTTTGCAGTCGCCGTATCAAGAACGGCAGGCAGTTCAATGCTATGGTCGACCGCTGAAAATTGCCCCCTGAAGCTGCGTTGCAAACTGGTCTGATAATCCCGTTCGCTGTCATAATATCGAAGTGTCATAACGTGCGGTAAGCGGCTGGCTGGCTCAATCGTCTCTCTCGATATGTCAAAGAGAGTAGTATTTTCTGACATTATGGGGACAATAGAACAGGGCTCATCCTGCAACCGCTGGTAATCTTTGATCATCAGATCGCGTCCTTGAGTTCGGCATTCCAAGGAAAAACTGTCATTCAATATAGCAAGTGGCTCACGCGCGGTTGCACCAGATAATGCAAAGCCGCTAACCATTTGCTGGCTTTCCCCTCTCACGACACCATTCGTTGCGGCGTGGAATATTTCTGTAACCGGGACCGTGTCCTCCCGTTCGAAAATTTCGAAGGTGAGTGAAGGGACGCGGTTGCCAAAGTCTGCCAGCTGCAACTCTTCGAACATGGCATAAGCAATCCCGCGATATGCCGGGCATTGTAATGAATTTTCGGCCGACGCCATCAGGGGATCGAGTTGTTGGTCGCCATGGCCACTATACAGGCGCAACTGCGTATCGACTTTCAAATCTCCGGCGCTGCCGCGTATCAGATTTCCGTCCGCCCAGATGCGCCCCACCCGCAAAATGGGTCGGCTGGATAAAGCCACGGCCATGCTAACCGAATAGGAATAATTGACCGTCGACGGCCGCCCTTTCCCTCCTCCAGTTTTGGCGCGGCGCTCAACCAGATCAGTGGCCCAGATTACCGTTCCGGCAACGCGCATCTTCCCGAAGCAGGCTGGAATCTGACTCCCGTAGCTGGAAATCTGAACATCCAGCTCCTTTAACCGCGGGCCTTCACGTGGCTTCGGAGCGAACACAGCATTGTCGACCTGTTGACCTAAAGCGGCGCCGATAGCACCGCCAAGAGGTCCACCTATGGCCGAACCTACAGCGGTTAAAACAAGGGTTGCCATTTCAGTCTCCTGTAAATCGCCAATGGCCGATCAACGCCCAAGGCAAAGGTAACGGGGTGAGCACAACGCGCCGCAAGCCGGCGTGCGCGTGAACCGCGCCACGGTCAGTCACAACTGCCAGATGAAGTTGCCGCACGCTTGGTTGACACAGCAAAATGTCACCCGACCTCGGGCCAGCGTTTTCTAAACCCTGGAAAGCAGGGCGATTAAAAAAAGCTGAAATCCGGTCGAGATATTCACCACGAAGGGCATAATCATTGGGAATGGGGTCCGATGCAATATGATCGGCCAAAACAAAGCCGACAACTCCGACACAATCAAGCCCTGCACACGGGCATCTTCCACCCAGTTTGAAAGGCGCACCGACAATTTCCAATGCGCGACCGGCAATCGCGGCGAGCGGTTCAATTTGCACCGGGGTAACGGGTCAAAAGGTCATTACCCGGCAAGTAGGGCTCGCCCCGGAAATTGACCGCATTGTCAAACCGTGAGGCACAGGTTGCGATCTGCTTGTCGCAGCCTTCCACAATTTCTATTCGCGTGCCCGACCCAATTCCGCCCCTTGGAACGAGTGATAATGCGAGACTGTCGGCATCATTCTCGATAATGTCAAAAGCGCGTCCACAGTGCGCGCCGCTTAATATCCGCAAACGGCCATAAGCAAAGCTATTTGCCACGAACGACATAGCGCCGTCCAAAATCACCCGATCGCCCTCGACATGGTTTACGCGCGCCATTTGCCTGAACTTTTCCCGGTTCAAACCGCACGCGGCATCGCAGAAATTGGCCCGGCAAGACGGTGAAGTCTGTGGCACAATCGCTTTGTCAAAAACTGTCTTCAATCCCAGGAATTCGGCTTCAAAAGCATCGCCGGAAAAGGACACCGAACCCAGTTCCCCGCAGGCTATCAAACGCTCTCCATCATCAGGATGTTGCCAATCGAAAAGGAAGATTTCCAAATAAGCGGCATCCCACCGACCCGTTGCCAAATCATCTTGGCGTATTGCATCCGAGGTGATCGCGCCGTTTACATCTAGCCCGTCATTTTCAAGGCCAAGGCTTTCGATCACTGACGTCGGCTTTAGCCCGGGGCTGGCACGTAAAAGCAACCCATCGTGAAGTATATCTTGGTCGTGGGTGGTAAAACCCAGTGTGATCCCATCGCTGCGTTCCAGCCGCCAGCCATAAACTAGCGACATCACCTGCCCTTGCATTCCTGTGTGCATCAAGATCATTCCTTTATTTCGATAAGCGGAATGTGCGGAATGTCCCCCGCGCCAAAAGTTGCGCGACTGACTTCGATCCTGTCTTCTGCAAAGCGCACCGGGACGTCGAACAGGAACCCGGCCGAGGCGATGGTGCCAACGGCAGGGGGTGATGCAAATTCGATTATGCCTTTTTCGGCAAGTGACCAGTCGCTGGCCTTTTCTCCGTCGAGGGCGACTGAAACACTTTCTTTGCGGGGCCTGGTAATGCGCCGGGATTGCGCTTCTTCGCCATATTTTTTCATCAAGGGAAAATCTCTGCGAATGCCGTCTCCGACACCCAGAATCTGATCCAACATTGTGGGTTCTGCCACCATCTGGTTTGAACTGAAATCGAACGGATCAGTGAAACGAAATCCGATAGCGGCTCCCCTGCGTGCTCGGAAAAAGTCGATCAGCATTGAAAGCTCCGTTTCCGAACGGACGCCGGGTCCGGCGTCAAAGCTGAGCCGTGCATCTGACCAACTGCTGTTGCGATGCTCGTGTCCGGACAATGTAGTTACAATATTCGTTGAAAATTCTGCCGCCGCCATCGCATCTCGACCGATTTCGAGCGGGAATAAAATATCGTCAAAGCACCGCATGGGCCCTTCCTCCTGCGCTATTTCAAAATAAGTGAAACCATCACGCGCCACTTGCGGGAGCGCCCAAATGTAAGTTTGCGCCGTACCTCGTGCGATGGCCTGCTCCGATGCAAAGGCAATGTCGCTCCACTGCGCCTTGTCCTCCGGATAGAGCACGAAACCTGAAAAATAATGCTGATTTGCGACGGGATAGGCACGCACACCCGACAGACGATCCTGCCGGACACGCGCTTTGGCCGGACGCAGCAAGCCGCGCCCGGTTGATTTCCAACCGAAGATATTCATGTGCAATCCTTGTGTGACATCCGCCGGTTTGCGAATCGCAATTTTCGACGATGCCTATTTGTACCCAAACAGCGTTACGATGTCAATATCTTTTTACCGATATGGTTATTTCATTGGCTAGGTGCGTGTTGGGGGATGTTGGGGACAGTCCCCAACACCCTCTTGAAAAGACCTAAGCCGCCACTGGCCCGTCCACCATCAATTGCGCCGCGATTTCGTCCATGCTGCCCGCGACCAGCAACGGTTGCCCGCCGACGATACCAACCTGCGTCTGCCCGTTTTCCGCCGTACGCAACCAAGCGACGTTCGACGCCACCACCAGATAATTCCCGCCGCGTGAGTGAAGTGCGATAAATTTCATAACCATGTCTCCTGACGCGAAACAGCGTTAGGGGTCAGGTGTGATGTTTGGATTAACGGGGGGGGGTTGCAGGCTGCACCGGCGTGGCCCCTCTCCAACTGCGCCTAGGCCTGGCGGCCAAGGCTTCGTATCCTCTCCCCCTCAGGGGGAGAGGTCATGCGCTATTCTCCTCTCTCCTTTAGGGGAGAGGTACGCAGTCTTATGGCTTTAGCCATTAGACGAAGTGGAGAGGGGGAGGTCATCCGCTATTTGATCGCGCCCCTTCGGCCTTAACCCAGACCCAGCATTTTCCGTTCGCGGCGGATCCAGTCGGCGAAGCTGGGGCGGGTGTGGAGTTGGGCGAGATACGCGGTTAATTTGGGGTAGGTGTCGGCATCGGGGATGTAGCCGGCGTGGGCGGCGTTGACAAAGGGGCTGGCGACCGAAATGTCGGCGAGTGTCAGGGCGTCGCCGACCAGATATCCGCCTACGCCGATCACATCTTCCAGATAGGCGCAGATGGGGGCCATGTCGGCCTCGCCCTTTGCCGCCGCCGCATCATTGCCGGGCTTGCCGACAAATTTGGGGGAGACGATGCGGTTGAAGAACATTGCGCCAGCCGCGGAGACCAAGATGGTGTCGCCAAATTCGTCGAACCAGACCACGCGCGCACGGTTTTCGGCGTCGGCAGGGATCATGTTTTTGTCGGCATATTTGGTGTCGAGATAGGTCGCGATCGCGGTCGAATCCGAAATCGAAAAATCGCCATCGGTAAATCCGGGCATTTTGCGAAAGGGGCTGCACGCCAGAAAGTCGGGGTTCTGGTCGCCAAGGCCAATTGGTATCAGTTCAAGCTCCAACCCCTTTTCAGCGGCAAGGACGAGGATTTTGCGGACAAAGGGGGACACGGGGGCGCCGTACAATTTCATAATCTGTGCTCCTGAATGACCGGCCGGACCCGGCCTTGCCCGGCATAGTGCCAATTAAGTAGCGATTTGCAACTGTTTTTGACTTGATGGAACAAATTCGCGTCCCGGTCATTACCCTTATGGCCGATTTGGTTTTACGCGGGAAGTAATCCGACACGTCCGGAGGGAATATGAGATGGCAACATTGCTGGATATTGCGGGCAAGCCCTTTTCGCAGCGTAACCGCGCCAAGCGCCGGCTGCAGCAACAGGATTTGCGCGACCTGACGAAGATATTCGTCGTTCTGCTTTTAATCATATTCGGCTATTTTCTGGTTGTCCCCGAACGCGATGCTGCCGCCGAGATCCGGGTAGCCGCCAGCGCCAAGACACGGGTCTGACGTCCCGGCACCTGCGGCCATACGAAAAATTTGGACAACAACAACGGTGACGGCTAACGCCGCGCCTGATGTTGAAACGCCTATATGACTGGATGATGTAAAAGGCGGCGCATGCCGATGCGGAACGCTGGCTGTTCCTGTTTTCCTTCATCGAATCGAGCTTTTTCCCGATACCTCCCCATCCTTTGCTGGGCCTGATGTGTCTGGCGCGGCCGGACAAGGCTTTGCGTTATGGCCTGATCTGCACCGTGGCGTCGGTGTTGGGCGGTCTGTTTGGCTATGCCATCGGGTTTTTTGCTTATGAAACGGTCGGGGTCGGGTTGTTGAAACTATTGGGGCTGTGGGACAGCTTTCCCGCCGCGGCCTGTTATCTGCGCGAATTCGGGGCGGAGATTATCCTGATTAAGGGCGCAACGCCTATCCCGTTCAAGCTGCTCACTTTGACCGCCGGATTCATCCATATGGACCTGTGGACCTTCATCTGGGCCAGCGTCCTGTCGCGGGCGTTCCAGTTCATGCTGGTCGGTTTCCTGTTCTGGAAATTCGGACGGCCGATCAAGAAATTTATCGACAAATATCTCGCATGGGTCACCGCCGCGTTTCTGGCGGCGGTCGTCGGCGGCTTTGTTGCCTTTACGATGCTGGCCGGTGGCGGCACGGAAAAAAGCGACCTGTGTTCAAATGTGACGCAGATCGAAAAGCCAAGCGGTCCGGTTTAGGAGATCGTTAAGGCCCGTCTGTTATATCTTCCGCTTTGGATATCAAGGTGGGATCATGGACAATAGTTCGCGTAATATCGTCAGTTTTATTGCCACCATAACCGTGGCTGCCCTGATCTTGATGGGCGCGCATTTCTATTCGGAAAGCCAAAGCACCAAAGCCGTCACCGTGGCAGAGGTTCCCAAGGCCAAGAGCCTGACGGGTAATGCCACGCCTGCAACCGCAGAGGACCTTGCAGAAGCGGCGTTCGATTTTGCCGAAGAGGAAGACGCCCCAATTGTCGAAAGCCAGATAGCGGTGGAAAAAACCGAAGCGATTACCGGCGAACCATCCATCGCCATTCAGGCAGTCAATCCGGCCGAGTAATTAGGGTCAGGGCCCTATGTCGCAAACAGGGCGCTATCATCGGCAAAGGCCTTGAATTCCAGCGCGTTGCCGCTGGGGTCGTAAAAGAACATCGTTGCCTGTTCGCCGACTTCTCCTTTGAACCGGACGTGCGGGTCTATGCCGAATTCTATTCCGATGGCCTGCACTCTTTCGGCCAGTTCGTGCCATTGCGGCATGGTCAGGACGACGCCGAAATGCGGCACCGGCACGGCGTGGCCATCGACTGCATTATGCACTTTGACACGCGCATAAGCCGGGTCGAGATGGGCCACAATCTGATGCCCGTACAAATTAAAATCGATCCAGTGATCGGAGGACCGCCCCTCTTCACACCGCAAGATCGTGCCATAAAAATGGCGCGCTGCGGCAAGATCATGCACTGGAAAGGCGAGATGAAACGGGCGCAGTGTCATCGCGCCTTCACCGGTTTGGGCAGCGGTTGACCAGCGGCATCGGCGGCGACCAATTCCCGCAGCATCTGGCGGATGCAGACATCGCGCTGCGTGTCGTTTTGGCCGCCGTTCCCGTTCGCCTTGGCCGCTTCCTGCATTGCAAAGGCCACCAGTTCGCGCGGCTGGCCGGTTTCAAAAACGATCCGGTCGCCGACAATCCCTGCCCATCGCCTGCCCGTTAATCGCACATCAGTGCCGCTTTCGAAGCCGCGTTTCTGTGCGTCGGCAAGCACCGCAATCTCCGCGACACAGGCGATATCACTCTGATGCGCCTCGCTTAACGGCGATAGCGCAACGGGCGCCAAAAAGAGGATGAATGACAGCATGGCTGGAGCCGTTTCTAGGCGCGGCACTGCGCGGAAACTAGCATAATCTTGTGAATGGTTGCTTTTGTCATGTTGCGTGGGCAAAGACTGCGCCGTGCACAAAGTCTTCGCGTTCTTTTCAAAATATCCCCGATGGACGGCCCTGATTGCAGGGGCGGTTTCGGCTGCGGGGTTTGAGCCATGGGGCGTTTGGTCGCTCACTTTGCTCTGCTTTGCGTTGCTGATCCAAGTGGTAGGTGATGCCCCGAACAAACGCCGCGCCGCGATGATCGGCTGGCTGTTCGGTGTCGGCCATTTCAGCGTCGGCA
This sequence comes from Sphingorhabdus sp., assembly GCF_041737645.1. Taxonomy (GTDB): domain Bacteria; phylum Pseudomonadota; class Alphaproteobacteria; order Sphingomonadales; family Sphingomonadaceae; genus Sphingorhabdus_B. The sequence continues at coordinate 17,711 of NZ_JBGSRI010000048.1, forward strand.
ATAACTGGATCGCGGTTGCTTTTACCTTTCAGGCGGCGATGCCAATCTGGCTCGGTTATTTTGCGGTGGTCATACTGGCGCTCTATCTGGCGGTATACCCAGCCATCGCGGCGGGCGGGGCGTGGTGGGTCAACAGCCACGCCAAACGCGGCGCCAAGGCGGGGTCACATATCCCCCTCATCCTTGCCTTTGCCGGATGCTGGACGATCAGCGAATGGCTACGAAGCTGGGCGTTTACAGGCTTTGCGTGGAATCCATTAGCCGTGGTCTGGCAATCGCAGCTGGAACTCGCGCGCGCGACTAGCTTGTTGGGTACTTATGGTCTGTCGGCGGTCGTGGTGGCGACGTCCGGGCTGATCCTGCTGGCCGGGCATCGGCAGTGGCGGCCTTTGTTGACGGGTGTTGCCGTTCTGGCCGGACTGTGGCTATACGGGCTCCAAATCCCCACAACGCCCCGCTTTCAAAAAGGGCCGCGTCTCAATATCGTCCAACCCGATATCTCACAGGCCGACAAATATGAACCGGGCTATGAAGCGATCAATTTCGCCAAGCTCGCCATGAACAGCCGCCGCCTACCCGACCAAGGCCCGCGCCTGCTACTTTGGCCTGAGGCGGCGTTGCCGGACTATCTGGAGGATGGCTATCCGTATCGCTATTATTATTCCCAACCGGGGAACAGCGCAGCAGGTGCCCGCGCGCGGCTGACGACCCTGATGCAAGACGGCGATGTGCTGGTGACAGGGGCCAACCGTCTCGTGATCGAAAAAGGCCGGTTGGTCGCCGCCCGCAATAGCGTCAGTGCGCTGGATTCAAACGGCACGCTGCTGGGCCATTATGACAAGGCGCATCTGGTGCCTTATGGCGAATATCTGCCCGCGCCATGGCTGTTGCGGCCGCTAGGTCTGGCGCGGCTGGTGCCGGGGGACCTCGATTTCTGGCCGGGGCCGGGACCGCAGACCTTGACCGTGAAGGTCGGGGACCAACCAGTGAAGGTCGGCATACAGATTTGCTATGAAATCATCTTCTCGGGACAAGTCGTCGACAGCGGTAAGCGGCCCGATTTCATATTTAACCCGTCGAACGACGCATGGTTCGGAACGATAGGACCGCCGCAGCATCTGGCACAGGCGCGGCTGCGCGCTATCGAGGAAGGCCTGCCGGTCGTACGCGCCACACCCACCGGAATCAGCGCGATTATCGATGCCAATGGCCGGATTGTCCAACGGCTCGCGCTTGGCACCGCCGGACGCATTGACGCGCGTTTGCCGGTTGCAAAGGCGCCGACATTGTTTGCAACCTACGGCAATATCCTGCCCGTCGGATTTGCCTTGCTGCTTATCGCAGGCGCACTGTTACCTCTTGCCCGTCACAGGACTTCTCGCTAAAGGCGCGCATCGATATAAAGAATTCTTTATACGCAGACACAGCCGTAGACTGGAAAAACCATGCGCTCCAATTACCTTTTTACTTCGGAATCCGTGTCCGAAGGCCACCCCGATAAAGTTGCCGACCAGATTTCTGACGCGATCGTCGATCTGTTCCTGTCCAAAGACCCCGAAGCACGCATCGCGTGCGAAACGCTGACGACGACGCAGCTTGTCGTTCTAGCCGGTGAAATCCGCGGCAAGGGCATTATGGACGAAGACGGCAACTGGGCCGCTGGCGTGAAAGAAGAGGTCGAAGCGACCGTGCGCCGGACCGTCAAGGAAATCGGGTATGAGCAGGAAGGCTTCCATTGGGAGACGCTGCGCTTTGAAAATAACCTGCACCCGCAATCCGCGCACATCGCGCAGGGTGTCGACGCGTCAGGCAACAAGGATGAAGGCGCAGGCGACCAGGGTATCATGTTCGGCTATGCCTCGACCGAAACGCCCGACCTCATGCCCGCAACGCTCGATTACAGCCATAAGATATTACAGCGCATGGCTGCCGACCGTCATTCGGGCGCTGCGCCTTTCCTCGAACCCGATGCCAAGAGCCAGGTGACCCTGCGCTATGACAGCCAAGGCAAGCCGAGTGCGGCGACCGCAATCGTGGTGTCAACGCAGCACGCCAAAGGCTATGATCAGGGCGAAAAAGAGGCTGAACTGCACGCCTATGTGAAAGGCGTCATCGCCGATATCCTTCCGGCCAGCTTGCTGACGGAAACCGAATATCACATTAACCCGACCGGCAGCTTTGTCATTGGTGGTCCCGATGGCGACGCCGGTCTGACCGGACGCAAGATCATCGTTGACACTTATGGCGGCGCAGCCCCGCATGGCGGCGGCGCGTTCAGCGGCAAGGACCCGACCAAGGTCGACCGCTCGGCGGCTTACATCACCCGCTATCTGGCGAAGAATATCGTGGCCGCAGGGCTCGCCACCCGCTGCACGATCCAGCTTGCCTACGCCATCGGCGTATCGAAGCCGCTGTCGCTCTATGTCGATACGCACCGCACCGGTACCGTGGGCGATGACCAGATCGAACAGGCGATCATGAGCATCGAGAAACTGGGCGGCCTCACCCCGCGCAGCATCCGCACCCATCTGGCCCTCAACAAGCCCATTTACCGCAGAACCGCAGCCTATGGCCATTTCGGCCGCAAGGCAGAAGGCGACTTCTTCCCGTGGGAGCGGACCGATCTTGTCGAGGACCTGAAGGCCGCGCTGGCGTAACGCCCGACTTGATTTCGACGGTCAAAGCGTTAGGGTCAGGACCTGCTAAATGCACTTGCGAGGCGTCAAAATGGCGAAGATATCGGACCAAATTGCACGCCGTCAGGCAGCCATTCTGCCTGCAAGTGCAATTTGGTTTGAGATCGAAGCCATTTTGACGTCCGAAGGATTTGACCCATTTTGCTCATGGCTGCGTCAGAAAGCCTTGAGATATATTTATATCCCGGCGGCTTCCTTCCTTGCCCTGAGCAAAATGGCCTCAAACCTCGCAATTGCATTTAACAGGTTCTGACCCTAATCGCGCCGAGATGACAGCACACAAACCCGGCGATCCCACCACCTTGAACCGCCTTTACGGGCGGTCCAAGGGCAAGAGGCTCCGGTCGGAACAATCCGATCTGGTCGAGAAACTCTTGCCGCAAATTTCGGTGCCCGAAGAAGGCGAGCTGACGGGTCAATCGCTGTTCGGTGACCCGCGACCCATGCATTTCGAAATCGGCTTTGGCGGGGGCGAGCATCTGGCCCAGCGCGCCGATATGCTACCCGATCATGGCTTTATCGGTTGCGAACCGTTCCTCAACGGCGTCGCCATGGCGCTTACCCATATCCGCGATGGGGCGCTTCGCAATGTACGCCTGCACATGGGCGATGCGCTTGAAATTTTGCGCCTCGTGCCTGACGGATCTTTGAGTTTTGTATATCTCCTTCATCCCGACCCGTGGCCCAAGGCGCGCCACGTCAAGCGTCGCATGATGAACGATGGGCCACTGGATTTAATTGCGGCAAAGCTGAAGCCGGGCGGCGAATTCCGGTTTGGCACCGACCATCCGGTCTATCTACGTCACGCGCTGATGGTGATGCAGCGGCATCGCGACCAGTTTGACTGGCTGTGCGAAGAACCGGCCGATTTTCAGAACCGCCCCGGCGGCTGGCCGGAAACGCGCTATGAGGCCAAAGCACGCCGTTTGGGACATGAAGTATGGTACTTCCGTTATCGGAAACGGTGATCATAAGGTGCGGAAAATATATGCGAAGTAGATCGTAATATATAGTGATGTATCATGTGTAATTGACAAAATTCATATGATATGTCATATATTCCAATATGGCACGTACATCCCGAGCAGTCAGCGGACTACCGCCCCAAAGCCAGCGCGCAATCGTGGAGCTGGGGAGAGATATTTCGTTGGCCCGTCGTCGTCGCAAGATTCCGCAGCGGCTTATGGCAGAACGTATGCTGGTTTCAATCCAGACAGTCCAACGTCTGGAGGCGGGTGACCCGACCGTTGGCCTTGCCATTCTCGCGAGCGCGCTTCATGTCTTCGGAATGACTGCGCGCCTAGCCGCATTGGTGGCACCCGACAGTGATCGCGCTGGCATAAGCGAAGACCTCGCACGCCTTCCTAAAAAGACTCATGCCATTAGCAATGACGAACTGGATTTCTAGTCAAATGGCTATGATCCGAAGCTACGTCTTTGTCCATTTACCCGATGGCCCGGTGCCAGCCGGGCTGCTTATGATGAATGACGAAACGCGAAACCCGTTCGCAACTTTTGCTTACGGGCAGCGCTACCTTGAGCGCCCCAATCGGGTTCCAGTCGATCCCGTCACCTTGCCGCTTCATGACTCTGGCATAAGCCGGACATTTCGAACCGAAGAGGGATTTGCAGTCTTCGGCGGCATTCGCGATGCCGCTCCAGATGGCTGGGGCCAGTATCTTATGTACAAGGCGATGGGCGATCGCTTGCCCAGCGAAATTGACCTTATACTGGCATCCGGAGACTATCGGGTCGGGGCCTTAGCGTTCGGTCCAACGGCTGAACGACCAGAACGTGTCACCCCTTGGGGAGACGGAAATGCGCCTGGCGAACATTTTACGCTGGAAGAATTGGCCGATGCGGCGGAACGCGCCCAACATGTTGATCAGCTAGATGACAATTTGCGACGATTGCTTACGGCGGGCTCGTCACTTGGCGGCGCGCGCCCAAAAGCGGCTACCGACATCGACGGGAAGCCCTGGATCGCCAAGTTTCAGGCACGGCATGACAGCTTCCCCGAATGTCGCGTCGAACTTGCAACAATGCGCCTCGCAAAACAATGTGGACTGAATGTTCCCCGGCTCGATTTCCGGCGCGTGCTGGACCGTGATATCTATCTCATTGAACGCTTTGATCGCGTTGCCCTTGGAAACCAGACGGTGCGTCATCCATTTGCTTCCGGTCTCACCATGCTTGGTGCACATGAAAGCGAAGTCAGCCGTTATAGCTATGCCGATCTCGCGGCTGTGCTTCGCCAACATGGGACACAAATACGGGTCGACCTGCACGAGCTATTTCGGCGCATGCTGTTCAACATTCTAGTTACTAATGACGACGATCATCTGCGTAATCATGGCTTTCTATATGACGGGAAGGGGTGGCGCTTATCCCCGCTTTACGATGTTGTGCCCAAGCCGCAGGTTGGCCACCAACGCCGGCTCGTGCTGGGCGTTGGTCCCTTTGGCCGCGATGCAACTCTGGAAAATGCTCTGGCCGGTGCGGCTAGCTTCGATCTCGGGTTTGACGACGCGCAGGCCATCGCTCAAGCGATGCGGTCGAAAGTTGCGGCATGCTGGGAAGCCTTGTTCGAAGAAGCACATGTGAGCGCAGCCGACCGCGGGCGGTTCGCAACTTGCTTTCGATTGGCAAGCACGGACGGCTGATTTTTGGACTTCACTGCAAACGAATGTGTGCCTATTTTGAAGGTGTAACCCCGAAAAATCGTGAGCGCCTGTGGCCGCAACAAAAATGCCGTGTGGCGGACCTAACGCGCTTTGCTGTTGTTATCCGCGTCGACCTTTTCCACCCACTCGGGGTAAAAGCTCGGCTGCCTTTTGGACCAGCCGGGAGCCGTGGCCGCCGCTTCGCTGATGGATTGGAGCAGTGCCTTGCGCCGTTCAGGCTGAAGATGCGGCATAGAGGCCGCCGCGCAAAAGGCCGATGGCAGCCATGGCCGCGCATCGGCACCGATGAGCCGTTCATACAAGAAGCGAAAGGCCGCAAATCCATCCAGCCTGCCCTGACCCAGATCGAACGCCGATACCGTGATTAAAGGTACCAAAAAGGGTTCGGCATCTTCAATCGAGCTGGAATCCGGAATAAGTGCGCGAATTTCGGGCAATTTGTCGTAAAATTTATGCTGTGCCTGAATGGAAGACGCTTCAACCGTATCGCGTGACCACACGGCGATGGCATCCTTTCGGTCAAATGCAACATCAAGCGACCGGCGGACATAACGTTGGGTAGCGGCGCTAAAACCGGCAAATTCTTTAATTTCGGCCAGCGTCAATAGACCGGGCCCGTCATTCCTGCTTTTCGTCATGGCACCAAATCCCCTGTCACCATAGACCGGTATAATCGCAGAAGTGTAGTTAACGAATCGTTTACAGCACGGCTAGCCCCAAAAGTTTCGACCAAATTATCGGGCATTTCGACAAGAAACGCCGCCGATGGTGCAACTACCTTAAAATAGGCTATGCAAAGCAATGAATTTTATTCAGCACAGAAAAGCGCTCGTCGGCCAGCAAATGGCGCTGCTGACCATTATCGGCTTCTGGGCGTTTTACGCCCTGATTTTATCGCTGCGTGCGGCTTTGCTCGATTTTCCTGCACAGACAGTTTTGTTCGAACGCCGTCTGATGGTGGCGCTGGTTGGCATTGTCGTCACCTGGATTTTATATCTGGGTCTGCGCCTTGCCGACCGCCAATCGCTTGGCTTTCGGGTCAGCATGGCTTTTTTGGGGGCAATCCCGGCTGCTTTACTGCTTGCTTCCGCCAATTTCTATATTTTCAACCTGTATGATCCGGTTAGCCTGTTCAAAGACCCGAATATGGGGAAAACCGTTGAGGATCTGAAAGACCAGCTTGGTCTGTCATTCTGGCAGGAAATTGCCGACATTTCGGTCACGCATTATTTCTTCCTGATCGCATGGGCATCGCTATATGTGGCCATCGGATATGCGCGCGAAGTGCGAGAGGCGGAGAGGAAAACGTCGCGCTTTGCCCAGGCAGCGCAAGATGCCGAACTTCGTTCTCTGCGCTATCAGGTCAATCCGCATTTTCTGTTCAACACGCTTAACTCCTTATCCAGCCTTGTTATCACCGGCAAACCGAAAGAGGCCGAAGCGATGATCCAGAACCTGTCCAATTTTTACCGTACCAGCCTGTCATCCGATCCACTGGAAGATGTGACACTGGAAGAGGAAGTCGACCTGCAGAGGTTATATCTGGAAATTGAGAGCATCCGGCACCCGACGCGCTTGCGGACCAATTTCGAGATCGCTCCGGCGCTAATGAACCAGCATGTGCCAGCGTTGATCTTGCAGCCTTTGGTCGAAAATGCGATTAAATATGGTGTGTCCCGAACCAATCGCCCGGTTACGATAACAATAAGCGCAGTGCTTAAAGGCGATGACATCGAGATCAAGGTTTCCGATGATGGTGAAGCGATGGATGCATCCCATGTCGGCGGCAACGGTATCGGCCTTGCCAATGTGCGCGACCGGTTAGAAGCAAGGTATAAATCGGCGGCAAAATTGGAAACGCAGGCGTTTCCCGAAGGCGGTTATACCGCAAAATTGACCTTACCACTTAGTCACAAGGTAAAAACATGACGCGCCTTCGAACCATGATCGTCGACGATGAACCGCTCGCAATCGAACGGCTCGAAATATTGTGTAATGAACATCCGGTCATCGAAATCGTCGGCACCGCCAATGACGGCGTTGCCGCCCTGCGGCTGGCACAGCAATTGACGCCCGACCTTGTGTTCCTCGATATCGGAATGCCCAAGATGGACGGAATCAACGCGGCGCGGGCATTGGGCCTGATGGACAAAAAGCCCGCGATCGTGCTCGTCACCGCTTATGACAATTTTGCGGTGGAAGCCTTTGATCTTGATGTGATTGATTATGTCCTGAAACCGGTTTCGGGGGAACGTCTGGGCCGCGCCATTTCACGGGCGACATCGGAAAATGAAACTGAGCAGGTCGCAAACAAGCATCCCGAAACCAAATCCGGCTTTGCGAGCGAATTCTGGGTATCGCACCGCGCCGAACTGATCCGCATCGCAGCGTTGGATATTGAACGGATCGAGGCCGAGCGCGACTATATGCGCCTGTACACAGCCGGTCGCAGCTATCTGTTGCATCAAACCATATCGGCGCTGGAGCAGCGTCTCGACCCGGATCAGTTCCAGCGCATTCACCGCAGCCACATCGTCCGCCGCGATCTGATTACCGGATTGCGCCACGAAGGCGGCGGCGTTTGGCACGCTTTGCTGGGCGAAGAACTTTCGATGCGGATTGGCCGTAAATATCTCGCCGACGTCAAACGGCTGGCCGGTAAGTAACGAGCCGCCACCTCTTTCAGGCAGCGGCCCTTAGTTGGATTAACGGTTGGCGGCCATCCGCCGGTTGGCGAGGTCCGCAGCGATTTGCTGCTCCGCTTTGGGCATGGCCCTGGCAGCGGCATTTTTTTCGCAATTTTGGTGATCCAGCCGATCTTCGAGCGTTATCGCCAAAGGCCGGGCGCAAACCAGCTTTACAGCCTGATTTATGCGGGATTTCAGTCGTTCCTGACCACGGGCTGAGGTGAGGTCCAAATCTTGATATTTGACTTCGACGCTATGGACTTGTGCCATAGCCGGTGTTGAAATTGCCAGCAATGACGCTGCAATACATGCAAATGAAATCAGCTTGGGGGTAGCCATTTCGAACATCCTTTTTTTTCAAGCCGCGGCATATTGCCGTCGGCCATTGGGAGAGGGGTGCAGGCGGACTAACATCTGTAGCTGGGGAGCATGTTTGCAAGCCCGTCCTGCAGTCCTATTTCTAGACGGGGTGTGTTGTCCGTGCATTACACTTTCGATTAAGCGCAAAGACAGTCGATGGTTCGACCAGCGTCATTGCGAACATACAAAGTTGTTCGACCAACGACAATTTTGGCAATTTTATTTCAACCGCCGGGCTGCGAACGTCATCTTTTTAGATAAGTCCTGCCAATGGACTCGAAGGGTCGGCGTACATACGGCGGCCCATACGTCCGGCGCGGTAAGCCAAGCGGCCTGATTCGACCGCCAGCTTCATCGCCGTCGCCATTGCTATCGGGTCTTTCGCCTCGGCAATGGCGGTATTCATCAGCACGCCGTCGCAGCCCAGCTCCATTGCGACCGCCGCGTCAGACGCTGTTCCAACCCCTGCATCCACCAGCACCGGAACCGAGGCGCCTTCGACAATCAGGCGGATCGTCACGCGGTTCTGGATACCCAGTCCCGAACCAATCGGCGCACCCAAGGGCATGATCGCCACTGCGCCTACTTCTTCCAGTTGCTTCGCGGCAATGGGATCATCGACGCAATAGACCATGGGCAGAAAGCCCTCTTTGGCCAGCACTTCGGTCGCCTTCAATGTTTCGCGCATATCGGGGTAAAGCGTCTTCGCCTCCCCCAATACCTCCAGCTTCACCAGATCCCAGCCACCCGCTTCACGCGCCAGCCGCAAGGTTCGGATCGCGTCGTCCGCGGTGAAGCATCCGGCGGTGTTGGGCAGATAGGTGTATTTTTTAGGATCGATATAGTCGGTGAGCATCGGCGCGTTGGGGTCGGACACATTGACCCGGCGTACCGCCACGGTGATGATTTCGGCCCCCGACGCCACCAGCGCAGCCGCATTTTGTTCAAAGTCCTTATACTTGCCCGTGCCGACGATCAGCCGTGACGAAAATGTCCGGCCAGCGACGGTCCAGCTGTCATCCTGTCCGCCGCCGACAAAATGCACGATCTCAAGTGTATCGCCATCGGCGATACAAACATCGGCCAAGGTGGAGCGGGATACGATTTCCAGGTTGCGTTCGACCGCGACCTTTGCCGGGTCGAGACCGATTTCGCGAACCAGATCGGCAACGCTGATTCCAGCGGCCACGCGGCGCAGGTCGCCGTTCAGTTGGATGGAAATACTGTCGGTCATCTGGGAAAGGGCCATTTCGTCTCGCTTTTTCTGATTTGCCCCATATAGGAAGAGAGCAATTGCAATAGCAACCCGGCTTGCCAAAAAGGCGTCCTATGCGGCCACGATATCGATCATTTTTAGTGTTGCTCGCGGGTCTGGCGTGCGCCGCGCCCGCTTTTGCCCAACTGCCCCAGCCGGTGCGGCAGATGATGGAGGTTACGGCACGGGAGGGCAATGCCGCAGAACTTGCCGCCGTGGTCAAATTTGCGCGGCTCACCTATCCGGCCGAAAGCGTCGACATCGACAATCTGCTGCTGGCGCTGGAAAGCAGCCGCGCGCAGCAGATAACGGCGGCAGTCCCTGTAACGCCCGCACCCGCGCCAACGCCTGCACCCCCGACACCACCACCCGTCAAATGGTCAGGACGGGGCGATTTGGGTGGATTTCACACCAGCGGCAACACGGACAGTTTCGGCATCACCGTCGGTGCTGTTATCAAACGCACCGGAACCGCATGGTCGCACCAGGTACGGCTGCGGGGCGATTATCAGGAAAGCGAAGGCCGCACATCGCGCGAATATCTGAACGCCGCCTATCAAAGCGACTGGACAATTGGCGACCGCTATTATGCCTTAGGCATCATCGAATATGAACGCGACGTTCTGGCTGGCCTCGATCATCGGGCGACATCCAGCCTTGGCCTTGGCTGGCGCGTGGTGCGTGAACCGAATGTCGCCATTTCATTGGAGGCTGGCCCAGCATACCGCAGAGAATGGACCCGCTCTGGCATTCAAAGATCCAATCTTGCAGGTCGTGGCGCATTGACCAGCAGTTGGCAGATGAATGACAAGGTGCGGCTATCCCATAATATGGAGTTGGTGTCAGAAGAAGACAGCAATAGTATTCGCACGATTACGGGCCTGCAGGCAAAACTGACCGGGCGGATTTCTTCACAGATTTCCTATGACCTGCGCTATCAGGACCGGCCGTTGCAGGGCAAAGAGGAAACCGATACGGTCACCCGTATCGGCCTGACCTATGATTTTTAAGCGAGAGCCAATAGTTTGACTGATCTGATTTTTGTACTGAACGGCCCCAATCTGAACCTGCTCGGCACGCGCGAGCCGGAGATTTACGGCCATGATACGCTTGATGATATCGCCGCGATGCTCGACGATCAGGCGCGCGATGCCGGGGCAGAGATCGATTTCCGGCAATCGAACCATGAAGGCCATTTGATCGACTGGCTGCACGAGGCGCAGGCCGAAGGCGCAAAAGCGGTGCTATTGAACGCGGCGGGATATACGCACACGTCGATTGCCTTGCTGGATGCAATCAAGGCCATCAAAGTGCCGGTTTTCGAGGTCCATTTGTCCGATCCGCATGCCCGTGAAGAGTTCCGGCATGTGAGCTATGTGGGCATGGCCGCGAAAGCGGTGTTTGCAGGACACGGCGCAAAGTCCTATCAACTGGCGCTGGACGCAGCGTTACAAGTTTGACATTAAACGCAGCAAATCAAAATTCGGGGCACAAGGAGCAAAAAATGGCGGCAAAAGCAGGTAGCAACAGTGGAATGCAGGTGGATACCGATCTGGTCCGCGAATTGGCCGACATGCTGAACGATACTGGCCTTACCGAAATTGAAATCGAAGACGGCGATCGCAAGATCCGCGTTTCGCGAACAATCACAGCGATCGCCGCACCTGTCGCTGCTGCACCCGTAGCCGCATCATCCGCGGCACCCGTTGCCGCATCACACGCTGTTGAGGCCGCTGCTGTGTCAGCCAATGCGCTCAAATCGCCGATGGTCGGTACCGCCTATCTCACGCCAGAACCCGATGCTGCGCCTTTTGCCAGCATTGGGCAGCAGGTTAAGGCCGGTGATACGGTGATGATTATCGAAGCCATGAAGGTGATGAACCCGATTATCGCACCCAACAGCGGCACCGTGACCGAGATTTATGTCGAAAGCGGCCAGCCTGTGGAATTCGACCAACCGCTTATGGTCATCGCGTAAATATGGGCATTGAAAAAATCCTGATCGCCAATCGCGGCGAGATTGCGCTTCGCATCCATCGTGCCGCGCATGAAATGGGAATCAAAACTGTTGCGGTCCATTCGACAGCCGACGCCGAAGCCATGCACGTGCGCCTCGCCGACGAAGCAATCTGCATCGGGCCGCCTGCTGCGATAGACAGCTATCTTAATGTTCCTGCGATTATTTCTGCCGCCGAAATCAGCCACGCCGATGCAATCCATCCGGGTTACGGTTTTCTGTCCGAAAATGCACAGTTCGCCGAAATCGTCGAGAGCCATGACATCACGTGGATCGGCCCCAAACCCGAACATATCCGCACCATGGGCGACAAAGTGGAGGCCAAGCGCTCGGCTGGCGCTTTAGGATTACCGCTGGTTCCGGGCAGCGATGGCGCCATTGAGGATGTTGCCGAAGCGAAAGCGATCGCTCGTGACATCGGCTACCCCGTGATCATCAAGGCCGCATCGGGCGGCGGTGGTCGCGGTATGAAGGTGGTCAATAACGAGGATGAACTCGAGTCCCAGATGCAGCAGGCCGGGACCGAGGCCAAGGCAGCCTTTGGCGATGCGACCGTGTATCTCGAAAAATATCTCGGAAATCCGCGCCATATCGAATTCCAGATTTTTGGCGATGGCAATGGTAATGCCGTGCATCTGGGCGAGCGTGACTGTTCGTTGCAGCGCCGCCACCAGAAGGTTCTCGAAGAAGCGCCTTCGCCGGTCCTGTCGACGGCGGAGCGTGACCGCATGGGCAATATCTGCGCCAAGGCCATGGCCGACATGGGCTATCGCGGCGCGGGCACCATCGAGTTTCTTTGGGAAAATGGCGAATTCTTCTTCATCGAAATGAACACCCGTTTGCAGGTGGAGCATCCGGTGACCGAAATGATAACCGGCCTCGACCTCGTCCGCGAACAGATCCGCGTGGCCGAGGGCAAGCCTTTGTCCTTCACCCAGGACGAAGTGACTTTCACAGGACATGCGGTCGAATGCCGAATCAATGCCGAAGATCCGGTCACCTTCATGCCCTCACCCGGCACGGTAAGCTGGTACCACCCGCCCGGTGGCCTGTATGTCCGCGTCGATAGCGGGTTGTACCATGGCTATAAGGTGCCGCCTTATTATGACAGCATGATCGCCAAGCTGATCGTTTACGGGCAGACACGCGAAGGCTGCCTGATGCGCTTGCGGCGCGCGCTTGGGGAGTTTGTAATCGAAGGCATGAAGACGACCATTCCTTTACATCAGAAATTGCTCGAAGACCCGGATTTCCAGAACGGGAATTACACGATCAAATGGCTCGAAGAATGGCTGGCCAAGGACGCCAAATAAACCTCTCCCGCCGGCAGGTGGCGCTGGGGCTGGCATTATTGCCACTCAGTGGCTGCGCACCTGCCCGGCCGGACAAGGACGTTCCCTTTATACCGGCCAGACAGGCAAAGGATTTGGCGGCGGCGGATCCCGGCAGGTTGGTCGAGCTGGTCAAGGTCGACCCGAATATCCGGCTCGACATGCGTTACGCGACGACGAACAATTTCACCGGCGTAATTCTATATGATGAAGCGCGGGCGTTTCTGACAGCACCTGCCGCGCAAGCGGTCGCACGGGCAAGCACGGCGGCCCGGGCCGAAGGTTTCGGCCTGACGATTTACGACGCCTATCGTCCCTGGCGCGTGACCAAGAAGCTATGGGATGCAACGCCGGCTGGTCCAAAGAAAAATTATGTCGCCAACCCCAAGCGCGGTTCGAAACATAATCGCGGGTGTGCGGTCGATCTCACACTGCATGATCTCGCGAACGGCCAGCTTGTCGAGATGCCGACCGAATTCGACGATTTCTCCGAAAAGGCGCATCGCGATTATATGGGGGCGAGCACCAGAGCGATCGAGAACCGCGCGAGGTTGCAACGCTATCTGGAAGCGGAAGGTTTCAGCGGCCTGTCCAACGAATGGTGGCATTTCGACTTTAACGGATGGGAGCAATTTCCGGTGCTCGACATCCCGTTTGACAAATTGGGTTGATCGACGGCGGCCGTCTTGTTCATCAAAACGCTTCCTTTCATGAACATGTACAGGTAATTCAGCTACGCTTCAGAACGACTCGGCCATTAACCAGTTCATGCCGGGGCATCGGGCGCCCGCTTTGGGGAATGATTATGAAGAAGATTATTTTGGCCACTTTGGCAGCCACGTCCTTGATGACGCCAGCCGTTTCGCAGGCCGCAACACAGATGGGACCCGTGTCTTCTAACTTTGACGACAATGCGAATTTCAAACGTGGAGAAGGTGAAGAACGCGAAGGACGGCGCAATGTCAGAGTTCGCGGTGACGCACAAAACAATCGCGGCCGCGAAGAATCCGGCCAACGCGTCCAAGAGCAACCAAATCCGGTAGAAGTCCGCAACTGGTCGCAAGAACGTGGGCGCGAGCGCGAGCGCAATGTTAGAATTCGCAGTGATGATGGAAACAATCGCGGCCGCGAAGAATCCGGCCAGCGCGTCCAAGAACAACCAAATCCGGTAGTAGTCCGCAACCGGTCGCAAGAAGGCGGGCGCGAGCGCGAACGCAATTTCAGAAATCGCAGTGATGATGGAAACAATCGCAGCCGCGAACAATCCGGCCGAGGCGTCCAAGAACAACCAAATCCGGTGCAAGTCCGCAACTGGTCGCAGGAACGCGGGCGCGAGCGCAATGACGATGATCGCCGGTATCGTGGCGGGGAACGGCGTAATGGAGGTGGCGAGAACAACCGCCAATGGAACAACGATAACGATAGAGATGATCGCGGATACCGCGGGAATCAAAACCAGAACTACCGTTGGAAACAGACCTGGCGAAATGACAGCCGTTATAATTGGAGCGGACATCGCGACCGTTATCGCAACCATTACAACCCCGGCCGCTATTATTCGCCCTATCGGGGGCACAGCTATCGCCGGTATGGTATAGGTATCAATATCGGTTCGGCCTTTTTCGGATCCCGTTACTGGATCAGCGACCCATATTATTATCGCTTGCCACCTGCTTATGGCCCCTATCGCTGGGTGCGCTATTATGATGACGTGTTGCTGATCGACCTGCGGTCCGGCCGCGTGGTGGACGCGATTCACGATTTCTTCTGGTAAGAAACCTGACGACAAAGACACATGGCCCGGGCGTCCCAGACGTTCGGGTCTTTTTTTGCTTGTAACATCGGCGCAAGCTGCTCAATCTCCCGCCAAATCAGCAGGGAGATTTTTATGGTCCGTTCCGTCCTTCTGGCCAGTATCGCGCTGGCCGCCACGGCACCTGTGTTGGCCGAGACGCAGGCGATCCTGGTCGGCAACCTCATGCCCGATGCGATAACCGGACCGACCGGACCTGCCGTCATTCTCGTTGAGGATGGCCGGATCAAGGAAATTGCAAAAGGTACCACCAACCCGTTTCAGGCCGACGTTGTCGTCGATCTGTCCTCCAAAACCGTGGTGCCCGGATTTATTGACCTCCATGTTCATCTGACCGGTGACCCCGGCGGTGACTTTCGTGACGAAGCGGTTGACCCCGACGAATGGGGCGTGGTCATGGGCGTCAAGAACGCCGCCCTCACGGTAAAGGCCGGATTTACCACCGTGCGTGAAGCTGGATCGGCTCAAAACACCGCCTTTGTCCTGCGCCGCGGCACGGCAGAGGGCAAGATTGTCGGACCACGCATTATCGCCGCTGGTCCTGCTCTGTCCATTGTGGGCGGGCATGGTGATGTCACCGGTTTCCGCAAGGATGTGCTGGCCGCGCTCGACACCGGCTATACCTGTACCGGTCCGGTGGAGTGCGCCGAAAAGGTGCGTAAATCATCGCGGCTGGGATCGGATGTCATCAAGATTACCGCGACTGGCGGTGTCCTTTCGCAACAGGGTCGCGGGCTGGAGGCGCATTTTACCGATGCGGAGATGAAATCCATCGCCGACACCGCGCATTCGCTGGGCCTGAAGGTCATGGCCCATGCCCATGGTGCACGCGGTATCGAGGCAGCTTCGGCGGCGGGCATTGATACCATTGACCACGGAACCTTCGCCGACGAGGCTGCGCTCAAGGTGATGAAGGCCAAGGGCACCGTGCTGGTCCCGACGCTGATGGCGCTTGAGGGTGTTCGCGCGCGGCTTGGCAAAGGCATTTACACCCCCACGGTCGAGGTGAAAGCCCGGCAAGCGCTGGAGGCCGCAGGACGGCAAGTGACCCGGGCCAAGGCCATGGGCGTCACCGTCGCGTTCGGCACGGATGCAGGCGTGTTTGAACATGGCAGCAATGGCAAAGAATTTGCGTTGCTGGTCAAAGCCGGACTGACCCCGTCAGAAGCGCTGGCCAGTGCCACCACCATCGCTGCGAAGACGCTCGGCATGGAAAATGAAATCGGGAAAATCGCGATCGGTTATTCGGCCGATCTGGTCGCGGTCGCGGAAAATCCGCTGACCAACATCACAACACTCGAAAATCCGTCATGGGTCATGGTAAGAGGCCGCATCGTTCCCTGATTCGGACCCGATATGCTTGAAGATACTCCTATAAAAGAATTTGACGCCAATAACGATCCGGCAAAGCTGGCCCGTATCGGCGTGCATGTCACCAAAAGGCTGAAGGCCAACCCATTGGTGCAGCAGGTCGAGCACGCCGATGCCCAATTATATCTGTATCAGGGTTTCCTGGGCAAAGCGGATTGCAAGACGTTAATCGGCAAAATCGATGCCGATGCCGTGCCATCGACGCTGTACAAGGGCACAGAACAGGCAGGCTTCCGGACCAGCTATAGCTGCCATCTCAACCGCTGGGACGCCTTCATTGCCAAGGTCGAAGCGCGGATGAGCGATGTGCTTGGCATCGAAAATGATTATGCCGAAACAATGCAGGGCCAACGCTATCAGGTCGGTCAGGAATTCAAGGCGCATCATGATTTCTTCCACCCCGGTCAAAGCTATTGGGAACAGGAGGGCCCGACGGGTGGACAACGAAGTTGGACCGCGATGATTTTCCTGAACGAACCTGAAGAAGGCGGGGCCACCGAATTTCCGCATCTGGGTCTGGGCGTGCGCCCGCAGGCTGGCATGATGCTGATATGGAACAATGTGAAACCCGACGGCACGCTGAATTATAAAACGCTGCACACCGGAACGCCGGTGATCAAGGGCGTGAAGCACGTTATCACCAAATGGTATCGTCAAAATAACTGGCTGGAAATCAATACGCCAAAATAGTGTCGGGAAATGCCGTCTGTCGAATTGCGGTTGCGGCAGAACGTAGATGGTTAAAGAGTGGGATCACGATACGCTGCCTTCCCTAGCGTGATGATTTATGGAGATATGTTTGTGAAATCCTTTAAATTCTTGTTGCTCGCCGGTGCGGTACTATCGGCGTCCGTGGCGACCGCAGCTGGCGCGCAAACTGCCCCTGTTACCCAAGCCACGCAGACCGAAGGCCAAAAATTGACCGCCTTGTTCGCCGCCGATGACGAAGGTAGCCTGAAACGCAACCCGTTGAACGCCCTGTTTCGCGGCGATATGCGCTATGCCGACCGCTTTGGCGATTTCATCAGCGACGAATATTTCGCCAATGAAAGAAAGGCTGCCGAGGCCAATCTGGAAAATCTGAAAGCGATTGACCGCGAAAAGCTGAACCCCACCGACAAGATCGCTTATGATGTGTTCAAGCAGGGCCAGATTGACGGGCTCAAGGGCCTTTCCAAGGAAATCATGGACCTGACCGTCGTGCGTCCACTGAACCATTTCTCCGGCTTTCACACATTTTACCCGACCTTTGCGAGCGGCAAAGGCGCGGCACCGTTCAAGACGGTCGAAGACTATGACAATAACCTGAAACGCCATAAGGAATTCATCGTGCTGATGGACCGGTCGATTGACCGGTTCCGGCAGGGCATGGCGACAGGCGTGTTTGAAACGAAGCTGACCATTGTCAATGTCATTGACCAGCTAAATACCCAATTGGGACAAAAGACCGAGGAATCGCCTTATTATGGCCCTGTACTCAGTTTCCCCGAAAGTTTTAGCGAGGCTGACAAAACGCGTTTGACCTCCGAATATCGCGAGATCGTCGAAAAGGGACTCTATCCCGTCAACGCCCGCATGCGCGATTTCCTGCGCGACAGTTATCTGCCGCTCGCCCGCGAACAGGTTGGCCTGTCCGCGATGAAGGGCGGCGAAATACTCTATCAGTATCAGATCGAGCAGACGACGACATTGCCGTTAAAGGCGGACGAAATCCACACGCTCGGCCTATCCGAAGTGGCGCGTATCAAAACCGGCATGGAAAAAATCAAGTCAGAAGTCGGCTTCAAAGGCACATTACCTGAATTTTTTGAATATCTGCGTTCCGACCCGAAGTTCAAGCCCGCCAGCCGTGAAGCGTTGACCCAAGGCTATTATGACATCGGCAAAACCGTCGACGGCCTGATTTCAACGCAGTTCAAATATCTCCCCAAGGCCCCGCTTGAAATCAAGCCTTATGAAGAATTCCGGGAGAAATATGAGGCGGGCGGAAGTTATCAGGGCGGAACACCCGACGGTAAACGCCCCGGTGTTTTCTATTTCAACGCTTATGACCTGCCCAGCCGGACCACACCCGGAATGACCACGCTCTATTTGCACGAAGGCGCGCCGGGCCACCATTTCCAGATCAGCATCGCGCAGGAAAACGAAGCTCTCCCTGCGTTTATGCGATTTGGCGGCAACACCGCTTATGTCGAAGGCTGGGCGCTGTATTCCGAAACATTGGGCTATGATATGGGCCTGTTCAAAGACCCATATCAGCGGTTCGGCACATTATCGGACGAAATGCTGCGCGCGATGCGGCTGGTGGTCGACACCGGTTTGCACAGCAAGGGTTGGACCCGCGACCAGGCCATCGACTATATGCTCGCCAACAGCGACATGGGCAAAACCGATGCGACGGCAGAAGTCGAGCGTTACATCGCCATTCCGTCACAGGCATTGGCTTACAAAATCGGCGCGCTGACCATTCAACGGTTGAAGGCCAAAGCGCAAAAGGAACTGGGCAAGAAATTCGATGTCAGGGAGTTTCACAATCAGGTCCTAAACACCGGCGCGTTGCCGTTGACCGTTCTTGAAAAGAAAATCGACTACTGGATTGCAGCGTCGAAATAAAGGCAATAGGCTCCTTGTTGTAGGCTGGAGCAACAAGGAGCCCTAAATGCCAAGTTTGATCGCCCGCCTGACGGGCTTTGTCCTGCGCACGACTGGCATATACCGGAAGATGTTTACCGGCGGCCCACAATTTGGCCAAAATATCACCAAGGCACGCAGCCAACCATTGCCCGAACCCAACGCCAAAGCACGCAGCAATCTTCGTGTCGAACACAGCGAATTTGGCGGGCGTCCGGTTTGGACCCTTGCTCCCAAAGACCGCGAACCCACTACCCATGTCCTGTACTGGCATGGCGGGGGTTATGTTTATCCGGCCGCGGATGTGCATTGGGCATTTCTGGCGCATATGGCCCAAATGCACGGCTGGTCGGTGACCGCACCGCTTTATCCGCTGGCGCCCGAAAGCGACGCAGAGGCGGTGATAGCATGGGCGATGGAATTTTATCGCCAATATGCCGCCGACAAAAACGGCACGCCGTTCATTATGTCCGGCGATTCTGCGGGCGGAGGATTAACCGCAGCAGTTGCCCAACTGGCCCGCGATGCCAGAGATCCGGGCGCCGCAGCCTTGATCCTGATCTGCCCTTGGCTCAACCTTGACCCCGCGCATCCCGATCAGGCGCAGATCGAAAGGCGCGATGGCATTCTGACCATCAGCGGTATTTCGGACGCCGGACGAATTTATGCCGCGGACCTGCCACTCACCGATCCGCGGTGTAGCCCACTGTTCGGCAGTTGGAACGACCTGCCGCCGGTTCTGGCCTTTGGCGGCGGGGACGACATATTGGTAACCGATGCACGCGCCCTGAAGGCGAAGCATCCGGCAATCCTGTATCGTGAGCTGTCGGAGATGCTGCACGTTTGGCCAATCTTCTCCTTCCGCGAATCGCGCGCCGCCCAGGCCGAGATGGCGGCTTTCGCCGCGAGCGCATTAACGTAACGGATTTGGCTGCCCCCGGCTTTTGCGCTATGACAGGAGTATGAGAATAGGAGAGTTCCCATGCCAGCGGTAAAAGCCGCCAATCCCCGAAAGATATTCGGGGCCGACCGCTGGTCGCGGATTACCACGGTGTCGCGCTGGCGCGGGGTGTGGCTCATCGTCCATGCATGGCTTGTCGTGGCGTTCGCCGCATTTGGCGCAGCGGCAGCGTGGCAGTGGAGCTGGGTCGCAGGTCTTATCGCAACGCCGGTGGCGCTGGTCATCCTCGGCGGTCGCCAGTTGGGCCTTGCCATTTTGATGCACGAAGGCGCGCACGGCCTGCTCCATCCCGACCGCAAGCTGAACAATTTTCTGGGCCAATGGCTCACCGGCGCAGCGACCGGCAGCGATCTGCACGCTTATCGCGCCTATCATCTGACGCATCATAAATTCACGCAGCAGCCCGAGGACCCCGACCTGTCGCTGTCCGCGCCCTTCCCCACCAGCCGCGACAGCCTGCGCCGCAAGGCGATCCGCGACCTAACGGGCCAGACCTTTTTCAAACAACGTACAGCGCAGTTCGGCGCCGCATGGCGCGGGTTACAGGCGATGCTGCGACATGAAAGCGGCGATGCCTCGGCCAAGCGCGACACCAGCGCGGGCCGAATGCTCAACCTGCAAAGCCGGTCGGGCATCGATTCGCCGGTGGCAAATATCGACGGCGCCAAAACGACGGCCCGAACCGTAGGGCGCTTTTTGGGCGTTCAGGCGGTGCTGCTCGCGGTCTCCCTGATTTTCTGGGGCTGGCTGCCCTTCGCGCTGTGGCTGGTGGCGCTGGCGACCACATTCCAGCTTTTCCTGCGGGTCCGCAATATTGCAGAACACGCCTGTACCAGCACGGGCAGCGACGATCCCTTTTCCCATGCGCGCACCACTTATGCCGATCTTGTCGAGCGGACGACCGTCGCGCCTTATTGGGTGAATTTCCACAGCGAGCATCATCTGTTCATGGGCGTGCCATGCTACAGCCTGCCCCTTGCCCATGCGATGCTGGGCGAAGGGAATTATCACCACCGGATGACGATCGAGCCCGATTACCGGACGGTCCTGCGTAAGGTTACAGCCAGCCAGCCCGCTTGAACCGGACATAAAGCGAAAGACAAACTGTCGCCATCAAGCCGACTACGACGAAATACCCATATTTCCAGCGCAGTTCAGGCATGAATTCGAAATTCATGCCGTAAATTCCGGCAATCGCTGTCGGCACCGCTAGAATGGCTGCCCAAGCCGCCAGCTGCCGTGTCGTCGCACCCTGCCGCTGCTGTTCAAGCAGGCTGCTGGTCTCGATCACCGAGGTCAGCGTGTCCCGCAGTCCATCTGCCCGGTAAATGACCCTCCGGATATGGTCGAGCAGGTCGCGGAAATAAGGATGAATATTCTGGTCAATCTGTGGCAGATGCAGATTTAGAAACTGGCTGGCCAGATCTTCGATCGGGCCCAAAATCCGCTGTAACCGGAACAGTTCGCGGCGCAGGGTGAACAGGCGCGCGGTTTCGGCACGATTTAGGAACATGTCGATCGCGTTATCTTCCATCGCGAGCACTTTTTCTTCCAGCGCATCGACCACCGGAAAATATCCGTCGACGACGAAATCCAGAATTGCGTGCAGCACATAATCAGGGCCATGCTTGAGCAGCCACGGCGTTGCTTCCAGTTGCGCGCGAAGCTGGCTATGCGCCCGTTCGGAGCCATGACGGACGGTAATGATGAACTGCCGCCCAACGAAGATTGCGGTATTCCCATATTCGATCTTGTCGCCGTGAAGATGCGCGGTCCGGGCGACGAGGAACAAATGGTCGCCATAGGCCTCCATCTTAGGCAGATGCCGCGGATCAAGCGCGTCTTCGACCGCCAGCGGGTGCAGGCAAAAATGTTCCTGAATGCGCTTCAGAGATCCGTCATCGGGTTCATGCATGCCGATCCAGATGAATTCGCCCGGCTTATCAACATGAGGTATCGGCTTGGTCAGGTCGATATCGGCAACCATTTTGCCATCTCGGTAGAGGCGGGCCGCGATAACGGTCATTTTGTTTTCCCATCCGACTGGCCGTCTATCTTTGCAACCGCTTCGATCAGATGATTGACCTTTTCATGCAGGCGCAGGATTTCCAGTTCGGCCCGCAAATTGACCTCATAATCATGCGATGCTGCCGCCCGATCCTTGTCGGCCTGACGGTTCTGGCTCATCATGATGATCGGCGCCTGGATGGCTGCCAAAGTGGAAAGCATCAGATTCAGGAAAATGAACGGATAGGGATCGAACGCCAGACCCATCCGCCCCAGTATCTGAGAATTCAGGATCATCCAGCCAAAGAGCACCACGCCAAATGCAATGATGAACCCCCAACTGCCGCCGACCGCCGCAACATGGTCTGACAGCCGCTCGCCATAGGTCGCATCGTCTTCGTGGGTGACACCCATGTCCTTACTGATGGATTCACGCTTGTGGATGCGTTCGAGAACACGGCTTTCGGCAGGCGACAGAGCATCGCTTGTTTTGCCAAGCAATTCGAGTGCGAGATCGTCGACCGTCCGGGGTGTCGTCAAGTCAAAGCCTCCGCAATCAGGGCGCGGCTGTTCTGGATGCCATAAAGCGCGATGAAGCTGCCCATGCGCGGACCGGCGCTGGATCCGAGCAATGTTTCATAAAGCGCCTTGAACCAGTCACGCAGATTTTCGAAGCCGCCTTCCTTGCCGATTTCATAGACGATATTCTGGATATCTTCGGCGCTGGTATCTGCGGGCAGTTCGGCCAGCCGCGCGTCCAAGGACTGCAACGCTGCTATTTCCACGCCTTCAGGCTTGCGCTTGTGCAAGGTAGGCGCAACAAAATCACGGTTATAGGCGAGTGCAATGGGGATCAGCTCGGCCAGCTCGGGCGAATTTTCGGCGGTCGCATCCTTGGCATAATTGCCAAGATAAGTCCAAACCTGCTCCTCGCTCGCGCCTGCACCCATCACGCCGACAAGGTTGAGCAGCAAGCCAAAGGTCACCGGCGGCTGGCCTGTAGGAACATTGCCATTGTGGATATGGTGCACCGGATTGCCGAGCCGCTTTTCGACCGGCTGGTCATGCCATTGTGCGCGGAACTGGAAATATTCGTCCACCGCCTTGGGCACGACGCCCAGATGCAGCTGCTTTGCACTTTTGGGTTCGCGATAGGCGTAAAAGGCGACGCTGTTTTCGGTCCCGTATTTCAGCCAGTCTTCAAGCGCGAGGCCATTGCCCTTGGACTTGGAAATCTTTTCGCCCTTTTCGTCGAGGAACATTTCATAGATCAAGGCTTCTGGCGGACGTCCGCCGAGCACGCGCGCGATCTTGCCCGACTGCACGCCGCTGTCGGTCAGGTCCTTGCCATACATTTCATAATCGACGCCCAGCGCGACCCAGCGCATCGCCCAGTCGACTTTCCACTGCAGCTTCGCCTTGCCGCCCAAAATGGATTGCGTGACCCGCTCGCCCGCATCGTCAAAGGCGATCAGCCCCGCTTCGGCATCAACCACTTCGACCGGCACCTGCAGAACAATGCCGCTCTTTTCGCTGATCGGCAGCACCGGTGAATAGGTCGCCGCGCGTTCCTTGCGAAGTGTCGGCAGCATGATGTCCATGATCGCCTGATAATGGAGGAGAACACCCTTCAACGCGGCGTCAAAAGCGCCGCTTTCATATTGGCTGGAGGACGAAATAAATTCATATTCGAACCCGAACTGGTCCAGAAATTCACGCAGCTTTGCATTGTTGTGCGCCGCGAAACTTTCGAACTTTTCGAACGGATCGGGAATGCGCGACAAGGGCTTGCCGAGATGTTCGGTCAGCATCGCCTGATTGGGCACATTGTCGGGCACTTTACGCAAGCCGTCCATATCATCGGAAAATTCGATCAGGCGCGACGGTGCATCGGACATCGTCGCAAAGGCATTCCGCACCATCGTCGTGCGGAGCACCTCGTTGAAAGTGCCGATATGCGGCAGGCCCGACGGGCCATAGCCACATTCAAAGACTATAGGCACACCGCCCGGCTTCCCCTGCGGATAGCGTTTCAAAAGCCGCCGCGCCTCTTCATAAGGCCAGGCTTTGGATTGATTTGCGATCTCGCGGAGGTCAGTCACGTGTTGCTCTTTCGTTCTGTTTGCGCCACTCTTGCGCTTATGCAATCTCCCCTAACCTTTCCAGCGCTGCATGCAAGCCATGCCGGTATCTGGATGGCGACGCCCGATGGGCAGATTCGCACGGTAGGTAAGGGGGAGGCGGTCGGTCGTGCGGCCGAAACGCCGATGATAATGCTCAACGCGCCTCTGGTGGCGCAGCGGTTGGGCTATGCGGAATTGTCGGGGCTGGACGTGCTGGAACTGTTCGCCTTTGTGCATCCAGCGCGCTTTGTCGTGCCGACCGCAAAGGGGTTGGCGGCGGTGCTGGGTATTGCACCGGATTCGCCCGACGGCGGCTGGAGCGATGAGAAAGTCCCGCATCTCCTTCTCACCGCCACGCACAAACTTCTCGCCACATTGGCCGACCCCGCATGGCCCGAACGCGAGGGTGCATGGGACAGCGCGCAGGCGTTGATGCGGGTGCGCTGGCCTTGGGCGAACCTATTGCTGCGCCATCTTGCCAAGCCCGAAAAGCCCGAACGCTGGCTGTTCGCGCGGCTGCCCGAATGGGAGGAGGCCGCACCGCGCACCCCGCCGCGCGTCATCACGCTGAACCCCGATGCGGTACAGGCGCAGCTTGCATCCCTCGTCGGCAACGGCGCCGAAACAAGGCAAGGACAGCGCGACTTTGCGCAGGCCGCCGCCCGCATTTTTGCGCCCCGCGCGCGCAAGGGCGAACCCAATATGGTACTGGCCGAGGCCGGAACCGGGATCGGCAAGACGCTCGGCTATCTCGCGCCCGCATCGCTCTGGGCGCATCATGCCGATGGCGCGGTGTGGATTTCGACCTTTACCAAGGCGCTGCAACGCCAATTGGTGCGCGAGGCGCGGCGGATTTACCCGGACCCCGAAATCTTCAAGCAGAAGGTGGTGGTGCGTAAGGGCCGCGAAAATTATCTGTGCCTGCTGAATCTCGAAGACGCGTTGCAGGGCGGTTTTGCCGGACGGGCGGCGACGCTGGCGCATCTGGTGGCGCGCTGGGCGGCCTATAGCAGTGATGGCGATATGATCGGTGGGGATTTGCCCGGTTGGCTGCCCACGCTGTTCCGGCGCAATGGCTCGACCGCGCTGACGGACCGGCGGGGCGAGTGCATCTATGCCGGATGCCCGCATTACAAGAAATGCTTCATCGAACGTGCAGCGCGTGCGTCTGTGCAGGCGGATATCGTCATCGCCAACCACGCGCTGATGATGGTCAACGCCGCACGCGGCCGCGACGAAGTCAGCCGCCCGACACGGATCATCTTTGACGAAGGACATCATCTGTTCGACGCCGCCGATTCGATGTTCGCCGCCGCGCTTACCGGACAGGAAACGGTCGAGATGCGCCGCTGGGTCATCGGCCCGGAAGGCAAGGCGCGCGGACGCAGGCGG
>NZ_JBGSRI010000049.1:0-42988 GCF_041737645.1 Sphingorhabdus sp.
GTGATGTGGTTCCGGTCCGCGAACTCCCATACGGGCCCGCAGCTATGCTGCATCAAGAGGCCGGACAGATGGCAGCATCCGACTACATGCACCCCTCTCAAAAACCGCTTGCATCTTTAGGGGCGTCCACAGATGGAAAGCAGAACCTACGGGACACCTCCTCCGAAGTTGAGTTCGAGGTCTTCGTTTACTGTTTTGGCAGCAAATACCGCCTCGACGCAGCGAAGCGAATCTTGATCTTGACCCTCACGGTAAGCGAAGTTGACATAAGTATGTTTGTTCAGAACGATGATCTCGGCATAATTTCGCGGAGCTCCGCAAACTCGTTCAACCGAGCGAGCATATTGTTGTAGGGCCGAGACACCCTCGTACCGAGGAATATCCAGTTTTGGCCGATTTTTTCTCAGCCATTCTTCCGACTTAGCAGCAATGAGTCGCCGGAAAGCTTGCTTCCAAGCCTCATCATAATAGTATTGGGACTGCCCGGCCT
Organism: Sphingorhabdus sp.; assembly: GCF_041737645.1. Taxonomy (GTDB): domain Bacteria; phylum Pseudomonadota; class Alphaproteobacteria; order Sphingomonadales; family Sphingomonadaceae; genus Sphingorhabdus_B. Next base: position 491 of record NZ_JBGSRI010000049.1, read on the forward strand.
GAGATCGCAACCCATAGCCAGCACCGACGAGCAACGTCGCGACACAATCGAGCTCGTCATTCGTCATGGCCGAATGATTTGCCAAGTAGATGTGCCGCTGATTAGCAGGCCGCTCAACGAGTGTGGCTTTGGATATGTCCATTCCGCAAACTCTGAGCTTTGAAAGCAGGGGTGGAAGCGACTCTTCGTTTCGCACGGACCTTTGGTCACACGCAGCCAACGCTAGTGAAAGCAAAGCAAAAAGGGCTAAGCGAAGTGAGAACACTTTAGAGTTGCTAAGATAAACCGACAATGTCCGCAATGTTGTCGTTTGCTGACCGGCAAGTCCGGCGGATTTGTTGAAATTTACTTTAATCAAGCAGCATCGTCGCTGGAATGTATTGCCTCCATTATTTCCTCGTTGGAACGAGTTACGTAAAACCAAAAGTAAGGCAAAAAAGACAATAGGCCCGCACTTAGATAAAATGTATGCTGCTTGATGTCGGCCCCTGCCAGAAAGTTAAGGGTCACGTGCAAGGCAGTCATCGCAAAAAAGCACTTTAAAAGCCTGTTTTTCGATTGTTTAGCTGAATACGCAAAAGCTGTTGCAATGTGAAATGCAAAGGCTGGCAACGCGGAACCAATCCCAATCGCGAGTTGGTCTGTCGGAAGAGCCCAAATGATTGGCACTTTAACAAAAGCTAGTTCGAATAAGGCAAATGAAGCTATTATCTTGAATGACATGTAGCTGAAGCGCTTTGATACAAATAACTTGAAGGTTTCTTCGATCAGTGGGACGTAAATAGCGAATATAAATAATTCAGGCACATTTATAAAACTCAAACCGCCCGTCGATATCCCGACGAATTCAAAGCACAAAATTGGCAAAATAAGCAGGAAATAATGCCAACGGCTCCTCTCGTTAAAATCCATTTCGTTCACACACCGCCACGCTGCCCATCATACGCTTCTATGCGCCGCATCGGCGTTTACGCAAGATGCCAGTTATTTCGCTGCCAAATGTCTGCTTTGTTGTCGTATCCGGAAAGTCCGCTTTGTTGTCGTATCCGGTCAGTCAGCTTTTGTTGTATATTATAGGTAAGCTGCCGTACGTTCACTTTATAAACAAACATCACTCAACGACGGTTTGGACCTGAGCCTATACGACATGAGATTTGCAGTTAGTACGAAGAAGTCAGCACCCACATCACATCGCGCTGATGGAAATCATTTCAGAACAACGTTGAACACGCGCTACCTCCCGGCATCGCGACTTCCCCCACAGGTGGAAGTTTATCCTGAGCGCCCGGCCTGCGGGCGGTCGAAGGGCTCGATGCGAACGGGTTTGGGGATGGGTTGGTCTTACGCCTGTAATGCCAACGGAATCTCGGGATACACCCTACTTGACCCCCACCCCCCACCCCTCTATACCAAATCCAACATCCAAACCGTCGGGAACAGGTGCGTCTTCGCGTAGGCGTGGCTAAGGCATTGGCGGTACAGGATTTTCACATCGCGAAACGGCTGCACGGCAGGACCCGAATCCGGGGCTATCGCCATGCGGCCTTTCTTCGTCTTGTGATGCCCTTCTTGCGCGTCTGACATTTCTAAACTGAGGCAAATCACCTTATGGCATCTCGTACCGCTCCTGCGACACTCTCGCGTCAAAAGCGTATCCGTAAAATTTTTGGTGACATTCACGAAGTCATCGACATGCCCAACCTGATCGAAGTCCAGCGCGAAAGCTATGAGCAATTTTTGCGCTCCGACCCTTCGATCGGTTATGTATCGGGCCTTGAAAAGACGCTTCGCAGTGTTTTTCCGGTCAAGGATTTTGCCGGAACTTCGGAACTTGATTTCGTGCATTACGAACTTGAAGACCCGAAATATGACGTGGAAGAATGCCGTCAACGCGGAATCACTTATGCCGCGCAGATGAAGGTTACGCTGCGCCTGATCGTGTTCGAGGTTGATCCCGACACCGAAGCGCGCTCGGTTCTCGATATCAAGGAACAGGACGTTTACATGGGCGATATGCCGCTCATGACGCACAACGGCACCTTCTTCATCAACGGGACAGAGCGCGTTATTGTGTCGCAGATGCACCGTTCGCCGGGCGTATTGTTCGACCATGACCGTGGCAAGACGCACTCTTCGGGCAAATATCTGTTCGCCGCGCGCGTCATTCCGTATCGCGGTTCGTGGCTCGACTTTGAATTCGACGCCAAGGATATCGTCAACGTGCGTATCGACCGTAAGCGCAAGCTGCCGGTGTCGACGTTGCTCTATGGTCTGGGCATGAATGATGAGGATATCCTCAACCATTTCTATGACACCGTCACTTTCCAGCGTGGCAAGGGTGGATGGATCATCCCCTTCAATGCTGAACAATGGCGTGCGTCGAAGCCGATGTTCGACATCGTGGATGCCAAATCGGGCGAAGTGATCTTCCCCGCCGGTACCAAGGTTACACCGCGCGCTGCCAACAAGGCGGTGAAGGACGGCTTGACCCAGTTGCTGATCCCGACCGAGGAAATCTTTGGCCGGTATTCGGCGTTCGAACTGATCGACGAGAAGACCGGACGCATTTATGTCGAGGCAGGCGATGAAATCACCGCCGAAAACCTTGAAATGCTCGACAAGGCAGGGATTGATGCGATCGAATTGCTCGACATCGACCATGTCATCACCGGCGCGTGGATGCGCAACACGGTCAAGGCTGACAAGGCCGAGAACCGCGACATGGGCCTTGACGCGATCTATCGCGTGATGCGCCCTGGCGAGCCGCCAACGCGCGAAACCGCAGAGGCTTTGTTTGCCGGGCTGTTCTTTGATGCGGACCGCTATGACCTGTCGGCTGTGGGTCGCGTAAAGTTGAACATGCGGTTGCAGCTTGATGCGCCGGATGACCACACCACCTTGCGGAACGAGGATATCCTCGCGGTCGTCAAGGAGCTGGTGAACCTGAAGGATGGCAAGGGCGAAATCGACGATATCGATAACCTTGGCAACCGTCGCGTGCGTTCGGTCGGCGAGCTGCTGGAAAACCAGTATCGCGTTGGACTGCTGCGGATGGAGCGCGCCGTCAAGGAGCGTATGTCAAGCGTAGACGTCTCGACTGTGATGCCGAATGACCTGATCAACGCCAAGCCGGCGGTTGCTGCGGTGCGCGAATTCTTTGGTTCGTCGCAATTGTCGCAGTTCATGGATCAAACCAATCCGCTGTCCGAAGTGACGCACAAGCGCCGCGTTTCGGCCCTCGGACCAGGCGGTCTGACCCGCGAACGCGCAGGCTTCGAAGTCCGCGACGTCCATCCGACCCATTATGGACGCATCTGCCCGATCGAAACGCCGGAAGGCCCGAACATCGGTCTGATCAACAGCCTCGCAAGCTTCAGCCGAGTCAACAAATACGGCTTCATCGAAACGCCGTACCGCAAAGTCATCGACAACAAGGTGACCGACGATGTGGTTTATCTGTCGGCGATGGAAGAGCAAAAGAACACAATCGCGCAAGCCAACGCCGAACTTAACACCGACGGCAGCTTTGCCGAAGACCTGATTTCGTCACGCGAATCCGGCGAATTCCTGATGGCACCTCGCGATCAGGTTACCTTGATGGACGTCAGCCCCAAGCAGCTGGTTTCGGTTGCCGCGTCGCTGATCCCGTTCCTGGAAAACGATGACGCCAACCGCGCGCTCATGGGTTCGAACATGCAACGTCAGGCTGTGCCTCTGCTCCGTGCAGAAGCACCGTTTGTCGGAACCGGCATGGAAGAAACCGTAGCCCGTGACTCCGGCGCTGCCATCGGCGCACGCCGCACCGGCATCGTCGATCAGGTCGACGCGACCCGCATCGTGGTCCGCGTCACCGGCGAAGTCGAAGCTGGCCAGTCCGGTGTGGACATCTACACCCTGCAAAAGTTCCAGCGTTCCAACCAGAACACCTGCATCAACCAGAAGCCTCTGGTGAAGGTGGGCGACGTTATCGAAGCAGGCGACATCATCGCCGATGGTCCTTCGACCGAGCTGGGCGAACTCGCACTGGGCAAGAACAGCCTCGTCGCGTTTATGCCCTGGAACGGCTACAATTACGAAGATTCGATCCTGATCTCCGAACGCATCGTGAAAGACGACGTGTTCACCTCGATCCATATCGAAGAATTCGAAGTGATGGCTCGCGATACCAAGCTTGGACCGGAGGACATCACCCGCGACATTCCAAACGTCGGTGAAGAAGCTCTTCGCAGCCTCGACGAAGCGGGCATTGTCTACATCGGTGCCGAAGTGCATCCCGGCGATATCCTTGTCGGCAAGATCACGCCAAAGGGTGAAAGCCCGATGACGCCGGAAGAAAAACTCCTCCGCGCCATCTTTGGTGAAAAGGCAAGCGACGTGCGCGACACCTCGCTGAAGCTGCCGCCGGGCGTTGCCGGTACAGTCGTTGAAGTGCGCGTTTTCAACCGCCACGGCATCGACAAGGACGAGCGTGCGATGGCCATCGAACGCGAAGAAATCGAGCGCCTTGCCAAGGACCGTGAGGACGAACGTTCGATTTTGAACCGTGCTACTTACAATCGTCTGCGGGATATGCTGATCGGTCAAACCGTTGCAGCCGCTCCAAAGGCTCTTAAAAAAGGCGACACGATCAACGAGGAAAACCTCGCTGAAGTGGAGCGTCATGAATGGTGGAAAATCGCTGTTGTCGACGACAAGATTCAGGGCGACCTTGAAGCCGTCAAAGTCCAATATGACGATGCGGTAAAGCTGATTGTCGAGAAGTTCGAAGACCGGCGCGAGAAACTGGAGCGTGGCGATGAGCTGGCCCCTGGCGTTCTCAAGATGGTCAAGGTCTTCGTCGCGGTGAAGCGCAAGCTGCAACCGGGTGACAAGATGGCCGGTCGTCACGGAAACAAGGGTGTTATCTCGCGGATATTGCCGCAGGAAGACATGCCTTTCCTCGCCGACGGCACGCCAGTCGACATCGTTCTGAACCCGCTCGGCGTGCCATCGCGCATGAACGTCGGGCAGATTTTCGAAACCCATCTAGGCTGGGCCGCTCGCGGTCTCGGCAAACAGATTGGTGAAGCGCTCGAAGATTGGCGCCATGCTAACCCGGATCCAGAAGCGGCCGCTCCACCAGAAGCCGTGCGCGAGCGTCTGGTTCATGCCTATGGCGAAGATTATGCCAAGGAAATCAATGGCCGCAGCGATGCGGACATCATCGAGCTGGCAGGCAATGTCATCACCGGCGTGCCGATGGGCACCCCTGTGTTTGACGGCGCGCGCGAAGCCGATGTGACCACCATGCTGCAACTGGCCGGGCTAGACGGATCGGGCCAATCCGACCTGTTCGACGGACGCACCGGAGACAAGTTCGACCGCAAGGTGACCGTGGGCATCATCTACATGCTGAAGCTGCACCATTTGGTCGAAGACAAGATCCACGCCCGCTCAATCGGACCTTACAGCCTTGTTACCCAGCAGCCGCTGGGCGGTAAGGCGCAGTTCGGTGGTCAGCGCTTCGGGGAAATGGAGGTCTGGGCACTGCAAGCCTATGGCGCCGCCTACACCTTGCAGGAAATGCTTACCGTCAAGTCCGATGACGTTATCGGTCGTACCAAGGTTTATGAAGCTATCGTCAAGGGTGACGACACTTTCGAAGCCGGTATCCCCGAAAGCTTCAACGTTCTGGTCAAGGAAATGCGCTCATTGGGTCTGAATGTAGACCTGAAAGCGCGCGATCTGGTCGAAGGCGACGAGGGCTTTGCCGAGGCAGCGGAATAAGCAGCGACGGGCGGACGAAAGTCCGCCCCCTGCCCCCGTCCCAAGGATTTCATGGGCGATAGCCCAATGAGGAAATGAATATGAACGAACTATCCAAATTCAACAATCCAGTCGCCAAGGTCGAAACGTTCGACCAGATCCAGATCGGTATTGCGTCGCCGGAAAAAATCCGCAGCTGGTCTTTCGGCGAAATCAAGAAGCCCGAAACCATCAACTACCGCACGTTCAAGCCAGAGCGTGACGGCCTGTTCTGTGCGCGCATCTTTGGTCCGGTGAAGGATTATGAATGCTTGTGCGGTAAGTATAAGCGCATGAAATATAAGGGCGTCGTCTGCGAAAAGTGCGGCGTTGAAGTAACGGTCACCAAGGTGCGCCGTGAGCGCATGGGCCATATCGAGCTTGCTGCTCCCGTCGCACATATCTGGTTCCTGAAGTCGCTGCCATCACGCATCGGCCTGTTGCTCGACATGCAGTTGAAGCAACTTGAGCGCGTTCTGTATTTCGAAAACTACATTGTAACCGAGCCTGGCCTGACAGCGCTCGAGAAGTTCCAGTTGCTGAGCGAAGACGAATTGCTCGATGCACAGGACGAATATGGCGAAGACGCATTCACCGCATCTATCGGTGCCGAAGCCGTCAAGACCATGTTGATGGACCTTGACCTTGAACAAGAACGCACCGATCTGCTTGACGAGCTTGCGGTTACCAAGTCGGAACTGAAGCCCAAGAAGATCATCAAGCGTTTGAAGGTCGTCGAAAGCTTCATCGATTCAGGTAACAAGCCAGAATGGATGATCCTCGACGTCATTCCAGTCATTCCGCCAGAATTGCGTCCACTGGTGCCACTGGATGGCGGCCGGTTTGCGACGTCAGATCTTAACGATCTGTATCGCCGCGTTATCAACCGTAACAACCGTTTGAAGCGCCTGATCGAACTACGCGCGCCGGACATCATCGTCCGTAACGAAAAGCGTATGTTGCAGGAAGCCGTTGACGCTTTGTTCGACAATGGCCGTCGTGGCCGCACCATCACCGGTGCCAACAAGCGTCCGTTGAAGTCGCTGTCCGACATGCTGAAGGGCAAGCAGGGCCGTTTCCGTCAGAACCTTTTGGGCAAGCGCGTCGATTACTCAGGTCGTTCGGTCATCGTGACCGGTCCCGAGCTGAAATTGCATCAGTGCGGTCTGCCGAAGAAAATGGCTTTAGAACTGTTCAAGCCATTCATTTACTCGCGTCTTGATGCCAAGGGTCTTTCAATGACCCTCAAGCAGGCGAAAAAGTGGGTAGAGAAAGAGCGCAAGGAAGTTTGGGACATCCTCGACGAGGTTATCCGCGAGCATCCGGTGCTTCTGAACCGCGCACCGACGCTTCACCGTTTGGGTATCCAAGCGTTTGAACCTGTCCTGATCGAAGGTAAAGCCATCCAGCTTCACCCGTTGGTCTGCTCGGCATTCAATGCCGACTTTGACGGCGACCAGATGGCTGTCCACGTTCCGCTGAGCCTTGAGGCGCAGCTGGAAGCACGCGTATTGATGATGTCGACCAACAACATCCTGTCGCCAGCCAATGGTAAGCCAATCATCGTTCCTTCACAGGATATGGTCTTGGGTCTCTATTATCTGTCGATGGACCGCAAGGGCGAGCCGGGCGAAGGCATGATGCTTTCGGATATGGCCGAAGTGCATCAGGCGATTGAAGTTGGCGCGGTAACGCTCCACTCCAAGATCATCGCCCGTGTCCCACAGACCGGCGAAGATGGCGTAGAGCGCATGGTTCGTTTCGACACGACACCTGGCCGTATGCTTCTTGCCGAAACCCTGCCGAAGAGCCATCGCGTTCCGTTCGAAACCGTCAACCGCCTTCTCACCAAGAAGGAAATTGGCGACGTTATCGATCAGGTTTATCGCCACACCGGCCAGAAAGACACCGTGCTTTTTGCCGATGCGATCATGTCGCTTGGTTTCAAATATGCGTTCAAGGCGGGCATTTCGTTCGGCAAGGACGATATGATCATTCCGGAAGAAAAGACCGAAATGGTTGCCGAAACCAAAGCGATTGTTGCCGATTTCGAGCAGCAGTATCAGGATGGTCTGATCACCCAGCAGGAAAAATACAACAAGGTCATCGACGCATGGTCGACCTGTGGTGACAAGGTTGCCAACGCCATGATGGACAAGCTGAAGGCATCGCCTTTGGACGAACATGGCCGCGAACTGCCTGTTAACTCGGTTTACATGATGAGCCACTCCGGTGCGCGTGGTTCGCCAGCGCAGATGAAGCAGCTTGCCGGTATGCGTGGTCTAATGGCCAAGCCATCGGGTGAAATCATCGAAACACCCATCATTTCGAACTTTAAGGAAGGTCTGACCGTTCTCGAGTATTTCAACTCGACCCACGGTGCCCGTAAGGGTCTCGCCGATACCGCGCTCAAGACTGCAAACTCGGGTTATCTGACCCGCCGTCTGGTCGACGTATCGCAGGATTGCACCATCGTCGAAGTCGACTGCGGCACCGAACGCGCGCTGGAAATGCGCTCGATCGTTCAGGGTGGTTCGACCATCGCGTCGCTCGGTGAGCGCGTGTTGGGCCGCACCACAGCAGAAGACATCATGGGTCTTGATGGCAAGGTTCTTATTCCTTCAGGCACCCTGCTCGATGAGCCAATGGTTGCCGCGATGGAAGAAACCGGACTTCAGGCACTGAAGATCCGCAGCCCGCTGGTCTGCGAATCCAAGGTTGGCGTTTGCGGCACCTGCTATGGCCGTGACCTTGCCCGTGGTACGCCCGTTAACATTGGTGAAGCTGTCGGCGTTATCGCTGCCCAGTCGATCGGTGAACCGGGTACCCAGTTGACCATGCGTACCTTCCACATCGGTGGTGCGGCACAGTTGAACGAACAGTCGAACCTTGATGCAACTGCATCTGGTAAGGTCATGTACCGTGATCTGCCGAGCATTGTCGACAAGCGCAAAAAGCGTTTGGCGATGGCACGCAACGGCGAACTGATCATCGTCGACAAGGATGGCCGCGAGATGGAAATCCACCGTCTGCCTTATGGTGCGACGCTGGCATTCCCTGATGGTGCGGAAGTCAGTGTTGGTGACCGTCTGGCCGAATGGGATCCGTTCACCATGCCGATCATCACCGAAAAGTCGGGTATCGTGAAGTATCAGGACCTGATCGACGGCAAGACGTTGGCGGAACAAACCGATGAAGCAACGGGCATCGCCCAGCGCGTTGTCACCGAAGACCGTGCAGGCAGCCGCAGCAAGAAGGAGGACCTCCGTCCCCGTCTGACGCTGCTGGATGACGATAGCGGCGAAGCGGCGCGTTATCTTCTGGGTGTCGGTACGATGCTGTCGGTCGAGGATGGTGCAGAGGTTCAGGCAGGCGACGTGCTCGCCCGTGTGACCCGCGAATCCGCCAAGACCCGCGACATTACCGGCGGTCTGCCGCGTGTAGCCGAACTGTTCGAAGCGCGTATTCCGAAGGACAACGCGATTATCGCGAAGATTTCGGGTCGGGTCGAATTTGTTCGTGACTATAAGGCGAAACGCAAGATTGCGATTGTTCCGGAAGAAGGCGATCGTATCGAGTATCTGATCCAGAAGTCGAAGGTTCTCGACGTGCAGGAAGGCGACTTCGTCCGTAAGGGCGATAACCTGATCGCCGGTTCACCGAACCCACATGATATTCTGGAAGTCATGGGCATTGAAGCACTGGCAGAATATCTGGTTGCCGAAATTCAGGAAGTCTATCGTCTTCAGGGCGTGAAGATCAACGACAAGCACATCGAAACGATTGTTCGCCAAATGTTGCAGAAAGTTGAAATCACCTTTGGCGGCGACACCACCCTGCTTCCCGGCGAACAGGTGGACCGTGAAGAAATGGATGCGATCAATTCGAAGCTGACCAAGGGCCAGGCACATGCAACCGGTAATCCGGTTCTGCTCGGTATCACCAAGGCTTCGTTGCAGACGCGTTCGTTCATCTCGGCGGCTTCCTTCCAGGAAACCACTCGCGTGCTCACGCAGGCGGCGGTTGAAGGCAAGAAGGACATCCTGACCGGCTTGAAGGAAAACGTCATTGTGGGCCGTCTGATCCCGGCGGGTACGGGTTCCGCGATGAACCGTATGCGCGTAACGGCTAACAGCCGCGACGCCGCCCTACGCGCCAGCTACCGCTCGCTTCAGGAAAGCCTGATTGCGCCCGAAACCGCTGCCGAGGAACATGCCGCAGAACTGGCGCAAGGACCCGAAGCTGCGATTGGTGACGATGTTCTGGCCAAGGTGATCTCAGATGATCTGACCACAGAAGATGCAGCAATCGACGATGTCATCGAAATCGGTGGCGACGAAGAAGAATAAGGTAAAAAATAGACCCGCCGGAATTGGTTTCCGGCGGGTTTGTTATTCAGAATTTGCCCGATAGGGTGAGCTGGATCAATGGATCAAGCGATCGTTTGCGATTAATATTCTCGCTAAGAGCCCCGGAAGCCCGGGTGCCACTAAAAATGAATCTATCCCGATTAAATTTTGGTAAATCAATTACTTGTAGTCGCAATGTTCCCAATTTGAACTTGGTATATTCTATAAATATATTGGTCCTAACGCCCTGGCTCTCCCGTCTGAATTCATCAAGGAAAAATGCGCGACTTGCGTCCTCAACATAGAATGAGGCCCCGTAAACAATCCCGATTTGCGAGACATCATACCGCAAATCCCACTGCTGATGCCATAATGACCGATTAGACCTTCGCCGTTTTTGACCAGTCACCGGGTCTGTGACACGACTGTCATGGTAATGGCCGACATATTTAAGTTCTATTCCAGTGACGCCAATTGGTTTGGTCAACCAATCAAATGGAAGGGTAATTTCAAGTTCACCGTTCCAGCGTTTACTGTCACCAATGTTCCCTGCCCCATCAAATTGGGCGGTAATATTTCCAGCGGCGTCACGAAGTGTAATGGGGACCAAATCCTGCGTATCGCTAACAAGCTGATAATCAGCACGAAACTGGACACTACCACGTTCAAGAAACTTGTGCCTAACCAGAGCCGAAAAAGTGGTCGTTTTCTCAGGAACCAGATCAGCATTGCCGGCGTCCACCTGGTTACCCAGTCCCACGTCCAGCGATGTAGCAAATTCATCAAAGTCCAGTTGCTCTACCTGCCTCTCGGCACGAAATTCGAAGGTTGTCTGTCGATCAACGGTCCAAGTGGCGGCCGCGCGTGGCTTTAGAAATTTGAATTGACGCGATGCTACGCTGTCACCCGACAACTTCAGCTTGGAAAATTCAGCAATTGCGCCCACCTCGATTGTCCACGCAGGGCCCAGTGCCCAGGTGTCAGTCAAGAACGGCTCAATCCGCACTTCTTCGACCAGAACATCCGATGCAGGAAATGACGTTACTGCCCCTGCCACCGAACTCGCGGCGGAAAATTGGGCATCCAGCCGATTGTAAGAAATTTCGCCTCCAAATTGAATTGCGTGGCCTTTCAACACACCTAAGTCATTTTGGATACGGGCGACAGCTTCGCTCGGGCGGTTACGACTTCGCGTTTCGAACAGTGTCAACGGCTGACCGCGCCTATCTACGGCAATACTGCTATCATTGCTTTCTTTGGCATTCCGGTAAAGCCCGATAATCTTTGTGTTGAATTTAGGGGCCAATCCAAATTCTATGTCACCGCCAAATTCATAACTAAGATCGCTGATCGGTCCATCTCGGAGCAATAATTCATTGCCAATATTCGGGCCGGTGGACGCAAAGTAGCTTCCTACGCGGCGATCAAAGCCGTCTTCAATGCCAACTTGGCCGTTCACGTTGATTTTCGCAGCCCCCAACCGCGTCTTTATTGATGCGCCGATAGCTGCTTCATCGAACCCGCCATTTCCTTGGTAATGCCGTCGTTCAACTAACGCCCCGGTACCTGTCCTGAAATCCTCCGGTCCAAAGCCGTAGACGCGTTCGGAATAGGAACTGACGTTCAATTCGATGGTTGTCAGATTTCGTCTTAGCGTTGCCGATGCGTTGATAGATGGCTTGAAACCGTACCGAGTTCCGGCAACAATGTTTCCTTCGTATGTTCCACTAACTTTTGACGACACTTTACGGATTAGATTTACAATTTGTCCCTTGCCCTGAGCTTCGGAGTCAGCACCTGCTTGCTCGGTTAATTCGATATATTCGACTTCGCTGGCCGGGATACGCGAAAGGATCGTGAAGATATCATCTGCTTTGCTCGACGGGCGGTCCCCATCAATCAAGACATTTCCGGCATTTTCGCCAAAACCACGCCTGCCGTCACCGTCTTCAATAGAGAATCCGGGAATTCTTCGAACCATATCAAGCGCGGTTACGGGAGAATATATCGAAAAGAAGTCGCTGCGAAATTGGCGCTTGCCATTGATCGGTGTCTCCACAGAGGCTACGTTTTCAACCTCTTCAGCTTGCAAGGCTGGGCCTGCAACTAAGCAACTCACGGCTGTCAATAGCAACGCGAAATGGCGGCCTGCGTATGTCATCAAAACTCCCGACCGTCTGCCGCTGAATGCGTCCAGTACTTGGGGCAGGCATTTATTTCGGATTAGAAAAATTTGACATGAAACTTCGACAGACGATGCGGATGTTCGACAAGATACAAAAATCCACAGTTATCAGTTGTTTGTCGACACAGAACACGCGTTCGCAGATTTTCAAACTTGATTTAAGCTCGCTTAAATAGGTCGGGCCTGCTCAAATTCGATTTGCTCATTTAGCTGCGCTGCAGTCGCACAAGCATCCTGATTGCCATCTTCGCATTTCTCACGAGCTTTATCGCGTTGGCGCGCCATTTTTCCCAACGCCTCTTCCCGCTTTCGAATTTCGCGTCCACGCTTTTCGTCTGCTTCAGATTGGCTTGTCGTCAGAACATCTGCTGTCTTCGAAACAATTTTTACCGGCGCAGTCACTACATCTTTGACAACTGATGCAACGCATCCAGTTAGCAGAAATACCATCGATAATGACAAAACTAGACGCATAACCAACTCCCGCTCTTCGCTTAGCCGAATTACCTTGGCTATGATGAGCGGTGCCTTAACATCTCAATCGCTATTTTAACAGGTTGATAGCAATCGCCCTGACTTCGACGGCCATGTCTGGTCGTTCAAGCGCTACAGCCAGATTGGCTTCGATATATCCCACTTTCGATCCGCAGTCGTACCGGTTCCCATCAAAAGTCACCGCATGAAAAGGTTGCTGCCCGATCATTTGGGCCATCGCATCGGTGAGCTGAATTTCCCCACCTGCGCCTTTGCCCTGCCCTTCAAGGATGCGCATAACTTCAGGCTGCAAAATATATCGGCCCGAGATTATGAGGTTTGAAGGCGCATCTTCGACCTTTGGTTTTTCAACTAGTCCCAAAACTTCGGTTACAGCGCCTTCGCTTTGGCCCGGCTTGATAACGCCATAGCTGGAAACCTTGTCATGCGGGATTTCCAGTACGCTTATCATGTTACCACCAATTTTGTGATACGCTTCTACCATTTGTTTCATACAGCCGGGCGAACCGTGCATGAATTCATCGGGTAGGAAAATCGCAAAAGGTTCGTCACCAACAATATCCCGCGCGCACCATATTGCATGGCCTAAGCCCAGCGGCTCTTGTTGACGGACATAAGCACAATTTCCCGGCCCGAGGCGCGTTGGTTCCAAAACTGAGAGGTCTTTCCCGCGTTCGGACATTGTCTTTTCGAGTTCATAGGCAATGTCAAAATGGTCTTCGATCGCACTTTTACCGCGACCGGTTACAAATATCATTTGTTCGATACCAGCCTCACGCGCCTCGTCCACCGCATATTGAATGAGTGGACGGTCAACAATCGGCAGCATCTCTTTCGGGATTGCCTTAGTGGCAGGGAGAAAACGGGTGCCAAGTCCCGCTACGGGAAAGACAGCTTTGCGTATCGGTTTGATTTCCATAATTGCAGCTTTAATCCAGTCGGCGTGATTGTCGATTACTCGGAAGGATAGTGACGTGGCAATTTGGCAGATGTTTCAATTTATCTGTTTTTGACCCAGCATCTTTTTTAGTTTTGCCAATTTTGGCGGAATAACTGCAAGGCAATAGGGATTGCGTTGCCCTTCTCCGTCCCAATATTCCTGATGGTAATCTTCGGCAGGATACCAGATTGCCGGGCCTTCGATAGTCGTCACAATAGGGGACGGCCAATCGGCAGAGGCGCGCACTATGCCTTCATGTGCCGCCAAGCGCTGATCGTCGTTTAGCGGAAAAATCGCGGAACGATATTGCGTCCCTATGTCGTTGCCTTGTCGGTTTAACTGGGTCGGATCATGGGTCGCGAAAAAAATATCGAGTAAATCGGCGTAGCTGATGACTTCGGGATCAAATGTGATCCGAATACCCTCCGCATGTCCAGTGCCGCCGCCGCATACCTGTTTATAGGTGGGGTCGACGACCGTTCCGCCGATGTAGCCGCTTACAACCTTGCTCACGCCGTTCAGCTGACCAAACACCGCTTCTGTGCACCAGAAGCATCCGCCTGCAAAAATCGCTTCGTCATGTGGCATTCGATAATCCTTCTACATTGCCAGCTACGGATTTGGCCTTAGCTACATCGCCGCGCACCACGAGCAGGTACATCGCTGGTGTTACAATACGTGATAACAATGTTGAGGAAATCAACCCCCCGATCAGCACAATCGCCAATGGCCCATACAAACTGCCACCAAATAGCGCCAGCGGCATTAGTCCGCCAATCGCGGTAACTGACGTTAACAACACCGGTAGAAAACGAACTTCGCCTGCTTGCTCAATCGCTTCACGCAACTCCATTCCGCGCTGTCGCAATTGGCTGGTAAAATCGACCAACAAAATTGAATTCTTGATTTCGATTCCCACCAAAGCGATAAAACCAATCACCGCAAGGAAAGACAGATTGTTGCCGGTTACCAAAAGTGCAATTAAGCCACCGAATGTTCCGAGCGGAATAACTCCGGCAACCACCAAAGCTTCTTTAAAGCGGCCAAATTCAGCGACCAGGATTGCAAAAATGCTGAACATTGCAATCATAACAATCGGTCCAAAACCTGCGAAAGTGTCGTTTATCTTTTCGGCTTCACCGCCAATTTCAATGGAATATCCCGGTTTCAAGGGAATTTTGTCCATCTTATTTTGTGCATCGCGATTGACTTTGGAAACCACGGCGCCATCCGTAATTTGCGCCGTAATGCTGACATTACGTTCAAGATTATAACGATACACCGCCGCGGGAGTAGATACCAGACTTGGCTTGCTAATTTCGGCAAGAAGAACCGACTGCCCACTTCTGTTCGGGACATAGATCGATTCGAGCGCCGATATCGGATGGGTTCCAGTTAAAGGCAGCCTCACCACAACCGGATAGCTATCGCCTTCGATGTCCCTAAATGTGCCTGATCGTTCGCCGGACAGAGCAAGCCGAATAGCGCGGCGCGCGGCGCCCGATTGAACATCAAGCAGCGCAGCCTTTGCATCATCAATACGCACGTCCAGATCAACGCGGTCAAAGGCGACGGGATTGTTAACATCACGTGCCCCCGGCGTATCGCGCAACACCTGTTCCATTTTCGAAGCAAGTTTACGCAGCTCATCCTGATCGGGACCATAGACCCTAAATTCAACCGGTGCGTTAATTGGGGCACCATTCTGAAAGAGAACGATTTTAATCCGTGCGCCGGGAATATTATCCAGTTTCTTGCGAAGTCGGGTAATCATCGCCCGCGCTTCGCCATTCTTCCAGTCGTCCATTATGGCCAACACTTCGCCATGCGTCGGATTTTCACCGCGCTGGAATACATTATAAAAAACCGGAGGGTTGTAAGCGCCTATATTTTCCGCGCGTACTTTAATCATCGGTTCGGTTTTAAGTACTTTTGAAACAGCGCGGACAATCCGTCCAGTTTCTGCAATACTAGATCCCTGCTCGGTTTCGACGGTAACTCTGAAATAAGATGTGTCGGCATTTGGAAATAAGCTGAAACCCAAAACCGGAACGAGAAGAAATGCCGCAGTTGTAACGGCTAGGGCACCCCAGACAGTCCGACGGGGACGGTCAAGCGACCAGTGCAGCATCGGATGGTAAAACCGGTCAATTTTATTCATCAGCCACCGCAACATCGCGTTGCCGCCTTCATGTTCGTCGCGGCGCAAAATCCGGCTTGCCAGAAATGGCACAATAGTGAGCGATACCACCATCGATGCGGTAATCGTGGCTACAATCGTGCCGATAAAACTTTGCGTAAACTTACCAGCCCCTTCCGGAAGAAAAAATAAGGGGAAAAAGGCAAACACCAAAACACCCGTCGACCCCATCACGGCCATCGTTATCTCTTTTGTTGCGTCTATCGCGGCTTGGTCACGATCCTTCCCCATCCGCAAGTGCCGTGCGATATTTTCCACCACAACAATCGAATCATCAACAAGTAGGCCAAGTGAGAGAATAAAGCCCGCAACCACGAGTTGACTGAGATTAAAACCCATGGCGGATATTGCCAACAACCCTGAAGCGATGGAGAGCGGGATCGAAATCATCACGATAATCGATGCCCGCCACCCCAAGGGCAAAAGCGTGAAAAGAACTAGAAACAACGCGATACCAAAATCACGCGCCAGTTCATTCAAACGCTTCCTGATGTCCCGGCTTTGATCGAATTGCACCACAGCCTTAATGTCTGGTGGCAAAAGCTTTTGCTGCAGCGCCAGTTCTTTGACGAGCAAATTCCTGAGCTTTGTGGCATCCGTGCCTTGTTTCTGGTTCGCCGTTATCCAGATGGCACGCCGACCATTATGGCTGACTTGCACCCTTTGTTCAGCCGCCCCATATTTGATTTCTGCAACGTCACCAACGCGAAGCAATGTTCCATCACTACTTCGTAGCGGAAGGTTTCGGATAGTGTCCAAATCTCGAAATGCACCGCCTGCTTCGACATTGAAGCGCCGGGTGCCGCTTGTCACCGCCCCGGCCGGAACGTCGGCACCACCGACCCTTATGGCATCGGCCACTGAACTGGCCGGAACCATTAAAGCTGCAAGACGTCCGGCGTTAATTGCGACGCTGATTTCGGGTTGCGGCAGTCCGTAGATTTCTGATTGCCGAACTTCTTTATATCGCCCAAGCGCTTCGCTAATATCGCGGGCATATTTTTCCATGCGATACCAGCTCGCGGAATCGCTGAGCAACGCAATTTGCAGGATCGACGTATTGGTTGTCCGGATCTTTTCAAAAGTCAGTCTTTGTAAATCGCTTGGTAACTGGTTTCTGATCGCGGTTACTTCGCGCACCGTGTCGTTGAAATACTGGTCAGGATCACCTGACCAGTCGAATTCCGCGCGGATAACCGCATTGCCATCGCTGCTGGTTGACGCAACATTCTGTACATCTTCCAAGCCTTGCAAAAGCTCTTCTATCGGCTTGGTGATAGTCTGTTCGATTTCGGCAGGATCTGCTCCGGGTTGCAGCGCGACTATCGAAACGACGGGCATCGAAAAATGGGGGTCAACCGCGCGGGGAACTTGCTGGAATGCGGAAAAACCCAGAGCGCAAAGTAGCGCAAACAAGACCAATGTCAGTTGCCATCTGCGAATTGCGACTTCTGCGATATGCATAATTTAACGCAGAACCGAAACGGGGCGCACTTTTGACCCTGCCCGTAGCTTTTCAAGGCCGGAAATGACGATGACATCTCCCGATTTTATACCGCCCGACACAATAACGAATTGATCAGTTACACGCTCAATAGCAACATTGCGGGTTTCAACCCGGTTATTTGCATCGACAACATACACCAGTCCCTCACCTGTCCGCACCCCAAAAAGAGAGCTGGCCGGAATCTGTAAAGCCCCGCTTTCGGACGCAGGCAGTTTAATATTGGCAGTGCCAATTTGGCCTGATCGCAACTTGCCATTATTCGGTAACTGGAATTGCACTGTGAATGCGCCAGTCGCTTCATTCGCTCGACCATCGATTTCTGAAATCGTGGCGCGGATCAACGCACCGTTGGAGGACTCAATTGAAATATCCGCCGCCATCCCTACCCGCAATTTCGTTGCGTCCCGATCAATTATTGGCACGCGAAAAACGAATCCGCCGTCATTCTCGCCCAAAACCAAAGCTGGAGTACCTGCTGCGATCACTTGCCCCGGCTGTACATTCCGCGCCAAAATGATACCGCTAGACGGAGCATATAACTGCGCGGTACCTGAGGCAAAGCCAGCCCGCCGCACCCGCGCTTCAGCGGCCTTTACCGTTGCTTCTGCCGTTTCATAACGTGCTTTGGTAATCCAGCCGTCGGCGTAGAGCGAACGCAAACGGTCAAATTCTGCACGTGCCCGTTCGCGTTCTGCATTAGCGACGCTGACATCGGCACCGACAATTGTCGTATCAAGTGCCGCCAAAAGGGCACCATTTTTTACAGCATCGCCCTCTTCAAATCTTACAGTTGCGACTTTGCCGGCGGTCGTAAAACCGAGCGGCGTTTCACGGCGAAAGCGGACGGTTCCCACGGCGTTGATTACGCGCTGTAAATTATCTTGTTGTGCCGTAATGACCTGTACAGGGTGAGTTTCATTATCTGTTGCACGCGTTACGGCTTTTTCTTCACCACAGGATGCAGAGAGGATTATTGGCAAAATTATCGCTATTGTTTTGATCGCACGAAACAATTTCGGCCTCCCCATATATTCTCTTCAAAGGGTGATAGGCCATTCATCGGCAGGAAGAAACACCATCCTGATATGCAACTGATTTTTTTCTATCGCGTGGCCAAACTGCCACCGGGCAGAAGGGGTGGCGGCGATAATCCATTTACTTTGGAAGCGGTGTTCAAGATGTCAATTTCGGTTCGCATCGTTTTTACCCGGTTTTTCCACCGCAGATGTGTACTTTCGGAAAAAATACCCAGCCCTGTCTTTCGACCATAACGTTCGGCAAATCGTAGTGCAGCGGCGGGGTCATAGCCAGCATTTGTCATAAGCCAGACAGACAATTGGTCGGCTTCTATTTCAGTCGCCAAAATATGCGCCCTTTTCCGGCCTATTTTCGAAAGCCGGTTCCGGTGGTTGAGAAGATTGTGCGCTAATTCATGGGCAATGGCCGCTGCTAGCTCCTCATCTTTCGCCGCAAATGCCATCAATCCTTCGGATATCCTGACATTTTCACCATCTGCGCCGGCATCCAGCTTGGATGACGTGTCCACCCAAAATCGGGATGCACAGACCGCTATAGGTTCAACTTGTAACATTTTCGAGCCCGCTGCGGTCATCAAATTCAAGTCAATTGCATTGCTGCTTGCCAGAACCTGATGCAATTCATTTTGGACCTTCTCCAGCCTCTTCGCGCTTTTCGACCGGACAGGTTCGCCTTCCCAACTCCAATAAGTACCATTCAGCCCTAATAAACCGTCGCCGGATTTTATGCCGCCGCGTTCTGCCGGGCCGTTCGGAACCACTGCAGAAACGGAAATTGGCGCACGAAATTCCAACGAAATGCGCGCCGCAACCGGGTTGGGATATTGCCTTTCGTCATGCAAAACCCAACCGAGACTCCGCTCCAGTTTGTTACAAAAGGGCGCATTGGCAAGGGCCAGGCGATAGCCGATTGTCGCCAAACGGGCGTCTTGCCGGACCAATTCTTGGTAAGCGCTGGCCTCTTGGGACGTGGAATCTGCGATTGCCGGCGTTGCCAGGCTAAATACGCCGCAAATAGCCAGCCAATTCATCGGGTCGCCGCCCTTTTCAAACGATCATTTATCGCTACGCCAATGCCGTTATCGGGGATAGTTGCGACTGCTATCGATTGATATGGGCTGGCATCGGCGCGGTGCAAGGCGTCGAATAGATGGGCGGCTGCTTGGGCGAGATCAGCGGAGGGGGATAAATTGTCATGCCCCGCCATCGTTCCAAAACCTATAAGCCATTCGCCATCTTGCGCCGTTGTCGCATTCAATCGAACCGGTTTGGAGGGGGCGTAGTGGCTGGCGAGTTGGCCGGGTGCTTCGATCTTTTGGTCGGTTTGTTGACTCGGCTGAAGCTTGGCGAAGGTTTGGAGAGCTTCGGCTGTAATCGGCCCTGGACGTAATATTTCTATATTTTCCAGATGGATAGAGACTATAGTTGATTCCAAACCTTCTTTACACGGTCCGGCGTCCAGTATCATCGGAACCGCCCCGCCGAGACTCGCCAAAACATGCTCTGCACGGGTCGGACTGATTGCTCCACTTTTGTTCGCGGATGGCGCGGCAAGATTCAGTCCGCTTTTCGCAAGAACGGCCTGCATGACGGGGTGCCCCGGACATCGCAGCGCAACGGTCGGCAGCCTGGCAGTCACCGCAGCAGCAATCGGCGCGCCTTCACGCAACGGCAGAACCAGCGTCAACGCCCCTGGCCAGAAAGCGTCCGCCAACTTTCGCGCCAATGGTCCGAATTCCGCCAGCTTCTCGGCTGCCGCAAGGTCAGGGACGTGCACGATCAGCGGATTAAAGTCCGGTCGCCCCTTGGCCGCATAAATATGCGCGACAGCGTCCGCATTGCTGGCATCGGCGGCAAGGCCATAGACCGTCTCGGTGGGAATCGCCACGATCTGTCCACCCCGCAAAAGGTCCGCCGCTGCTGTAATTGCAGCATCATCGGCGGGCACAACCCAGCCATTCCCCAAGGTATTTGAGCCTAGCATAAGTTCAGTCTATAGGCGCTGTGTAATCCGCTTTCACAGGAAATTTTTCGCCCCATGACCTTTGCTGCCCCAATCGCTGAACAACTCTTCGTTTTGAAGCATATCACCGGGATCGATGCGCTTGCCCAACATGGCCGTTTTTCCGATGCAACCGCAGATGTGGTGCAAGCAATCGTCGAAGGGATCGGCGAATTTGCGGCCAATGAATTCGCCCCGCTCAACCGCATCGGCGACGTCGTCGGGGCGCGGCTGATCGACGGGAAGGTTGTGATGCCGGAAGGATTCGTCGCCGCATACCAGTCTTATGTCGCCAATGGCTGGGGATCGATCAACGCGCCGTCGGATTTCGGCGGACAAGGCCTGCCATTCAGCCTCGCCACCGTCGCACTCGATTCGCTTGGCGCGGCCAATATGGCCTTTGCCTTATGCCCGATCCTTTCGGTCGGCGCGATCGAAGCCATCAACCACCACGGGTCCGATGCCCAGAAAGCCACTTATCTTCCAAAGCTGTCGACCGCTGAGTGGAGCGGCACGATGAACCTGACCGAGCCACAAGCAGGATCAGACGTCGGCGCGCTACGGGCATCTGCGACGCCCCGCGAAGATGGGCGCTTCCAGATCCGCGGTCAGAAGATCTATATCAGCTTCGGTGACCATGACATGGTCGAAAACATCATTCATCTCGTGCTCGCACGCACGCCCGATGCCCCTGCCGGAACCAAGGGCATATCGCTGTTTCTGGTTCCAAAATATCAGGTTGGTTCCGACGGCGCTATCGATAAAGCCAATGATATCAACGTCGTGTCCATCGAACATAAGATGGGTATTAACGCGTCACCTACCTGCGTTCTTGCCTTTGGTGAAGAAGGCGAATGCGTTGGCGAACTGATCGGTCCGGAATTTGGCGGCATGCGCGCCATGTTTACGATGATGAACAATGCCCGCTTGAATGTAGGCCTGCAAGGCGTGCAAATCGCGGAAGCAGCAACGCAAAAGGCCATCTGGTTCGCGCGTGACCGGGTACAATCAGCCAAGGCAGGCGGCGAATCCCGCGATTCAGTAGCCATCATTGAACATCCCGACGTGCGCCGCATGTTGCTCCGGATGAAAGCTGGCACACAGGCCATCCGCGCCCTGCTCTATTTCGCCTCCGGTTTTGTTGATCGTGCCGCTGTCGGTGAGGAAGGCGCACGGGAAATGGCGGATCTTCTGACCCCGCTCGCCAAAACTTACGGCACCGATTTGGGCAGCGAAATCGCCTCGCTCGGCATACAGGTGCATGGCGGCATGGGCTTTATCGAGGAAACAGGGGTCGCCCAATATTACCGCGATATCCGCATCGCCGCGATTTACGAGGGCACCAATGGCATCCAGGCGGCGGACTTGGTGGGACGCAAGCTGGGTATGGAGGGCGGCGACTTCATCCGCCGCCATTTACAGGCGATTGCCGCCGATGCAGGCGAAAGTCCAGCCCTTGCGGCGCTTACCGGAGCCTGCGCCGAAGTCACCGAATGGATGTTGGATGCAGGCATCGATGACCGCCTTGCCGGCAGCTATGCCTATACCCAGATGATGGCGGTGGCGACATCGGGCTGGCTGATGCTGCGTCAATTGCGCGCCGCACAGGCCGAACAGGCCGCCAATGGAACAAGTCCGTTTCTCGACGGCAAGGTCGTCGCCTGCCGCTATTATCTGGAGGTAATGGTGGCCGAGGCCCTTTCGCTGAAGAATAGTGCGATGGCTGGTTCCGAATTGCTATACATGCTGGACGCGGAGGGGATGGCGGCTTGAACACGGATATCTTGAAGCGCATCGCCGAGGCGCTCGAAAGACTGTCCCCGCCGCCTGCCCCGCCGATGGATCTGTCGGCGCACCCTGCCTATCATTGGGATGGAAAAAGGCTCGCGCCGGTCCACCATTTCCGGCCTTTGCCGATCGACCTGATCGTCGGCGTCGACCGCCAAAAAACCGATATGCTGGAAAACAGCCGACGCCATGCCTCGGGTGCAGCGGCGCATGACGTGCTCTTGTGGGGAGCACGCGGCATGGGCAAATCGGCGCTGGTCAAAACTGTTGTCGGTGAATTGCAAAAGGATGGCCTGTTTGTGGCGTTGGTAGAGGCATCATCCTCTCATTTGGCAACGCTTCCCCTCTTGTTCGAAGAACTATCCATATCGGGTCGCCGCTTCATCCTGTTTGTCGACGATATTGCCTTTGACGCGCATGACAACGGACCGCGCCTTCTCCGCTCGCTATTGGAAGGCGGGGCCGAGGCGCGCCCGAACAATGTACGGCTCTATGTAACGTCCAACCGGCGCAACATCGTTGACCGGACGATGGCGGAACAGACCGATGCCATCAACGCCCGTGACAATATCGACGACAGCCTTGCACTTGCAGATCGCTTCGGGCTGAAACTTGGCTTTCAATATGCCGATCAGGAAGCCTTTGTCTCCATGGTCGCGGCCTATGCCAGCCATTTCGACCTAGACTGGGACGAAGCCGACGCCCTCGCCTTCGCCCATCAGCGCGGAGGTAGGTCTGGCCGGGTTGCTTGGCATTATACGGTGGAGCTTGCAGGGCGCGCAGGGCGCAAGATTTAGGCGGCGGTTTATCTGATTTCGTTCGCCGTCACCTTCTCTCCTTTCACCGTCGAACCCCTCTCCAACTTCGCCTAGGCCTGTCGGCCAAGGCTCCGTATCCTCTCCCCTGAAGGGGAGAGGTAAAGCGCTATTCCCCTCTCTCCTTCAGGGGGAGAGGTACGTAGTCTTATGGCTTTGGCCATTAGACGAAGTGGAAAGGGGGAAGCTCAAGCAAAAAGTAGTTTAGCCCTTCGCCCGCACGCGCCAGACGATATTGCCGACATCGTCACTCACCAGCAAGGAACCGTCCTTGGCGACCGTTACCATTGTCGGGCGGCCTTGGGCGTTGCCTTTTTTGTCGAGGAAGCCGGTCAACACGCGCACTGGTTTACCCACGGGCTCACCCTTAGGAAAGGGTACAAAGATCACGTCATAGCCCGAAGCAGGCTTGCGGTTCCACGACCCGTGACGGGCCACAAATGCGCCATCGGTCAAGGATGCACCCAGCTTGGCATTGTAGCCAAAGGCCAGACCCAAGGACGCGGTATGGGCGCCCAGGGCATAGTCGGGGCGGCGTTCATATTCGCGTTTTTCGGGCTTGGGCGGTGACACACGGGCATCGGTAAAGCCGCCCCAATAATGTTGCGGCCAGCCATAATCGGCACCGAATTCGACGAGCGCCAGATAATCGGGCACCAGATCGGACCCAAGCATGTCGCGTTCGTTGACCACGGTCCACAAACGTCCCGACTTGTCCCAGTCGAGCCCCACCGGATTGCGAAGACCAGAGGCATAAGGCATCTTCTTGCCTGTCGCCAGATCGAGCTCGAGAACCATAGCACGGCCGCGCTCCAGTTCCATACCGCCTTCAGCTATATTGCTGTTGGAGCCAACCGAAATGTAGAGTTTTTTGCCATCTGGCGACGCGGCAAGATTGCGCGTCCAATGGTTATTGGGTGCCAGAGCGTTCAACTTGGTCACCTCGCGCCCCTTGGCAGTGATGCCGGTCGCGCCCTCCTTAAATGGGAAAGCCAGAACAGCGTCGGTATTCGCAACATAAAGCGTATCGCCCACAAGAGCCATGCCGAAAGGCGCGTTCAGGCCGGTAATATAGGGCATCTTGAGTTCGGCCTTGCCGTCGCCATCTGCGTCGCGCAGCAGGCTGATCCGGTTGGCCGATGGCACGCCAGCGCCTGCTTTGCCCATCAGCCAGCGCGCGATCATGCCTTCCACACCGCCGCCATCACGCGGGGGCGAATTGGTTTCGGCCACCAACACATCGCCATTGGGCAGGACATATAGGTTGCGCGGATGGTCGAGATCCTCCGCAAAGCGTTCGACGACCAGACCGGGTGCCGCCACCGGCGTTTCACCGGCTTTCCAGCGGTCGACATCGGCTACATTTATGGTCGGGAAAGTCTCGGGTCGCGGCTGGGTCAGTTCCGGCTTGGGACCCTCCAGCGACGCAAGCGGAAGCTTTGCTTCATCCGGGCGGGTCATGAACCAGGCACCAATCAGACCGAGGACGATCAAAATCAGGACAATGTTACGTACATGTTTCCACATGGCTTAAATCCTCTCAGGCCCGCTTGCGGTCGATCAGCCAAACCAGCAACGCGATGGCGACGCCGGTTCCAAAGCCGATGATCATCCCGGCCGATGGTTGGTTCAAGGCGACACCCCCAATTGCCCCGAAGAGCAATCCCAGTGCGATGAATATGCCGCCAGCAAGGCGGGGTTGGCTATCATTGGTTTCAGACATGCCGCCCCTTTGCCACCAATGCCGCATGACAGGCAAGCGGGAACATCGTGCTTAATTTGCGCTAACCAATTGCTTTGACGGAAAGGCGACATCCCAACGCTAATGCCGTCCATGCAGACAGGCCATTTCACCCGGGCCTGTCTGCCACCCGAAACCCAAGCGAAAGCCCGATACGCCTATGTTTTTGCCGCTCTATGTCGAACCGCGCGATGTTGTCGAAGCAGAAGCGCTGATCGACCAATTTGGTAAAACCGCCGGACTGGAGGCGGCTGACCGGGCCGAGGCGAGCCGCAATGTCGGCAACCACCTGCATTATTGCCGCTGGCGCCAGATTGAAAGGCTGATTATCATGCTCAGCATCGAAACGACGCTGGGCACTATTCACTGATACGGCGGGTTGAGCGGGATTTTTAGGGCCTGCGCCTAAACCTCATCCTCCAACGACAGCAGCGAGGCATTGCCGCCTGCGCTTGTCGTATCCGTGCTGGTCGTACGTTCCGCGCAGAAACGGTAGAGATAATGTGGTCCACCGGCTTTGGGTCCGGTTCCCGATAGACCTTCCCCGCCAAACGGTTGGCTGCCCACGACAGCGCCGATCATCGAGCGGTTGACGTAGAGGTTGCCCACCCGCGCCATCTGCTCGACCGCCTCGCTGCTGCGCGCGATGCGGCTGTGGAGGCCCATGGTCAGGCCAAAGCCCTTGGCATTAACACGCTGTACCGTCGCCTCCAGCGTACCGGCTTTCCATGTTGCGACATGGACCAGCGGACCGAACCATTCGTTTTGTAACTGGTCGAGATCGTCCAGCCTGATCACCGTCGGCGGGACAAACAACCCCTTGGACGGCACAGCGACGCTGTGGAAGATGCGGTCCTTCACGCTTTGGCGATAGACCATCAGCCTGTCATAGGATGCCTGATCAATCACAGGGCCAATGTCGGTCGCGGGATCGGTCGGATCGCCGACGTTAAGGCAATCCATCGCGCCACGCAGCATTTCGAGCGTATGGTCCGCGATATCTTCCTGCAGCAAAAGCAAGCGCAGGGCCGAACAGCGCTGCCCCGCCGACTGGAACCCCGAAATGATCACATCGCGCACAACCTGCTCCGAAAGCGCAGTGGAATCGACGATCATGGCGTTCAAACCCCCGGTTTCGGCAATCAGCGGAACCAGCGGCCGGGCATCGTCGAGCAACAGATTGCGGGCGATGGCCTTGGCCGTGGGGACCGATCCGGTAAAGACCACGCCGCAAATGCGGGTGTCGGATGTCAACTGCGCGCCGACATCGCCTGCGCCCGTCACCAGCTGCAACGCATCCACAGGGACACCGGCCTGATGCGCCAGCGCGACAGCATAGGCAGCGATGGCGGGCGTTTGCGGGGCGGGTTTGGCGACGACCGTGTTGCCAGCGACCAATGCGGCGGCCACCTGCCCCAGAAAGATGGCGAGCGGGAAGTTCCACGGGGCGATGGCGACCCAGACTCCGCGGCCTTCATGGCGCAGGATATTGCGCTCGCCCGTCGGCCCGGGCAGTTCGACCGGCGCCAGATCGGTTAGCGCGCGCGCCGCATAATAGCGGCAGAAATCGATGGCCTCGCGCACTTCAGACAGGGCGTCGGGGATGGTCTTTTTCGCCTCCTGTACAGCCAGCGCCATCAGCTTGAGGCGGTTTTCTTCGAGCAGGTCGGCGAGCCGGTCCAGGCATTCGGCGCGGGTGTAGAGCGATGTGGACGACCACGCTGGGTAAGCGGCCAAGGCGCGGCCCACGGCATCGGATGCAGTCGGGCCTGCGGCTATGGCAAGCTTGGCCGGTTTGGCGATTTCCGCTGCCGTCGACGCCAATATCGCGGCATCGTCGAGGTCGAGGCCTTGGCTATTCACCCGCTCGGGCTGGAACATGTCCGCAGGCAAAGCGATGGCAGGATGCCCCGTGCCGCCTACCGCCATGACCTTTTCAACCGGGTCGGCGAGCAGTTCATCCTCGCTGACCGATTGGTCGGCCAGTTGGTGGACAAAGCTACTGTTCGCGCCATTTTCCAGCAGGCGGCGAACGAGGTAAGCGAGCAGGTCGCGGTGGCCGCCCACCGGCGCGTAGGTGCGGCAATGATAGCCTTCGTCCTGCACCAGCCGTTCGAAAAGCCCGTCGCCCATTCCGTGCAGACGCTGGAATTCAAAGTCACGCCGGTTTCCGGCCCATTGCACGATGGTCGCAATGGTCAGGGCATTGTGGCTCGCCAATGCGGGGCGGATATGCGCCGCGTCGAACATATCCCGTGCGCAGGCAAGATAGGACACGTCGGTCGCTGGCTTGCGTGTGAAGAGCGGGAAATCGGACAGGCCACGTTCCTGCGCGTGCTTGATCTCGCTGTCCCAATAGGCGCCCTTTACCAACCTTACCTGCAGGATCCGGCGCGTTTCGACGCCGAGCGCATTGGCCCATGCGATGGTCGGCCGCGCGCGCTTTGAATAGGCCTGCACCGCCATGCCCAGCCCGTCCCAGCCGTTCAGCGCCGGATCGCGCGCAACACTTTCGATGATATCCAGGCTCATCTCCAACCGCGCCGCTTCTTCCGCATCGATGGTCAACTGCACCCCGAGCGAAGCCGCTTTGGCCGCCAATTCGCGCACCATCGCCGCAAGTTCCGGCACACAGGTCGCCGCCTGCGCCGTTTCATAGCGGGGATGCAGGGCCGACAGCTTGACCGACACGCTATGCCCGCGCGCCGCATTCTTGCCGACCGACGCGATAGCATTGGCATAAGCTTCGAAATAACGCTCGGCATCGGCGCGGGTCCGGGCGGCTTCTCCCAGCATGTCGAAGCTTGCGGTAAAGCCCCGGTTTTCCTTGGAATCCATGCGCTTCATGGCTTCGTCGATGGTCCGGCCCATGACAAAGACCTGCCCCATCAACCGCATCGCCGCACCCACCGCCTGCCGTACAAAGGGCTCGCCCGCACGTGCGATCAACCGCTTCAAGCTGCTGTTGCTATCCCCCAGCACCGCCTTGCCCAGCACCAGCCCCCAGGTTGCGCTGTTGACCAGCAGGCTCGACGATTGCCCCTTATGCCCGCGCCAGTCGGCATCGGTCAGCTTGTCGGCGATGAGCAGGTCGGCGGTTTCAGGGTCCGGCACCCGCAAAAATGCCTCCGCCAGCGAAAGCAACGCGGTGCCTTCTTCGGTGCCCAAGCGGTATTCCTGCAGGAACTGGTTCACCCAGCCATCCGATTGCGCTGCGCCCAGATCCTTCAACAGGTCACGCGCAATCGCCAATATCCCCGCACGATCCGATGCATCCGCCTGCGCGGCCACAACTAACGGGGCCAGCACCTCAGGTTCGGGCATACGGTGGAACGGACGGATAGCGGAGCGTGCGGAGTCGAGCGATATGGTCATGCTGCCGCTTTGCCGGATATTATTCCCCCAGACAAGTTTCAGTTGTAACGAAAAAAGGCCAGTACCCTCTCCGGTACTGGCCTCCCCCTCGAAGGGTCTAGTTTCCGCTCTGCGGCAGAGAAGGTTCAGGGACACCGCAGAGCGAAATTGCTGAATTAACGATAGCGACGGCCGCAATTGCTGTCGGATTTGTCGATGGCGCGGCCAGCCAGCGCGCCTACCGCTGCGCCGATGATGCTGCCTTCTGTTCTGTTTCCACGGCGGGCGACTTCATTGCCGAGCAATCCGCCAGCTACAGCACCGATAATCGTGCCGCCCGTTCCTTTGTCGCAACGCGCGTTGCTGCGGTAATAACGGTCACCACGACGTTGGCTCTTGCGTTCATAGCGGTCATAACGATCATAACGGTCGTAACGGCTATCACCGCTGTAATAGTCATCATTATATCCGCGATCGGCCTGTGCGGGAACTGCAATAAAGCCTGTTAGGGCAGTCGCAGCAAGAACAAGGGTTCCAACGCTTTTACGGAATTTCGTCATGTCTATTCTCCAGTTCGTTTCGTGCCGACCCATTTCGGGGACAGGGGGTAATTTGTTTTCCCGACAATGCTGCTATGGAGCAGTCTGGTTTAGCGTAATCTGAATGTGTCTGTTATCATTCGTTCATGTTTGCGCCATTTAAGATGAACAGGGCCGAGGTTGCATGGTTGTGAAATTGCCGCGTCTGATCCCGATAATCTTGCTCGCCTTGCTTACTGTCGGTGGTGTCCGCATCATCCAGCCGAACCACAGCCAGTCTATAGGCATCAAGCCGTTACAGTTGGATCCCGCCCACCATGGCCAACGTCGTTTGGGCGAGCTTATTTTCTTGTCGGCATGGGAATTGGATAGCCCGAATGAAGATTTCGGCGGCATATCGGGGTTGGCCGCATTGCCCGATGATCGTTTCATCGGAATAAGCGACGCAGGTACGCTGATCGGCTTTGGCCTGACCAATGATGATCGAATCGACAGGCCGTTTATCGCGCCGTTGCCCGGATCCGTTCAACCGGGCGGCAATTATCGCGACAGGGATAGCGAAGGTATCACGTTTGATGCAGAGAGCGGCCAATTCTGGATCAGTTACGAAGCCAAACACGCCATTCGGCGCTTTTCCCGATCTTTTGCCCGACTCGACGGCGTGATCCGTCCAAAAGAAATGCAACTTTGGCCCCGAAACAAGGGTGCAGAAACATTGATCCGCATGAAAGATGGCCGTTTCATCATCATTTCGGAAAGCCTTGAAGACGACGACACGCATCAGGCACTCTTATTTTCCGGTGACCCCGTCGAACCCGGTTCGGTAAAAACCAGTTTCCGTTATCGCCCACCGGCAGGCTACCGGGCGACAGACGGGACTCAATTGCCGGACGGCAGGATCATGCTGCTGCACCGCTCGGTTGGCTTACCCACTGGATTTTCCGCAAAGCTGGGCATCGCATTGCCGCCGGATTTGGCCAAAAATATCAATTGGGACAGCAGAATAATTGCATCCTTGTCGGCACCATTGCTGGTCGACAATATGGAAGGCATTGCGGTGAAACAGGCTGGCAACGATACGATCATCTGGCTGATTTCAGACAGTAATTTCAATATTTTGCAGCGCACGATCCTGATGAAATTCCGGCTTGCGGAACGCGGAGGCAATAAAAAACCGGAAGCGGTGGCCGCTCCCGGTTTTGAATCTCTGAATTAGGCGCTGGTTTAGCGCCCGAATTTATGCAGCGATCTTTTGCTTCTTGGCGATTTCTTTTTTAACTTTGCGCGCATTGGTCGAAAGCTTTTCGTCCGATGTCTTCAGCAACCAGTTATCAAGACCGCCGACATGTTCAACCGAACGCAGACCATGCGTCGATACCTTGAACTTGTAGCCTTGTTCCATCGCGTCGGACAGCAAGGTCACATTCTGCAGATTCGGCAGAAACGTGCGCTTTGTCTTGTTGTTGGCGTGGCTCACATTGTTGCCGACCAAACGGCCCTTACCGGTGAGTTCGCAGATGCGCGCCATGATGTATATCCTGTATAAAATGAGTGTATGCGGAATCACTGACCCGCGAAAGTCGCTGCCCCTAACCTTCCGAGCGAAAAAGGTCAAGTCGCAGATATAGCCAAATACGCCAATGTCGAGTAGCGCAAGGCCATGTCCCTGCCCAAAGCCCGCGAAATGATGGAAGAAGCGCTGGCTCTCGCGCGGTCGGCAGCCGCGTCCGGCGAAGTACCCGTGGGCGCCATCGTGGTCAAGGACGGGCAGATCATCGGACGCGGCGCGAACCGCCCGCTGGAAAGCCACGACCCCACGGCCCACGCCGAAATCATCGCGCTGCGCGAAGCTGCGGCGGCGCTCGGCAACGACCGGCTGACCGGATGCGAGTTGTGGGTGACCCTTGAACCCTGCGCGATGTGCGCAGGCGCAATCGCCCACGCCCGCATCGCAAGGCTCTATTATGGAGCGGAAGACCCCAAAGGCGGAGCCGTCACCCACGGCCCCCGCCTGTTCGACCAACCCACGCTGCATCACCGTCCCGAGGTGTATGCCGGAATTGCCGCCGATGAAGCGGCCGGGTTGCTAAAGGCTTTTTTTGCGGCGCGGCGGTAGAGGGTTTGGGGTTCTGCCCCTCTCCCCTTTAGGAGAGAGGATACGAAGCCTTGGCCGACCGGCCTAGGCGAAGTTGGAGAGGGGGAGGTCGCGCTCAAACCTCACCGTCCAACCCCTCTCCGCTGCGACTAGCGAACAAGTTCGCAAGTCTCGCACCTCTCCCCTGAAGGAGAGAGAGAAAATCTCACACAAAGACACGAAGGCACAAAGATAAGGAGAAAAAGAAAAAAGGGATGAAGCCCGAGACACATCACGCACCCTGCCCTTCTTTCTTCTTTCTCTTTTTTTCCAGATAATCCTCTGGCACGAAGGTTAGGTAAATCTGCGCCTTTGCAACTCGAAACGGCGGGGAGGAAGGATTGATCTGAACGAATGGCCGGCTTTGTTGTGCTGCGTAGCATTCGGGAATGGCTGAAATGTTGTGGGGAGCGGAGAGGCAGGTTCTGGATGACGCAAGCACTAAAGCGGAAGCCAAGCGAACCGTTTGCGGAGTTCCTGGGTCGCATCCTCTCGGAACCACTCCCCGTGGGAAATGACGGCTTGCGTTGCGCCCCAGCCCAATATTGCCGCTACCGCCTTGGCACCAGCTGCCCTGTCCCGCATTCCGAGGCGATAAAGTAAGGGCGTGCGCCCATTGGGATGAGCGACCCCTTCAAGGTGGGCAATCAAGCGACCAAGCGTTGACTGATTATCAAGTCGCACATTCACGATCAGATCCGTGAGTATCGCCGTTCGCGATGCACGGTGGAAAAACACATGCTCGTCGAAAGCGCGGCTGCCCGTAAAAACAACCCGGTCGATCTCGCCGGACCATAGATCACATCGCAGATCATCAAACAAGGCGGAAAAAATCAGGTCTGGCCGTTTGGCAGGCAGGTCATGTGGCCCGATGAGCTCAGCGTCAGGGTAATAACCCTGCCACTCCTTTAGAAAGAAGTGATGATAGATATTGGGCGCTACCAGATAACGGATAGGCCCAAGGTTCTCGATCTCCGTCGCGAGATCAGAATTGTACGAAACCGGCGAGTGCATCCACACGCTTCCATCGTTGAGACGGACGATCGTGGAGCGGGTACTCAAGAGCAAACCCATAAATTTGATTTCGGTGCCGATTGCCACCCATATGTTGGGGCCGATCGGTTCAAGCTGCATTGCGACCATATTCGGACCTCATTCGATTAGCCCATGCTATGTCAGTTTTTGGCGCGCGTAAACGTTCGACTGAGCGGCGGGTATGTTGTCGTGTCCTAAAAGTCCACTTTTGATGAAGATTTCCGATTTCGAGACATCATCATTCCTCTCCCCTTTAGGGGAGAGGTACGTAGTCTTATGGCTTTAGCCATTAGACGAAGTGGAGAGGGGGAGTTGGCGCACAAACCTCACCGTCGAACCCCTCTCCAACTGCGCCTAGGCCTTGCGGCCAAGGCTTCGTATCCTCTCCCCTGAAGGGGAGAGGGGTGCCTTAAAAACCTTTTTCCTTATTTCCTTCTTCCTTCTGACGAAAAAAGAAACCGCCCCGTCAGCCGCCCAAATTCGCCTTGAAAAAGGCCAAGGTCCGCGACCAGCTCAATTCAGCAGCCGCTTTGTCATAACGCGGGGTGCTGTCGTTGTGGAAACCGTGCTGGGTGCCGGGGTAGAAATGCACTTCATAGCGCTTCTGGCTGGATATCAGCGCGGCCTGATAGGGTAGCCAGCCTGCGTTGACCCGTTCGTCCGCTTCCGCATAATGGATCAGCAGCGGCGCCTTGATAGCCGCGACTTCCGCTGCCCTCGGCTGACGGCCATAATAGGGCACCGATGCGCCAAGGTCGGGATAGGCAACGGCAAGCGCATTGCACACGCCGCCGCCATAGCAGAAACCGACCGCGCCGACTTTACCGGTGCTGTCGCTATGATCGCGCAGATATTCGAAGCTGGCGAAGAAATCTTCCAAAAGCATCGCAGGATCAAGCTTTGCCTGAAATTCGCGGCCCATTTCGTCATTGCCGGGATAGCCACCGGCCGATGTCAGCCCGTCCGGAGCCAGTGCCAAATATCCAGCCTTGGCCAAACGGCGTGCCACGTCCTCGATATAGGGGTTCAGACCGCGGTTTTCATGGATCACCAGAACCGCAGGCAGCTTGCCCTTGGCTTGGGCCGGACGCGCGAGCAGGCCGTTGATTGTGCCATGGCCTTCGGGGCTGGGGACAACGACCTTTTTCGTGACGATAGACGGGTCATCCGCCTTCACCTGCTGCGCCAGCGCATAATCCGGCGCGAGTTGGTTCAGGATCATCAATCCGGTAACGCCGGCAGCCGCGAATTTGCCCGCTTCTCTGATGAATTCGCGCTTGGTGAGCTTGCCATGCACATAGCCGTCAAAGATTTCGAGGATATAAGGGTGAAAGTCGCTGGCTTTCATGCGGGGCGTGACGTCGGTTTCGGCCATCCCTATTCTCCTTTTATCAGTGGACGAATCGCGCGACAACGTCACGGTAGGACCGGCTTACCTTTACCTGCGCGCCCGATTCGAGCACGAGAAAGCATTCGCCGTTGGTGTGCGGCTTGACCTGACGCACCTGATCCAGATTGACGATGGTGCTGCGATGTACCCGCTGGAATGTGCGGGGGTCGAGGCGTTTTTCCAGATCCTTCATGGTTTCGCGCAGGATCAGCGAGGTTTCGGCAGTGTAGATACACATATAGTCGCCCGCTGCATCGATCCGCTCGATACTTTCAACATCGACGCGGAAAATCTGGCCCCGGTCCTTGACGTTGATCAGCTTTTCAAAGCGCGTCGATGTCAGGTCATCATCCATCGATGGCAGATTATCTGCGGCATTGGGTGCCACTTCGTTAATGACATTGCGCAGCCGTTCCAGTTCATCGGTGGTGCGTTTGGTGGCAAGGCGTGTCCGCACCCGCTCCATCGTATCGGCCAGCCGATCCGGCTCGACCGGTTTCATCAGATAATCAATCGCCTGCGCTTCAAACGCCTTGATCGCGTGCTCGGAATAGGCCGTAACGAATACAAAGAGTGGCGGGTCGATATCCATGATACCCTGCACCACCGAAAAGCCGTCAAAACCGGGCATCTGGATATCCAGAAATACAAGGTCAGGTTTCAAGGTTTTGATCTTGCGGATCGCTTCACGGCCATTGTGGCAGGTGGCGACGATTTCGATATCTTCAAAAGCCTGAAGTCTTAACTCCATTCCTTGAATGGCCAGTTTTTCATCATCGACCAATATTGTACGAATGCTCATGCGGTTATCATTCCTTGTAATTTTGCCCCCGCTTGATTCTCTTCGACAGGTATAATGCGCGTTTGATACGGCAGTTCCAATAGAACTTCAAAACCGCCACTCGCCTTTATATAAAATTCAAACCGCTGGTCTTCGCCATAGGCTTGGGAAAGCCGTTCGCGGGTGTTGGCCATTCCGACCCCTGTTGACAAGCTTTGGTCTTGTTGGCCGGGCTGCAACCCCGGGCCTGTGTCGGACACGGTAATGCGAACCCTTTGACCGACGAGTTGAGCCGTGACGGAAATATCCGCCCCCTCTTCTTTTGGCGTAACGGCATATTTGATGGCGTTTTCGACAAGTGGTTGCAGCAGAAGCGATGGCACCAGCGCGTTTTCAACGGCTGGATCGATCGTAAAGTACGTCCGCAGCCTCTCTTCAAAGCGCATCTTTTCGATATCGAGATACAGCTTCAGCGTCTCGATTTCCTGCGTCAATGGCACTTTGGCCGCCGCCTCGTTTATCAGGGTAAAGCGCAGGAATGACGACAGGCGCGACAGCATGGCGTTCGCCTGTTCGGTCTGTTTCAGCAGGACCAGCGTCGAAATGCTGTTCAACGTATTGAACAGGAAATGGGGATTCAACTGATACCGCAGCATCGTTAGCTGCGCGCTGGTCGCCTGCGCCTCCAGCCGCATCATCTGGTCCGCCTGCTCTTCAGCGCGGACGAAGTAATTGATGGCATAATAGAGCGCCGACCACGCCGCCAAAAGCACCGAGTTGATATAGATCGCGGCCAGCCAAAGCTGTGCGAACGGCGTTTCGTCCACACCGTCGCGGATCGTCTGCAGCACCCACACATCAATATAAGCGTAACCAATGGTCGCCACCGACATGGCAACAAAGGTCAGGCTCCAGGTAATGAACGGACGCTGGTCGATCAGGAAACGATAGATTACCGACAGAACAAGCGTGATGGAATAGCCAGTGACAGCGGAGATGAGGATGGGGACCAGAAAGCTGACAGGCTGCCCCTGTGCGATGCCGGATGCGGCGCGCAAGATAACGGCCCCTGCCCAACCGGCGGAATGCAGGTTCCAGAATGCCCGGTTCTTGTCCGCGAAAAAGGGTTTATCAGTAAGCTCTAGAACCGCCATATTTTATGGTCTAGCCGCATTTTGCGCGCGCATGAAGCCCTTGTTTCACACAAAAGCTATGATAGCATAAGGACGAGAGGAAGAGTCACATGGACAATCAGGACGATCGCGCCAGTTTTCACGACATGTCGCAGAGCACACAGGAAGATTGGCAGATCATCATGCGGCACAATATTCCGTTCGCGCAAAATGGCGGTCAGCGGATTTTGGACCATCTCAAGCTGCTCGACGGCGATTTTGGCGGATTTGCGGTCGACCGGCTGACCCATTCGCTGCAGACTGCGACCCGCGCCTATCGCGACGGCCGCGATGAAGATTATGTCATCATGGCCTTGCTGCACGATATCGGCGATACGCTGGGCGCGGCGAACCATCCGGATATTGCGGCGGCGATCCTGAAGCCCTTTGTGTCGGAAAAGCTGCACTGGATTGTCCAGCATCACGGCATTTTCCAAGGGCATAATTTCTTCCACCATCTCGGCCTTGACCGCGATATGCGCGAACAGTTCCGGGGGCATGAATGGTTTGCCGATACCGAAGAGTTCATCGACAAATATGACTGTCCTGCTTTCGACCCCGAATATGACACCCTGCCGCTCGAATTTTTCGAACCCATATTGATGAAGATGTTCAAATATCCGCTGAACATCATTTACAAGCGGGCGATGGAGACCGAAGCCGCCGAATAATCGCCTGCGGCCCTTATATTTACGGCCGGTCGTCCCTATATACCGGGGACTGCCAGCCGCCGTGCGACGTCCCTGCTGGTAAGGTCGGCGCCATTTGATCGCCAGTTTCGCAATATTGCGAACATCGGCCCGCTTGCCCCCACGCCAGCACTAGCTGCGTAAACCCAGGAGAGAAAAAATGGCAAAAAGCCAAAAGAAAACGAACCGCGAAACCCGCAAGCCAAAGGCCGAAAAGCCCAAAAAACAAAATGCCTCCAACCCATCGACCAAGGGTAACGTCGCCGGATTGATGGCATCCAAGTCCTGAGTTTCTAACGCCCCAGCAACACCCTCGCCTGTCCCGCAATTTGCGCGAGCATGGCGGGGGTTGGCATTCCGGCCATGCGCGCGCGGTCTACCATCGCCTTGAATGACCGAACTCGCCCGTCATTTTCCGATAGCCATGCCTGAGCGTCCGCCAGTGACTTTTTGGCCCCGCGACGTCGCAAAAAGTCGAGCCGCATTGCCTGAAAATCACGCGCAAGCCCGGCAACCAGAAGGCGTTCCCACGGATCATGCGGGTCCATCTGCATCGCCGTACCCTGCGCCCAACCGATCCCCAGAGCATCACCGATTGCGGTAAATGCCTGCGTCAACGCCGTCACATCTGCCTTTTGCGTTGCGGACAAAGCCGCAAGCCCGATGGCCCCATCAAGTTGCGCCATTTTGACCAGCCGGTCGGCAATTTTACGCGGCGCGCCGCTGTCGACAAGACGCAGGCCAAAGCTTTCGGTCTGATGCCGGACATCTGCTGGCAAAAGATTGTTGAGCGATTCCGATAGTTTTTGCACCACTGGCCCATAGACGGCGGTTGTCGCCCCGACATCGCGGCCTTCGGTCGCGTTGCGGATAATGTCTGCCATTTGCGCGCGGACTTCGACCGATGTCTGGTTAAACAGCAATAGACGTGTTGCTTCGGGCATTTCTGCGGTATCGATGGCCTGCCACAAAGAAGGCAAATCATAGATCCGCTCGGCAATTGCAAAGGCGGCGGCAACCTCTCCCAAGCCACAGCCTTCTTCTTCAGCCAGTTCGAACGGATGCAGCAAACCCAATCGGTTTATCATCCGGTTGGCAAGCTTGGTCGCGATGATTTCCTTACGCAGACGGTGCGCCAATATTGCGGACTTATGCTTTTTGACCATGGCCTGCGGAAAAGCCGCAAGCAATTCGCCTTCCATCGATTCATCTTTGGCAAGGGGAGCATGTTCGACGCCATCTTGCACGGCCAGCTTTGCCGTTGACAACAGGACCGCCAATTCAGGGCGTGTCAGCCCTCTGCCTTCGCTGGCACGGCGGAAAAGTTCTTCATTGGGGGCAATGCCTTCGACCACACGGTCAAGCCGTCCATTGCTTTCAAAGGTTTCTATCAACCTCACATAAGCAGGCAAATCGCCCGCCCCGCCCGTTTCGGCAATGGAAAGCGCCAGCGTTTGCAGGCGATTATCCTCCAACACCAAATGCGCGACGGCATCGGTCATTTCGACCAGCAATTTGTTACGCACCGGTTCCTTCAACTTGCCTGCACGCATTTCTGCATTCAGGGCAATTTTGATATTCACCTCATTATCCGAACAATCCACGCCGGCGCTATTGTCGATAAAATCGGTATTGATGCGCCCGCCACGAAGCGCAAAGCCGATGCGACCCGCCTGTGTGACGCCCAGATTTGCGCCTTCGCCGATAACCTGCGCTCTTACATCCGTGCCATTCACGCGGATCGCATCATTGCCCGGGTCACCCACATCCAGATGGCTCTCGCTCTTGTCCTTGATATACGTGCCAATTCCGCCAAACCACAACAGCTGAACCGGCGCTTTCAATATCGCGATCATCAGTTCGGATGGTTCAACTTCTTTGGCATCTATGCCAAGCAAAGCCCTGATTTCGGGGGTGGTTTTGATACTTTTTTCACTACGCGCAAAGACACCACCGCCTTTGGAAATCAATTTGGAGTCATAATCCAGCCAGCTTGATCGCGGCAGGTTAAACAATCGCTGCCGTTCTTTCCAACTGATCGCAGGATCGGGGCTGGGGTCGAAAAAGATATGGCGGTGGTCAAATGCGGCAACCACTTTCAGCGTTTTTGACAGCAACATGCCATTGCCAAAAACGTCGCCCGACATGTCGCCGACACCGGCAACCGTGACTGGTTCTTTTTGAACATTTATGCCCATTTCCGCAAGGTGACGTTGCACCGAAAGCCAGCCGCCCTTGGCGGTTATCCCCATCGCCTTATGGTCGTAACCGACCGAACCACCGCTGGCAAACGCATCGCCCAGCCAGAAATTATGTTCAAGCGCAATGGCATTTGCCGTGTCGGAGAATGTGGCGGTTCCCTTATCTGCTGCAACCACAAAATAGGGGTCTTCCCCATCATGGATCACAACCGATTCAGGATGTACGACCTTGTCGTTGATAATATTGTCAGTGATCGACAACAAAGTGCGGATAAACAGACGATAGCTTTCGGTGCCTTCGGCAAACCATGCGTCACGATCAACCCGCATATCGGGCAGGCGCTTGGGATAAAATCCGCCTTTTGCACCTGTCGGCACGATCACCGCGTTTTTGACGCGCTGCGCTTTCATCAGGCCAAGCACTTCGGTGCGGAAATCGTCACGGCGGTCGGACCAGCGCAAGCCACCACGCGCCACCGGCCCTGCGCGTAAATGGATTCCTTCCACACGCGGCGAATACACAAAAACCTCGCGCCAGGGTAATGGCGCAGGAAGCCCCGGAACTTTCGCGCTATCAAGCTTGAAAGCGAGCGCATCGGCGGCGGCAGGCGCAAAGGCATTGGTCCGCAAGGTTGCCCGCACAACACCCAGATAACGACGCAATATCCGATCTTCATCAATCGCAGAAACGGCGGCAAGACCTGCGTCTATCACTTTTATATATTTAGCAGATTCCTTGTCTCGATCTCCAGTCGCCGCAGGGTCGTGCATGGCGTCGAATAACGAGATAATAGCACGGGTGACACCTGCATGTTTGGCAAGCGCCGCAACCGCAGTGGGCATACCATAGGACACGCCCGTCTGGCGCAAATAGCGGTACCATGCGCGCAACAAGATGACTGATTGAGGTTGCAGCGCGGCGACAGTGACGAGTTGGTTGAACACATCATTTTCTGCATCGCCGTCCAAAACCTGACTCAGCGCGCTTTCCAGTATAGGTGCCCGTTCCATGACGCTGGCCGCATCGCTGCCGCGCAAACCCAGTTTGAAGTCATGGATATAATTGCCATCGTTCAGTGCCGTGGGAGATTCCTCCAACACGTCGAAACCGAAATTTTCCAAAGCCGGAACCATATCGCTTAGCGGCATCGCACCGCCTTCGCTAAATACTTTTAGCCGCAACATCTCGCCATCGCTGGACAATCGCGTGATCTTGCTATGGTCCCTTTCCATTTGCAAAAGACCAAGCATATCGCGCGCGGCTTCTTCCGATGAATAGCGGGTTCGGTAATTGCCGGGGAACAACGCGCCATACCGCACGAGCATCGCGGCCGCCCGCTTTTCATCGGTCAGACGGGCAAGCGCAGCCTCCACCGCTGGTTCCCAGCCACGGACCATCAATTCCAGTTTATCGTCCAATTGCCCTTCGTCGACCTTTTGATTGCGGTCAGGCAAATCGAGCGTGTAGCGCAGCAGGGCAATGCCGCCGTCTTCCAGACTGATCGTCCAGCCCAGCATCGCGCCGCCTGTTGCAGCGACTAGCATATCCTCAATCTGCTTTCGCATGCCCGTGGACACATCATCACGCGGCAACCAGACAAAAATATACAAATGGCGACCCAAAGGTGATCGTATTGCTAACAATTTGGGCCGTGGACGATCGGTCAGCGACATGGCGGTCAATGTGACACGTTCCAGCTCTGCCAACTTCAGCGAAACCAGCAGGTCATGCGGCAAAGATGTCAGAACATGAGTCATTGCCTTGCCGGCATGTCCAGACGAATCAAAGCCGAACCGTTCCATCAATGTTGCCAGATGGGTCCGCAATACCGGGATACGATCAGGTGCCGTCGCCAGCGCCGCGCTGGTCCAAAGACCGGCGGAAACCGATAGGCCAGTAATCGCACTGCCGTCGCGTACCGGCACGACAACAAGGTCAAGCTGGACATGACGGTGAACACTCGAAA
Organism: Sphingorhabdus sp.; assembly: GCF_041737645.1. GTDB lineage: Bacteria > Pseudomonadota > Alphaproteobacteria > Sphingomonadales > Sphingomonadaceae > Sphingorhabdus_B. The sequence continues at coordinate 40,596 of NZ_JBGSRI010000049.1, forward strand.
CGCGATTGGCCTTGAGTATCAGCGGCGCACGACCGCCTTCTTCGAACCATTTGATCGCAAGCCCGACACTTAGTTCCGACAGAAGCGGCGCGTTGCTTACGCGGGACAGGCCGAGCCGTTTGGTGCTTTTGCCGTCACGCGACAAATTTTCATGGCCCAATATGGTCATATTATTTTCAAGGAACCAGCGCACCAGCGCCGCACCTTCGCCATCGGGCAAACTATCTGCGTCCTCCGACATCGCGCCGAGCATTTTGCGCCAATCGGTGACTGCGCCGCGTACGTCGCGCAGCACGGCCAGCAAATCATCTTCCAATGCGCGCCGCTCCTTTGCATCGACGCGATCGGTTTCAAGATAGATGAAGGATTCGCGCGTAATCGATGCGTCGCGTTTGCGGTTGACCGATTTCAACAGCCCGGATTCGTCGCGGGTGGTGCTCAAAACCGGATGGATCAAGCGCCGGACGCCGATGCCTTTGGCGGCCACGGCGGCTGAAATAGAATCAACCAGAAACGGCATGTCGTCGTTGTTCATGGCAATACGCATTGCCATGCGGCCTTGCGGGTCGGTGAAACTGTCGAGCGCCACGCCCGCTGATCCAGCCTTGCGATCATGCGCCAATTGCAGGGTAAAGCGCGCCGCCTCTTCACACGCCTTTGTGTCAAACCCTTCATTTTCGCCCGGCAAGGCGCTGTCGGCGAACGCTGTTGCCATTGCTTTCAACAAGCTGTTTTCGACGTTTGAAGATGGTTTTGACATTTTGGCGGCAGCCATGAAAGTTTCTCCTGAGCCCTTAACAATCGGGATTCGCCCATATTGATACGACGCAAACCGTTGTAATTTTATTTCAATGCTTATGCCTTCGTTCGAACGTCGACACAAGTTACGTCCGTAACTGGTTGCGGGGAGCATTTTGCCTGTGTAGCGTCAGTTGAGCCAAAGGGGCCGGAGGGAAATCTATGGATAAGCGTCTGACATTATGGATATTGATCGGGATGATCGCCGGGATCATCGTCGGATATACAGTCCATATCGGCGTTGCGCCGGACAGCAGCACTTTTGAAAATTTGACCAAAACCTTCAAATTGCTGTCGGACATATTCCTGAATCTCATCAAGCTTCTGGTCGCGCCGCTAATACTTTCGACGATTGTTGTGGGCATCGCACATATGGGCGACAGCACCGCGCTTGGCCGGATCGGGTTCCGCGCGATTACATGGTTCATCCTCGCCAGCTTCATCTCGATTGGCCTCGGCCTGTTGATGGTCAACATTTTCCAGCCAGGAATTGGCGTCCCCTTGGGCGCAGCCGCCGACGCGGCGACAGCCTTGGGCGAGGTGAAGAAACTCGACTTCTTTGAATTCATACTCTCCATCTTCCCGAAAAATGCGTTTGAGGCGATGGCCACGAACAACATTCTCCAGATACTTGTGTTCTCGATCTTTGCAGGGGTCGCCTTGTCGGCACTTGGCGAAAAGGGTGCGCCCCTCGTCCGTGCCGCAGACGCGCTGGCCGAAATGATGTTGCAGATTACCCATTATGTCATGCGTTATGCGCCGGTCGCCGTTTTCGGTGCCTTAGCGAAAGTCGTGGCGACCAGCGGACTTGCGATATTGCTCAGCTACGCGACACTGCTTGCCGAATTCTATATGTCGCTGGTCATATTATGGGTCATGCTGCTGACCATCGGCTGGATATTCCTGCGTAATCGGATCTGGACATTGATCCGCTATATCCGCGAACCGCTGCTGATCGCTTTTTCGACCGCCTCGTCCGAAGCCGCGTTGCCCAAGCTGTTCGAACAGCTCGACCGGTTCGGCGTGCCGCGTCGTATCTCAGGCTTCATGCTGCCCTTGGGCTACAGCTTCAACCTTGATGGCTCGATGATGTATATGAGCTTCGCGACGATCTTCATCGCGCAGGCCTATGGCATCGAATTGCCCATCATGACGCAGATCCTGATTTTGCTGACGCTGATGATCTCGTCCAAGGGCGTGGCGGCGGTACCGCGTGCTTCGCTGGTGGTGATTACCGGCACGCTGGCAATGTTTGGGCTGCCCGTTGAAGGCGTGGCCCTGATCCTTGCCATTGACCAGTTCCTCGATATGGGCCGCACCGCGACCAATGTCGTGGGTAATGCAGTGGCAACGTCGGTCATCACCAAATGGGAAGGCATGCTGGAGGTTGAGGAGCCCGAATTTATCGAACCACCCCATGCCCCTGCCCACACCGCCGCCGCGGGCAAGCGCGGGCTGGATCTGGCCGAAGATATGGTGAGCGACGCGCGATCCGAAAAAAGCTGAATTCAGGCCGGGAGCTTGTGTCCGATCAAGGTGCCTTTAGCGCCCTTGCTGTCGAGCATGAAGCGCATCTTGAGATGTTCGCGCCGCCA
>NZ_JBGSRI010000053.1:0-58586 GCF_041737645.1 Sphingorhabdus sp.
TCGGCCTGCACCAGAAGGACAATGACCGCCTGCTCGCCACGCTCCGCCGCCTGCGCGACCTCGGCAACACCGTCATCGTCGTCGAACATGACGAAGACGCAATCCGCACCGCCGACTGGGTGGTCGACCTCGGCCCCGGCGCTGGCGTCCACGGCGGCACTGTCATGGCCGAAGGCACGCTGGAAACGATCCTCAAGGCCAAATCGCTCACCGCCGATTATCTCAACGGCACCCGCGAAATCGCGGTCCCCAAGACGCGGCGCAAGGGCAACAAGAAAAAGCTGACCGTCCACAACGCCCGCGCCAACAATTTGAAAAACGTCACCGCGAGCATCCCGCTCGGCACCTTCTGCTGCATCACCGGCGTGTCGGGTTCAGGCAAGTCGAGCTTCACCATCGACACGCTCTACGCGTCGGCGGCGCGGCAACTGAACGGCGCGCGCGTCATCGCGGGCGCGCATGACAAGATCACCGGCCTCGAACATTGCGACAAGGTGATCGACATCGACCAGTCACCCATCGGCCGCACGCCAAGGTCGAACCCTGCGACCTACACCGGCGCGTTCACCAACATCCGCGACTGGTTCGCGCAGCTGCCCGAAAGCGCGGCGCGCGGCTACAAGCCGGGGCGTTTCTCGTTCAACGTCAAGGGCGGCCGCTGCGAAACGTGCAGCGGCGACGGCCTGATCAAGATCGAAATGCACTTCCTGCCCGACGTCTATGTGACCTGCGAGGAATGCAACGGCAAGCGCTATAATCGTGAGACTTTGGAGGTCAAATGGAAGGGCCTCAGCATCGCCGACGTGCTCGACATGACGGTCGAGGACGCGGTCGAGGTCTTCAAGGCCGTCCCCCCGATCCGCGACAAAATGGCGATGCTGGCCGAGGTAGGGCTTGGCTATGTCAAGGTCGGGCAGCAGGCAACGACACTATCCGGCGGCGAAGCGCAACGCGTCAAACTCGCCAAGGAACTCAGCCGGCGCAGCACCGGCCAGACGCTTTACATCTTGGACGAGCCCACCACCGGCCTGCATTTCGAGGATGTCCGCAAGTTACTGGAAGTCCTCCACCGCCTGGTCGAACAGGGCAACAGCGTGGTGGTGATCGAACATAATCTCGACGTCATCAAGACCGCGGACTGGGTCATCGACCTGGGGCCGGAAGGCGGCGTCAAGGGCGGGGAGATTGTGGCGGAGGGCACTCCGGAACAGGTCGCCAAGGAGCCGCGCAGCTACACCGGCCATTATCTCGCGCCGATGTTGGCGAAGGCGAAGTAACCCGACCTAAACCCACACCGCCGAAAGCGGATAAAGCGCGATCAACACAACAAGGCAGCCCATCACCACCCGCCGGTCGCGCACGAATATCGCGATCAGCGACACCGGAAAGAACGACCATGTGATCACGAACGTCCGCACATCGGCCGCGGCGGGAAAGCCGGTGAGCACCAGCACCGCGCCCAGCAAGACGACGTTGCAGACGAAAACACCGGCCAGCACCGTGCGGTAGTGCCGCTCGAAATGCGCGTCGATCGCCTCCCAGTCGCCATCGGGGAACACCAGGGAAGCCGACACGAAATAGATCGCGGTAACAACAAATCCGCCGAACAAAGTCGGCCAGTTGACCGGCAAAAGATCGCGCACCGCCCAGCCGTACATCCAGAAAGTGACGACATCGCACGACACGAACAGCCCGAGCAAGGCGGTGGGCCAACCGATGCGAACGCGATGGCTCGCCTTCAAAGCCCGCGCCAGCCCGCCCAACCCTTCGGCAAGCGCCAGCCCAAGCAGCAAGCCGAACAGCGTAAAGATAAATTCGAACCCACTCATGATATGCCCCCGGTCTGGCCTTGTATCGCGCACTAAACTTGTTTTTGGTTTGGCGCAAACAGGTCAACGTGCTTTACCGGCGGTCGAACAGGGCAACAGCGTGGTGGTGATCGAACATAATCTCGACGTCATCAAGACCGCCGACTGGGTGATCGACCTGGGGCCGGAGGGTGGTGTCGGGCCGTCAGGCGACCGAAGGTCAACGGCGGGGAGATTGTGGCCGAGGGTACGCCGGAAGATGTGGTGAAAGTGCCCGCGAGTTATACGGGGCATTATTTGAAGCCGATGTTGGGCAAGGGTTAGCTATTCGGTCCCTGAACGAATGTCGGCTATCAGCGCGCTATGCAGCTTGGGTTAATGACCGGTAAGTTGTGGTTTGCGGACAGGCAGCTTTCAGGAGGTTGAGGCCAGTAGCAGTCATTCATACAATTTTGGCGACGACAGCTTCGCGCCAAATGAACATGTTTAGCGACCTGCTACACGATCCCAAAAGCGGTCGTGCGTTCACAACTGCTAGGGGGATCTTTTCGAACAAGCGGCATTGGCGTTTAGCCGCCGGTCGCATCTAGTCGGCGGGAGGTTCACCGCCTTTCACCTAGATTGCGGAGAGCGCCTGTCTAATGCCCGCCACTGCTTTACATACCAGCGCAATTCAGAATAAACAGCAGTTGGGATGGCTGCGCGGCTTTTGTCACAGTACGAACCAAGAGCGGGGGAATAGCATGATCAAATCGTTGCGGCGACTTCTGGCGACCACCTACGGAGAGCATCGCGGTCTTTTTGGGAAGTTCGCGTTTGAGCTAGTGGTTGTGTTCATTGGTGTCACAGCCGCTTTTGCAATAGAGAATTGGCGGCAGGAGGCCGAAGAAGCGCGCTATCGATCAACAGTGGTTGTCGCAGTGGGGCAGACATTTGGGAGCGTTGCCACGCATGGACGCGGAATAAGCCGTGCAATTTCCGATAAGCTCCGTGTTTTCGACGACGGTGTGGCGCGAGGCGACCAGCCTAAACTACCCGTCTACCGTGAGCCGGGTGGTGAAGGGCCCCCAACCCAAATCTGGGACGGGCTCATGTCGACGGGTGCCTTGAAAGCCCTGAAGCCTGATATGGTTTGGCGTTTGGCTGCATTTTACAATGAGTTAAACTCTGTTGGGGACCGCTACCTCCGCTACAACGCCGTCACCGAGACACTTGTCTTCGGGCTAGATCCCGACCAGGCAGACGCTTGGGTGGATGGGCGGCTTAAGCCTGAGTTTCGCGCCTACGTCGCACAGTTGCGCGAGCTGCGGGCCGCGAATGACAGCGTCATCCGGAAAGCCGATCGGCTTCGTCGCGACATAGAACTAGATAACGCAAAGCACTGATCCGGTCCTGTCTGCAATGTTGTCGTTTCCGGAAAGTCCGCTTTCGTATCATATTTCCCATTAGCAGACATCAGCGATTCAAGGCAGTGAAACCCGCTCCTTGCCAAAGCTATGACAATGTCATACACTTCGCCCATGTACAGCAGAACCACAAAGCCCGTCACCGTAACCCTTGGCCCATTGACGGACATGGCGCAATCGCGGGTGGCATCGGGGCGTTTTGCTTCGGTGAGCGAAGTGGTTCGCGCCGGTTTGCGGGCGTTGGAACGGGAAGAAGCCGCTCTCGATGCAATATTGCAGGGAAAGGTACAGGCGGCACTGGCTGACCCAGCCCCCTCAATACCGCAGTCTGATGTTTTTGCCGAGCTCAAAGCAGTCCACGAAAAGCGCAAATCTGTGTGAAGAATTACAACGTTACGTGGCGGCCACAGGCGCGTGGCGATTTGCTGGCATTATATGAATGGATTGCGGAACAGGTTGATCCCGATACTGCCTATGAATATGTGAGCAAGATAGAGGCGCACGCCGCAGCGCTTTCCGCCTATCCCGAACGCGGAACGGCGCGGGATGATCTGGCACTAGGTGTCCGCACAATCCCCTACCGCCGTCGTACCGTGATCGCCTATCAAGTCTTGGACGATATAGTCGAAATTCTTGCCATCGCCCATGCCGGACGCGACTTGGGTGGTGTGTTTACGTGAAGGCGGATTTTGCCAGAACGTACCATCGAATTGTAGGCAAACCCTTGCCACCCTGCCCGCATGACTGCGCGCGCATCTGCTCCGACGCTTCGCTCCCCCGCTCCTAGCTTAAAGCAACAACGGATACAGTTTCAGGCCCGTTTTGCGTGCCTTTTGTATCTTTATCTTTGCAGCCCTCGCCAAGGTCCTTTCCGGGTCGATGGCGAGGTGAAGGAGCTGAAGCCGCAATCCGCCGAACAAAAGCGCCATTACAAATGGATAGTGCTTGACTTGTCAGCAATGTTCCTGTAATGTTCTCATCGCTGCCCGCCTTTGCGGGGTGCATGTTCTTTGAACCCGTTGATCCCCCCGCTTGGCCGACGGCGAAGAATTCCGGCATCTGCGCGCGAAGCGGAAATGGCGCTTCGTCAGCTGCCTCCCGACAGGCGCTTACCTGTCAACTTAGTGTCAACTTCGGGAACTCCTGCTGTCGTGAAATTCCGGGGACGCAATACTAATTAGCACAATCAAAACCCCCTTCCCAACCCACCCCCAATCCGCCAAACCCTTCTTATGTCCGCTGGTAACTGGCCCTTGAAATGTAGGACTTCTGATGTCAGCGTCCGACCATGACCGCGCCTGTCTCCCCGTCGCCTTCACCTTCTGCCCCGCTGAGTTAAAGCAACAAAGTATCCATTTTCACCTTCGTTTTGCGTATCTTTTGTATCTTTATGAACGCCACGCTCGCCAAGGCAAATGCGCCGGTGTAAGCGGGCGTATGTCACGCGGGCGTCATGTTTTTCTGTAACGCCGCCGGTGGGTAATGAAGGAGAGTGCAATGCGTAAATCGTCTTCCCTGTTGCTGGCGACCTGCCTGATCGCCGCGCCTGCGCTGGGCCAGACCGCCCCTGCCACCCCCCCTGCCCCCGCCGCCATAGCCAAACCGCCGGTCACCACCAGCGACGGCTATCTGAAAGCCGGTCAGGCCGAGCTAAAGCGCCTGATCGCGGACAGGCCCAACAACCGCAAGGCGCGTAATGTCATCATCTTCATCGGCGACGGCATGGGCGTTGCCACGCTGACCGCTGGCCGCATTTTCGAAGGGCAGCAGCTTGGCCTCGACGGCGAATCCTATGTCGCCGAGATGGACCGTCTGCCCCACACTGCTCTGGTCAAAACCTACTCGCATGATGCGCAGGTCGCCGACAGCGCGCCGACCGCCACGGCCATCGTTGCCGGGATCAAGACCAAGAACGGCGTGATCGGCGTCGGGCCAGAAGCCATCGAGAATGACTGCGCCGCAACGGCTCCGTTCAAGGTGCCCTCGCTGTTCGGGATGGCCGAGGACAAGGGCTATGCCACCGGCATCGTCTCCACCGCGACGATCACCCACGCCACTCCTGCCTCGACCTACGCCCACACGGCGCAGCGCGACTGGGAGGTGGATGCCAATATGCCCGACGCTGCGAAGGCCGCAGGCTGCACCGACATCGCGCGTCAGATGATCGAATGGCCGCATGGCAACGGACTTGAGGTCATGCTCGGCGGCGGGCGTCAGCATTTCATTCCCGCGACGGTGGCTGATCCTGAATATCCCAACGCGAAGGGCAAGCGCGCCGATGGCAAGGACCTGCCCGCCGTCTGGAAGGCCGCCAACCCGAATGGCGCTTATGTATGGAACAGCGAAAGCTTTGCCGCGGTCGATCCGACGAAAACCAGCAAGCTGCTCGGCCTGTTCGAGCCTTCGCATATGCAGTTCGAGGCTGACCGGACGGCGGCTGGAGGCAAGGAGCCTTCGCTCGCCGAGATGACGACCAAGGCGATTGCGATGCTGTCGAAAAACCGGAAAGGCTATGTCCTGATGGTCGAGGCCGGACGCATCGACCACGCGCACCATGGCGGCAATGCGCGCCGTGCTCTGCAGGATACGGTCGCGCTCAATCAGGCGTTGAAGGCGGCGATGGACAGCGTCGACCTGCGCGATACGCTGATCGTCGTGACATCGGACCATAGCCACGCTTTCACGATGGCTGGCTATCCCGAACGCGGCAATCCGATACTGGGCGTGGTGTCGGCGCCGATCGGCACACCGACGCTGGCCAAGGACGGCAAGGCCTATACGACCCTGGGCTATGCCAACGGCCCGGGCGCAGTTTCCGCCACCGAACGGCCTGATCCTTCGAAGGAAGATACAGGGGCGCTGAATTATCGTCAGCAGTCGCTGGTCGGCCTGTCATCCGAAACCCATGGCGGCGATGATGTCGTGGCGCGGGCGGCGGGGCCAAAGGCGCATCTGTTCAAGGGCACGATCGAGCAGAACACGATCTTCCACATCATGCGTGCGGCACTGGGCTTGTAAGACGAGGAGCCTTAACGCGGCGGGGATACAAAAACCCCGCCCGGAAGGGAGGCACCATTCCGGACGGGGTCTTTAAGTCCACCCAACATGCTAGGGGGAAAGGGAGGACTTTATTTTCAGGCTCCCTTTAAAAGGGGAGCCTGAAAACTCAGGGCATAACGACCGTATCGACGGCGTGGATGGTGCCGTTCGATCCAATCATGTCCGGGCCGGTGACGGTGGACTTGCCACCCTTGGCGTCGGTCAGGACGATCTTGTCGCCATCCATGCTGGCCTTCAGGCTTCCGCCGTTCAGCGTCTTAATGGTGGCGGTGCCGTTACCGGCGGTGATCAGCTGGGCGAGGTCGCCCGACTTCACGTTACCGGACACGACGTGATATTTCAGGATTTCGCCCAGCTTGGCCTTGCTTTCCGGCTTCATCAAACCGTCCAGCGTGGCCTTGTCGACCTTGGCGAAAGCATCGTTGGTCGGGGCAAAGACTGTGAAAGGTCCTACGCCATTGAGCGTTTCCACCAGTCCGGCAGCGGTCAATGCAGACACAAGCGTCGAAGCCTGCGAATTGCTTTGTGCCAAGCCAACAATGGTCTGGTCACCAACAGGTGCCTGCGCGACCATATTGGCGCCAGCGGTGTCGTCCTGCACGACTTCGGTGTCGGTTGCGACCGGATCGGCAGGAGTTTCGTTGGAACATGCGGCCAGCGACAATGCTGACAAAGTGGTAATGAATGCGATTTTTGCGGTGTTCATAAAAATGGTTCCTTTGGAAGGACTACCCCTCGGTATTCAGTAACGTAGGAGCAGGGCAAAAGGTTGCATCGGTCCAACAAAAAAATCGCCTGTAAAAACCGGCTCATCGAATCTTGTGCCCTGCATGAGACAACTTGCACCGCCCCGCATCCACGCTATGGGCAGAAGTGATGGGTAATCTGGCCGACACATTGCGCGAAACCGCCATTCATCTGGCAGAGGTCAGCACCACCCCGCGCCTCGACGCCGAATTGCTGGCGGCGCACGCGCTCGGTTTGGAACGGTCGCAGATGCTGCTCCGGCTGACCGACCTCGAAACACCGCCGAGCCTGACGGATATGACGGATCGCCGGTTACGCAATGAACCCGTCGCCTATATTACGGGTCGGCAGGCTTTCTGGGATTTGGACCTTGTCGTCACGCCCGATGTCTTGATCCCCCGGGCTGATAGCGAAACCTTGATCGATGTCGCGGTCGAATATTTCCAAGGCGCCAAAGCGGTCGGCGAAACAGGCCCGGCGCGCTTATTGGACCTTGGTACAGGCTCAGGCGCGCTTGTGCTCGCATGTCTGTCGGCCTTTCCGGACGCCAGCGGCGTCGGCATGGATGCAAGTTCTGCAGCCTTAGCCGTGGCGCGGGCGAATGCTGCCCGGCTGGGGTTGGAACCACGGTCCCAATGGATACACCGCAGTTGGACCGATCCAGCCTGGAGCAGCGACCTTGGGCAGTTTGACCTCATCATCTCCAACCCACCTTATGTCGAAACAGATGCCGGTCTGGACGCCATGGTTGCCGCCTATGAGCCACATGCGGCCCTGTTTGCAGGCCCGGACGGGCTGGACGATTACCGCATTCTTGTCCCGCATTTGTCATCGATGCTCTCGCCCGGTGGTATCGCCGTGTTTGAAATCGGCCACACACAGGCTGAGGCCGTTAGCGATTTGGCAAGCAATTCGGGGTTATCCACTGAAATGCGCCGCGATCTAGCCGGCAAACCACGCGCCTTGCGCTTTTCGCTTGGAATCGGGGATATGAACGGCTAGGACGCATAGTGCATCGCAGCAAAAACGCCTCGATCCGGGCCTTTCATGCGAAGCCGCCTCCCAGCGCAGATGGAAAATTTTAAGATCGGGACGGATCTTGATCGAACCCGAAAGACTGGGTTCAGGGAAGCACCAGGCAACAGAAATATGCAAAGCAGAGGACAGGGCAAATCCTGATGAACACCAACAACCGGCAGCAGCAGAGCAACAACAACCGGCGTCGCGGTCGTAACAACAACAACAACCGGCAGCAAAACAACAATCGCAGCGGTTTCGACTATCAGAACCAGATTGACAATCGTGCGCGCGGCAACGCGGCGCAGATGCTGGAAAAGTACAAGAAACTGGCACAGGATGCACAGTTTAACGGTGACCGTGTAAACGCCGAATATCATCTGCAATTTGCCGACCATTATTTCCGCGTCCTCGCCGATTTCCGCAGCCGTCAAGAGACGCGTCAGGATCAGCAAGGCGAACGCCGCCCTCGTGACGAATGGCGCGATCAGGATCGCGAAGGCAGCTATGACGAGATGGATCCTGGCGAAAATGCAGAGCGCGAGAGCGAAGCTGAGAACAATGCGGAAGAAGCTGAAGAGCAGCCCCGCCGCGAATCACGCGACAATCGCCCGCGCCGGAATGATCGCCCAGAGCGTACCAATCGGAGTGATCGCGTCGGAAATCGGGATAGCAATCGCAGCCCGCGCCGTCACCATAGCGAAGTGAATGACGACGAACCTGCAGGGTTGGATCTTGCTGTATTGCCGCCTTCGATCGCCATTGCTTCTTCAGAAGACACTGATGTCGAGGTCGAAGCTGTCAAACCAGCCCGCAAGCCCCGCGCACGCCGCCCCAAATCGGCAAATGACGAGGAAACAGCGACAGCGGCGGAATAAATCCCGACCCTGCGTTAAGCATCTGGTCATCTGGTAAAATTTAGCTAACTCTCCAATAGTCTGTAACGGGGGAGAGATGAAATGCGCCATTTGCTGCTTTTGGGAATGGGATGCGTCATCGCAGCGCCCCTGTGTGCACAGGGTGACGTAACCAGCGCGCAAGGCGACGTCGCGGTCACCATCTATCAGAACGGCCAAAGCCTTGTGCAGGATACAAGGCAAATGAACCTGCCGTCGGGCCGCTCCAAACAGGAATTCCCCGACGTTTCTGCACAAATCCGCGCCGAAACGGTGACCCTGACAGGACCCGGAATAGGCATTGTCGAACAGAATTTCGACTATGACTTGCTGACCCCTGCCAAACTGATGGAAAAGGCAGTGGGGCAAACGGTAACCCTGCTGCGAACAAATGTCGCCACCGGCGCAGAATCACGTCTCCGTGCCAAGGTTCTTGCGGCCAATGGCGGGGTTGTTCTGCAAATTGGCGAGACCATCGAGGTGTTACGCGATGACGGGCTTCCGGTGCGGGTCATCTTCGATAAGGTCCCGCCAAACCTGCGTGCGCGTCCGACATTGTCAGTGACACTGGAATCAAAGGGGGGGGTGACCCCAACGACATTGACGTATCTTACACCCGGTCTTGGCTGGACGTCGGATTATGTGACGCTCTTCGATGATGCAAAGCAAACTATCGATGTACAAGGCTGGGTCACGCTCACCAACAATACAGGCACCGACTATGCCAGCGCCGATGTGCTGCTCGTTGCGGGCAACCCCAATCAAGGCGGTAATCGCCGCGTGTATCAGACGCCATATAATGGATCGACAGGCACTATCGACGAAGCGGGCACAGAATCGAACGACCGTGAGCGTTTGGGAGATTATTATCTCTACCCGCTTGGCGAGCGCACAACGATTGCGAATGCACAGCAAAAACAGGTCAGCTTTCTCGATGTAAAATCGGCTCCAGCGCGTAACACTTATGAATTCAACAATGGTTGGCTGGCCACAAATGAGGCGGCAAGCGCGGCATCCGTCTTGAAATTCTCCACCTCAAAAGGCGGTGGGCTTGGCGACCAACTCCCATCGGGCACAATGCGGGTCTATATGCGCGACAAACGTGGCGACCCGCAATTCATCGGCGAAAGCCAGATCGAGGCAACACCGATGGGCAGCGCCATGTCGATCCGCACCGGCGAAGCCTTTGACGTCAAAGTCAAAACCGTCGTGGAGGAACGCACACGGATCAATGCCAGCCGCTGGAAAACCCGTATGCGCTACGAAATCACCAACGCGCGCGGAAATGCCATTACCGTTGACCTTGGCCAAAACGGGCTGTGGGGCGATGTGCGGATCAGCGAGCAAAGCCAGGAGGGCAAACGCGTATCTGCCGACCGCATCGAATGGAGTGTCCCGGTGGCGGCAAATGGCAAGGCGACCGTGACCGCCACTTTCGACAGCCGTTACTAAGCTGTGCGTGGGCTGACTGCCCTATTCATCCTGCTGTCCGCGGTCCCCGTCGCGGCACAGACAGTCGTGGTTTCAGCTGAACCCGAAGCGGTCTCCCTTGCCGTTTACCGTGGCGATAAATATGGAGGGCAGCCAATTGATCCCAATTGGCCCACCGGCTACGCCCTAGTTACGGAAACGCGCACACTCAATATTCCTGCGGGGGAAAGTGTCATACGCTTTGAAGGCGTCGCCGAAGGGATGTTCCCCGAAAGCGCCATTGTCACGGGCCTTCCCAAAAGCGTCAAAGAAAAGAACCGAGATGCACGGCTGCTGTCGCCATTGGGTCTGGTGGACGCCTACCTGAAACGGCAAGTGACGATTACCCGCACCCAACGGGCGACAGGAAAAACGCGCGAGTATCCGGCAATGATTACATCAGCGCCGGGCGGGGCCGTCATTCTGCAGACCGGCGACGGCTATGAAGCCTTGCATTGTACCGGTCTTCCAGAACGCATGGCCTTCGCAAATCTGCCTCAGAATCTATCGGCAAAACCGACGCTTTCGGTCATCACGCAAAGTGATCGCGCTGCAACGGTCAAAGTGAGTTTGACTTATCTGGCCGCCGGATTTGACTGGGAAGCCAACTATATCGCGCAAGTGCAGGAGCGGGGTCCGGGCGGGGCGGGTAAGGTAGATCTGTTTGCCTGGCTTACACTGGCTAATGGCGGGAATCAGAGTTTCGTCAATGCCAACACGATGGCAATCGCCGGAAAGCCCAATCGCGTTGCGCGCGGTCCACAGGCACGGCCAGCAGGCGGCGGACTAAGTCTGAAATGCTGGCCGACACAGCGTACACATGAAGTGCCTTACCGCCCGGGTTATTTCCCGCATTCTCCACCTTCGCCACCTGCCCCGATCGCCTATATGGATGAAGAGAGCGACAACATCATCGTAACTGCGCAGAAAATGCGACGGGAGTCCTTTGCTTCTGCCGCACCCGTTGCAGTAATGGTTGCCGAACAGGAAGATTTGGGCGATCTCAAACTTTATCGCATTCCGGAGCCGGTTACGGTCAATGCCAAGGGCCAGAAACAGGTCGCCATGCTAGTCAAACCAGGCGCAGCTTTCACACATTATTATGGCGCTTCAGTTCAAAATTATGCCATGCAAAGCACGCCCATGACGCTCATGTTGCGTGGCAAAAATACCCCCGAAAAAGGTCTCGGGCTGCCCATGCCTCAAGGCCAGATGATGATTTTCGAAAACAGCGAACATGGCCCCCTGCTCACTGGTGAAACAACGCTCAAGGATCGCGCTATTGGTGAAGATGTAGAAATCGCTGTCGGCAGTTCCGCAGATGTCCGCATTCAGGTGAAGCCACAATCTGAAAAGGCCGATAATCAGCGTTGGGAAATCAAAATTACCAATGCACGCAGTTCGCCCGTCAATATCGAAGTCGAGATACCCTATGAGCTACGCGACAAATCTAAGGCCGCACCCAAAATCGACGGTGTCCCGACATGGAAAACATCAGTCGCCGGCAACGATAGCGCGACGCTCATATATGAATTGAAACTGGAGCGTAATTAACTTTCGGGTAGCGGCCGTGGCTTGTGATTTTCGTCGAGAGCTACAAAAGTAAACAACCCTTCGGTCACCTTGACCTCCTGCTGCCCCCGTTCCCGTGTTGCAATAACCTCGATGCGGATTCCCATCGATGTCCGTCCGCGCCGTTCGATGCTGGCATAGACGGAGATAATGTCACGTAACAAAATCGGCGCAATAAATTCCATCTTCTCAATTGCAACGGTTGCACACGCGCCCTGCGACACACGGCCTGCGATGATGCCACCGGCCTGATCCATGACACCCAACACCCATCCGCCAAATATATGCCCATTTGCGTTGATATCGCCCGGCCCGGGAATGACCCTTAAAACCGGATCGGAACGCTTTGGCAGATTACGAACATTGTCACTCAACGGTCGGCTTCCTCTTCAAACGGATCTTCGACCGACTCGTCATGGCCAGATCCACTGGAAAGGAACACCAGTCCCATGAGGGCTGCGGTCAACATGATTGACGCCGTAATCGCACCGGCAGTCGCGATGAAAAAATGGATCGAAACCATCCCGTTATTCCACCAGAAAGTCCCGAGCACCAATATGGTAACAAGCACAGTGACCACAAGCATCCAGCGCATCAAACGCCAATAGCGTTTCCACGCAAAGCTGGCATATTCGGGGTCATCGAGGCGAGAGGGTCGAGGCATGTTCTTGCGAAGCGCTCTTTATGCTGTAAAGTCAAGAATGGGCAAGATGACAGGAGAGCGGTGATGACAATTACAGCGATTTTAAGTGGGCGAAACGGGGATGTATTCTCAGCCAAGCCGCATGAAAGCGTCGGCGAAGTCGTTGCCCGACTGGCGGAGAACCGTATTGGCGCTTTGCCCGTTATTGACGGTCCGGCCGTTGTCGGCATTTTTTCGGAACGCGATATTGTGTATGGCGTCGCAAAGCACGGCGCTGCGTTTCTGGCAAAAACCGTTGGCGAAACGATGACCGCACCGGCAATTACGGTGACGTCAGATTCTGCGATACTTTCCGCACTGTCCCTGATGACGCGTCGCCGTATCCGCCATTTGCCGGTCGTCGATCAGGGCCGCCTTACGGGGTTTGTTTCAATTGGCGATCTCGTAAAATTCCGTATCGAAAAAATCGAAGCCGAAGCGGCGGCCATGCGTGACTATATCAGTATGGCCTAGTAGTCGTTTGCACCGCAGATGGTTGGGAAACGGTCGAGGACGATGTCACTGGACTTGGCGTTGACATAATGGCCGGAATGGGCGCGTATTTCATATTCCAGTCGACCAGATCGCGCTCATATTGGGCATAAGCGTCGAAGAAGCGGATAAAAACGCCGTCCAGATCATTCAGCCCACCCATCGCATATTCGGGGAAAGCTGCGACCGGTACTGTGTTTGCCTCAGTCACTTTGCGAAGGGCCGTATCGCAATATTCCGACCTCACTGGCGGTAATGCAAAATAATTATAGAGATCCGTCAACTTGGTGTCCCGGACACGAAGTCCATTCTGACCGCGATATCTGGCGACATATTCACGATCGACGGTTTTGCTGCTTTTCGACAATTGCACCTTATGCGTAATGATGAACTTGTTATAGTGCGTTGCAATCTGGCTCCAGACCGGTCCCTGGCAATTCAATGCCGCTACGTTTAGCGCCGACCGGAAATGCCATATTTGTTCGTCACGGCTGAGCCCCCTATTGGGCGTAATACGAACCCCATCCAGACCCAAAGCAGGAACGCGCATCGAAGTGGCCGCTCCGCCGGGTGGACGTGGCATGACGGGCGGAGGTGGCGGAGGCGGAACTACAACCGGTGGAGGAGGCGCGACCACGACTTGCTTTGGAACCGGCGCACAGGCGGAAATGGTTGCCACTGTAAATATAATAGCCGCAACATTTTTATAACCGCGACGCATATCATTATCTCCAACCAAATTCAGACTTCAAAACAGGATTTTGTGGCCAAAGAAAAGCCGTGTTCGACAAGGCGCGTAAAAAAAAGGCCCGGCAGTTTCCCGCCGGGCCATATTTATATTTTCAACCTTAACCGAAGGTGACTTTTATTCGCGGTTACCCAAAAAGCTGAGTAGAAACTGGAACATATTGATAAAGTCCAGATACAGGTTCAACGCGCCCATGATCGCCGCTTTGCCAACCATGTCGGACCCCCGCACCTGCAAATAAATGCTCTTGATGGTTTGGGTGTCATATGCGGTAAGACCTGCAAAAATCAAAACGCCGGCGGCGCTAATGACCCACTGCATCGTGTCGGATGCGAGCCAGATGTTTGCAATGGATGCAACAAGAAGACCTACGACACCCATGATCAGGAACGTTCCCCAACCGCTAAGGTCCTTTTTAGTGGTATAGCCCCAAAGGCTAAGACCCGCAAAAGCGGCAGCTGTTGCAAAAAATGTCTGGGCAATCGATTCGCCGGTGAACATCATGAAAATGCGCGAAAGGGAAAGGCCCATCAAAACTGCGAACGCCCAGAACATTGCCTGCAATGCCGGTGTGGACAAACGGTTTTGACCAAAGCTCATCACCAAAACGATCGCCATAGGAGACAATATGATGACCCAACTCAAAAGGCTTGGGTTCAGCATTAGGTTTTGCGCCAATTCGGTCTGCGCGAAAAGCATTGCAACAATGCCCGTCAGCAAGACGCCCGAGGTCATATAATTGTAAACCTTGAGCATGTGCGCGCGAAGACCGGCGTCGAGAGCGACATCACCGGCTTGCGTGCCTACACCTGCAAGACTTGACTGGGTCCCGGTTACCCGTGGATCGGACCACTGTGCCATGACTAAATTCTCCTCAAAACACGGCACCATAGCCGCATGACCGCAATATTGGATGAAATTGCTCTAATTTCAAGCAAAACACGACATGGCGTTTTGGGATTTATTGCAAAATCCATCATGGCAGGGCATCACAAGGCATTGCAAAGTTGAATGGCAATTCAGGTTGCACGGCAATTTTGTTCTGCTAGCCATGATAATATTCGGCGAAAACAGCCACAAAGGAGAGAGATGTGAGTGATATGGTTGAAAGCGCGAAGCCGAACGCTGAAGCCGGTCAGGTCACTACGCCCTTACCCGAAGCCAGCGGTTATAGCTGGTATGTGCTGGGTGTTTTGGTGGTTGTTTACATACTCAACTTCATCGATCGCCAGATCCTGAGTATCCTCGCCGTCGATATAAAGGCCGACCTTGGGCTGACCGATTCCGACATGGGTTTTCTGGGAGGCGCCGCATTTGCCGTCTTTTACGCATTGTTCGGCATCCCTCTGGGACGACTGGCGGATAATTGGAGCCGCGTGAAACTGCTTTCCATCGGCCTGGCCTTATGGTCGCTTATGACCGCGTTGTCGGGATTTGCCCGCAATCAGGTGGAACTCACAATGGCCAGAATGGGGGTCGGCGTTGGTGAAGCGACGGCAAGTCCGACCGCTTACTCGCTGATTTCCGACTATTTTCCTAAACGGCAACGAGCCACGGCGCTGGCCATCTATTCATCAGGTCTGTATATTGGCGGCGGGGTATCGCTGTTTATCGGTGCCTTGATCGTCAAGGCATGGAACCAAGCCTATCCCGACGGCGGACCCTTGGGTCTGGTGGGGTGGCAAGCTGCATTTCTGGCGGTCGGCATTCCCGGCGTCATTGTCGCTTTGTGGGTTGCAACCTTGCGTGAACCCAAACGCGGGGCGATGGACGGTTTGGATACACAGGGTTCACCCGCGCCATTCCGCGCATTTGCCAGCGACCTTTCAATGATCGTGCCACCGTTTACGATAATTGGCGCATGGCAACGCGGGACATCGGCCCTTGTCATAAACATTATGACCGGTGTGGCTATCGCCGCTTTTGCTTATTGGATGATACAACTCACCGGGAATTTTCCGCAATGGTCAGCTGTCGGTTTCGGTTATTATGCCGTCTTTTCTTGGGCATCGGCCTTGCGGGCCAAGGACCCGGCGACTTTCAGGCTGATTTGGGGAACCCCTGCCTTTATTTGCACCACATTGGGTTACGGACTAGTCGCTTTGGCGGCTTATGCGCTTGCGTTCTGGTCAGCACCCTATGCCGAAATCATCCTCAAATTGCCAAAGCAGGAACTGGCGCTGTTTTTAGGTGCCAATGGTGCGGTGAGCGGATTTTTAGGTGTCATTTTAGGCGGCGCTATTGCAGATTCCTTACGCACCAAGATTCCGGCGGGCCGGATTTTGGTCATCATGCTTGGTGTCGTGGGACCAATTGTCCCGATATGGATCGGCTATACGACAGAAAATGCCATGCTCTTCTATATCATGAACTTTTTAGCCGGTATGCTGGGCGCGACAGCGCTGGGTGCGGCGGCGGCTACCACTCAGGATCTTGTCCTGCCACGCATGCGCGGCACGGCAACTGCTGCCTTTTTCCTCGGCACGACCCTCGTGGGGCTTTCCTTTGGCCCTTATATGGTGGGCCAGATTTCCGATCTGACCGGAACAATGGTCGATGGCAAGCTGGTCGGCAATTTGCGGGTCGGCATCTTGTCATTGATTGCAGTAGCACCAATTGCCGTAACATTACTCTTCTTCGCCTATCGCCTTGTCCCCAAAGCGGAAGCCAGCATCATCGAACGCGCGCGTGACGCCGGAGAATCTATTTAATCGCCTGATTAAATTCTACTTGACCCTAACGTCAACTTGTTGTCTCTAGCATCATTGTTGATAATTTCCGGAGAGTCCCATGTCGCTCGATACCATCCCGCGTGCTGCCTATAATGAAGACCATGAAGCATTCCGCCAGTCGGTGCGTCAGTTCCTGCTGAAAGAAGTCGCGCCAAACGCGAAGCAGTGGCAGGAAGACGGGATTGTCCCCAAATCGATTTGGCCGAAAGCCGGTGAAGTCGGGATGCTATGCCCCACCGTGCCAGCCGAATATGGCGGTCTGGGTCTCGATTTTGGATACAACGCCATTGTTGACGAAGAGTCGGCTTATTATGGCGGCGCGGCAACTGGCTTCTCTCTCCAATCCGACATCGTCGTCAATTATCTGGTCAGCTATGGCAGCGAAGAACAGAAAAAGCACTGGCTGCCCAAGATGATCTCTGGCGAGGTAATTACCGCTATCGCCATGACCGAACCGGGCACAGGATCCGATTTGCAAGGCATGAAGGCAACGGCCCGCAAAGATGGCAATCATTATGTCATCAACGGCAGCAAAACCTATATCACCAACGGCCAGAATGCCGACCTCATCCTTGTTTGCGTCAAAACAGACACCGAGGTACAACCTGCATGGAAGGGCATGTCGATCGTTTTGGTCGAGTCCGACCGCGAAGGGTTCAAGCGGGGCCGTAATCTCGACAAGATCGGCATGGATGAAGCCGATACATCGGAACTCTTCTTTGAAGATGTCCGCGTACCTATGACCAATTGCCTTGGCGAAGAAGGCAAGGGTTTCATCTATCTGATGAGCGAACTGCCGCAAGAACGGCTTTCCATCGCTGTCTCTGCGATGGCCAGCACGCAAAAGGCGTTTGACGAAACCGTTGCCTTTGCGCGCGACCGCATCGTATTTGGTAAGCCATTGCTTGATTTTCAGAACACGCGTTTCATTTTAGCTGACATCAAATCCAAATTGCAGGTGGGTTGGGCGCATCTCGATTGGGCACTCAACCGCCACTATAAAAAAGAACTGACCGCCGAAGAAGGTGCAGCTGCAAAGCTCTGGCACACCGAATTACAATGGGAAGTCGTTGATGCCTGCCTGCAATTGCATGGTGGCGCAGGATATATGAATGAATATCCCATCGCCCGTATGTGGCGCGCTGCGCGTGTCACGCGGATATTCGGCGGCACGAATGAAATCATGAAAGAACTGATTGGTCGGGGGCTTTAACACCCCCGCATTTTGCGCTGAACTGGATTTCGCGCATTGAGTAAATTGAAAGTATTATGAATGCCCAAACCCAAGTCATGGCAACTTGATCCATCAAGTTACCCGTTCAATCACCGTACCGAAACACGCTTTGCTGACATGGATGTGCTGGGGCATATCAACAATGTTTCGATGGCTGGGCTGTTCGAACATGGCCGCGGCATGTTCAACCATGCCATCGAAGTGCAGCGCAGAGCCGCCGGTCAGCGCTGGCTGATCGTAAGCGTTTCGCTAGATTATATCGCCGAGGCGCATTTCCCCGAACATGTCGATGTGGCCAGCGGTATATTGAGAATTGGCACCACCAGTTGGGACATTGCCTCCGCCGCCTTCCAAGGCGGGGCATGCAAGGCGACCTGCATCACGACGATTGTCTTAACCGACGCCAATGGCCCTACCGCAATCAACGCGGATTTGCGCTCGGAATTCGAGCGGTTGACCGTCCGACGGTAATTAGTCGGTAAAATTCGCCGCCCGCTTTTGCATCTGCGACATCACTGCCTCGATCTGGTTGGGTGTACGGATGACGCGGTTCTGGCGAACACTTTCGGCCATCAATATCGCATCTTCATCCAAGTCGGCATATTCGTTGAACAGGGCCTTTGCCTCGCGCATGGCTTCCGGATTGCGGTTGGCAATTTCCCGAGCGATTCCCATCGCCCGTGCATGCGGATTGTCATCCACATAGGTCGCAAATCCCAGCTCCAACGCAGCTGCACCGGAAAATTCCCGATTGGTGTAGGTCAGTTCCCGAAGAACGTCCTCACGCACCATCCCGCGCCACAGCGCATAGCCACCCATATCAGGGATAAGCCCCCATTTCATTTCCATCACCGCCATCCGCGCATCGGGGGCGACGACACGGATATCAGCGCCGCTGGCAATTTGCAGGCCACCGCCAAAGCACACACCATGCACCGCTGCGATGACCGGCATTGGCAGCTTGCGCCATAGCATGGCCACCTGCTGGAAAGTATTTGCATTGCCATGGGTGCGATCGGTCAAACTCTTGATGCCGCCGCTCGCGCTGGCACCGCCGCCTGCCATGCTGGCCATATCGAGGCCGGCACAAAAGCTGCGCCCCTCACCCGATAGCACGACTGCACGAACGCCCTGCATAGCCGCAAGTTCTTCACCAGCAGCAATAATTCCCTCAAACATGGCGGGGTCGAGGGCATTCATCTTGTCTGCCCGTGTCAGGCGCACATCGGCAATATGGTTTTCGACGGTGATACTAACGCGATCGTTCATGCGGGTTTTTCCTTCAAAGCAAATTCCACGAGCGGCAATTGGTCATTGCCAAAATACATCTTTGTCCCATCGACAAATATCGTCGGCGAACCATAGCCGCCGCGCGCAATCACCTCTTCGGTGTTGGAACGCAGTAAAGCCTTTACCGCGTCCGTTTGCGCCGCCGCCTGCATGGCGTCTCCGTCCAACCCGGCGGCCTTGGCCACGGCCACCAATGTTTCGGGATCGTCCAAATTCTCTTGCCTGCCAAAATAGCTTTCAAACGCCGCCTTCGTGAATTTCGTCAAAGCAGGCATGTCGTCGGCCAAAGTGCAAGCCATCCGCATTGCAACAACGCTTTTTGCCGGGTGATATTGGCTTGGAAAGTGCATTTCGACACCGGCCAATTTGGACCAGTCTTTCATAACTTTCCAGGCATGGTTCAATTTGCGGTTGTCGGTCGCTTCGCGCGCCGCATAAACGGATTGATTAACTGCGTTGAAAACGCCGCCAACCAATATCGGCCGCAACACCGCTTCGGTGCCGGTTCGCGCCAAAATCGGCTGCAAATTGGTGAAAGCCAAATATGTCCACGGGCTGGAAAGATCATAGAAAAATTCGATCCGCGCACCTGTCATCGCCTTCTCCCTTGCGGCCCGATTCATAGCATTCGATCATTTTTAATGAAGCGATTAAATATGAATTTCCGCATTATTTTCGAATGTTCCAACGCTTGTCGGCGAATTTACACATTTGGCCGCATGTATCGTACAAGTTTTCACGTCTTAAATTGACTTTAACCATATCGCGTCACAGGAAACGGGGCATAAAAATCCGTCCAGTTTGGATAAGGACAAGGGTCGTTGATGTTTGAAGGCAAAGAAATTGGCTTTGCCAGTGCCGGAGCAAGTGGCAGCGTCGCGTTGGCGGACGCGATGGTTATGCCTTTGCGCCATAATGCAATCAAAACTTGGGTCGACACTATCTCGGAATTGGATCTCGTTCCCGATCTTGGCGAAGACATCGGTTCTTTGCGCTGGTTTCGCGGTCTTGCCACATTAACGGCGCTGAGTGTTTTTGCGCTGGCGCTGCTCCCGGATTTTGGGCCTGTATATGGCGCGCAACCGCCCATTCCAACCGAAGCCGAATTTGAAGAAGCGCGCGCGCAGATGATTATGCCCATTGCTTACGGAAGCGATAGTGGCAAGCGGATGGCATCGACCGATACCGTGGTCGCTTTGGCCGGCAGCCCCGAACGCCCCCGGATAGAATTAACGGCCACACTCGGCCGGGGAGACAGCTTTAGCCGCGTGCTTCAGCGCGCAGGAGTAGGCGGTGGCGAAGCGTCCGAGGTTGCTTCGATGGTGTCAGGTGTCACTTCTTTAGCGGCCATTGAACCAGGCACGCCTATCGAAATCATCCTGGGCAAAAGAACCTCCAAGAATCAGGCCCGCCCAATTGAGTCGGTGGTATTTCGTGCACGTTTCGACCTCAATCTTGCGGTCAACAGAAATGGCAGCGCGCTCCAGCTTAGCCGCAAACCGATAGCCGTTGATGGCACCCCGTTGCGGGTTCGCGGAATTGTTGGCGATAGCCTCTATCGGTCGGCCCGTGCAGCCGGTGCCCCTGCCAGTGCCATACAGGACTATCTCAAAGTCATTTCGGGCAGAACATCATTGTCTTCGATTCGGTCTAGCGACGAATTTGACATTATCGTCGATTATAAACGCGCTGAGACCGGCGAAGTTAAAGTCGGCGGTCTGCTCTATGCAGGCGTGGATCGGGATGGGAAATCCGCAATCCAGATGTTGAAATGGACAATGGGTGACACGAACCAATGGTTTGAGGCATCCGGCGTCGGTGAATCCAAAGGTGCATTGAGCCGCCCGGTGAATGGCGCTGTGACTTCAGGCTTCGGTATGCGCCGCCATCCCATTCTTGGCTATGCACGAATGCATAGTGGGCTTGATTTCAAGGCCAGTTACGGCATGCCCATTTATTCGGTCACGGACGGAACGGTCGCCTATGCCGGTCGCAAGGGTGGTTATGGCAATTTTGTTCAGGTCAACCACGGCGGCGGACTTGCCTCGGGCTATGGGCATATGAGCCGTTTTGCGGTGTCATCGGGCACCCGCGTCCGTCGGGGCCAGATTATCGGCTATGTCGGATCGACCGGACTTTCCACCGGTCCGCATCTTCATTATGAACTATATCGTGGTGGCCGACCGGTAAACCCGACGTCGATCAAATTCACGCAGCGCGCGCAACTGGCCGGCGGCGACCTTGCCCGTTTCAAAGGACGTCTCGCAAGTCTGAAATCGGTCAAGGCCGGTGCCGCGCTGGCCCCGTTAAAGCCGACCGGACGCGTCATTGAAGAACCCAAGCGCGAAATCGATCGCTTGTCCCAAAACATGGATGGACGCGCCCCACGCGGATAAGCCGTTGAGCATAGCGCAATGCTTCGCTAGACAGCGGGCATGAGTGATATTTCTAGCTTCCCTAACACCCGCCTGCGGCGCAGTCGCGCCACATCGTGGAGCCGCAATATGGTATCCGAAACGATGCTCCGCCCGGCT
Organism: Sphingorhabdus sp.; assembly: GCF_041737645.1. Lineage (GTDB taxonomy): Bacteria > Pseudomonadota > Alphaproteobacteria > Sphingomonadales > Sphingomonadaceae > Sphingorhabdus_B. The sequence goes on from NZ_JBGSRI010000053.1 coordinate 21,689, forward strand.
GATCTTATCTGGCCGCTGTTCATCACACAAGGGGAAGCGGTTGAAGAGCCTATCGCTGCCCTGCCCGGCGTGTCTCGATGGTCAGTCGACCTGATCGTGGCGCGCGCGACAGAGGCGATCGAGTTAGGCATCCCCTGCATCGCGTTGTTTCCGAACACACAAGCCGACCGCCGAAGCGATGACGGCGCCGAAGCGTTTAACCCCGACAATCTGATGTGCCGGGCCATTCGCGCGATTAAGGCGGCGCATGGTGATGCGATCGGTGTATTGACCGATGTCGCGCTGGACCCTTATACCGCCCATGGTCAGGATGGGCTGATTGATGAATCCGGCTATGTCCTGAATGATGAAACCGTCGCCGTTCTGGTCGACCAGGCGGTGAACCAGGCGGATGCCGGTGCCGATATTATTGCCCCCAGCGATATGATGGATGGCCGGATCGGCGCAATCCGCAAGGCATTGGAAATGAACGGACACCACAATGTCCAGATCATGTCTTATGCCGCCAAATATGCCAGCGCCTTTTATGGCCCGTTCCGCGATGCCGTCGGGTCGCGCGGTTTGTTGAAAGGCGACAAAAAGGGCTATCAGATGGACCCTGCGAACAGCGACGAAGCCTTGCGTGAAGTGGCAATGGATATCGCCGAGGGTGCCGACAGCGTGATGGTCAAGCCGGGCCTGCCTTATCTCGATATAATCCGCCGCGTGAAGGACCGCTTTGACATTCCGGTTTTTGCATATCAGGTGTCCGGTGAGTATGCGATGATCGAGGCCGCAGCAGCAGCGGGAGCGGGGGATCGTGATGCCTTGGTATTGGAAACGCTCATCGCATTCAAACGGGCGGGTTGTTCCGGAATCCTGACGTATCACGCGGCGCACGCGGCACGCTTGCTCCGGTCCAAACCATGATGAAAGCGGCGGGAAACAGCCGCGCACTTTTCCTCCTAACAATTTTAACCGGCAGTTTCCTGCTGTTTCTGGTTCAGCCCATGATCGCACGCATGGCCCTGCCCCGCCTCGGTGGCGCGCCAGCGGTATGGAACTCCGCCATGCTGGTCTATCAGGCATTGCTTCTGGCGGGCTATGCTTATGCCCACCGGTTGACACAGGCGACGTCGCGGCAACAGGCGATTATACACATTGCCCTATTTGTTGTCGCCCTGATGTGGTTGCCCATCGGCCTTGCGAATTTACAACCGCCTGCGGATGGATCGCCCATTTTCTGGGTACCGTGGCTCTTGATAGCCTCCATTGGCCCCCTGTTTTTCATGGTCGCCTCGCAGGCACCGCTGATGCAGCGATGGTACGCCCTGTCGGGCAATCAGGGTGAGCCCTATGCGCTATATGCTGCGTCCAATATCGGCAGTTTCGGTGGTCTGATTGCATATCCGTTATTGGTCGAACCCTTCACAACATTGAACAGCCAGAAATGGATTTGGAGCAGCATCTATGTCGCTTTACTGTTGCTGGTGTGTATCTGCGCCCTTCAGGTCTGGCGGAGCGATGACGCAGGCAAAGTTCAACCGGAACATATCGGCGAACGCGTATCCATAGCGTGGAAACGGCGTCTGTACTGGATTATTCTTGCGGCAGTCCCCTCTGGCCTGATGCTGTCGACAACCTCTCATCTCACGACAGACCTGATGGCCATGCCGTTAATCTGGGTCATCCCGTTGGGCATCTATCTGCTCAGCTTCAGCGTCGCCTTTGCCGATAATCAGAAACCGGCATATTGGATCAGCCGCCTTGCACCCATCGTGCTTATCGTTTCCGGCGCCTTTGTTTTTGTCGTCTGGGGCAAGGCCGCCATCAGCGGGCTTGCGGCGAGCCTGAGCTTGCTGTTTTTTGTCGCCGTTGCGCTCCATCATGAAATGTATCGCACCCGACCGGCACCGAGCGAATTGACCAGCTTTTACCTCATGATGTCGCTCGGCGGCGTTATTGGCGGGTTTTTCTGCGCCATTGTTGCACCATTATTGTTTGACTGGACTTGGGAGCATCCAATCCTGATCCTGCTTGCCGCCGCGTTGCTTCCGGCGGTGCCACTGCTGCGCGTTGATGAAAATAACAAGCGCATCGCTGTTGTCATGACAATCGTCGGCTTAACCGCTCTTGGTCTCGGGATTTTTGGCGGCATAACCGAACCGGCCGAACCCAGCTTTCTCAGCATAATGCTCGCCTCGGTGATTGTCATGTTAGGGCTGGCAGTTGCCGGTTTCCGCTTGCCATTCCTGCTGGCGGTGGCGGGGCTATTGACGATAAACGGGGGCTATCGCAGCTTTCAGCAAACGCTCGATGGCGTCCGGATGCGAAGCTATTTCGGCACCTACACCGTAAATTCCACCGAAAGCGGCCGGGTTAGATGGCTGAACCATGGCACGACCATGCATGGTATGCAGTTGCTCGACGATCCAACGCGCCCGATAAGCTATTATCCTGAAACGTCCGGTGTCGGCATTGCCCTGCAAAAGGCCCCGGCGCTATTTGGTCCAAATGCGACGGTCGGAATAGTCGGCCTGGGCACGGGAACACTGGGCTGTTACAAAAAGCCGGGGCAAAACTGGACATTTTTCGAAATCGACCCGCTGGTAATCGAAATCGCTCGCGACCGTAAAATATTCTCGTTCCTCGAAAAATGTGCGCCGGATGTAAAGATCACTTTGGGCGACGCCCGCCTCACTTTGGCGGATGTTCCAAAGGGCCGCTTTGACATTCTCGCTCTTGATGCATTTTCATCAGATTCCATTCCTCTGCATCTGCTTACCAAAGAGGCGTTTGCGACATATCGCCGGACATTGAAGCCGGACGGGCTGCTTCTGGTGCACATTTCCAATCGCTATATTGATCTCAATCCGGTTATCGCCGCAGAGGCAAAGGCCAATGGCTGGTATGCTGCACTGCGCCACGACAGCCCGACACAGGATATGATAAACAGGGGAAACAGGGCATCGCAATGGATCGCGCTCAGCCCCGATCCCGCCAAATTGGCGCAACTTACCGGTCCCGTCAACCGCGTCAAAAGCCGATACTATGATTCAGACCAGTGGCTACACCTTGATCCGCCGGGCAATGTCGAGCCGTGGACCGACGACTATGCTTCTGTCCTGCCGCACCTTTCTCTCTGGAAAATTTTATGACCATTTCGCGCCCCGATGTCAGCATCATATCCCTGAACGGCAAGACACCCCAGATCGACGATAGCGCCTTCATCGCGCCGGGTTGCCGCATTATCGGCGATGTTGTCATCGGTCCGGAATCCAGCATCTGGTATAATTGCGTCGTGCGTGCAGAGGTGAACCGCATCGTGATTGGCGCACGTACCAATATCCAGGATGGCAGCGTGGTCCATTGCGACGGCCCTGCCCCCGGCTATCCTGATGGCTTTCCGACATTGATCGGCGACGATGTGCTGGTCGGGCATAATGTACTGCTGCACGGTTGCATTTTGCAGGACCGCGCCTTTGTGGGCCTGTCGGCAACGGTCATGAACGGCGCAGTCATCGGAGGCGACGCCATGCTGGCCGCCGGTGCCATGTTGACCCAAGGCAAACGGATCGAAAGCCGTCAATTATGGGCCGGATCGCCAGCGCGTTTCCTCCGGGATCTGGACGATGCTGCCGTCATGGGCATGCGGATGGGCGTGGCGCATTATGTCGAAAACGCCAAAGCCCATGCCGCCGCGATAACCAACGGCTAGATTTTGGCGCGTATCGTGAACCGGCCGTTGATTGGTGCGCCCGTCGAAATATTGTTGTTGTTATGCGCGTCCGAGAAATAAGCGGTGTCGAACAGATTTTCGACATTCAATTGCACCTGCACATTGTCGCTCACATCATAATATAACGCCGCATCAACCCGGGTGAAGGCCGGCAATCGCGTTGTCGTCTCACTGGTCCGGATGGCTGCAAACTGGCTGGACTGGTGGATGATCCCAACCCCAGCGGCAAGGCGATCGTTAAAGTCATAACGGTTCCACAAACTTGCCTGATGCTTTGGCACTTGCCCTAATCGAACGAAATCATTTCCGGCAAGAGTCGCATCCTGATAGCTATATCCCCCATGCACTTGCCATTGGGACGTTACTTGACCAGCGACAGAAAACTCCACCCCTTTGGTCCGCGTTTCGCCCACATTGACGGTAACAAGAGGGTTGGCGGGATCAGGCGTAGTCGCGTTGCTACGATCAAGCTGGAACAACGCCAACGTCACATTCAAATGGGGCCTGATATCCCATTTCGCACCGATTTCGTAGTTCGTGAACTTTTCCGGTGCAAGATTTTGCTGGGTGGCCGACAATGTCAGAAACTGGTCGCCGGATCGCGGCAGGAATGACTGGCTGTAGCTGCTGTACAGGGAAATATTCTCGCGCGGCTTTATTATCAAACCGACGCGCGGACTGATCTTGTCATCCTTGCGCGCAAAGGGACGATCCACCAGCGGGAAAAGGTCAACACCCTCTATGTCAAATCGGTCGTAGCGAAGGCCGGCCACGACATCGATATGTTCGCCGATGCTGATCTGGTCCTGAACATAGGCCGAGAAAAATTCGACATCGGAAACGGTATTCCGGTTCGGCACGTTGAAAGCAACCGTTGGGAAAACGGGGTTGGCCAAATTGAACGTCGAAGATGATAATGTGCCATTGACGCGGCTGTTGGTCGACTTTTGATCGCCATATTCAATGCCGAACAGCAGTTTGTGCGCGAGCGGACCAGTCGAAATATCCCAGACCAGATTGCTTTGGGCGATGAAGTTTTCCCGCGTGGTCGGGTCACTATAGGCGGACAGCGCCACGGTTCCATTTTGCGCGGTGGCCGCACCGTTGGCGAACACATTTTCATACGTCTTGTCATAGTCGCCATAGAGTACGGTTGCACTAAAGCTCAGATTGTCGGCAATCTGTCCATCAAGCCGCAGTTTGGCAATCTGCGCCTCCAGCCAAGTCCGGTTGACACCGGGAACGCCAAAAAATTGATCGCGAAAACCACTAATCGGCTTGTTTGGCTGACCTGTCGTGGTCGCAATAGACGGAACACCCCGATCTGTTACGCGGTCATCATCGACATATTCATAAGAAAGGCCAAGTTTCCAATCTTCGCCCAATTTGAACGCGATGTAAGGATTCCATGCGTATCGCGATCCGTCGACAAAATCGCGATGGCCCTTTTGCTCTTCATAAACCGCATTCAACCGCACAGCGATCGCATCATTTAGGGGCGCGTTCAGGTCGGCCGATACGTCATAAGCTCCAAAGCTATTGATGCTGGCTTGACCCGCATAAAAGACTTCGGTCTGGGGAGATTTCTGGACACGGTTGATAATTCCGCCCCCGCCGCCACGGCCGAATATCAAGGCATAGGGGCCTTTGAGGATTTCGACCCGTTCAATATTATATAGGCCGCGATAATATTGGACATCATCGCGGACTCCATCGAGGAAAAAGTCAGCGGTCGTGTTTTGGCCGCGCAAGGTAATCTGGTCCCGATTGCCCTCGCCCTGCCCGACCGTAGTGCCGGGTACATAACGCAGCACGTCCGCCAAGGAATGATGCGACTGATCCTCCAGTTGTTCGCGGGTGACGACGCTGATGCTTTGCGGAATGTCGAGCAATGGTGTGTCTGTTTTTGTCGCCGTGACCGAATTGGACGCAACATAACCCTTGCTGGCTCCGGTTACGATAATGGTGCGGCTGTCGTCATCAAACGCGGCGTCTTCGGCAAGGACGGGATTGCTTGTCAAAATGGCGACTGCGATGGCGATGTTTGATGGTATTGAATAACGCACTGGAACCCCTTGAACCGTTATATTGCGAATGATTCGCAAAACATGCTCGTATCGTTATTGAGAATTGTTATCATATGCAAATATTAATCGCACAATCATGTCGAAGTTTTTTGCAACTCGCCGGTTCAGGCGATATGTGAAAATTCCCGAAAACGGATTTAGGGTAATTCATATGTTGGCATCGATCTGGCACAATCCCAATTGCGGTACTTCACGCAAAACATTGGAAATTTTGCAATCTGCACCCGATGTCGAATTAACGATCCATCACTATCTCGACGAACCATTCGAACGCGGCAAGCTCGTCCAACTTTTCAGTGACGCAGGGCTGACGCCGCGCGAAGCATTGCGGACGAGAGGATCGCCCGCCGAAGAACTGGGTCTACTCGAAGGGGCTTCTGCCGATGCCATCTTGGATGCCATGGTCTTGCACCCGATTTTGGTTGAGCGTCCATTTGTAGAAACCGAAAAGGGCGTGCTGCTGTGCCGGCCACAGGAAAAGGTATTGGGAATACTCTAGGACCTAGGCGACGTTGCGACGTGGGCCTTTGAACAATTCAAGGCTATCGGCAAAAACCATCGGTCGCCCGAAATAATAGCCTTGTATCTTCTTGCAACCCAATTGCTGGATCATGGCCAGTTCGCTCTCGGTTTCAACACCTTCTGCGGTTGTCGCGATATTCAGACTGTCGGCAAGGGCAACAACGGCGCGGATTATCGCCAGGCTCTCGGGCTTGTTCTTCGCCGCGCCTTGTACAAAGCTGCGGTCAACCTTGATCGTGTCAAACCGGACATTGCGTAAATATCCCAGCGAGGAATATCCCGTTCCAAAGTCGTCGAGCGAAAGCTTGATGCCCAAACCGCGCAGGCGATCCAATACTTGCACCGCCAACGTGCCGTCGCGCAAGAATATGCTTTCGGTCACTTCCAGTTCCAGCCGCCACGCGGGCATTCCGCTGTCGTGCAATGCGGAAATTACGGTTTCCACAAAATTGGTGCTGGTCAACTGGTCCACCGAAATATTGACCGCAATCCGCGTTGTTTCGGGCCAGCTCATCGCGTCTTTACACGCACGGCGCAGAACAAAATCGCCAATCGGAACAATCAACCGCGCATCCTCTGCCACAGGCACGAATTTCGCTGGCGACACATTGCCGAACTTGGGGTTGTTCCAACGCACCAGGGCTTCGAAACCGACCAATAAATTGTCACCATCGGCATTGACGACGGGTTGATATTCGACGTGCAATTGTTCGCGTTCAAGTGCATTTCGCAGCTCGAACTCCATCAACCTGCGCTCTTCGGCATTGGCGTGCAGCTTGTGCTGGTAATTGTGGTGCGTATTTCCGCCCTGATCTTTCGACCGGTACAAAGCCAGATCGGCGCTCCGCATGAGCAATTCCACCGTCCGGCCATCCATCGGCCCCAATGCGCTGCCGATACTCGCGCCAATATAGAGGGTATTTTGATCGACCTCATAAGGGCGCGAGAGACTTTCGATGATCCGCCGCGCCAAGGCCGAGACATATTTGCTGTCGGTTGCATCCTTGATGACCACCGCAAATTCATCGCCGCCCAAACGGCCACACAATTCATTATCCGACATTATCAACTGCAATCGTCTGGCAACTTGCGCCAACAGGCGGTCGCCGACCGGATGACCCAATGTATCATTGACGGCCTTGAACCGATCAAGGTCGATCATCATAAAGCCGCAGCGACGGCGCCATTTGTCGGCATCTGTAAGTGCATCGGCCAATGTCTCTGTCAACTGAAGCCGGTTTGGCAAACCGGTCAGGGTATCAAAGCGCGCCAGATGCGAAATCTTGTCCGCCGATTCACGTTGTTCGGTGACGTCCGATCCGACGCCCCTGAAACCCAGAAAGCTGCCGTCTTCGGCATGGCGCGGCGAGGCTGATAATTCCCACCAGCGGGTGATGCCCTTGATCGTGACGGGCACGATCAGGTTGCTGAAGGACTCCCGCCGTTTCAGCCGGTCCGCTAGGCTGTGCAATGCTTCGGGATATTGGCCCTTTTCCCAAGCGTCACCGGCGATGAGTTTCAACAGCGGCTGCCCTTCAATGATTTTGGCATCTTCGCCCAATGCATAGGCAAATCGCGGCGACACATGGGTGGCGCAACGCGACGTATCTGTCTGCCATAGCCAATCCGCGCCGCTGTCTTCAAATTCACGCAGCAAAAGGCTTACCGTTTCCGATTTTTCCTGAACAATGCTGTTGGCGACTTCGAACAGAATTTGCGCTCGTGCGGAACGCAAGCACGCCATAATCAACAACGCGCCTATGCCACACGACGACACAGTCAGGTAATAGCCGCCATGGTAGATAAAGCCGAGACCGGCACAAAGGCTGGTTATTCCAATGAAGATGGTGGCCGCCATTGGCGCAGTTGGCAGAAGTAACGAGGCATAGACCATCATTCCGAGCACGATCGACCATAGCCCGAGCAGTTCCATAATCGAGCCGCTGGTTCCAAGGAAGCCGAATGCCGACCCCCACATGATGGCGGTTACGGCCGAATGAGCGTTCAGTTTGTTGACATCTTCGCGGTTCAATTGGGGGCGATCCCACACCCACTTTGTCCCGAACTGGTGAAACGAGTACAGATGAAAACCGCTAAATATCGCCGCCCACGATGCCGTAGCCCAAACCGGCGCAACGCCCTTATACAGAAGAATCGCCATGATGGCGCAGACCAGATTCAACGCAACCCGCAGGGTTGTGCGTTGGCGCATGGTCCTGGCCTGGATACCGCGCATGACGTCGCCATCCATGCCCACCGGTTCGGCAAGGCCCAATAACGCCCTGAACGACAGCTCGCTTGGCAATTCCAGATACGCGTCTTTTTTTATCACCTGTTTCGTTTAGCGCGGGAACCTTACTCAAAGGTAATCATGCACCACGAAATATCGCGTCAGGGAACAATTTTACTGTTTAAAATCAACAGCTCTTAATCTTTACCGGATATCAACCACATTGCATCTGGCGATGTATTCAGGCTAGGCCGCAATCGCATAAGGCTGGATCTCTCCGGAAAGATAAAGATTCCGGGCCTTTGCGCGGCTCATTTTGCCGGAACTTGTGCGCGGTAACGTCCTTGGTGGAACCAATTCGACCACACAATTCATACCCGTGACCGAGCGCACTTTATCGCGAATCTGCTCGCGAAGCTTTGCGCGCTCCTCTTCATCGGTTGTCCGGCATTGCACCAAAACTGCAGGAGTTTCTTCGCCGCCCGGGGTAGTGACGGAAAAGGCGGCAATGTCACCGGCCTTGAACCCGGGAAGCTGCTCAACTGCCCATTCGATATCCTGCGGCCAATGGTTCTTGCCGTTGATGATAATCATGTCCTTGGCGCGGCCGACAATGTAAATATAACCGTTTGACATATAGCCCATATCACCGGTGTCGAGCCAGCCATCTACCAGGCAGGCGTCCGTCGATTCCTTGTCGCGGAAATATTCCTTCATCAAGGACGGCCCGCTGCACCAGACTTTACCGATCGACCTGTCAGCCAATACAGCCCCGTTTTCTCCACGAATTTCGATTGTCATATCTTTCACCGCTTTGCCGCAGTTTACGATAGCCCGATACCGCACTGGCCGGTCCGCCGCACCCGGATGTCCGGTGAGTTCGGTTTCTTCGACCAGTTCAACCTGGATGCCTTCACCCGGCGGCATGATCGACACCGCCAGAGTTGTCTCGGCCAGACCATAGCTGGGTAAAAAGGATGATGCCTTGAAGCCGGCATCACCGAACGCGTCGACAAAAGCCTGCATGACATCGGGGCGGATCATGTCGGCTCCGTTCCCCGCGAGCCGCCATTTCGACAGGTCGAACCGGTCGTTGACATGGCTCTGGCTGGATATCCGGCGCGCGCAAATGTCATAGCCAAAAGTCGGCGAATAGCTGATCACCGTCCCGTCGGCGGCGCTGATGACATCAAGCCAGGCCAGCGGGCGACGGGCGAAATCCTCGGTTTTCATGTAATCGGTCGAAACCTGATTTGCTACCGGCGACAGGAAGCACCCGACCAGACCCATGTCATGATACCACGGCAACCATGATACACAGCGATCGTTCTCGGTCACTTCCATCCCATGCGAGTGCGCCGAAAGATTGTTGAGCAACGCGTTGTGCGTCACCGCCACACCATGGGGAAAACGTGTCGAACCGCTGCTATATTGCAAATAGCAAATTTCGTCGGATGACGCCTGCGGCAATTCGGTTTTCAGGGCGATTCGATCGGTAAAGCTCTCCCAATCCAGTCCCTCGACCCCACATGCGACGGCGGCTTCGCCCGCCATTTCGGACAATTCGGCGGGAAAGAATAAAATCTTGGGATCGCAGCTTTTAAGCTGAACCGACAATTGATCGACATAGCTCTCCTTGCCGCCAAAGGACGTGGGCAGCGGCAGTGGCACCGGCCATGCACCTGCATAGACACAACCAAAGAACAGCGCGGCAAAATCGGTCCCTGTTTCGGCAACAAGAGCGACGCGGTCGCCTTTTTCGATGCCGTGACCGATCAGGCGATAGGCCATTTGCAGCGCATCGCCGCGCATTTCGCGGTAAGGATAAGGCCGCGCCAAGGCGCCGCGCATGTCATGGAAATTCAATCCGCGATTGCCGGTCGCGGCATAATCCAGCGCTTCACCTAAAGTTGCAAAATCCGAAAAACGGCGTGGCAAGCTGTCTTGCGTCGGCGTGCTCGAAAGTTCGCTCATACTATATCCCATTAATTTCCGGACCGGAGCCCACATTACAATTTTATTAAGGCTATGGTCTAGTCACTGATACCAGTTCAAAATTCGACCCGACTGTGGCAAGAATAGGGCGCAATGAGCAGACACGCCGCCAAAACTCCACCGCCACCGTTGAATCAAGAGCGTTTACGCGGCTTGGCGCTGCATTATGTCGGTAAATATGCGACAACCCGGGCTAAATTGGCAAACTATCTTCATCGCAAGATCAACGAGCGCGGTTGGGACGATGCCAGCGGCCCTGAAATCGAAGCGCTCATCGAAAGATTGTGCGAGCTGGGTTATATAAACGACGCGCAATTTGCCGAAGCACGCAGCCGCGCGCTTGTTCGCCGGGGATTTGGCAAAAGACGGCTGGATGATGATCTTCGGTCCGCGGGTGTAGATGTACAAGATGCACAACTCGCCCGTGAAAACGCCGAAATATCCGGTTTTGAATCGGCCGAAAATTTTGCGCGCCGCAAACGCATCGGCCCGTTCGCAAACGAACCCGCGACCCTAGAAAAAAGGCAGAAGCAGTTGCAGGCTTTTTTAAGAGCCGGACATTCATTCGATTTTGCGAAGCGGTTCGTCCATGCGGAACCCGAGGAGCAGATCGACCCAAGCTGACCCGACTAGCATACCCTTTATCATAGCCTAGACACAGACTGAACGGGCGACGAATCCCATCTTTGTTAGATAATAATGATGGTTTATCACTATCATAAATTATATTCGCGAATTTTATCCGAAAATTGTCGAAATTGACTGTAAAATCGTATAACAAAATACCGTGGGCATCGAACAGGGACATCCAGTCACTCGTCTTAGCGCCGTTCAAATCGAAACGTTGCGCTTTGTTTACGCACATAAAAACTCCAAGGAAATCGCCAGGATCATGGGCGTGTCATCGCATACGGTCGATGAACGGATCCGGACAGCTATTCGCAAACTTGGTGTACATTCCCGAACGAAAGCGGCAATATTAGTTGCCGAATATCTTGATCCCAATACCTATCAACCATTGAGTTATCAACCATCGGTTATTGGTTTTGAAAGAGATTTTAGTCACCCCTCGTCTCCTCAGCAGGAAGAATGGCAGTCGACACCAATGTGGTTGCGACCGCCCTTCCCCACCAATAGGAGGCCACATAATACCGACTCATTTGGAGAGCGTTTGCTGTGGCCGGTGCTGATAGCCATGGGAACAATAATGGCTTTTGCCGCTCTCTACGCCGTAATGCTCGGACTGGGGGCAATGTTATCCTGACCGAGCTTTCTCTCAAAACGGACGAATGCCAAAATTGCATCTTCCGATAGGCTAAGGATACAAACCCATGTTGAAACAAAGAGTAATAGCTGCAGAAAAAATAGCCGCAGAACTCCACGAAGCCGAAGACGCCATCGATCAAGCAATTATCAAACTTGCAAAGTTGGCAGGGACCCTTCCCGTCGCACGGTTCGAAACCAACATGTCCGCAATCGTCGGCCAAGATGCCGTTACAAAAGTGACGCAAGCCATCGCAGCCGCTGGTCAGGTTCGCCAAATGGTAACCGAGGCCCATCACGCCTTAAGTGAAACGCAACGTCAAGTTGGCTTGGGTGCACGTATGTTTGGTGCAGGCACTGAAAAGCCAAAAGGCCAATCCATTACGAGCGATCGGGACGCGGCGAACGAAACCGTTCTTCGTCCAAGGGCAGTCGCCTGAAATAATGGAACCGCATGTCGCCACTTATTATACAATGTTGGTCGCGACGGTATTTGCTGCACATTGGCGGGGCAAGTCAGTTGAAAAAGCAGGTGCATGGATAGCTCTTTCCGGGTCATTGTTCACAAGCACAGTGGCCTGGGGGGGTATTTGGGAAGCGTTTGCGGTTCCGGTTTTCATTATTGATCTTTTGGTTTTGGCGGGGTTTTGGTCCCTTGCGTTATTCAGTAGCCGTTTTTGGCCATATTGGGCGACAGGATGGCAGTTGGTCGGGTTGCTGGTTCATATCCAGCGACTGATGTTTGATGACATATTGGAAAAGCCTTATGGCCTGCTTTCCATGTACATCGCATATCCGATATTGCTGGTGATTTTATTGTCGTCTTTACAATGCGGAACAGTTGCAAACGTTCAAGGAAACCTAAGCCGCCGCTGATAAGGGGGCCGTATGGGGATTAACCAGATAATAGATGAGCTTTCGGCTATTAAGTCTAATATTGTTGAAATTTCCGAAAAAGTCGAAAATGAAATCAGAAACGAAATTTTCGAAAGTAATGATGACAAATATCTAAGCCACTTTGTTCAAAGATATATTGAAAACAGGAATCTGCGTAATAAGATGATTAACAAAGATTTGTTTTCCGACCCGTGTTGGGATATTTTAATTGATGTATTTTCCGCCAGATTAAATGAAAAAAACATTTCTGTTAGCGCGGTCGCAACTGCCGGGAATATGCCTCATACAACAGGGCTTCGTTATATCGATACGTTGGAGAAAATAGGATATATTTATCGCGAACGTGATGATTGGGATGGTCGCCGGATATTTGTCAAAATTTCGGATCATACATTTCTGATGATGAAAGAATATTTTTTAAGAGTTCTGCAAAAGTCCACGGACTATCGTTTTCCGGTATTATAAATATGGACCAAACCTAAAAATTGGAGCAATCGCAAGATTGCTCCAATTTTACTTCGGGCATGGTCATTAAATGCCGGCCTGCACCATAATCACGCAGGTCGAGCTCACAACCTAGCCATATACCCGGTCTGCCGTCGCAACGGCCTCCGATGCGCGCAATGCAGAAATTATCCGCATCAAGTGCGGTAAGTCATGCACCTCCAAATCAACTTCAAATGTGTGAAACTCGACGTCACGGGCTGACATGCGAAGGTTGATGATATTAGCCTTGTGATATCCGAAAATACCTGCGATTTCTCCCAATGTGCCCGGGCGGTTATGGATGACGACGCGCAGCCTTGCCGATGCACCATCGCTACCCTGACCCCAGCTGAGATCGACCCAGTCGGCATCGACGCCCGACGCCAACCGGTCGCAATCGATGGTGTGCACCTCGACCGGCTGCCCCGGTAGTCGCAGACCAACGATGCGGTCACCGGGAATTGGATGGCAGCATTCACCCAGATGATAGCCAACGCCCGGGGTCAATCCCTTGATCGATATCGCCCGTTCCTGATTGGGAAAATCGGTTTGCGTGCCGTCGGCGTCAAATCCCGGGACAAGCATTTCCATCAAACTACGGTCATTGATTTTGCCAGCCCCGATCCGGTGCATCAATTCTTCTTCGCCCTCCAGCTTCATTCGATCAATGGCTGCGTTCAAGGCTTTCTTGCCAATTTTGCCCGGCAATCTTTCGGCTATCTCGTCATAAAGCTTGCGCCCTATCGCAACCAGTTCGTCCCGCTCGCGATGCCGGACGTGCCGCCTGATAGCCGCGCGGGCCTTGCCGGTTGTGACAAAATTCAGCCAGGTTGATTGCGGTTCCTGTGCCTTGGATTTCAGGATTTCAACCATGTCACCATTAGTGAGTTGCGTGCGAAGCGGGACATGACGGCCGTTGACCTTTGCGCCTACGGTTTTGTCCCCAAGATCCGTGTGTACTGCATACGCAAAGTCGATGGCAGTCGACCCTTTTGGCAATTGGTGCAATGCACCCTTGGGCGTAAAAGCAAATATGCGATCCTGATACATCGCCATACGGGTGTTTTCGAGAATATCTTCTGCGTCTTGACTGGTTTCGAGAATTTCGATCAGGTCGCGCAACCATCCCGCCTGACCGTCGGACTTGTCTGACTGCTTGTAAGCCCAGTGCGCCGCAAACCCGTATTCGGAGGCCCGGTGCATATCCCGGCTCCTAATCTGGACTTCGACGCGCATATTCTTGGCGAACATAATAGTGGTGTGAATTGATTTATAGCCGTTGCGTTTTGGCGTTGAAATGAAATCCTTGAACCGGCCGGGCACCATCTGCCACCTTCGATGCAGCACCCCCAAGGCCCGGTAACAGTCATCCTCGCTCTCCGCGATGACCCTGAAAGCGTTGATGTCAGTCAACTGTTCGAACGCAACATGGCGCTCCTGCATTTTTTTCCAGATGGAATATGGATGCTTTTCGCGTCCCGAAATGCCGATTTTCAATCCGGCCTGTTCCATTTCCCACCCAATGGTCTGATTGATCTGGTCAATTTCAACGTCCGCTTTTTCCCTGATCTGTTTCAGGCGGCCGGTAATGGTTTCAAAGGCTTCGGGTTCAAGTTGCTGAAAGGCGAGCAACTGCATTTCCCGCATATATTCATACATGCCAATACGCTCAGCGAGCGGGGCATAGATATCCATCGTTTCCCTTGCAATACGACGGCGCTTTTCAGGGCTTTTGATGAAGTGTAACGTTCGCATATTGTGCAGCCGGTCAGCCAGTTTGACCAACAGCACACGGATATCATCGGAAATAGCGAGCAGGAATTTACGCAAATTCTCCGCAGCGCGCTCATCTTCGGTCTGCGCCTCGATTTTCGATAGCTTTGTCACCCCGTCAACCAAACGGGCCACCTCAAGTCCGAATTTAGCCTCGATGTCTTCTATCGTTGTAAGCGTGTCCTCCACGGTGTCGTGGAGCAACGCCGTTATGATGGTGTCTTCATCCATTTTGAGGTCGGTCATTAAACCGGCGACCTCTACCGGATGGCTGAAATACGGGTCGCCGCTGGCCCGTTTCTGCGCGCCATGCATCTGTACCGTGAACACATACGCCCTGTTTAGCCGATCTTCATCGACATCGGGCGCATAAGCTCGGACCCGTTCAACCAATTCATATTGCCGCATCATAAGATGACACGTTGGGTTATTGCCTTGAGCATGCAACAAAAAAATGCACCGGTCGCGCTCCGACGGTGATATTTCTCCATCGAGGCGCTCCGGCGCTAAGGTTTTCGGCTCTCTGTTCGCCGTCCATTGGACAGCAAGGGGGGGGTAGAAGGAGAGAGGAGCCGAAAAATTCAGTCAGTCATCAATTCTTTGCGATGACTTCTTTCTGGTTGCCATTGCATGCAGCGATTTCTTCAGCTGTGAAAACGCGGTCACCAGCGCTGAACGCGGAAACCTGACCGAATTCGCGGGCAATGCTGATGCACATATTCTTTGGTGCAGTCGAAGCCACCGGCGCACGGCAGGCGGTGCCTTCGCACTTTACAAACACGCTGCGAAGCAATTCCTGCTTGGACGCTGCGGGCTGGACCAGTTCAGCCTTGTAATAAGGGCCATTCGGGGCGGCGTGCGCCTGAGGTGCAACAAACAACAAAGTGGCGCTGATGACGGATGCAGCGGCGAGTGCGCCGATGCGCGAAGAAACTTGGGAGAGAGTCATATTCAATTCCTTTTAGCTTTGCTAAATCTGCAAAACGCCAACCGGAACATTATGTTCTTATGCTTGCGTCCTGCGCCTCTGGAAAACCAGTTGCGAATCACTACCTAATATATTAGGTTTCTAGTTGCAACTTAAAACTGATTATGTGTTGCATTTTTTTAGAAGGCGGCACAGGCTGTTCGCAAGAGGATGGATTATGGGTGAATTAAGAGAGTCGCTTCAGGATATTGTGGAATGTGGGTTGCCCACTGCGCTTGAAGCGATGGGCGAGAAATGGTCCTTCATGATCCTGCGCGCTGCATTCAATGGCATCCGCCATTTCGAGGAATTTCTGTCGGAAATCAGCATCGCGCGCAATATACTTGCAAACCGGCTGACACGGCTGACAGAAAGCGGCATCCTGCACCGCACGCCCTGCCCCGATGACCGGCGTAAAGTGGAATATCGCCTGACTGAGAAAGGGCTGGGCCTGTTGCCGACCATGATTGCCCTGCGCCAATGGGGCGAAAAATGGGGAACCGGCGTGCCTTCCAATCCGGTGTTGGTCGATGAACAAGACAGGCAACCCATTTTACCCGTTACGATTCGCAGCCATGACGACCGTGTTCTGGCACATATGGACCTATGCTGGATGAATTCGGCCGATATCAAACCGATCAGCAATGATGACCATAGCGAAAATAATGACCGGGTCAGAAGGTTGAGCGCGATTTAGCGTCAAGAAGACAAGGGTTGGGGGTGGATGCCGTTCTACTGTTCAACCGCGCAAAGCCGGGCTGGAAAAACAACCAAGGCGGCCTTATTAACATCTCTGTAAAGCAGGCATTGAAATTTTATTGCGAATCTGTTACACTAGGTGTCAACAGGCCAAAAATGGTCAGGATTTGCAAGGGCTATAGGGTCCTGCAAACGACAAGCGCAAGGGATAAACAGATCAGTCTTATGGGTAACCCTACGTTACCGTCAAAGCTAATTTATCCCGAAAAATCAGAAAGGGTCCGAACATGACGTCCAACGCGGCGATATTTGATGTAGGTGATTATGTAGTTTATCCAAAGCATGGCGTAGGCCGTGTGATTGAACTGCAAGACTCCGAAATCGCAGGGATGCAGCTTCAACTTTACGTGCTGCGTTTCGAAAAAGAAAAAATGACCCTGCGCGTTCCTTTCAACAAGGCCGAAGGCGTCGGAATGCGGAAGCTTTCGTCGGACAAGACGCTGAAAGAGGCGATGTTCACGCTGACCGGCAAGCCAAAGGTAAAGCGCACCATGTGGTCGCGTCGTGCACAGGAATATGAAGCGAAGATCAATTCAGGCGATCTGGTATCCATTGCCGAAGTGACGCGCGACCTGTTCCGTCCGGACGACCAGCCAGAGCAAAGCTATTCCGAGCGCCAGATTTTTGAAGCGGCATCAAGCCGTTTGGCCCGCGAACTGGCCGCTTTGGAAAAGACTGACGAAAAGGCGGCTCTCCAGAAAATCCTGGCCGTTCTTAACGAAGCAGCGCCACAATATTACGAAAAAGCGGAATAAGGCCTGAGGCCAAAGACTTTCCTTACCGGAAAACTGGAGGGGCGCTGGCAACGGCGTCCCTTTTTTCTTGTTTTCAAGCCAACTCAGTGTATTATGTACGCAATACAGATGGAGTGGATCATGAAAACAAAATTACTGCTTGTAGCTTCAGCCGCATTAACAGTTTCGGCCTGCGGCTATTCGGTCATGGATGCGGCGGAGGATATTTCCGGATCGGATAACGGCCTTGCCAACGGAACCAAGATTAGCACCGCTAATACAAAAATTGGCGCGTTTACCGAACTCGAAGGTGTCGGACCGGACAATATCATCTACGTCGTCGGCGACACTTTCAGCATCAAGGCCGAAGGGAATGACGAAGCCCTCGCCACCTTGCGCTATAAACTGGAAGAAGGTTCACTCCGCATTGGTCGCACCAGGGGCAAATGGTTCGGCAACAGTGCCAATGCCGCCAATATCACAATCACCGCCCCGTTCCTCGACAAAGCCGCAATGGCGGGATCGGGTGACTTTACCGCAGACGCCATGACGGCCGACGGCCTTGACCTGTCCATTGCCGGATCGGGCAACATCAAAGTCGGCGCGCTTACCGGTAAAAAGCTCGACGTCAGCATCGCCGGTTCGGGCGAAGCAACACTGGCCGGAAAAGTTGACAAAGCAGAATATTCCATCGCAGGCGCAGGCACCGTAGATGCTGCCAAGCTAGCGACTACCGACGCCGAAGTGTCCATCGCCGGATCGGGTGACCTGAAACTGAACGCCACAGGTACAGTGGAAGTCAGCATCGCAGGTAGCGGCGATGTCGAGGTGACTGGCGGAGCAAAATGCACGACTTCAAAAATGGGGTCGGGCAACGTCACTTGTTCATGAGCAGTTTTTGGGACAAGCATGTTGTACCCAGACTGATCGGCTGTGCCTGCCGACAGCCGGGCATCATGAAAAGCCGCGCCAAGATAATTCCCCAAGCATCGGGCGATGTCCTTGAACTGGGCTGTGGCGGCGCGGCCAATCTGCAATTTTATGATTGGTACAAGATACGCAGTCTTTCAGGCATAGATCCATCCGCAGAATTGCTGGAACGTGCCAATGCGGAATTGATGCAACAGGGACGACGGGCAAATTTCATAACTGGCATTGCCGAGGCTCTGCCCTATGCAAGCGGCAGTTTTGACACCATTGTCACGACTTTCACGCTGTGCTCGGTGCAAGACCCGGACGCCGCTCTGGCCGAGGCAAGGCGGGTCCTTAAACCGGGTGGAAAGCTGCTATTTGCCGAACATGGCCTTGCTCCGGATTCGGCTCCTGCCAAATGGCAGGAACGGATCGAGCCTGCATGGAAACATATCGCAGGCGGTTGCCATTTGACCCGTCCAGTAACAAGCGCCATATCATCCGCAGGCTTTGCGACCAATGCGACGCAAGGGCAATATATGAAAAGGACACCGCGATGGCTGGGCTGGGTCGAATGGGGCGAGGCGCGATTGGCTTCTTAATATCAATTATATGTGTTGGCAGTTCGTCGATGGCTCAAACCAACAAGCCGATTGAACGCAAATTATTGGTCGCCAGCTTTGAAAACATCGTGGTGATCGGCGATATCGATGTCACCATCGTGACCGGAAAGTCACCCTCGGCAATTGCCAATGGGGACAAGCGTGTGCTTGAATCGCTCAAGCTGGAGCGGGTCGGCACGACATTGCGCGTCCGGTTGCAAAACATAATCAACAACAACCGCGGCGTTCCCATCACCGCACCCTTGCAGCTAAAGCTGACAACGCAAGATATCAAGGACATCACCCTAAGCGGAAATGGCAAGCTTAATATATCAGAAGTGCGGCAACAGAATCTCGCACGGATATTGCTGTCCGGGAATGGTTCGATCGATATCGGTAAATTGGTAGCTGACCAGTTTACCGCTAATATCATTGGTAACGGTAAAATCCTTTTGGGCGGTGGTGACATCAGCGATGGGCGAGTGACAGTCGATGGATCAGGATCTTTCGAAGCAGAGAAAGTATCCATGCGAAAGTTGCACCTTGAACATATCGGCAATGCTGTTTCAACCGCAACTGTCCGGGAAGGAACCGATATTTATAATCGTGGCTCCGGCAAAATCAGCATAAGTGGCAAAGGCACTTGCTTTATAAAACAGGCTGGCGCGGCAGCTATCAACTGTGCAAAAATAGACACTGGTTCGAGCAAATGAAGTGCGAAGAATTCATGAAATATGGCGGCTTAATTTTCGCATTGGCGATATCAGCTTGCACACTGCCAGCTAATGGAGGCAGCAAAGCCAATGCTTGTGCAACCGGTGCAGCATTGGCACCATCCGCGGCCGGGCTGTCGCAAACACAGTTATGTATCACCAGCGGTACCAAGAAACACACCTTCACTGTCGAAATTGCGCGCAGTTCGATGGAACAAGCCAAGGGCATGATGTTCCGAACCGAGCTAGCAGATGACGCAGGCATGATTTTTCCATTTCCTGAGCCGAAGGTTGCAAGTTTCTGGATGAAGAATACCGTCATTCCATTAGACATCATCTTCATCCGCGAAAATGGGACAATCGAGAGCATTGCGGAAAATACTATCCCTTATTCGACCGAGCCGGTGAGTGCCGGTGAGCCTGTCGTCTCCGTTCTCGAATTACGGGGAGGACTGACCTTTGAACTTGGCATCAAAGCGGGCGACAAGGTCATTTGGCAGGCCAAATAGGGATTGCACACGCGACCGCTTCGCCCTAATCGCACAAGCATGGGAATTCTCGGAAAAATCTTCACCTGGTGGGACGGCGCCACCATTGGCACATCCATCTATAGCTGGCGCAAAGGCAAGCCGGTTGGGCAGGATGATGCCGGAAACAATTATTATCAGTCCGTCGATGGCAAGCGCCGCTGGGTCATTTATAATGGTGCAAATGACGCAAGCCGGGTCTCGCCCGACTGGCATGGATGGCTGCATGGAACCCATGACGGGGAACCTGAAAGCTACTTGCCGCCCGTCCGGGGCTTCAAAACTGCCCCGGTTCCGAACCTGACGGGCACTGACAGTGCCTATCGTCCAAACGGTGCCATCGAACATGGCGGCCGTCGCGCCCGCGCTACCGGTGATTATGACGCGTGGAGTCCCGACGCATCATGACGCTGCTTCGCGGTCTGATGCTGATGCCATTTTTGGCAATGGTGGCTGCGTGCGGATCGCCAAAAGAGAGTGACGATGCGCTGGCCCCGGTTAAATCCGGAAAAGCGCAGGTAACGCGTGATAAAATATCTGTTTCTACCAGCACAACATTGGGCACACCGATGGCAGAACGCGTCGCGGTTCTGGGAATGCTGAACAAACGCAACGGCCAAACCCGCGATATCGAGTTGAAGCCGGGGGAAGCCATCAGATTTGGCAAGGTCGTAGTAAGAGTGCGTGCTTGTGAAAAAACGGCCCCTTGGGAAACGCATCCAGATGAAGGGGCATTCGTCCAGCTCATAATCAACGAACGTCCGCAAGGCACAACACAGCCCGAGCGCTGGCGTCAGGTTTTTTCGGGATGGTTGTTCAAGGAAAATCCCGCCGCAAATGTCGTTGAACACCCCATTTATGATATTTGGGTCAAAGCCTGCAAAATGACCTTCCCCGGCGAGGAAGACGAAGAAAAATCCTCTGGTGTCGATGCAGCACCCGAAGCCAAAAAGCCATCAAGCGCGCCCCAGTCACCCGCCCCAGAAGCCCCTGCTGCTGATGCAGCGGGCGATACTGAAAATACTACAGAAACTTGAAAGTCGCGCCCGAGTGCTTCTTCCAGAAGCACCAGATAATCGACCTGGCTGATTTCGATTGCGCCCAAACTTTGCAGATGATCGGTAATAAACTGGCAATCGAGAAGTACGAAACCGCCAATTTTTAGTCGTGCCACAAGCCACGCCAAAGCGACTTTTGAGGCATCGGTCGCGCGCGAAAACATACTTTCGCCAAAAAATGCCCGGCCCATCGCCATGCCGTAAAGTCCGCCAACCAACTCGTCACCAACCCAGCATTCGATGCTATGGGCATGGCCGCGTTGATGCAATTCGCAAAAAGCATTTTCGATGTCCGGGTTTATCCAAGTATCCCGGCGATCCTCGCGCGATTCAGCGCAGGTCGCAATTACCCGAGCAAAGGCAGTATCGGCTGTTACCCTAAACCGATCTTGCCGGATCGTTTTGGCCAGGGACTTTGACAATTTGAAGCCGTTCAATGGCAATATTGCTCTTTGTTCGGGCTCAATCCAGAATGTATCGGGATCATCTCTGGCATCCGACATCGGAAATATCCCGCTGGCATAAGCGCGCATCAGTAAATTCAGGTCGATGGGCAATAGCGATCCTCTGCTGCTTGGCAATTACGCCTAATATCCTATCTCGAATTGCACCGGCGCATGCAATGGATTATAGAACACAAATTAGCCCCGGCTGTGTTGAGTCCGTATAGGACCTTCACTGCCGGGGCCTATCATTTCTAGGTAAGTCAGGGACCATATATGACCCGCCGTCGCAAAATCTATGAAGGCAAGGCCAAGATCCTTTATGAAGGTCCTGAACCGGGCACGATTATCCAATATTTCAAGGATGATGCGACCGCATTCAATGCCCAGAAAAAGGGTACGATTTCCGGTAAGGGCGTCATAAACAATCGCGTGTCAGAACATGTTTTTACGCGACTGTCGCATATCGGAATCCCGACCCATTTCATCCGCCGCCTCAATATGCGCGAACAATTGGTCCGGCAGGTGGAAATTGTTCCTATCGAAGTCATCGTACGGAATGTCGCCGCAGGGTCTTTGTCGAAGCGGCTCGGTATCGAAGAAGGCACGCCTTTACCGCATACCCTGCTTGAATATTGCTACAAAGATGACGCTTTGGGTGATCCGTTGGTCGCCGAGGAACATATCGCCTGCTTCGGATGGGCGACACAAGAAGAGATGCAGGACATCAGCTCGATGGCCATCAGGATCAACGATTTCATGTGCGGTATGTTCGCGGCGATTGGCATCCGGCTTATCGACTTCAAACTTGAATTTGGCCGATTGTTCGATGGCGATTTTTCACGGATTATCCTGGCGGACGAAATCAGCCCGGATGGTTGCCGCTTATGGGATATCGAGACCGGGGAAAAACTTGATAAAGACCGGTTCCGCCGCGATTTAGGCGGAGAGGCCGAAGCATATCAGGAAGTGGCCCGCCGTTTGGGACTGATGCCCGACGAAAACGAAGGGGCGGTTCTCGACATGGTTAGCCATCGCCTTCGCAAGGGGAAATAAGCCGGGGTGCTAAAGTGCGGAATTTTGGGGTTAGCGCTATCGGCTTTGCTGATAATCGCTGCGCCTGTGTCTGCGGCATCGGGAAAGGCCCCTGAGGGGGCGGAACGGACGGCTCCGTGGAATGCCGAAACGTCTAATCTAGAACCTGACCCAAGCATAGTTTATGGGAGGCTTTCCAACGGGTTGCGTTATGCTATCCGACCGAACCAAAGGCCTGAAAATCAGGTCATTGTCAGAATGGCGATCGACTTCGGGTCTGCCGCAGAAGCCGATGACGAACAAGGGCTCGCCCATTTTATCGAGCATATGGCCTTTAACGGGACGACTCATGTGCCCGAAGGCGAAATGGTCAAGATGCTCGAACGGCTGGGGCTATCTTTTGGCGCCGACACCAATGCGTCCACGGGCTATACCCAGACACAATATAAGCTGGACCTGCCGCGTGCTGATACATCTTTGATCGAGCGCGCACTCTTCCTGATGCGGGAAACTGCCAGTGAAGTTCTGTTCAATGCCGGCGCAGTCGATAGAGAACGCGGTATCGTGATCGCTGAAAAGCGCGAACGGGAAAATTATGGTTTTCAAAGTGCACGTGCCGCCAACGACCTTTTCTATCCCGGAACGTATTACGCAACCCGGTATCCGATCGGACAACAGGAAATACTGGAAACCGCCCCGGCGGAACGGATGCGCGCGCTTTACAAAAAATGGTATAGGCCGGACCGCACCAGAATTATCATCGTGGGCCCTATCGACGTTGGCGCAATCGAACGGGAAATAGTTCGTAAATTCGCCGATTGGGAAAATAAAGACCCGGCCTTACCCGATTTTGACACGTGCACCATCGACACAAATCGCGGCGGAGCCAGCAGCTTTTTTGTGCATCCGAAAATCGGGGAAGCCATCAACATTCAGCAATTCATTCCGGATCAACCCCGTCCCGATACAGTTGACCGTGCGTTGTTAGACCTGAAAATGCAGATCGCGTCCTCTATCATCGCCCAACGGATGAGCCGCAAGTCGCGGGAGAATGATGTCGCATTTCTGGGTGGCGGAACGAGTTTCGATGTCGGCTTTTGTGACCAATATGCACGTATCGGATTTGGTGCATCTGGAAAAGACGGAAGCTGGCAGGAATTGCTGCCATTTGCCGAACAGATTGTCCGTCAGGCCACCCAATATGGCTTTAACGAAACCGAAATTGCCGAACAAATAAAGCGGCTTGATTCTGCCTTTGATAATGCGGCGAAAAGCGAAGCTACCAAACTCAGCGTCACATTTGCCAATGAACTGGCCGGACTGGACGACGATGTTCTGAATTCCGCCGCCTATCGCCTCCTGCTTTGGCGACAGTTGCGACCTTTCATGACAAAAACGGCAATCGACAGCATTTTTTCGCAATGGTTTGGCAAGCTGGAGCAGCCAATCATATTTTACACCACAAAAAAGGATGAGGGTTTTACCGGCGAACAACTGCTCACCCAGTTTACGGCAAGCCGCAATGTGGCGGTCGCGCCTCCGGCGGCACGAAAAGAGCAGCTATTCGCCTATACCGACTTCGGTTCGGCAGGTATCGTGGTCAGCGATATCACCGTTGCTGACCTCGGCATCCGTACCCTGAAATTTGCCAACGGTGTTTTGCTCAACATTAAAAAAACCGATTTTGAAGATAATAGACTGCGTTATTCCCTGCGAATCGATGGCGGTGAATTGCATTTCGGTAAGGACCATGCCGCAATGGCCGCTTTGATGTCCGGCGCTTTTGTTTCTGGTGGCCTCGAAGCGCATGATGTAGAGGATTTGCGTTCGTTGCTGGCGGGTACAACCGTTTCCGCAAGCTTAAGTGTAGCCGATGAATATTTTGGTAGCTCAGGCTCCATCGCGCCAGCCGACCTTGAACGACAGTTACAGGTTATGGCGGCTTTTACAAAATATCCCGGCTATTCGGACAACGCACTTCGTTTATTTCAGCGGCCATTGCCCGAATTTTACGCCCGGCTTGATGCAACGCCAGGTTCGGTATTGGGTGTATCCTCGATCAAAGTCATAACCGACAACGACCCGCGTTTTAGCATTGCACCCCTTGCAACGATGCAAGCTCTCGATTTTGCATCACTCAAGTCGATCCTGGGCGACGCCTTGACAAAAAACCCGGTCGAAATCGCGCTTGTAGGCGATATTGACGAAGACGCTGCAATTGCGAGCGTTGCCCGCACCTTTGGTGCCCTGCCCCACCGCAGTTCCGATAAAAACGGATATACCGAACAACGTAAAACGGCGTGGAACAAAGCCGGTGGGAAGTTCGACCTGCCCCACAAAGGTGAAGCCAACCAATTGGGCTGGCGCAGAATATGGACCACGACTGACGACAGTGACCAGAAGACCAGCCAAGGCATGGATCTGCTCGCGCGGGTCATCACTTTGCGGCTGACCGATGAGTTGCGCGAAAAGCTAGGCGCGACTTATGGCGGCGGTGCCAATTCATTTATGTCGGGCGTGTATCCGGGCCGGGGAACTTTCACCATCGGCACAAGCGGCGATCCCAAAGATCTTCCGGTAATCGAAGCAACTGTAGATGCGATCATATCGGAAATTCTGGCAAAACCGGTCGAAGCCGACCTCTTCGAACGGGCTCGCAAACCAGTGCTGGAAAGTTATGCCGACTGGAAAAGGCAAAATGGCACATGGATCGGCATCGCCTCAATTGCCCAAAGCAAGCCGGAAAGGCTGAACCGGTTTCGTAAAAGCGAGGATCTGTTCAAATCGATCACAGCGGACGATATATGGCAATTGGCAATTAAGTGGATCGGCAAGCCGGCGCCGTTTACGTTCCGGGCTTTACCCGACGAATTGGTCGATAAAAATGCGGTGAACTCTCTGGAGGTAGGCAACTAACGAGGTTCGGGGCATTACATCCCTATCCTCTGGTTTTATAGCCGCAGACAATACCCAAAATGAACGCGATAAACAGTCCCAGTTGAACCTCATCATTGGGCACACCACTCCAGCCGAGCATTTCATGCCCGAAAGCAAATAGCCCTATAAACATCGCAGTTGCCAGCCCAACCATAGGTCCCTCCGATCAGCGCAATTACTTCCACGAACTAATTGTGGTGAATGCGCTTAAACCCATTACCCTCAATACAGCATTGCCTAACATGGTTAAAATCTGGTTATCGGACACCTGCCCTCTTGTTTCAATTCGCGTGCCTTCTATAGGAAACGCAAGACAAGCAA
Source organism: Sphingorhabdus sp. (assembly GCF_041737645.1). Lineage (GTDB taxonomy): Bacteria > Pseudomonadota > Alphaproteobacteria > Sphingomonadales > Sphingomonadaceae > Sphingorhabdus_B. Next base: position 47,668 of record NZ_JBGSRI010000053.1, read on the forward strand.
CACAGGTGAGTGCCATGAAAACCCGCGTCTTCGTAACCTTAAAAAATGGCGTGCTTGATCCGCAAGGCAAAGCCATTCATCACGCAATCGAAAGTCTCGGTTTTTCGGGCGTAAATGATGTGCGCGCGGGCCGACTTTTTGAAATCGAACATGAGCCGGGCCTTTCGGCTACCGATATAGAAGCGATGTGCACCAAGTTGCTCGCCAATATGGTCATCGAAAACTTCGAGATTGAGCAGGCCGCCTGATGCGCGCGGCCGTCATACAATTTCCCGGTTCAAATTGTGACCGCGACATGGCGGTGGCGATACGTCAGATAACCGGCGCTGATACGCGCATAATGTGGCACCGCGAGACGGAGCTGCCGGAGAAGCTGGACCTGATAGCCATTCCCGGAGGATTTTCTTACGGCGATTATCTCCGTTCAGGCGCAATGGCGGCGCGGTCGCCAATCATGCAGGCTGTGGTTGCTACTGCGCATCGCGGCGTGCCTGTATTGGGCGTGTGTAACGGTTTCCAGATATTGACCGAGGCCGGCCTATTGCCCGGCGCATTGATGCGTAACGCAGGAATCCGCTTTGTCTGTCGTAATGTGCAATTGACGGTCGAAAACAGCCAATCGACTTTTACAAATCAATATGAAGCAGGCCAGTCAATTATCTGTCCTGTCGCCCATCATGACGGTAATTATTTTGCTGATGATGAAACCCTTAACCGTCTTGAAGGCGATGGCCGAATTGCATTTCGTTACGCCGAGCCTGTAAACGGTTCAGCGCGCAATATTGCCGGAATTCTGAATCTTTCGGGGAATGTCCTAGGTATGATGCCCCACCCCGAACGCATGATTGAGCCACTGCAAGGTGGATCAGACGGCCGCAGGCTCTTTGAAGGACTCATCCGCGAGATCGCCTGAAACATCAGGTTCGGGTTCGCGCAGCTTCCTTTGCGGTGGAAACAGAAAACGTCCAAGCACCACAATTACTGTTGGCCAAAACATTGTATTATAAAGATCGTGGACCGCAGCATCGATCGTTGCCTCGGCGGGAGCCACACCATGAAAGTCGGCATATTCGTTAAACAATTCAGCAATCAAAACAATAAACCAGCACCATAAGCTATCCGGTCGGCGTCGAAGCAGTACGGCCGAAACGAATAGAATCAAAATCGAACCGTGAATGTGCATCGCATCATTGGTTAAGCCGACAAAATCAGTCAGCCAGATTTTATAACCGATCCATTGATCGGCCAATTTCTGTAAGATTTCCTGCATCATACTTTCGTCTTGAACGGGGAGAAATCGGTGTCCTGGTCAAAAATGTCGACACCTTCTTTATTCTTCAGCCATCCGACCACCAGATACGTAACCGGCGTCAGCACCACTTCCCAACCCACTTTCAACAGCCAGTTGGTTATCATGACAATAATGACTTGTTCGTTCGACCACACCCCCCAAAAGGCAAGCGGATAGAAAATCACGCTATCTACCCCTTGGCCCACCACCGTGGAGCCAATTGTCCGTGTCCACAAATGCTTGCCAGCGGTCCAGACTTTCATCCTTGCCATCACATAGCTATTGACGAACTCGCCTGCCCAAAACGCGGTTATGGACGCGGCCACAATCCGCCAGACCTGACCAAAAACCGCTTCATAAGCCGCTTGCCCTTCCCAACCGGACGCGGGCGGCAGGGCAACGACAACCCAGCTCATGAATGCCATAAAAATAAGACCTACGAAACCGGCCCAAATCACCCGGCGCGCGCGGGCGTATCCATAGACTTCGGTTAAAACATCACCGATCACATAACCGAGAGGGAAAAACAAAATTCCGGCACCAAAAACCCATTGTTCCCCGCCAAGTGTAAGGGCAGCCGGCTTGGCCGCGCCTATAACGTTGGACAGCAACAGCACAGCAACAAACGCGGCCATGACAAAATCATAATATCGAAAGTGGCGACCGGTCGAAGCACTGGCGCTTTCGGCGATAATTGAGGTGTCTTGCATATTTGTCGTCATAAGCAGCTTTGCAGGCGCGCGCAAAGTGGTTATTGCGCTCCACGGCGCGCGCCCTTAGCTCAGCTGGATAGAGCGCGAGACTTCTAATCTTGAGGCCACAGGTTCGACTCCTGTAGGGCGCGCCACGCAGTCCTTAAAATCACAGTTATCCAGAGACTTTTGATGCATAGCGCCAATTACGGCGGAGTTCTGCGGGCTTCCGCCGGTGCAAAATTCGTCCAGAAGCCAAAACGGTCTCTGTTGCGATCTCATTTGGCAAAAAAATAGGGCCCGTCTCAGGGGCCCAAAAAACAGACTTCTGTTGGATTGTCGGAAGCGGTCAGCCGAATCCGAGCGTGCGCTTCTGTTCAGCCCACGCGAGGGGGAGTTCGTTGGCAAGGAGCTTGGCTGGTGTGAGTTTTAGTGGCTGCCGCCCGTTAACAATTGCGGCAACAATATCGGGGTCGAGGCAAGCCAGCTTTGCAATCTTCATCATCCGAACACGGCAGCGGCCTTGCTCCGCGGCGAGAATAGGGATTGATTTGCCTGGGTTATCGGTGATCTGCGCCATGATAGTTCGTGATTCAGCAATTAGCGCGATCAGCTTGTCATCTCGCATCTGAATGGCGTCACCTGATGATGGCGCAGGTATGACAAGTCGCATTGCTTTCCCGCGGCGCAGCCTCATAGCACGACATTCGATTGCCAGGTTTAAGTGAGAGGGTTGGACCGTGCTGTCGGCCCTAACAATGTTGAGCAAGCCGCGGTTGTCTACCCTGGCCTCCACACATTCGCCAAGGCTGGTTACGGTCAAATCGGATTTGACAGCACGCGCAATTTCTTCGGAACGGATTTGCAAGGTGCGGTTCAAAAGACTTCGGAAGCCGAATGGGATGGGAAGCTGATCACGGCCTCCGGTGGACTATCATATGCGATCCCGGCTGGCCGACTGAGCATTCGTCCATCGGCGTCGCTGGATTATTACCGCCTTACCGAAGACGCGCATCAGGAAACTGGCGGCGGCGATGCAATTGACCTGTTTGTCGAAAAGCGACGTAGCGACGAACTCGCTCTGAATGCCGGACTTGCCGTGGCCTATGATTTTGGTGAAGTCGAAGATGGCATCGGTCGTCCGCGTATCGAGATCGAAGGCGGACGCCGGCAGATCCTGAGCGGCGACCTCGGAGCGACAATCGCGAAGTTCAAAAACGGCACCAGCTTCACGCTGACCCCTGAAGAACGCACGAGCGGCTGGACCGGTGCTGCACGTCTCTCTGGCGGAGGCGAAGGCTTTCGTATCGGCGGTGAGGTCAATGTTGAAGAACAACAAGACAACGTAGTTGTGGGTGCCCGCGTCTCGCTGTCGGCTGCGTTCTAAGAGCTATCAGTCGGTAGTTTCTTCGTCCGGGTCGCACTTACGGAAGACAGGGCTACCGACTGCTGGGGGAGTTACCGGCATTGCGCTGCAATGCCGGTAACTTTTCGGCGCGGGTAAAGCGCGGTGGATTCTGTCACCGGACGGCCTGGCCGACGGCCATCCACCCCGTTAATCCGTCAGGCAGCGCCGAGTCTCTCATTGCAAAATTGTGCGCCGCCGCACATAATCCGGAAATATTGACCGCAGGTGTTACGATGGGACCAACCGAATTGGGACCGACCGGGCTTAAGGACATTCACAAGGAATGCCTCAGGCTCGCCGGTCGACATTATAGTTCCAAGGAAATTGCTCGTTTGCTGGGCATCTCCAAACATACCGTCGATCAGAGACTGCGTTTTGCCACCCGGCAGATGGGGGCTGCATCGAGGTTCGAGGCTGCCCGTCGCTTCTGCGACGACGACATAGGGCAGATCGCACAACGATCCGATTTATGCGATCCGGTATTATACGACACGGCGTATATTCCGGTTAACGCCGATGGCGCTAGGGATGGTGGGCCGGGTCGTGAAAAGGACCTGCTCTCCGGCACAGCAAGCTCGAAATTACACGATGCGCAGACACCATATATGTTCGGTGACGCGTCGAAGATCGAGGCGCTGTTTTCCGTACCGGTCCCAACTGGGAAAGCGCCGTCATCGCCGCTTAGCCTGCGTGCAAAGTCAGTGATCATTGTCGGCATCGCCGCAATTTCGCTTCTGGCCTTCGCAGCAGCCATAGCCGCGTTAGAGGTTCTCTCCCGCATTTAATCAAAGGCAATATTGCCTGATTTTGGAAGCACTGCGTGTGCTGAAAGGAATTGTCATGTCTGACCGTCGAGCCGATTTATCCACCAAAATAGCCGTCGTACGGGGTGTTGCAGCCAAGCTCCATGCAGCAGAAGAAGCCATCGATCTCGCAATCATAAAGCTGTCCGAACTGAACAGCGAACTGCCGGCAGCGCGGATGGAAGCCAGGCTCTCGGCAACCGTCTGCCAGCCCGCCTTCGATCTGTCGGCTCAGGCTCTGCATTCGCTGATCGAGTGCCGCAGACAGACCGTCGAAGCCCATGAAGTCCTGGCTGGCACCCAGCGCGATATCGGGCTCGGCGCTTATGCCATGGGCGATGGCTGGAAGATTTTCGAAAAAGGCCAGGCCGAGCGGCTGACGCTGGTGACAGAGCAGGCTGCCTGATCGCCGTGCACACCCTTGACCGGCAGGCCCGTACATGCTGATTTAGCGGCATGTTATGGGGCATGATCTTCTGGCTGCTTTTTCTCTCGGCGGCGGGTTATGTGCTGGTCAGGGGCGACCACCAGAAGCGGGCGGCAATCGGCGTCATGATTGCCGGCATACTCGCGACCACTCTCGTTTACGTGACAGGAAGTCATAAATGGCTCCCCCTAAATATCAGCGTACTGGTGATCGATGTGATCGCGCTTCTGGCGTTCATATGGATCGCGGTGCGCTCGCGCGAAGTCTGGCCTCTTCTGCTCGTGGGCTGGCAACTAGCCGCAGTGACAATTCACATAGCGAGCAGTTTTGCGCAGAACCTGCTGCCCAGGGCCTATGGGATCAGCCAGGGAATCTGGGCCTATCTGCAGTTCGGGACAATATTCGCAGCTACCATGCTGGCACGCCGCAAACAGAAGTAGACCTTCTGCGAACGGTTCTCGGACCCGACATCGGCGACGAAAAACTCCGCGCGCTCATTGCGCGCTTCGGCAATGCGGCAAGCCTGTATTTTGTGGATCTGCACGAGCTCACCGAGATCATTCATGACCCGCAACAGGCAGCAAAGCTCAAAGCGATTCTTCAGATTGCCGCTGAAATCGGCAAGCCGACCACTATCGAACATCCGGCGATCAAAAACTGCGTCGATCTCGTGCACTATCTGCAGGCAACGATGGGTGATGGCCGGGTCGAGAGCTTCCGCGTGCTGTTTCTCGATGCCCATAACAGGATCATTGCGGACGAGCTGCTCTGGAGGGGCACCGTTTCAGAGGTTCAGGTATATCCGCGGGAGGTCATGCGCAGGGCGCTCGAGCTGGACTGTTCGGCGTTTATTGCAGCCCATAACCACCCGAGCCATGCGGTGCTGCCAAGCCAGGCCGATATTGAGATGACGCGCAGGCTTCTTACCGCCGCCGACACACTCGGCATTGCATTTCACGATCACTTCATCGTCTCCTCCAGAAGTTATCACAGCATGCGATTTCACAGGTCGATCGATCCGTGGGGATGATCCAGCGGCCACATCATTCAATTTACCAACGGCTTAAGCCGTTACCAGGGAACAGATATGGGTGACGATGCATGGGCCAGTCGTGCGGCTTTGACCGGACAGGACAATAAGAACCCGCGCTGGGTCAGTGCTGCTCGGGCCGAGCTTGCTGCCATACTGGCATGCGGCCATTTCAGGAAAGCGCCGAAGCTGGAGCGACTGCTCAGCTATCTTGTCGAGCAGACGCTGGAGGGTAAGGGCGAACTTCTCAAAAGCTATGTAGTGGGCGTCGACGGATTGGGCAGAACTCCCGATTTCGATCCCAATATCGACAGCTATCCAAGAGTGCAGGTGCTGCGGCTGCGCAAGATGCTCGAAGGTTATTATGCGCGGCATGATCCTGTCGGCGACATGTGCCTGTATATTCCCGGAGGAAGCTATGGCGTCCGGCTGGCACGCCGGGCAAAGGCCTATCCCGAACTGATAAGTTCTCCCGGCGAGACCCGTGCCGGTAGCAGCCGGGTGCCGGAATTTCCCGCACCGGCAGAAGCGAACGAAAATACCGTCTCAATCAGCCATGCACAGGATATCGAAGCTCGCCCGGTCTTTCAGCCCGAGGGTCGGCGCCGCAGCTGGCCCGAATTCCCATGGGCGCTGTTTGCGCTACTGACGCTGATCGCAGGACTTGCAGGCGGCTATTATCTGTGGGGCAACGCTGCGCCTCCTGCTGCGAAAGTGAGCGCGACAGCCGAACGCCCCATATTGTTCCTCGAGCGACCCGGCTCAGCGTCCGATACGCAGTCGCAGGCCATTGCTGGGGAAGTCCATGCCAAACTTGCCGACAGCATCAGCCGCTCCTGGGTGGTGCGCCTGCTTCTGGACGAACCGGGAGCCGCGGCATCGCAATCAGGAAAAGCCAGCTACCGTCTGGCGTTACAGCTGGGTGAGCCGCAGGCAGGCGAACGCTCGCTTTACCTTAGACTGACCGACAACCGCAGCGATGAGCTCTTATGGTCAAGTAGCGCGAGCTTCGATTCTGTGAAACCGCTTTCGGACAATCTAGGCAGGAGCATCGTACAGCTGGCCGGACCATTTGGCATGATCGCCGCCAGAGAAACAAAAGCCAGCAGGCGCGTTTACGGGCCCGGATATCCCTGTCTGCTCGGCTATCTCGATTTTCTGAATACGCAGGATATGGCGCTGCGTTCGCAGCTTTCCGACTGTCTGAAAGTACCGATCGGCGACGGCCGTCTCGATGCCGTTCGTCTCGGCCTATTGTCCTTCCATGTCGTCGAGACCGCGCCACTGTCGGGCCGGAGCGCTGCAATGGGCAATGCGCTGTCGCTTGCGCAACAGGCGATACGGTCAGATCCCAAAGAGGCTTACGGCCATTTTGCGATGGCCCGTATCTATTTCGTGTCGGGCAATTGCCCAAAGGGCGTGCTGCATACCGGTCACGCCGCCGAAGCCAATCCCTATGACCCCGTATTGCTGGCAGTACTTGGCAATTTTTCCGCGCTGTGCGGCGATCCCCGAGGTGAGCAGCTGCTGGCCCGGGCGTTCGCGGTCAGGTCACCTGGCGAATCCTATGCCCGGCTCTCGCTCATCCTCGCGGCAATACGAAGCGGGCGAACCGATTTGCTGGGTTCGCTGTCTGCCGAAGCCGAAAACATCCCCGGCACAAACCCTGCCTACCACCATCTGTGCGAAACGCTGATTGCCGCTGCATCGGGTGACCTGCCAGGAGCAAGGGCGCAATGGCAAAAATTTGCTGCGGTTTCAGCTGCACCTGACGGCACGCCGGACGAGATGATGCAGCCGCTGATCCTGTCGCGGCAGGTGCGTGACCGCACGATCGCCTATCTGCGGCTCATGACCGTGCTGCCTCCTGCATGACCGAGATCTGCCGCTTTACCAGCCGTTACAATCGTTAATCGAAATTAACCCAGTTACAGTTCAACTACTATATATAGTGGTCATTATCCATTGACTAACAAGATGCGACCTAATTTCGTTCTGCAACCGTGTAAAACTGCGCAATGATGCCTTGACCGGTCATTATCCCTCTCATGGAAGCACTGTCTGCCGCCACTCCACCTGTACTGGTCCTACGTGGGTGCATCATGGGCGCAGTCGCTTTCGCATCTGCGCCGGGGCCTTTCCCACTTCCACAGGCTCCGGCGCAGATCAATATCGAGAAAGCAGACGCACGCGTGGAAATCCTCAGTCCAATTATCGTCAGTTCCCGTCTGCTCACCGATGGCCGGAGCACAGAAATCTCGATCAATGGAACACGGCACCCCGTGCGGAGGCGTCTGGTTGGGGATCGGCTGACTTCGGAGCGACCCGCGACATGGCAGTTCATCATCGATTTGCCATGAGCCAATATTCGCAGATCCTCATGGCAGCGCGCGCGCTGGCTTTACCGGTTTACGCAGACTGGCTGCGGCAGCTTGTAACCATATTTCCACTGTGCCTGATGCTGATCAGCCCTTCGGCAATGGCCAGCCCGGACGTCAGAATATCGATGACCGGACAGGTCATTTCCGACCCGGTGAGCAGTAGCAATCCGAAAACATTGCAGGGTTCGATCGTCGAGTTCCGGACGCAGGTAACTTATTCGGGGCGTGAAGCACTCGACAGCGACAGCCTCGTAATTGTCAATCGCGTGCCGCCAGCATTGAGTCTGGTTGTAACAGAAGCCGGCCCCGACAACAGCAGCCCGTTTCTGTTCATCGAGGGTGACCGGCCGAGCGAGTTAAGCTGCCATTTTCACGCGCTGGATGACAGCAGCGACTGCATCGAGTTTTCATCCGACGGCGGGGCCAGCTTCGACTATCGTCCGGCACCCGATCTGGCAGGCGTCGACCCTTCGATCACCCATTTACGGTTCCGGCTCCGCGGCAATATGAAGGCGGCTTTGCCTGAACCATCCTTTTTTATTCTCAAGTACAGAATGAGGGTCGATTAAACATGCTCGATAAATATTCTCCCCCCGTATCCACGTCCGTCGCGCTCGATTTTGTCATCCCAGTGACTGACAGCGGCCTCGATAAACTGCCATCGGACCGTAGGGAGAGCCTGCGGCACCGCGCCGTAATGCGTGCCGCCCGCCTCTCGAGCTGCATCCACAAGGTCGAAGGCATGGGCATCGTGCGCAACATATCAGAAGGCGGCATGCTGGTTCAGAGCAGTCTGAGTTTTGAAACCGGCGAGCATGTCGTGATTTCGCTGCTCGACGGCGACCGGATCGAAGGTGAGGTCGTCTGGCAGGATGGCACTGAGTTCGGTATCAAGTTTTGCAGCTGGATTTCGGTCGACGCGGTCCTGGCCAGGTCGGATGCGGACGGCGGCAAATTGCGCCCGCGTCCGCCACGAATCAATATCGACCGGCCGATCCTGCTTCGGACTGGCTCTGTTCTAGCCGATGCCCGGCTGTGCGACATTTCGCAGCGCGGTGCCAAAATACAGTTTTCAAAATATCTGCCGATCGATTGCCGGGTACAGATAATCCATGACGCACTTCGCCCGGTAGGCGGCTGCGTTAAATGGCAGGCTGGCGAACAGGTCGGGCTTGAATTCCATCGGACACTCAGCATCGAAGAGATGACAGGCTGGTCGGCAGCCCGGTAAGCAACAGCAGCAGATGTGCTGACATGTCAGGGCGCTGGCATCAGAGCACGAGCGGGCGTTCCGGGCGCTGGGCGGATAAGACGACACATCGCGGCAAATTACCTGAATCCGCCTCCAGGTAACGTATGAACGAAGGTCCGCTTAGCACCAATGGCGCCCTCATACCGGACTGTCGCCTACGTCCAACAAAGCAGTCAGCGCTAGCCGACCTATTCATTACGCAACTTTCTATTTCGGCGGAGCTCGTCCGGCACGTAAGGCGTAGGTGGCATAAGATTGGTTCTGCAAATCTGGAGTGGCCTGCGCGCATTTGGCAAAGCCGGCTATACGTGCATTTAAGTTCTATTTGAGGGCGACGACCGTACTTGCGCTCATAACTGACTAAGGGATGTGTTCCCGGAGCTCAATTTAGTTTGGGGTCAACAAATCCAAATGCCCGACCCCAAGTGCTGTCGATAATTCGTAAAGCGTAACGATTGCTGGATTTCGTTGGCCGTTTTCCAGCCCGGAAATATATTGCTGGCTGAGCCCCGACTTTTCCGCAAGCGCCTCTTGTGTCAGGCCCTTTTCCTTCCGGATGCGGGCTGTGTTCTCCCCAACAAGTTTGCGCATGTCCATGCACAAAGCATTGGCTTTGAATGCGAACCGAGTTTATCAACTATAATGTGTATTTGATGGAACGTGTAATGGGAGGCGAACGTGCGGTTACATGGGCTGGCGAGCACTTTATCAATCGCGGGAGTGTTGCTTGCTCACCCCGTTCAAGCTGCTGACGACACTCAGCGTTCGGCAAAGCAGGAAAAAAAGCGGCTTGCCGCCATTGCCAAACTAACGCCGTCGCAGATTGCAGGCACCGCGAGCATCAAGGATGATCCGTTAGAGCCGCTGGTCACCATAACCACAGAGGCAGCGTTCCGGTGGAAGGGTGGGTTTACCGACCCGGTCCGGGCAGACAACATGCTCCGAGCCATTCTCGACCGGCCGACCGTCACAGCGAATTACCAACTGTATCAGACCATCACATACTCCGGTAATTGGCGCAGGTATGACCGCGCAAATATTGCCTTCCCTAGCGGGCTCAAGACAATTGCACTTACTGTTATCGATCGCCGGGTTGTAACTTGCGCCTACGGGCCGTGCGTGCTTGAGGAAACCGTCGGCTTCAATTTGAGCGAAGACGATATCGACGCGCTTGCGGCATCGTACGAACAAAATCCTAAAGCCACGCTGAAATTTCGTTTCAAGTCGGCTACCAGTTTCGACTGGAATGATGACCTGCCTGCTGTTGAGGTTGTTGGGTTGCTTCAGGCCGTCGAGAAATGGAAGCGTTCTAAAGGCCTTGTCACTCCATGATTAGCTCGGGCCGAAGCAACAGTTGAGATCTGCAATTGCGCCCATTGTCCCATTCTTACAGTCCGTGCGTCCATTCCGTCATTGTTATGGTCTGGCCGAATGCCAAGGTGGATGTCGACCCAGCCGGTTTCCATCCGGCGTTGCGATAGGGCTGCCCGGCGCAGTCCCCATATGCTGTCGCAACCGCATTTTTATAGCCCATCGTCCGGGCCCGTTTGATAGCCTCCGCAATGAGAGAGGCGCCGATGTCGTTTTTCAGAATACGCAGGCGCTCGGTCAGCAGCTCAACGTGCATAACTCCGT
>NZ_JBGSRI010000073.1:0-31606 GCF_041737645.1 Sphingorhabdus sp.
CACACGCTTTTTCGAGAATCTGGAACGCTACCGAAAGGGCGAGAAGCTGGAACCCCTCGTAAATCTGGATCTGGGATATTGAATATGGCACATAATCCGGCTGAAATCTGGCATAAGGTGGCCCTGTCGCGCGATGTCGACGCGATTGCCGCTATCCTGCATGACGACTGCATTTTCGAAAGTCCGGTCGTTCACACTCCGCAATTGGGCAGAGCGATTACCGCCAAATATCTGGCCGCCGCAGGACATACGCTGGGAAACGACGATTTTTCCTATGTCGGTGAATGGCATCGGGAAAATTCGGCAATCCTGGAATTTGAAACCGTTATCGACGGAATTGCGATCAACGGTATCGACATGATCAGTTGCAATGACGAAGGACTCATCACCCATTTCAAGGTCATGGTCCGCCCCTTGAAGGCGATGAACATGCTCCACCAGAAAATGGGCGAGATGCTGATGAAGATGTCCGGGTGACCTCAATTGCATTGGTCCGTTTTGACGCTGCCGCGTTCCTTCGCGATTATTGGCAAAAAAAGCCACTGCTGATCCGTAATCCTTGGTCGCAATGGATAAATCCGCTCGACCCCGACGAATTGGCAGGGCTGGCCTGTGAACCGGAAGTTGAATCCCGACTTGTCATTGGAGCACAGGGCAGTTGGGCGGTCGAACATGGCCCCTTGGCAGCGGCGCGTTTTGCAAAATTGGGTCAAGAACCGTCGACATTGCTGGTGCAAGCTGTCGATCATCATGTGCCACAGGTAGCCGAATTGATCGCGCCATTTCGGTTCATTCCCGATTGGCGGATTGACGATATCATGGTCAGCTATGCCACGGATGGCGGCGGTGTTGGTCCGCATTTTGACCAATATGATGTCTTTCTTATTCAGGGGCATGGGCGTCGCCGCTGGCGCGTTGGGCAAGTTTGTGATGCTGATAGCCCCCTATTGCCGCATGATGAATTACGATTGCTGGCGAATTTCGAAGCCACTGACGAATGGGTGTTGGAACCAGGCGACATCCTGTATGTGCCGCCACGCATCGCGCATGACGGAGTTGCGGTCGGCGACGATTGTATGACCTATTCGGTCGGATTTCGCGCGCCCTCACGCAGCGAATTGATCGCACATTACGTCGACGATATGGTCGCCGAAATGGATGATGACGACCGTTATTGCGACCCGGAGCTGGCAGAACAAGCCAACCCTGGTGAAATATCAGTCGAGGCATTGGCAACCCTGCATCAAATGGTTTGTGGTGCCTTAGCCGACCGTCAAAGCTTTGCCCGCTGGTTCGGAGAATATAGCACAACGCCTAAATATCCAGAGGTTGATTGGACGCCAGACGAGCCAGTCAGCTTGGAAGAGGTCCGCCTTCACCTCGCCAATGGCACAACGCTTGTGCGCAACCCGGCCAGCCGTTTTTCCTTCATACAGGCTGACGAGGGCGTAGATCTGTTTGTCGACGGTCACTGTTTCTCATGCAGAGACGGAAGCGAGGCATTTGCCCGAAAAATCTGTGCAGAAAGCCGATTGGTCGCTGATGCCAAATTGTTACAGCCCGATTCTGTGCACGTTCTGGTCATGCAAATGGCCAATCGAGGGGCAATTGCGTTCGAGCAGGATGATTAACGCATTGGTGCAGACCAGGCTCAGCATTTGCGCTAAAAAGGCGCGTTATCCAACAGAACAGGACGCCTCGGCCGTCGCTCAACGCGCCGATATCCTATTGCGCCCATATAAATGTGACCGCTGTCACAAATTTCACCTCACAAGCCGGACCAAGGGCAAGCGCATTCCCCGACCTAGAGGCTAATCTCGCGCCACTCCCCCTGCCCTATGCCCTCGACCATCCAGTCCCCCACGGACCAGCGCACCAACCGCAAAGTCGGAAAACCAACCGCCGCTGTCATCCGTCGCACTTGCCGGTTGCGGCCTTCGCGGATTGTTAGTTTCAGCCAGCTATCGGGTACGCTCAATCGCACACGAATGGGCGGGTCGCGCGGCCATAATTCGGGTTCGTCAATGCGTTCCGCCTCGGCGGGTAAGGTCTCGCCATCCTTCAACCGCACACAATTTCGCAACGCCGCCAACGCCTCGTCCGTCACTTCGCCCTCGACCTGCACAAGATAGCTTTTCGGCATCTTGAACTTCGGGTCGGATATCTGCGCCTGCAACCGCCCATCGTCGGTCAGTAGCATCAAGCCTTCGCTGTCCATGTCAAGTCGCCCAGCCGGATATACCCCCGGAACGTCGATAAATTGCGAAAGCGTCGGACGCGGCGAGCCTTCCGTCCCTTTGTCGGTAAATTGCGGCAGTACCCCGAAGGGTTTGTTGAACAGAATCAGGCGGGGCATCAATCGCGTCTAGCGCACTCTATCCTGCGGCCAGAATTTCAGTTCGTTCTGCCGCACCGGCGCGACAATCTCGGCAGCAGGCTTTTTCGACAGAGTGAACGCCGCAAATACGCCCGCAATCGCGCCAAAGAGATGCGATTCAAACGAAATATACCCCTGCGTCGGAAGCACCCCGAACACCATCCCGCCATAGAAAAACAACACGGCCAACGCGATAGCAATACTGCGCGGGCTGCGGTCGAACCATGCCAACGCAATGACAAGGCTCCACAGCCCGAAAATCCAGCCGCTTGCGCCGATATGATCGCCGGGACGCCCAAGCAGCCACACGAGCCCACCGCCGAGCAATATGATCACCGCGCTCGCCTTGACGAAATAGCGTAGCCCCTGAAGCAGCACCAGCGACCCCAGCACCACGAACGCCGCCAAATTGCTTCCTAGATGCGCCACATCGGCATGGATGAACGGGGCCGTCGCAATCGTGTAGGCGCCGCCTATTTCGCGCGGCTCAATACCGAAATTCGACAGGTATCCGCCAGTAAAAAGGTTGACGACATGCGCGACGATCATCGCCGCGCTTAAACCTGCGATTGTTTTCCAATGCTGGATCATTGTCAGTTCCTCTGCGCTAACTGTATTACCCCTATAACACAACAACGCATAAAGAAAAGGCCGGTGAGTTTCCCCACCGGCCCTTCCTGTTTCAGTTTGGACTGAACAGCTTGGACTTAGAAATCCATGCCGCCCATTCCGCCGGGCATACCGCCACCGCCGGCAGACTTGTCTTCAGGTGCGTCGGAAATTGCAGCTTCAGTGGTAATCAACAGACCGGCAACCGATGCTGCATCCTGCAATGCGGTACGAACGACCTTGGTTGGGTCGATAACGCCTGCCTTGACCAGATTTTCATAAACGTCAGTCGATGCGTTGAAGCCCATCGTCTCATCGTTTTCACGCAACAAGTTGCCAGCGACAACCGCGCCATCAACTCCTGCATTCTGGGCAATCTGGCGCAGCGGCGCTTCGATTGCCTTGCGGATGATGTCGACACCGCGAGTCTGGTCGTCATTGGCACCCTTGATGTTTGCCAACGCCTTGGTTGCGTACAAAAGCGCTGTACCGCCGCCTGGAACAATGCCTTCTTCAACGGCTGCGCGGGTTGCGTGCAGCGCATCGTCGACGCGGTCCTTACGTTCTTTCACTTCAACTTCGGTCGAACCACCGACCTTGATGACTGCAACGCCGCCAGCCAATTTGGCCAGACGTTCTTGCAGCTTTTCCTTGTCATAATCAGACGTGGTGTTTTCGATCTGCGAACGGATCGCTTCTACACGGCCTTTGATCGCATCGGATTCACCGGCGCCATCGACGATGATGGTGTTGTCCTTGTCAATGGTAACGCGCTTGGCTTGGCCGAGCATGCCCAAAGTTACAGTTTCAAGCTTGATGCCCAGATCTTCGCTAATCATTTCACCCTTGGTGAGGATCGCGATATCTTCCAGCATCGCCTTGCGACGATCGCCAAAGCCAGGGGCCTTAACAGCTGCAATCTTCAGACCGCCACGCAATTTGTTGACCACCAGGGTAGCCAATGCTTCGCCTTCAACGTCTTCAGCGATGATGAGAAGCGGACGACCCGACTGCACCACTGCTTCGAGAATTGGCAACATGGCTTGCAAGTTGCCGAGCTTCTTTTCGTGGATCAGGATGTATGGATTGTCGAGTTCGACAGACATCTTTTCGGTGTTGGTGATGAAGTAAGGCGACAGATAACCGCGGTCAAACTGCATACCTTCAACAACGTCGAGCTCGCTTTCGCGACCCTTCGCTTCTTCGACCGTTATAACGCCTTCTTTGCCGACCTTTTCCATGGCCTTGGCAATCATTTCACCGATTTCGGATTCGCCATTTGCAGAAATTGTACCGACTTGGGCAACTTCAGACGAACCGGCAACCGGCTTGGAGCGCTGCACAAGATCAGCGACAACTGCGGTAACTGCAAGGTCGATACCACGCTTCAAATCCATCGGATTCATGCCAGCGGCAACGGACTTCATACCTTCGCGCACGATAGCCTGCGCCAAATCGGTCGCGGAGGTGGTGCCGTCACCGGCAATATCATTGGTTTTCGAGGCAACTTCGCGAACCATCTGTGCGCCCATATTTTCGAACTTGTCTTTCAGTTCGATTTCCTTGGCGACAGTAACGCCGTCCTTGGTAATGCGCGGAGCACCGAAGCTTTTGTCGATAACAACATTGCGGCCCTTTGGCCCCAAGGTCACCTTCACCGCGTCGGCGAGGATGTCTACGCCGCGCAGGATGCGTTCACGCGCATCGCGGCCGAATTTCACGTCTTTAGCAGCCATGATATTGTTCCTTTAAATAAAGCGCAGAAAACTGCGCAAGTTCACACTGGTTTGGGGTTAGCTAACAATCCCGAGGATATCCGATTCCTTCATAATCAACAGGTCTTCCCCATCGATCTTGACTTCGGTTCCGGACCATTTGCCGAACAGAATCTTGTCACCAGCCTTAACGTCGAGCGGAGTCACTGTGCCATCATCGGCCTTGGTTCCAGAACCAACAGCGACAACTTCGCCTTCTTGTGGCTTTTCCTGAGCGGTATCGGGGATGATAATCCCACCAGCGGTTTTTGCTTCGGCCTCGACCCGACGGACGAGGACACGGTCATGCAACGGACGAAATGCCATGTAGAACCTTCCTTTTAACTGTTTTGCCATCCCGCCACTCCCGCAGGGAAGCAGGTGACGGCAATGAATAAGTGTTGGCACTCGCCAAATACGAGTGCTAACGGTATTCAGATAGGGTGTTTTTGTGACGGGTCAAGGGCTGCGGAAAAGAATTTTTGCACATATTGTAACCGCTGGCTCCTGCTTTTCGAATGATTGACAGGACCGGATGAATTATGGTCCATCCCCCTCTGGCTTAATGCCCGAACAGATTAGGAGAATCACGATGAACACTATGATTTTGAAGCTAGCCGGTGCCGCCGCAGCCCTTTCCGCCGCTGCTACTATGGCCGCCGCCCCCGCACAGGCAGCGGGCGAAAAAGAAAAATGCTATGGCGTTTCGCTGAAGGCAAAAAATGATTGCGCCGCAGGACCAGGAACAAGCTGTGCTGGCACGTCGACCGTCGATTATCAAGGCAACGCCTGGAAATTTGTCGCCACCGGCACTTGCGAAAAAATGGGCGGTTCGCTTGCGGCGAAAAAGGGCAATGCTAAACCTGTGCCGATGAAAGGCTAAATTCATTTGACGCTATTTTGGACGCAATTGGCATTCAGTCGAACGCGTTCGGGATGACGGCTCCAGTTTGAAAGCTTATGGTTTGCGGATGGACATCAAGCCTACCCCCTTCCTCCTTCCTCCTTCGGTCGGGATAGGTTTGAAACCGCAACATTATGAATCGTTGCTCGACCCTTCATGCCCATCGGGTCGCTCTTGTTGGGTCGAAGTCCATCCGCAGAATTATTTTGGCGATGGTGGTCCGCCACACCGTTGGCTGACCGCCATCGCCGAACGTTTTCCTCTTAGCTTCCATTCGGTCGGGCTTTCTCTTGGTTCTGCCGACGGGTTGAATGGTTATGATCTTGAACGCCTGGCTGCACTATGCGATTTGTACCAGCCTGCATCGGTTTCGGACCATCTGAGCTTTTCCGGCAACGCGCATAACCGTTTCGCGGATCTACTCCCTGTACCTTACACAAAACAATCACTCGACCATTTTGCCGGTGAAATCGGGAAAGTTCAGGACCGGTTGAAACGCTCAATCCTTATCGAAAACCCCTCACGCTATCTTGCCTATCGAGGCGACGAGATGGAAGAGGTCGAGTTTATCGCCAGACTGGTTGGTATCACCGGATGCGGGCTTTTGTTCGATATCAACAATGTCGAAGTTTCGGCCAACAATCTGGGTTTTTCACCCTTATCCTATCTCGATGCAATCGATCCCCTTATCGTCGGCGAAATTCATTTAGCCGGCCATGCGGTCGAGCAGCATGATAGCGGACCATTGTTGATCGACGATCATGGCAGCCATGTCACCCAAACAACATGGGATATGTATCGCCGGTTTATCGAACGCGCTGGTGCGAAACCAACTTTGATTGAATGGGATACTGACATACCCGATTATCCGGTGTTGATAGCGGAGGCCGAAAAAGCGCAGGATATAATGAACGAGGCGTGCTATGCCGTCGTTGATTGACGCGCAGAACAACTTTATCGATACCATCAACGACGGACCTGCCCGGTTGGACCCGCGTTTGTTTGATGGCCCTGTCGACCGGATCATGCTGGGCCTCAAAGCGCATGCCAATACAATAAATCATGCGCGCATTGTCGCTTTGGAAGAAACATTCCCCCTGACGCGCCAGTTTATTGGTGACGAAGAATTCAACAGATTAGCCCGCAATTTCGCCGAGAGCGAGATTGCGCGGGCTAGCGACAATAATCATATTGGATTGCGCTTCCCTTATTGTCTTGGCGACGCAGCCACTATTGAATTGGCACAGATTGAATGGGCGTGGCTTGAAAGTTATAACGCCGCAGAAGCGAGTGCTCTTACTCTTTCCGAACTGGGCGGATTGGATCAAACGCATTTGATAGCGTTGCCTATAGCACCGCATCCATCGGCGCGGCTTGTTCCGATTTCATCGCCTTTGGTAATTGCCGTAGAAAATCTGACCGACATGCAACCATCAGCAATACTAACGGTTCGTCCTGAAACCGAAGTACGCCTGGTTCCGCTAAACCCCATTCAAATGGCGGTATGTGCAGCTTCGGCGGAGAAAAATGCAGTTCTGGGTAACCTTTTGGAGATTGCCATCGAACAGTCTGGTGAACAGGCTCCCTTAGAGCCGATTTTTCACCTCATCGGCGCTGGAGCGCTGATCAAAGCTGGATGATGAATGAACGCCCTTTTGGTCCCTTATACCCGAATTGTTGCAGCACTTTCGACGACACTTGCTGAATCGGTGATGCTACTGTTCGTTCGCGTGTCCCTCGCCGGAATTTTCTGGCGTTCCGGGCGCACAAAGGTGGATGAGGGGAGTTTGCTATCAGTCAGCGACACCGCAAAATTCCTGTTTGAAGAGGAATATAGCGGCGTGCCGCTGCCTTCGGAATTTGCGGCCTATTTGGCCACTTATTCGGAACATTTGTTTCCCATCTTGCTCGTTATTGGGCTCTTTACACGCCTGTCAGCGCTCGCATTATTAGGCATGACAATGGTCATCCAGATTTTTGTCTATCCCGAAGCATGGTGGTCGGTTCATATGATCTGGGTTGCACTTGCACTCGTTCTGATCGCTCGCGGCGGCGGAAAGCTCGGCGTTGACGCGTTACTGACACGTTCAAAATGATTGCGCGCGAAGAAACCATGCGTGACCTGATGCGCCTTTCACAAGCAGGTGACAAACAGGCTTATGCTGTTTTGCTGGAACAGACAGGTCGTTGGCTTGCGCGGTTCTTTTCGCAAAAAATTGCTGCCGATGCGGTCGATGATCTGGTTCAGGAAACCTTGATTTCGCTACATCGCAAACGCGCCAGTTATGATCCGTCGCGGCCGTTTTTACCTTGGCTTGCGGCCATCGCTCGGTATCGCTGGGTTGACCGCTTGCGGCAAACCTATCGCCACGCCGCCGATGAATTGCAGGATCAGCATAGTGAAGAAAGCCATGAAGATGTTGTCGGTGCAAAAATCAGCATCGATAACTTGCTGCATCAATTACCCCAGGCACAGGCACTCGCCATTCGCCTGGTCAAAATCGACGGCCTCAGCATTGCCGAGGCTTGCATCAAATGTGGCCAGTCCGAACCGCTGGTCAAAGTGAACATACATCGTGGCCTGAAAAAGCTGGCGATGCTTATCGAGAGCGAATGAGATGAATAAGAGTTTTGATATCGCCGCACTGGTTGATGATCTGGAACCCGTCAAACCGATGCGAAAGGATGTGCCGCTGCTCTTTTTGGCTGCCGTCACCATCGCCGCAACGTCATTAATAATATGGACGCAAGGAATGCGAGCGGACGTACTTGCCGGGCATCCCGACGAGATGTTTCTAATCCGTGCAGGTGTGCTGCTGCTGCTAGGTGGCGCGACGGCTTATGCCGTAACTTCTATGGCGAGCCCTGCCGTCGGCAGAAACCAGAATGGCTGGCAAATGGCGTTGGCCGCCGCTGCAGTTTTTCCACTCGCAGCAATTGTTGTTGCATCTACCGGAGATATTGGCCCTGCAATGTCCGCGATGGAATCTGGCATTCGCTGCATGTCGTACAGCCTGATTGCAGCCATTGCGACCGCGGTACCTATGGTGGTTTGGCTCCGTAAAGGCGCACCTTCTTCGCCAGAGCGCGCAGGTTGGCTAACCGGAGTCGCGTCGGGGGGCTTGGGTGCATTTGCCTATAACCTGCACTGCCCATTCAATAATGTGGTCTATATCGGGCTGTGGTATAGCCTTTCAATAATCATCTGCGCGGTCGTCGGCAGGATGATAGTGCCGCGTTTGATTAAGTGGTGATTTGCAACCAAGGTATTTGAAGTGAGTCTCATATTTTATCATGCTCCCATGTCGACTTCGTCGCTGACCGAGGCAGTTATCGCGGAGTTGGGAATTGCCGTCGACGTCGTAAAAATGGATATCGACGCTGGTGACACCCAAGCTCCGGAGTTTCTAAAAATCAATCCTAATGGCCGAGTACCGGTGATCGTTCACAACGGTGAGACGATTTGGGAGTCAGCAGCCATTACGATGTATTTGGGTGAAACTTTTGGCGTGGCTGCTGGGCTATATCCACCCTCCGGACCGCAGCGTGCGGCGGCGATGAAATGGATCGTCTGGACCAATACATCGTTAGCCGAAGCCGCAGGGCGCTTGTCCGCGATGCAAATGACAGGCTCAGATGGAGCCGTTCAGGAAGGTTCTGTCGATTTCATCCCAGCAGAATTGCGAAATCAAGCGGCGTTGGACAAAGCCAAAAGCGATATTGCTGCGGGTCTAAACATACTTGATGCGGCATTGCTTGATCAACCTTATCTGGCCGGGGACTATACCATTGCGGACACACATTTGTGGGTATTGGCCGGATGGATTGCATCCATGGATATTGATCTTTCAGCGTATCCGAACCTTTCGGACTGGATACAACGCTGCGCCGAAAGGCCGGCATTGGCTAGGTTGTTTAGCGATTAGGACCGCGCAGGCAACCCCGCTGCCCGCAGTGCGGCATGGGCTTCGGCAATGCTATGCTGGCCAAAATGGAAAATGGATGCCGCCAGCACCGCGCTGGCATGGCCTTGCCGCACGCCCTCAACTAGGTGATCAAGATTGCCGACACCGCCGCTTGCTACGACCGGCACATTGACCGCATCTGCAATTTCGCGCGTCAAAGCGAGATCGTAGCCATCACGCGTCCCGTCGCGGTCCATGCTGGTGACAAGCAATTCCCCTGCCCCCAGCGCAGCCAGCTTTACCGCGTGCTCTAATGCATCGATACCTGTCGGATTGCGGCCTCCGTGGGTGAAAATTTCCCATCGGTCACCTGTTCGTCTTGCGTCAACCGAGGCAACAACGCACTGACTGCCGAAACGTTCGGCGATATCGGCGACAACCTCTGGCCGGGCTACGGCTGCGCTGTTGACCGCGACTTTATCGGCACCCGCCAACAGCAATGCGCGCGCGTCCTCTGCGCTCCGCACTCCACCGCCGACTGTTAACGGCATGAAGCAAACCTCGGCAGTTCGCCGGACGACATCAATTATCGTACCGCGTCCTTCATGGCTGGCCCCGATATCCAAAAAACAAAGCTCGTCCGCACCCGCCGCATCATATGCTTGCGCCTGCTCCACCGGGTCACCCGCATCGCGCAAGTCGACGAAGTTGACGCCCTTGACGACGCGGCCATTGGATACGTCGAGGCAAGGAATTACACGGATACGGACGGTCACGCGCGCTCCGCCATCGCAATCGCGGTCGCCAGATCCAGCCGCCCGTCATAAATGGCTCGGCCGGTAATGACGCCTTCGATGCCGTCCTTTGCGTGCAATGACAGCATGTGGATATCGTCAATTCCCTTCACCCCACCGCTAGCAATAACTGGAATTTTTACCCGCCGCGCCAGATCGACCGTCGCTTCGATATTGCATCCGGTCAGCATCCCGTCACGTCCCACATCGGTGAACAGGATCGATGCAACGCCCGCGTCTTCGAAGCGTCGCGCAAGGTCGATCACCGCCATATCGGATTTCTCGGCCCAGCCCTCGGTGGCAACAAATCCATCGCGCGCATCAACGGCAACAACGATGCCATTTTCAAATTCGCGCGCCATATCCTTCACAAATTGCGGGTCTTTCAGCGCTGCAGTGCCGATAACCAGCCGCGCGACGCCCATATCGAACCAGCGTTCAACCGTCTGCGGGTTCCGGATCCCGCCGCCGAGCTGGATATAGCCAGGGAAATTCTCGATGATGCCTTCAACCGCTTCGGCATTTTCGGGCCGTCCGGCAAAAGCTCCGTCGAGATCAACGACGTGCAGGAACTCAGCGCCCTGCTCTGCAAAAAGAAGCGCCTGCGCTGCCGGATCGTCGGCATAGACGGTTGCACGGTCCATATCGCCCTCTGCCAAGCGAACAACTTGGCCGCCCTTCAGGTCAATTGCGGGAAAAACGATCAAGCCAAATCTCCCATCAGGGGCGCCACTCCAGAAAGCGTTTCAGGAAATTTATGCCATAAGCCTGGCTTTTTTCAGGGTGAAACTGGACGCCCAAAATATTGCCCTGACCGACAGCAGCAACCAGCAATCCCCCATGATCGGTTGTGGCCAAAACGTTTGCTTCGTTCTCTGCGTCAAAATGATAACCATGCAAGAAATAGGCTTCACCGCTTTCTAACAACGGCGCACGTGTTTTTGGCGTTACGTCGTTCCAGCCCATATGCGGAACTTTTAGTCCGGCCGCTGGCTCAATCGCGCGTACCGTGCCCTTGATCCATCCGAGCCCCTGCGTCGTTCCGTGCTCAACGCCTGCATCAGCTAGAAGCTGCATGCCAACACAAATGCCGAGGAAGGGAATGCCGTCGCTGTGAACTTTGCGCTCCATCGCTTCAATCATGCCTTCAATGGCCGACAAAGCCTCAAAACAATGGGCAAATGCTCCAACTCCCGGCAACACAATCCGGTCGGCTTTCGCCACCACTTCTGGTTCAGCGGTAACGACAACATCCGACGCCCCCGCTGCTTTCAACGCATTATGCACAGAATGCAGATTGCCCGCCCCATAATCAATCAGCGCCAGTGACACGGCTTACAGCGTCCCCTTGGTCGATGGAATGGAATCCGCCTTGCGCGGATCAATCTCGACTGCTTGCCGTAACGCGCGCGCCAAAGCCTTGTAGCAGCTCTCTACGATATGATGGTTGTTCGACCCGTAGAGATTTTCGATATGCAGCGTAATGCCCGCGCTCGTCGCAAAGCTGTGGAACCAGTGCTCGATCAACTCGGTATCCCATTCGCCCAGCCGAGGCATGCCAAGCGACACTTTCCAGACAAAATAGGGTCTGCCGGAAATATCCAGTGCGCAGCGAGTCAGCGTTTCATCCATTGGCGCATAGGCCGTGCCGTATCGCGTTATGCCGCGTTTATCGCCGAGCGCCTGCAAAACCGCCTCGCCTATGGCAATGCCGGTGTCTTCAGTGGTGTGATGCTGGTCGATATGCAGGTCGCCTACGGCTTTCACCTTAAGGTCGATCAGCGAATGGCGTGACAATTGTTCCAGCATATGATCCAGAAAACCAATGCCCGTGGAAACTTCATAAACGCCACTGCCGTCAAGATTTACCTCGACATCAATCGACGTTTCATTGGTTTTGCGGCTAATGGTCCCGGAGCGCATGGGCGTCGCTATACGCATAATCTCGCGCTTGGCAAGTTGACTTGGCAGCAACAAGTATCTTGATTTCAACCTCTCTACGGTCCACCAAGCGCCAATGAGTGAAGAGCATTTCGACAGTATGATTCCCTATGACGATGTTGTGCAAGAGGCACTGCGCGCCGTTGTAGGCCGTGTGCTGGGCGATGTTGCGCTCAACGGTCTTCCAGGCGACCATCATTTCTATATTACTTTCAAAACACAAGCGCCCGGTGTTGCCATTCCGTCCCATTTGCATGAACGGTTTCCGGACGAGATGACAATCGTGCTTCAACACAAATATTGGGATTTGAAGGTCGATTCGGACCATTTTGAAGTTGGGCTGTCATTCAGTCAGATTCCTTCGCATCTTTTCGTTCCCTATTCCGCAATCACTGCTTTTGTAGATCCGGCTGTAGATTTTGCTTTGCAATTCCAAGTTGACGCAGGCGAAGCCGGTCCAGAACCGCATGACGTCGCAGGCAATGACGAACCGTCGGTTCAGGTCGAAGACGGCTCCAACGTCGTGAGCGTGGACTTCGGGCGGAAGAAGTGACGGGTCACTTCCGTACCGAATATGACAGTCTTGGCCCCATTGAAGTCCCCGTAGCGGCATATTGGGGCGCACAAACCCAGCGCAGCATCGCAAATTTCCCATTTCCGGCGCAAGAACGCATGCCTTTGGGGATTATTTACGGCTTGGCCCACGTCAAGCGTGCCGCAGCCCGCACTCATAAGGTGTCCGGCGCACTTTCGCCTGAAATTGCAGACTTTATCGTGCTTGCCGCCGACCGCATTTTAGCAGGTGAGTTTGACGACCAGTTTCCGCTCGTCATCTGGCAAACAGGCAGCGGCACGCAATCGAATATGAATGTGAATGAGGTGATAGCGGGCATCGCCAACGAAATCCTGACGGGTACGCGCGGCGGAAATGCACCAGTGCATCCCAATGACCATGTGAACAAAGGACAGTCATCCAACGACAGTTTCCCGACAGCTATTCATGTTGCGGTGGCCCATGCGACCTATCATAAATTACTGCCATCTTTAGCTATTCTCACCGATGCGCTGATGTCCAAATCGGCGGCTTGGTCCGACATTGTCAAAATTGGCCGCACACATTTGCAAGATGCAACACCTCTCACGCTCGGTCAGGAATTTTCAGGCTATGTCGCCCAATTGATCGCGAACCGCGCCCGGATCGAGGGCACCGTCCTCCACAACGTCCAGAAACTGGCGCAAGGCGGGACGGCGGTTGGCACTGGTTTGAATGCGCCAGAAGGTTTTGATCGTGCAATTTCAACCGAAATTTCAGCAGTTACCGGAATAGAATTTGAACCGGCCCGCAATAAATTCGAAGCGCTCGCATCCAATGATGGGTTGGTACAAATGTCGGGCGTTTTGAATACACTTGCCGTCAGCCTGACAAAAATCGCAAACGACATTCGCTTGCTAGGTTCCGGACCGCGCTCAGGGCTTGGGGAACTTTTGCTTCCCGAAAACGAACCAGGCAGTTCAATCATGCCCGGCAAGGTCAACCCTACCCAGTGCGAAATGCTGACAATGGTCACAGCACAGGTTATCGGCAATCATCAAGCTGTAACCATCGGCGGCCTTCAAGGTCACTTGGAATTGAATGTTTTCAAACCATTAATCGGTTCAAATGTCTTGCGGTCGATTGAACTGCTAAGCGTCGGCATGGACACCTTCGCCAAAAACTGTGTCGCGGGTCTGGAACCCGACCGCGTTCGCATTGCAGGGTTGATGGAAAATTCCTTGATGCTTGTTACCGCGCTCGCGCCCGTCATTGGATATGACAACGCCGCCAAAATCGCCAAGCAAGCCCACGCCGAGGGAACCACATTGCGCGAAGCAGCTTTGGCATCGGGACTGGTTGACGAAGTCACCTTCGATACCCATGTCATACCACAGGACATGGTATAGGAGACCCGTTATGTTGAGATCTATCGCAGGGGCAGTTGTCGGCGAAGTAATAGGCCGCAAACGCGGCAATGGCCTGTTAGGTGCAGGACTAGGCCTAGTGGCCACGCGTATTGCGACGCGCTCTATTCCCGGCTTGATATTCGTAGGCGGCGCCATTGCGGCCAAGGCCATTTATGACAAACGCAAACAAAGCCGTTCTGAATAAAGAGACGCATCCTAAAAACCAATTGACGTAAACCCATAGTTTCGCGCAGTAGCGGTTATGGTCGACAGCATTACTCACAAGCCACACGAACTCGCACGACGCGGTCTCCTTTTCGTGCTTTCTTCCCCTTCAGGCGCAGGAAAATCGACGCTTTCGCGTATGTTGCTGGAGGCGGACGAGAAAATTGCGCTCTCGGTTTCTTACACAACGCGACCGCCGCGGCCGGGCGAAGTAGATGGTGTGCATTATCATTTCACCGACGTGCCGACCTTCAAACAAATGGCGGCAGACGGCGAGTTTCTTGAATGGGCACATGTGTTCGGCCATCGCTACGGCACACCAAAGGCTCCGGTCGAAGAAAAGTTGGCGGCCGGTTGTGACGTGTTATTCGACATAGATTGGCAAGGCGCGCAGCAACTTTATCAGGAAGCCGGACCAGACGTCGTTCGTGTATTCATCTTGCCTCCCTCCATCGAGGAACTGGAACGCCGACTACATACGCGGGCGCAAGACAGCGACGCAGTTATCGCCGATCGTATGGGCCGCGCAAAATCGGAAATCGGGCACTGGGATGGTTACGACTATGTCCTGATAAATGACAATGTGCAGGCCTGCTTTGATAAAATCCGTCAGATCCTTGCAGCCGAACGCATGAAGCGGCGTCGGCAAAAGGGATTGATCGGTTTTGTGCGGGATTTGGCTGCGACTTGAGACTTACGCCAGCGCCGCGAGCAGCAGCGTTAGTCCGCCCAGCCCCAGCGACAAGTGCCAGCGCAACTTCATCCAGCCGTCGGGCAAGTTGCATTTTCCCATCAACCATCGGTCAACCAATGGCGAAGCCATAAGGAACAGCCCGATCCATGCTAGCGACGGCCCCGGCCAGTCCCATCCCCATATCCACGGCAAATAGCTGGCAAAGGCAATCAGGCTGGGAGCAATCGCCCAAGCGAATACCGGCGCGGCTTCGACATCTTCCTTGCGCGCAATAACGCCGAAGCCCCACCAGATTCCGCCAAGGAAACTGAAAATGAAGGCGGCATAGCCATAAGCGGCGGCAAGACCTGTCCATTGGTACTCGCTACCCGTCAATACGAGTGCAGCAGCGATAATCTGCGGAAGAAGGCCAGCATAGCCCACGGCCAATGCAGCTTTTGGCAGTTTTGGAGACGAGGTTGTGAGGATCAGGGTCATCTGTGGCCCCTACTCCACAGCAACCTTAGAAACGACCTAGGTTTTCACCTATGTCGATGTTCCAAGCAAATCGAGGAAACGAACCGCCTCCAGAAATTCGCCTTCGCGATCATAGCGGTTTTTCTGAGCCCAATGATCTGCGCCCCACAATTCTTCCTGCCACAATTCATCAAGGCAGGAAGCATTCCAGATGTCTTGGGCGGAACCTGCATGTTCAACAACCGCCAGCGTTGCGATAAGCGAGCCTGACAGGTGCGCGAGTTTCGCCATGGCGGCTAACTCGAACGTCCCCCGTGCTTTCACCGCCGCGCGCAGCTTTTCGAGTGTAAGTTCTGGCTGCGGCTTGTGCATGATGCCTTCGACGATGACAAAGCTGACATCATAACGCGCCCTTGCCCAATCCAGCCACGGATCCCAAATCTCTGCCTGCCTCTCGGCCAACGCCTCGCCCTCCGCTGCGCGGTAACAGAACAAGTCAGTCTCGCCATAGGCGGCAATCGCGGTGGCAAAATCGTCCCGGTCTACGCCAACGCGGTCGATTGCGGCATTGGCAAAGCCAGTCATCGGCATCAGCATAGGGTCGACCGTTTTTTCAACTGAATCCCATTCGGCCACAACGGCGTCCGCCAGCAACTTCGTCGGCAGTGCCAGTTCATTCCGCGTGGGCGTCTTTACCGGACGCCCATCCAGCCGGACAGCATAGCCAAAGGTACTTTGCTCTAACGAAACAACTCTCCAGAATCGCCTCATTGCGTGGGCGTGCTCTTCCATCGTTTCGCGAGGAAAACCGGTACCAGAAGGAAATCCAGCATCCCGACGAGAAACAACACATATCCAGCCGCCTTGGGCAGTCCGAAGGCTTCACGCGCAATGACAGCCAATCCGATCACCAGCATGATCGCGCCGGTAATCCGGCAAATATTGATCACCAGAAAGCGATATTGCGCCTTTGTTTCCTCTTCGGGTGTCATTTGAAATCTCCCAGTAAGGCTTCGAGTTCGTCCATGCTTTCGGCTATGGCATTCGCTCCTGCTTCACGCAATTCTTCCACCCTGTGATAACCCCAATTGACGCCGATTGTGCGTGTTCCTGCGGCACGGCCCATATGGATATCGTAGACCGTATCACCGATGACCACGGCATTCGCGGCTTCTGTCCCCGCGTCAGCCAGCGCCTGATAAACCATCGCCGGATGCGGCTTGGAGGGGTGACGGTCCGCAGTTTGCAGGGTTACGAACAGCCCTTTGAGGCCATGGTGATCAAGGCAGCGTTCGAGCCCGCGGTCCGATTTGCCGGTCGCAACGCCCAGCAACCATCCGCTTTCATCCATCTTCGACAATAACGCCGCGATGCCATCGTACAATGGCTCATGCTCCAACCCGTTATTGCGCAAAATCAGATAGGACGCCTTGTATCTCTCGGCCATTTCGCGATGCAGATCTTCCTCCGCCTTCGGCAATAAAACCCGCATTGCTTCGACAAGCGAAAGACCGACAATCCGCCGTGTTGCATGGCGCGACGGCGGGGTCATTCCCGCCTCATCAAAGGCATGCTCCATGGCGAGACAGATATTGGCCTGACTGTCGACCAGCGTCCCGTCACAATCGAAAATGGCGAGCTTTGCCGTCACCTTCGCCTCACTTCTTCGCCACCGGCTTTTTGCCCACCACCTTTTTGATGACCGGTTTTTTGGCGGCAATTTTTTTGCCTGTCGCCATCTGGCTGCGCTTATTGTCCTTGGGCTTGTCCGTTACTGTGCCCCGCGAACGGCGCTCGCCCTTACGTTCCTTGCGCGCGGATTTGGCTATATTGGCGGCCACGCGCTTCTTGCCTTCAGCTGTTTCGCTGAATTTTGGCGCATCGAGCACCAATGCATCACCAAGTTCGATTTCAAAGCCGAGGTCGGCAAAGCTGTCCTTCATGTGCGGAGGCAAATCTGCGCGCACATCAATCTGGTGCCCTTGAGGATGGTCGATGCGAATCCGCCGAGCGTGCAAATGCATCTTGCGGCTGATTGTGCCCGTCAGGAATGCATCTTTGCCGCCATATTTGCCGTCTCCGACAATTGGATGTCCGATAGCAGCCATATGCACGCGCAACTGGTGCGTCCGGCCAGTATAAGGTTGCAGTTCCACCCAAGCGCAAGCATTCCCGGCGCGTTCGACAATGCGATAGCGGGTGCGCGCTGACTGGCCGTCCTTTTCGTCGACATACATTTTCTCGCCACCGCTGCCGGGCTGTTTTCCGATCGGCAGGTCGATAAAGCCATCCGCGATATCCGGCACACCGACGACGAGGGCCCAGTAAACCTTGCGCGCCGTGCGTGATGAAAAAGCTTTGGCAAAATGCCCGGCTGACCGCGACGTCCGCGCCAACAGCAACGCGCCCGATGTGTCCTTATCCAGCCGGTGGACCAGCTTGGGCCGATTATCCAGTTCGAAACAAAGCGCGTCCAGCAAGCCGTCGACATGGTTCTCCGTCTTAGTCCCACCTTGCGTCGCCAACCCCGCGGGCTTGTTAATGACCAATGCCGCATCATCCTTGTGGATTACCATAGCGAGCGCAAATTCAATTTCGTCGTCGGTCAAATCGCGTCGTTTGCGTGCGGGTCGGGCACTCGTTGCTGCTGATGTATCAGCCGGCGGCACGCGGATCGCCTGCCCCGCCAACAGTCGGTCACCCGGCGTTGCGCGCTTACCATCCACCCGCAACTGCCCGGTGCGTGACCAGCGTGAGACAATATTGAACGTCGCATCGGGCAAATGCCGTTTGAACCAGCGATCGAGCCTTATCCCGTCATCATCGGGTTGCACGACAAATTGCCGTATCCCTTTTTCGTCGCTTTTGCTCATGCCCAAATCGCCTTTGCTGCCGTTATTCCGGCAAATAATGCCCCTAAGGCGAGAAGTACCGAAGCCAGCGCATATCCCGCCGCAAGCCCCGTTTGCCCCCGCTCGATCATCTGCGCCATTTCCAAGCTGAAGGCGCTGAATGTTGTAAACCCGCCGAGGACGCCAACACCCACAAATAAACGCAACGGTTCCGCAGAGTTATCGCCGCGCAAAATCCATGCCGCCAGCACCCCCATGGCCAGCCCACCCAAAACATTCGCTGCAAAAGTAGGCCACGGCCAGCCCTGTCCTGTATAAGGCACCGCTTGCGACAATCCAAAGCGAAGCCCCGCCCCGATCGCGCCGCCCGTCATGACTAAAAGGATGGAATTCATCGCGCTGCCTTAGCGGGCCAAGCTTGATTTGGGAAGCGGCACGGTGGGCGACGTCCCGATAACCCGTTGCACCAGGCAAAAAAATAGGGCGGCACCTCTGCCGCCCCAGGCGCTTCGGTCTGAAAAACTATTTACCGGCCATTGTTGGCCACAATGTCGACGCTGGTGCCGCCACCTGCTTTTGCATTGAAAGTGATGAAATAGGCGCCGCCATCATTATCGCGGGTGCCGCCAAGAACATGTTCGCCCGCAAGTATCTGGTGTTCAGCGTTAAAGCCCGATTTGCGCGCACGCGTATAATAATAATCAACGACATTCTGCATCGCTGCAGATGTCGTGAAGGTAACCACACGGATATCGCAAATCCCGCCGTCAACGCCACCTGCCTCTTTCACATTGCCGCGCGGATAAACCGGGAATTCGGCGGGCATACGGTTAGCCCAGCCTGCGCCATATTGTAGTTTTGCGTCGCAAGTGCCTTTGCCCCGCGTGACGCCCTGATCGGCAGCAAGTCCGCCGAGCGTCGCAGCGCGGCGTTCCCCGCAATTGGTGCAATTTTCAGCGGCGACGACTGTCGCTTTAGGCGCGCGCATCAACTTTGCGCCGTCCAAGGCTTCAATCGACGCATCGCCATCGTACCCGCCATCGGCAGGCGTAGCTCCCGCCAATGGCTTGGTTGCCGCTTTCAAACTATTTTTGTTGGCATTGCCGGTCAGGTCGGGATCGACCAGGATCCGGTCATTCAACGCGGCATTGACTTCAGGATCGCTGCCCTTGCCAACCAACTTGTTATCAAGGTCAGCAACCGCAGCCTCATCCGCACCCTGACTACCGCAAGCGGCCAGAGGCAACGCCAGCGCAAGCCCAATCAAGATTGGAAAGGTAAGGCGGGGAATGAATCGCATCAAACTCGTTCCTGTATACTTCATGAACAGATGCTGCGTCCGATATTTGCCAAAAGCTAGCCCTAAAGGTGGTTAACAACCGCGGCGAGTCGCATTTACCCTGCGTGTAAAGCACAAATGTACCAGCTCGGGACATAAAGGGTGCGCAGGTAAATGATTGAATATCGACACGTCGCCGCAACCATAACTAAAAGTGCGAGCGACACTTTAGCAAAATATTCAACCTCCCCCACTACCTTCGCACGCATGGCATGGCACCCCGGACCCAAAAACCACTTATCTTACGAACGCAGCGCACGGACGGATATTCGGGCTTGGGCTATGTTTATTGTCGGTGCGGTCTTTGTATTTGCTGCGTTGAGCATCGACCCGCAGGACAATTGCAATGAAGCGGGCGAATGTGCGCCTTGGCTGGTGCCAATTGCCTTTGTTATGGGCGCGGTCGTCGGGATAGGCGGTCTCGCACAATTGATCGTCAATCCCAGGCGCGGCAGCCGGATCGACCCGGAAACCGGCGCGCTGCTGTGGTGGCAAAATCGCGTTCGGACCGCGAGTGGCGACGAAGGAATGATTGACCCGCAATATATCGGGTCAATCCGCATCGTAAAACAAAGCGAAGGCAGCGACGAGGTGCACCTATATGATCGAAGCGGTGTGCGGCAATTTTACTTTGATGAAGAAGTCATCCCAACAGATCAGGAAGGCTGGATCAAGGTCGTAACCGAAAAATGGCCGCACATAAGAGTGGAGATTGTTCCGTAAACAGGCAGCGAAATGCTGCGCCACCGATGCGGCCTATTTCACCAGACCACGGTAACTTATCGTGCGAGTTGCTCCTGCGGCAATTGCGTCGGGGAATATCCAGCGGACATGGGTGACGTCTTGCTCGGTGGCGGCGCGTTCCACCTCGGCTGTGCCGGCGGCGTCCTTGGTTTTTACTTTCAAGGTGGCAAGCTTGCCCCATATCGTGCCGCCGTCAACGGAGACTTCGGCCCAATCTTCGGCCACTGAAGTGAATTGCACGGCATCGGGCATAGGGTTAGTGGCGCGAAATCCTGCAGCTGGCTCCGCACCGGTGTTCACAACTTGCAGCGTGAAGACAACTCTGTCACCCGGCACAACCGAAACCGCGCCCGGAGCATAAAGCTTCGTTGTTTCTTTACCATTTGAACCGGTTTCGACGCGCTCGATCTTTACATCGCTGGTTAGGGTAACCGGCGAACGCGCGGACGACTGGGCCATTGCAGATGGGATCGATATCGCGAAAGCCGACGACAGGATAGCCAAGGGAGCCAAATGGAAAGCGGCTTTAAACATTCTCTTTTTCATTACATTCCTTCCATATTCGAATGAGTGTCAACCGGGTCCGGGCAATACTATCGCGGGACGATGGTCAATGGGTAGCAAAATCTGCACATCTGTTGGATAATTAGGGCCAAGACCATGAACAATCCAACGCCCGATATTATAATTGATTTGCTAGATATGGCTGGAGATCTGCGTATTCGCGTCGTTCCCGGTGCGAAAGTCGAACGCGTCGCTGTCGAAAATTCGGTACTAAAAATATGGGTTCGAACTGCGCCCGAAGACGGCAAGGCGAACAAGGCCGTGGTCGCGTTGTTAGCCCGCATATTATCGCTGCCCACTGGCAATATCCAGATCGTTAAAGGACACACCAGCCGCGACAAGCGCGTTCAGCTAACCTTGAAATAGGTAAAACAGCACCGGAAACCGCCATTTATTAGCGTTATGGTAACCAACGCTGTTTAAGGTGTATTTCTTATGAACCGGTTCCTTTTACCTTTGCCTGATGTGGATTGACGATGGCGGTCGCTAAACTTTTTCGGAACTTCCCTGGCGTCGGCTCTTCCGATACCCCAGGATACGGCTCGGTAGCTGTTATTACGCAGGCCGACGCGAGCCGCCGCCTTGAAGTACTAGACGATTTTGAACATGCAGGAATCGGCTGGCTGTGGGCGACCGATGCCGAGGCACGGTTAATTTATATATCTGAAAATGCAGCTGAAAAACTGAATCGTCCGATTGAGGATTTGTTAGCGCAGTCTTTGACGACATTATTTGAAACCGATGCCGAAAATCAGGGTGATCGATCAGATCGGCCGTTGAATTTCCAGATAACGGCGCGCAACAAGATTATCGACCAGACGGTCCGCTTTGCCCTCAACCCCTCGCATGGGGATGGGCGTCAAACCTGGTGGTCAATTTCCGGCCACCCCAAGTTCGACAAATCCGGAAGTTTTCAGGGCTATCGTGGCAGCGCGAAAGATATCACGGTGGAATATGAACGTAAGCTCGTCGATTCCCGTCTGGCTGAATTTGACTCGCTGACCGGCCTTGCGAACCGCCACCGTATGGACAAGAAGCTCGATAGCATATTGTCCGCCTATAAATCTGCAAAGCGCAGCTGCACGCTCATCATGCTTGATCTCGACCGGTTCAAGCATGTCAACGATACGCTGGGCCATCCGGCAGGTGACGATTTGCTGTGCCAGGTCGCACGTAGGTTGGAACGGGTTGTAGGCGCACGCGGCGAGATTGGCCGTCTGGGCGGTGACGAGTTCCAGATTATCCTTCCCGACCTTGATGACCGCGGCAAGCTGGGCGAAATGGCGAACAAGATCATTCAGATCGTATCGCAACCCTATAACATCGAGGACAAGCGCGCGACCATCGGTACCTCGATCGGCATAGCGATTTCGCCCTATGACGGTATCGGCAAGCTCGACCTGATCCACAATGCCGACCTTGCGCTTTACGCCGCAAAAAATGGCGGACGTGGCCAGTTCCGTTTCTACTCGGTCGACCTGAAGGACGAGGCGGAGGAACGGCGCTTACTCGAAGAAGGTCTGCGCGACGCGCTCGCCAATGATATGCTGGAATTGCATTACCAGCCCGTCGTGCGAACCGAAGACAATATGGTTGTGACGTTTGAGGCGCTGATGCGCTGGGAACATCCCGAACGCGGCACCATTGGCCCCGACGTGTTCGTGCCGATTGCCGAGGAATCCGACCTGATTAACCAGATCGGCGCTTGGGCGCTGAACAAAGCTTGCAAAGACGCAATGGCTTGGCCCAAATCGGTGCGCGTTGCAGTCAATGTTTCGGCGGCACAGTTCGCGCATTCGGACCTGATCGACATCGTCACCCACGCCCTAGAGTCCGCCGGCCTTGAACCCAATCGCCTCGAACTCGAACTGACCGAAAGCGTGTTCATGGGCGATGGCGAAACCATCGACGACATATTCCGCGCGTTGAAAGAACTGGGCGTCCGACTTGCTCTCGATGATTTCGGTACGGGCTATTCCTCACTCAGCTATTTGCGCTCTGCCCCGTTTGACAAGATCAAGGTCGACCGCACTTTTGTCGACAGCTGCACCCAAAAAGACCAGAACAGCGCAAAGATCATCGCCGCCATCATCGGCCTGTCCGACGCGTTGGGCATGGAAACCACCGTGGAGGGCGTCGAAGCCTTTGACCAGCTGGAAGTCGTCAAATCCAAAGGCGCGCGCTTCATTCAAGGGTGGATCTATTCCAAGGCGTTGACGCAGGAAACCGTCATTCACCAGCTAAAATGCGGCGACCTCAGGATCGAACCCGACGGCCCCGAACGCCATCGTCCCGAACGCCGGTCGGTGTTCCGCCGTATCGGCGTGATCCACGATGACCACCGCTATGACGCGTTGATGCGGAATCTGTCGAAAACCGGGGCGTTGATCGACGGCCTGCTCGGCGTACCCGAAGGCACAGGCCTTGTGCTCGATCTGGGTGGTGGACAGCTTGTGGTAAGTATCGTGACACGGGCGCAAGATGCATTGATCGCGGTCGAATTCGAAACCCCGTTGGTCAGCGACGGCGCCGGCGGCCTATGCACCCGCCACCGCATATCCCCTTATGTACTGGCCGCCGCCGCAACCCCCGCCGCGGCCCAATCCAAACCGGTATTCATGCAGGTCGCGGCTTTATCCAGCCAAAGCGCCATGGATTTTCAGGACTGAGCTATACCCCCCTCCTTTAGGGTCAGAGTAAAATAAGGGCGTGCCTACATGGGTTCGTCCCTACAAACTTTGCACCCAGCGACCAAAGCTGCCAAGACAACGCGCAAATCAAAAGGACATGCTATGATCCCCTTCGTCACACTTACTGACACACGCGGCCAGAAAATCTCGGTCAATCCCGAAATAGTCCAATTCATCCGTACAGCCGACAATACCCATGACGAATGCCTGATCGTATTCGGCAAAGACCAGCTGCTCCGCGTACGCGGAACATTGGAGGAAGTGACGGAGGTTTTGCGCGAGGGGTGACCGTTAAAGACGGTTCATACAGCTCCCTGGACCAAACGCCCCTTCCCTTTCTTCTCCCTTCACGCTAAGGCGCGCGCAGCAATCGAATCTCCCGCTTTTACGCTGGTTTGGCTGCCCGCTGACTACAGTTTTGTAACCTTCGGCACATGATTGTCGAAGGGAGCGGGAGAAGCCGTTCCCCCATCCAGCAAAAAGCCCAACATCAACGGGGTACATACCAATGACCGCAATCGGATTAGACAGCCTGCAAACCCGCACCACCTTGACTGCTGGTGGCAAGACGGTGGATTATTTCTCGCTTCGCAAAGTGGCGGAGAAGTTGGGGGATGTTTCGCGGTTGCCGTTTTCGATGAAGGTATTGCTGGAAAATCTGCTGCGCTTTGAAGATGGTGGTTTTACGGTTTCGGTGGACGATGTGCAGGCGCTGATCGACTGGCAGGCTGACCCCAAGTCGACCCGCGAAATCCAGTACCGCCCAGCCCGTGTGCTGCTGCAGGATTTCACCGGCGTACCTTGCGTGGTCGACCTTGCCGCGATGCGTGATGCGATGAACAAACTGGGCGGCGACGCGCAGAAGATCAATCCGCTGGTTCCGGTGCATCTGGTTATCGACCACTCGGTCATGGTCGACGAATTCGGTCACCCCAAGGCTGCTGAACAAAATGTGGAGATTGAATATCAGCGGAATGCGGAGCGTTACGACTTCCTGAAATGGGGATCGAAGTCGCTCAACAATTTCAAGGCGGTTCCTCCCGGAACAGGCATCTGCCATCAGGTCAATCTGGAACATATCGCACAGGCCGTATGGACCAGCACCACCGATGACGGCACCACAATCGCTTACCCGGACACCTGCGTCGGAACCGACAGCCACACGACCATGATCAACGGTCTTGGCGTGCTCGGCTGGGGCGTCGGCGGGATCGAGGCAGAGGCAGCGATGCTTGGGCAGCCGGTATCGATGCTCATACCCGAAGTTGTCGGGTTCAAGCTGACCGGCGCATTGGCCGAAGGCGTGACCGCGACCGATCTGGTGCTCACTGCGACACAGATGCTGCGCGCAAAGGGTGTCGTAGGCCGCTTTGTCGAATATTATGGTCCGGGTCTCGCTTCGCTCAGCCTTGCAGACCGCGCGACGCTGGCCAATATGGCGCCCGAATATGGCGCAACCTGTGGCTTCTTCGGTATTGATGAAAAGACGCTCGATTATCTGCGCCTGACGGGCCGCGATGAGGACCAGATTGCGCTGGTCGAGGCTTATGCCAAGGAACAGGGCCTGTGGGCCTTTGCTGACATGGCCGACCCGGTATTCACCGATACGCTGTCACTTGACATGGCGACCGTAGTGCCATCGCTGGCAGGCCCCAAGCGGCCGCAGGACAAGGTAATCCTGACGGAAGTCGACGATGTATTCAACGCCGACCTCACCAATGTGTACAAGCATGACGGCGCCAAGCGCGTTGCTGTTGAAGGCAAGACTCACGATATTGGCGACGGCGATGTCGTGATTGCCGCCATTACCTCTTGCACCAATACCTCCAACCCGTCGGTGCTTGTTGCTGCGGGACTGGTCGCACGCAAGGCCAATGCGTATGGTTTACGTCCAAAGCCATGGGTGAAGACTTCGCTCGCGCCCGGGTCGCAGGTTGTTACCGATTATCTTGACCGTGCGGGTCTGACGACAGATCTGGATGCGATCGGTTTCAACCTGGTGGGTTATGGCTGCACCACCTGCATCGGTAACTCCGGTCCATTGGCCGAGCCGATTTCGGCAGCGATCAACGGTAACGATATTGTTGCCGCGTCGGTCATTTCGGGTAACCGCAATTTTGAAGGCCGCGTGTCACCCGATGTGCGCGCCAACTTCCTTGCTTCGCCACCACTGGTGGTTGCGTATGCGCTCAAGGGCACGGTGACCGAAGATTTCACCACCACGCCTATCGGTCAAGCGACCGACGGTACCGACGTGTTCCTGCGCGATATCTGGCCAACAAACCAGGAAGTGCACGACGTCATGACCGCCAATATCGACCGCTCGATGTTCACCGCGCGTTATGCCACGGTTTATGAAGGCGACGCGCACTGGCAGAAAATCCAGGTCGAAGGATCGGACACCTACCAGTGGCGCGCCGGTTCCACTTATGTCGCCAACCCGCCTTATTTCGAGGGCATGAGCATGACGCCCGCACCGGTGACCGACATCATCGAGGCAAAGCCGCTGGCGATCCTTGGCGATTCCATCACCACCGACCACATCTCGCCTGCCGGTTCGATCAAGGCAGACTCGCCCGCAGGCAAGTTCCTGATGGAGCATCAGGTCAGCAAGGCAGACTTCAACAGCTACGGCGCACGCCGCGGCCACCACGAGGTCATGATGCGCGGTACCTTTGCCAATATCCGCATCAAGAACGAAATGGTCCCCGGCATCGAAGGTGGCATGTCCAGCTATGCCGGCGAAGTCATGCCGATCTACGACGCGGCCATGCGCCACAAGGCCGACGGCACAGCGCTCGTCGTGATTGCGGGCAAGGAATATGGCACCGGCTCGAGCCGTGACTGGGCAGCAAAAGGCACGAATTTGCTAGGGGTTCGGGCGGTCATCGTCGAAAGCTTCGAACGCATCCACCGTTCAAATCTGGTCGGCATGGGCGTCCTGCCGCTGCAATTCATCGAAGGCGAAAATCGCCAGACTTTGGACCTGACCGCCGACGACAGCTTCACCATCACCAACGTCGCGATGCTTCAGCCACGTCAGTCGGTAACGGTAAAAGTCACCCGCAAGGATGGTACCACGTTCAACTTCGACACACTCTGCCGCATCGATACCGCGAACGAAGTCGAATATTTTATGAACGGCGGCATCCTGCACTACGTGCTGAGGAAGCTGGCGGCTTAAACCGCCTATTACACTCTGGCTAAGATCGACAGCGCCGCCTTCAAATGCGGCGCGTCGATCATTTTACCGTCGAGTTGCAGAACACCAGCGCCGGGGTTCGCGGCAAAGGCTTCGACTACCGAGCGAGCGTGAGCTAACTGCTCTGGCGACGGCGTAAATCCTGCGTTGATGGTGGCCACCTGCGACGGGTGGATTGCCAGCATGCCGGTGAAACCGTCGCGCGCAGCCCGAGCGACATACGCCGCTAAAGCCGCCTCGTCGCTGATGTTCGGAAACACGGTGTCAATCGCGGCAACCCCTGCAGCGTGCGCCGCGAACAAGGTCAGCGAACGAACCAACTCATATGGCGCGGTATAGCTACCATCCGCCTCACGCGAGGTCGCAGCTCCAACTGCTGCGGGCAAATCTTCGGCACCCCAACTGACACCGGCCAACCAAGGCGCAACTTCACGCAAACTGCCCAGATCAAAAACTGCACCGGGCGTTTCGGTAGCTATGGGCAAAATAGGCGGTGCTTCGCCATCTGGGTTATCCGCAACCGCTGCTGCTTCGGCGCGCAACCAATTCACCGAGCGTGCACCTTCCGCCTTTGGCAGAACGATACCATCGGGCAGGAACGGCAGCACCGAGGCCAGATCGTCATGCGTCAAATGGCTGTCTTGCGGATTGACGCGGACGAATGCCGGCACCGGCCGGTCACCCGACAGATACTCCGCCGTCGCCTCTCTCGCCAAAACTTTGTTGTCGAGCGCGACCGAATCTTCAAGATCGATGATGATGGCGTCGGCCCCGCTGGCCGAAGCCTTGGCAAAACGTTCAAACCGGTCACCGGGGACAAAAAGGAGTGAGCGGAGTTTCATGGGTTTGAGCCTTATATGTTTCACCGGTGCGGGCCTTTTCGAAATACGTTTCATCACGTCTTTCGTTTGGCCTGCCGACAAGGTTACGCGCTTTCGCTCCGCTTTAACAGCGCCGCGCGCTCGCAACTGCACGCCACCTCATCGCGTTGGTTGAGGCAGCGGTGGAGGAAGGTCACGACGCCCGCGTCGGGCCGCGATTTACTTTCCTTCAGCGCGATGATTTCGGTTTCAGCGCGGAGCGTGTCGCCGATGAACACGGGCTTGGGCATGACGAGTTTGTCATACCCCAGATTGGCAACCAGCGTGCCCAATGTGGTATCGCCCACCGATAGCCCGACCATTAGGGCAAAGGTGAAAGTGCCGTTGACAAGGATCTGCCCGAACTCGCTCACCTTTGCGGCCTCCACGTCGATGTGTAGCGGTTGCGGGTTGTGGGTCATGACCGAAAACAGCAGATTGTCAGTCTCGGTCACCGTGCGGCGGATTTCGTGGGCGATCTTGTCGCCGATTTGCCATTGGTTGAAATATTTGCCTGCCATCAAATCCTCCCCGGTACGGGGAGGGGGACCGCGACGCGAAGCGGCGTGGTGGAGGGGGCTCTACGCCCCAACCTATGCGCTTGGCCAAGGCCCCCCTCCGTCAGCCCTGTGGGCTGCCACCTCCCCGTCCCGGGGAGGATTTTTGTTTCGCTCATCATTCGTCCACCGCCTCGATCCGAACCCGCAAAGCCTCAACCTGCACCTGCGCGCCAGCCTCGGCATTCAGTTCCGCTACCACCCCGTCAAACGGCGCGGTGAGGCTGTGCTCCATCTTCATCGCTTCGAGCGTGAGGAGTTTCTGGCCCTTGGTGACGGCTTGACCCGCCGTGACGTCGACTGCAATGATACGGCCCGGCATGGGGGAGAGGATGGTGCCAGAGGAGACTCCCCCGCTCCCATTTCCGTAACTGTTATCAAGGGTCACGCCAAAACTTGCACCTTCGTTTGTCACCAAAGCAATATCAGTTCCAAGTGAAGACACGTAGGTTGTGTTCAAAAAATCGTCGGGCGCGACAATCGTGTAACGATTATCCCCCACCCTCATTCGAACGCGATAGTCTTTTTTGGCATTTAGCCTAAATGCCGTGAGGTCCATTCCCCAAAGCTCCTCGCGGTCGTAAATCAGCTGACAAGCAGCCATACGCAGCATAAAATAATCGGGTTCGGTGATGACCGCGAGCTCATCCGCATGGTCAACGATGAATGAGGTGCTGAGCTTCGCTTCCCTGAAACTTGAGTGATTTATCGTACGATAGAGAAATGCCGCGTTAGATTTCACTGGCCACATCGCCGTGCCATCAAGCGAACCTAACAAGCACGAAATTGCCCCTGCTCTATTGTCGTCGTGGGCAATTATTTTCGCAATCATTGGATCATAATATTGGGAAACCATGCATCCCTTTTTGTAGCCAGAGTCGACGCGTACATAGTCCTTCTGGAAGGCACATTTTTGCAATCGTCCTGTGCTGGGAAGAAAACCAGATGCCGGATCTTCCGCATAAAGCCTTACCTCAATTGCGTGCCCGTTTATTTCGATATCGTCTTGGTCTAGCGGCAATGGCTCCCCGCTCGCCACGCGCAGCTGCCATTCGACCAGATCGACGCCTGTAATTTCCTCGGTCACGGGGTGCTCTACCTGCAATCGCGTGTTCATTTCCATGAACCAGATGCGGTCGGCGCGCAGGCCCTCCGACGCGTCGGCGATGAACTCGATCGTGCCTGCGCCAACATAGTCGACCGCCTTGGCCGCCTTCACTGCGACCGCGCAGAGCTGTTCACGCGTCGCTTCGTCCATACCCGGCGCGGGGGCTTCCTCTATAACTTTTTGATGGCGGCGTTGGAGCGAGCAATCGCGTTCGAACAGGTGGACGATGTTGCCGTGGGTGTCGCCGAACACCTGCACCTCGATATGACGGGGGCGCTGGATATATTTTTCGATCAGGACGTGCGCGTTGCCGAACGAAGCAGTCGCCTCACGCTGGCAGGAGGCGAGCGCGTCGGCGAAGTCGGCCGCGCCCTCGACCTTGCGCATCCCCTTGCCGCCGCCGCCTGCGACTGCCTTGATGAGGACGGGATAGCCGATCATGCCAGCTTTTGCGGCCAATAAATCAGGTGATTGATCTTCGCCCATGTAACCGGGGGTGACGGGCACGCCCGCCTCGGCCATTAGCTTCTTGGCGGCGTCCTTCAGCCCCATCGCGGTGATGCTGGCGGGACGCGGCCCCACCCAGATCAGCCCCGCGTCGATCACAGCCTGCGCGAACTCGGCGTTTTCGGACAGGAAGCCATAGCCCGGATGGATCGCTTCCGCTTTGGTGGCCAGCGCGGCGGCGATGATCTTCTCAGCGCAGAGATAGCTCTCCCGCGCACGAGACGCCCCGATATGCACCGCCTCATCCGCCTGCCGCACATGCAGCGCCATTGCATCGGCATCCGAATAAACCGCGACGGTCCGAATGGCCATCGCGCGCGCGGTGCGGATGATTCGGCAAGCGATTTCGCCGCGGTTGGCGATGAGGAGGGATTGGATCATTGGCAGGGAAATTTCTCTTTTATAGGCTGCAAAACCGTCATCAGGGGCGGCTCTTGCCAAATCAAATTAGCTTCTTGAATTTTCTCTGCTATCTCATCTACAAATTTAATTTGTTCGTCGGAAAGTTGTCCACCGGACCCAACCATCAGGATTCCACAGATTTCGTTTTGTTGGGCCAATACGACAAAACCACCAAGCGCCACGGAAGCAAATTCGTCGGCAGCTTTTACCTCAACGTCTGAAGGCTCAATTGGCCAAAATAGGATTCCTTTTATCCAACCTCCACGGCGCACCCGGGTACCCATCCAGTCATGATATTGGATAACTTTCTCAGCGGCGGCAGCTCGTTGTTGAAGGCCAAGCTTACTTTCGAGAGTTGCTGATACGTCTACCCCACTGGTAAACCTGATCCCGAAGTAGGCAAGCACCACCACCACTGCTAGGGCAACCGGTGACCATTTGATGGCATCCCTCGTTAACGGACTCTTGCGAGCTTCTTTCGTCAGAAATGGAATTAGGTTATCTTTGGTATATTGAATAGCAGGCTGCCAAGACGCATCAGCGCTTGCTTCGATGTTATCCAGAGCATTTTCTACTACATCTGATATCGCGGACCAGTCGTCGCCTTTAACCAAAACGGTATCGACATAATCTTTCCGCTTCGAATTGAACTGCTTAACAATCGCTTCGTATTGCTTTTTGGCCGCCTTCCATTCTCTACCCTTACCAAGCGACGCTTCGCTTGCATGGAGTTCCATAATCTTGGCTGCCAATCCGAGCAAATCATCTAAGGTTGCGTAACCCATTCTAAAGCCCCCTCACATCCGGAACACCCCAAAACGAGGCGCCTCCTCGACCGGCGCGTTCAGCGCCGCCGCCAAAGCCAGCCCCAGCACATCGCGGGTCTGCGCGGGATCAATGATCCCGTCATCCCACAGCCGCGCGGTGGCGTGATAGGGGTTGCCTTCGTCTTCATATTTCTGGCGGATCGGGGCCTTGAAGGCTTCGGCTTCCTCTGGCGTCCATTTGTCGGCATCGCGGTGGACTGTTGCCAGCACGCTCGCCGCCTGTTCGCCGCCCATCACGCTGATCCGCGCATTGGGCCAGGTGAACAGGAAGCGTGGGCTATAGGCCCGCCCGCACATGCCGTAATTGCCCGCGCCGAAGCTGCCGCCGATCAGCACGGTTATCTTGGGCACGCT
>NZ_JBGSRI010000058.1:0-58073 GCF_041737645.1 Sphingorhabdus sp.
CGCAACCACCCGCTCGCCGGGGCGCGCGGCATCGTCGAGCAGTACGCGCCCGCCGGGCCGGATACGCGGAAACAGGCTCGCCGCCGCCCCGCGCACATAAGGATGGATCGCCCAAGGCGGTCCGTCGACGATCAGCAGGTCAATTTCAGCCGGTACATCGCTTAGCTGATACCAATGGCCGGGCCAGCCCGCAGGGGATGGGCCCAAAGGCGCGTGCCGGATCTCTGCGGGCAGGCCGTTTTCACGGATCCATTGCTGCGTGATCGAGGCAAATTCGCCATGCTGGTCATAGCTGACTAACGACCCGCCTCCGAATTTCTGAAGTGCGCGGGCAATGATGAAGGTCGACGCGCCGCAGCCAAGTTCGACAACCTGCGCCGGACGCATTTCTTCGATTGCGCGGGTGATGTGCCACAAGAAATGCGTATCGGCTTTCCAACTTCCTAAATTGGGCAACGCATCGGGCGACAGGTCCAGATATTCCAGCAGCGCAGCCTTATCCGCCTTTCGCCCGCCATGCAGGCTGCGTAACAGCCACGGCCATTGAATCGCGCCATAAGCGGTCACCATGGCACGGTCACCCAAAGAGAGATCCAGCCCAATGTCGTCAAGCGGCAGCAAGGCCGTAGTTTCGCGTGTTGTCATGTTCCTCGCCCATGCGCCCCGACACCCGATCGAGCAACAAGCTATTTCCATCCCAGCGTGAATACAGAACGGTTCGAAGCGGATCGTATCGCGAAAACGGGCCGCACAGCAACTATTTTGGCGCGCACGCTTTGACAAAGGCAAAAATTGCACGATAACCGGCACGAGAGAGAAGGAGAGTTTAATGGACCAACCGGCATCGATGCGGAGCAAAACGGCGACGACTCCGCGCTTGATGCTGTGGATGCTGCTGATCGTATACACGCTGAACTTTCTTGACCGGCAGATCGTCAACATTTTGGCCGAACCTATCAAGCGCGACCTCTCGCTTAGCGACACCGCACTAGGATTGCTGGCGGGACCCGCCTTTGCGGTTTTCTATGCGGTGCTGGGCATTCCCATTGCCCGCTACGCCGACCGCGCATCCACCAACCGTGTGACGCTGATTTCGGTCTCGCTCGCCTTATGGTCCGCCATGACCGCGCTGTGGGGTTTTGCCCAGAATTTTGTCCAGCTCCTGCTGGCGCGTATCGGGGTCGGCGTCGGTGAAGCAGGATGCACGCCAGCCGCACACTCGCTCATCACCGATTGCGTGCCGCCTGAAAAACGGTCCTCTGCCATCGCCTTTTTCGGGCTTGGCGTACCCGTCGGCAGCCTGCTCGGGCTGGTGATCGGCGGGATCGTCAACGATCTATATGGCTGGCGCGCCGCGCTCTTTCTAGTGGGCGCACCGGGATTGCTGCTGGCGCTTATCCTACCGATGATCATCCGTGAGCCTCGCCGCACAGACGGCCCCGTCCGCGATGCAGCGCAGAACGGGCCGAAGAAAGTCGAGCTACTCGTCGGCGAGGCGTTCCGTGAAGTATTCTCCTCCCGCGCTTATCTCTATATTTTCATCGCGGCCTCGTTCACCGCCTTTTTAAGCTATGGCAAAGGCCTGTGGACGATCAGCTTTTTCATCCGCACCCACGGGCTGTCCACCACCGAAGCAGGTCTGTCCATGGCGGTGGCACTGGGCGTAGCGGGCGTAATCGGGACCTTGCTCGGCGGTAAAATGGCGGACAAGTTCGGCAAGAAAAACAAACGCCATCTGCTGACCTTCCCCGCCGTCGGCATGGCGATTGCCGCGCCCATCCTGTTCGCTGGCTATTGGGTAGATGACTGGCGCATCGCGGTCGCGTTACTGATCGTGCCGACCATCCTCAACTCCGCTTATTACGGCCCGGCTTATGCCTGCGTGCAGGGCCTCGTCCGCCCCGAAGCTCGCGCAATGGCCGCCTCTATGGTCGTGTTCGGGCAGAATCTGATCGGCCTTGGCATGGGCCCATTGCTGTTCGGCGTTTTGTCAGACGCGCTGGTGCCGATCGCCGGACAAGACAGCGTCCGCTGGGTCCTGTTCGGCGCCGCATGGCTGGGGATCATCCCCGCCTTCTTCTTCTGGC
The DNA here is from genome assembly GCF_041737645.1 of Sphingorhabdus sp. Lineage (GTDB taxonomy): Bacteria > Pseudomonadota > Alphaproteobacteria > Sphingomonadales > Sphingomonadaceae > Sphingorhabdus_B. Next base: position 2,088 of record NZ_JBGSRI010000058.1, read on the forward strand.
GCGCAAGCCTGCGTCTGAAAGCGGAGTTGAAGAGCGGTTAATCCGCAAAGGGGTCCCGCACCAAAATCGTATCTTCGCGTTCGGGCGAGGTGCTGACCAGCGCCACCGGCGTTTCGATCAGTTCCTGCACGCGGCTGATATATTTGATCGCCTGTGCCGGCAGATCGGCCCAGCTACGCGCGCCCGCGGTCGTTTCCTGCCAGCCGGGCATCTCTTCATAGATTGGCTCAACCGAGGCCTGATCCGCCGCATGTGCGGGCAGATAGTCATAGACCTTGCCATTGAGGCGATAGCCGGTGCAGATCTTGATGGTTTCAAAGCCGTCGAGCACGTCGAGCTTGGTAAGCGCGATGCCGGTCACGCCCGATACCGCGCAGCTTTGCCGCACGATGACGGCATCGAACCAGCCACAGCGGCGCTTGCGTCCGGTGACCGTGCCAAATTCATGCCCACGCTCGCCCAGACGCTGGCCGGTTTCATCCTCCAGTTCGGTCGGGAAAGGCCCGGACCCGACGCGCGTGGTATAGGCTTTCACAATGCCCAGCACGAACCCGGCGGCACTCGGCCCCAGACCCGACCCTGCCGCAGCGGTGCCCGATACAGTGTTTGAGCTGGTGACAAAGGGATAGGTGCCATGATCAACGTCAAGCAGAACGCCCTGCGCGCCTTCAAACAGGATCCGCGCGCCTGCCTTGCGGACCTTGTTAAGCCGCTTCCAGACAGGTTGGGCATATTCCAGCACAAAGGGGGCGATTTCCTTGAGGTCCGCAATCAACCGCACCCGGTCCACCGGCGGTTCGCCAAATCCGGCGCGCAGCGCGTCATGGTGCGCGCATAGGCGGTCAAGCTGCGAATCCAGCGCATCCAGATGCGCCAGATCGCACACACGGATGGCACGGCGGCCGACCTTGTCTTCATAGGCTGGGCCAATACCGCGTCCGGTCGTGCCGATCTTGCCCGACCCGGCCGCGGCTTCACGTAACCCGTCCAGATCGCGGTGGATCGGCAGGATCAGCGCGCAATTATCCGCCAGTGCGAAATTTTCGGTAGTGATGGAAACGCCCTGCCCGCGCAGCTTCGCCATTTCGTCGCGCAAGGCCCAAGGATCAAGCACCACGCCATTGCCGATGATCGACAGCGTGCCGGTGACAATACCCGAAGGCAGCAGCGACAATTTATAGACATTTTCGCCAACCACCAGAGTGTGTCCGGCATTATGGCCGCCCTGGAAACGGACCACGGCATCGACCCGTTCGGCCAGCCAATCGACAATCTTGCCTTTACCTTCGTCGCCCCATTGAGCGCCGATCACGGTTACATTTGCCATTCAAAATTCCCTGACTGAAGGGCCTTTTTCTGCACAGAAGGATTTTTCTGCGAAGGGATTCGCCGTGCGTCCCGTTATGACTATGGACGCAAAACGTCCACCCTAAAGCGTCAATGGAGGCAAAAGATGCGTAAATGGATTTTAGGTGGCGTGGCATTGGCCATGGTCGGTACCTGTGCAGTGGCACAACGGGGACAGCGGGACGAAGGTGACTCAATCGCTACGCGTGCCGCAGCAGGCGGCAAAGAAATGGCCTATGGCAGCCATGACTTGCAAAAGCTCGATTTCTGGCGCGGCCCGCAGGATAAGGCGCCTTTGGTGATATTCGTCCACGGCGGTGGATGGAAACGCGGCGACAAGAATAACGCCACCGGCCAAAGCAAGGCCCCGCATTATCGCGCCCAAGGCTATGCCTTTGCCAGCATCAACTACCGTCTGGTCCCCGACGCGACGGTTGAACAACAGGCGAGCGACGTTGCCGCAGCCATCGCTTATTTACGGAGCAACGCACGGCGACTGGGCATCGACCCCGACCGGATCGTCCTGATGGGCCACAGCGCCGGCGCGCATCTGTCGGCGTTGGTTGGTACCGATCCTGTGTATCTGCAAAATGTCGGCTTGCGGCCCTCGGCCTTGAAAGGTGTCATCCCGCTGGATGGCGCGGCCTATGACATACCCGCCCAGATGAAGGAAGGGGGGGCATTTATGGCGGAAACTTATGAGCAAGCCTTCGGGCTCGACCCTGCGCGGCAAAGGGCGCTATCGCCTTACTGGCACGCCCCCTCCCCCAACGCGCCGGCTTTCCTGATCCTGCACGTCGACCGCAAAGACGGCGCCCGCCAATCCACCGCGCTAGCCGCCGCCCTGCGGAAATACGGCACAGCCGTGAAACTACAGGCGTTCGAAGGCAAAGGCCTGCGCGGACATATGGAAATCAACCGCAAGCTGGGCGATGAAGATTATCCCGCAACGGCGGTGGTGGATGATTGGTTGAAGGGGGTGTTTGGGGGGTAGGCTGGCGGCTTCAAGGGGGGCACATCATCCAGCCAGGCGACCGTCATCCTCGGTACGTCAGACACGGTTTAAGGCAAACCGCTTGGCGATAATAAAACAATCATCTATGTTTGTTTTATTATCGAGAAATTGCGTCGTCAGCGATTTGACCTACAAGACAAAATGACTAGATCCATCGAGAGGACCGCCCCATGCCAAATGTTGCCATTCCTGCCAAATTCGAAGCCGATCCCTCCGCTTATGTCTGGACGCATTACGCTCCTGAAATTGGCATGGCAGCGGGTCAATATTCGCTGGCTGTCTATGAGAACTCAAAGCTGTCGATGCGTGAGATGGAGGCAGCAAGGATGCGCACGGCTCAGATAAATGGCTGCGCTTTGTGTCTTACTATGCGCGCCGATCGCGATTTATTAGGACATATCGAACGCAGCGGCGGCGACGTGGCGAAAGCCTCATCGATCCGCGACAATACCCCGCCAGATGAGGGATTTTACGATGACGTTGAAAACTGGCGCGCGGCAACCGGGTTCAGTGGGCGTGAGCTATTAGCAATAGAATTTGCCGAGCGGCTGGGAGAAAAGCCAAAGGGGCTAAAGACAGATGTCGATTTTTGGAACCGGATGCACCAGCATTTTTCCGATGCCGAAATCGTAGATATGACATTCTCCATCGGCTCCTGGATTGCACTTGGCCGCTTGACCCATGTGCTCGGTCTTGATGATGTCTGCATGCCGACCATGCCGCAAGCAGCGCAGATTTAAACACACCCGTCCGTTGGACATGGACGAGTAGCAATCAATAATGCTTTGAGATGCAGTTTAGTTTGCTTCGACTAACAGCCCAAAACTGGACGTTCGTTCAAGGTGACGGCGTAGGTTGAAACTACGAATGGCAACGGGTCAGCATTTTACCGGTTTGGTAGAGTTTGGACCCCGCGCCTTCCCGGAATGCACTAGATCGGCTCTGCCCGGCCGTTAGTCAACATATAGGCGCAGTCGAGCGCTGCGGCACTGTCGTTCTCATCCAGCGCCGCGACTGTAATCCAGCCTTCGCTCCGCATCTGCGCCGCTTTGGACGCCAGCGTCCCAAGTGGCAGGAACAGGCGGCGGTTTTCTTCCCTTTCGGCTACGAAATCAATCAACGGGTCGGGATAGAGCGAAAAGCCGGTGGCGACTTCGGCGTCGCGGGCGGTGCGGGCGATGGCATAAGTGCCGCCACGGCCAAGTGCGGCGGTATAGCCTTTGGCAAAGAGCGTGAAGCCGAACCAGCTTTGATATTCAAAGCCATGCCGTTCGGTGGGGTCGAGCGTGATGGTGGCGCGGTCGCCAAGCGAATCGGCGATTGTTTCCAGCGCCCCGATCCGCGATGCAAGCGCGCCGCCAGCGTCAATCGCGCGCAACTTCTGCACGGCTTCGGCAAAGGGCCCGGTCGCCGCCAGCAGGGGCAGATAGGCGTCCGCCCCCAGTGCGCTTAATCCGCCTGCATCCTTCATGTCGAGTTCCGACCGCACCGCATCGATCTTGTCGGGCGACAGCGGCAAGGCTTTTGCAGCCAGCGTTTCGACCAAATCGGGCAAGGTGAAATCGACAGTGATATCCCTGACACCCGCAGCTTCTAGCGCCTCGACCGCGACGGTCACAATTTCCGAGGCCGCAGCGACGCTGTCATTGCCGATCAGTTCCGCGCCCAATTGGGTGATTTCCCGCTCAGGCCGCAACTGGCGCGCACGCAAGCGCAGGATCTGGCCGTGGTAGCACAAGCGTAACGGGCGCGGCGCATCGGCCATGCGGGTTGTGGCGATGCGGCCCACCTGCACGGTGATATCCCCGCGTAAGGCCAGCGTATGCCCCGACACAGGGTCAGTGAAACGCAGCAGGCTGTTACGCGTTGCGCCGCCGCTGCGTGCCGACAGGCTGGCTTCGAACTCGGCGATGGCGGGGCTGACACGCGCATAGCCGTTCGACGCCATGACGTCGAGCATGGCCCGCGCTACCCGAACCGCAGCCTCGGCCTGCACAGGCAGACGGTCGCGGAATCCTTCGGGTAGTAAATCGGGCGATATGCTGGTCATGCGGGCTCTTTACGCGAAAATGCTTTTCGGGAAAGCCCCGATCAGAATTTAAGCGCCTTTACGGTTTTGACGCCTGGCAACTTGCACAACTGCCACAGCACTGGCTCTTCGATTTTGGAGTCCATCGACAGCAGCAAGACCGCCTCGCCACCGGCACTGCGGCGGCCCAGATGGAAAGTGCCGATGTTGAGACCCGCCTCGCCCAAGGTCGTGCCGACGCGGCCGATGAAGCCGGGCGCGTCTTCGTTGACGATATAGAGCATGTTACCCTCAAGCTCCGCCTCCAGACTGATGCCGAAGATTTCGACCAGCCGCGCTTCGCTATTTGCAAAAAGGGTTCCGGCGACCGAGCGAGGACCTTGGCTGGTGTTGACAGTCACACGGATCAGCGTGTGATACGCACCGGTCTTGTCGTGGCGTACTTCGCGGATATCAAAGCCGCGTTCCTTTGCGAGATAGGGGGCGTTGACCATGTTCACTGCATCCGAAAAACGCCGCATGAAACCGGAAAGCACCGCCGCCGTAATCGGTTTTATATTCAGTTCCGCAGCCGCGCCTTCAACTTCGATCGCAATGTTGTCGAGATCATCATGCGCGAGTTGGCCGACAAGCGACCCCAGTTTTAGGGCCAAGGTCATATAAGGCTTCAGCTTCGGTGCCTCTTCGGCAGACAGGCTGGGCATGTTGAGCGCGTTGGTGACGCCGCCTGTGACCAGATAATCGGCCATTTGTTCAGCCACCTGAAGCGCGACATTGACCTGCGCTTCATTGGTCGATGCACCCAGATGCGGGGTGCAAATAAAGTTTGGCGTGCCGAACAGCGGAGATTCCTTGGCGGGTTCGGTTGCGAACACGTCCAACGCCGCGCCTGCGACTTGGCCACTATCAAGCGCTTCTTTCAGCGCCTCTTCATCGACAAGGCCACCACGCGCACAGTTGATGATGCGGACGCCCTTCTTTGTCTTGGCGAGATTTGCCTTGGACAGGATGTTGCGGGTCTGGTCGGTCAACGGCGTGTGCAGTGTGATGAAATCCGCTTTGGCCAGCAACGTATCGAGATCGGCCTTTTCCACACCCATTTCGATCGCGCGCTCTGCGGTCAGGAACGGGTCGAAGGCGACAACCTTCATTTTCAGGCCCAGCGCGCGGCTGGCGACGATGCTGCCAATGTTACCCGCGCCGATCAGGCCCAGCGTTTTGCCGGTGACTTCGACGCCCATGAAGCCGTTTTTCGGCCACAAGCCCGCCTGCGTCTGCGCGTTCGCCTCGGGCAGCTGACGTGCAAGGGCGAACATCAGGGCGATTGCATGTTCCGCAGTGGTGATCGAGTTGCCGAACGGGGTGTTCATCACCACGACGCCCTTGGCCGAAGCAGCGGGGATATCGACATTGTCGACGCCGATACCCGCGCGACCGATGACTTTCAGGTTGGTTGCGGCGTCGAGGATGGCCTTGGTGACCTTGGTCGAGCTGCGGATGGCAAGACCATCGTAATCGCCAATGATGGCGGCCAGTTCTTCGGGGGTCTTGTCGGTGATGACATCGACGTCACAGCCGCGCTCGGCAAAGATCTTGGCGGCGTTGGGGTCCATTTTGTCGGAAATGAGTACGCGAGGTTTTGTCATGAGTGGTTCCTGATTTTTGTCGGGTTCCCCGGCTTGATCGGGGAACACAGAGTCCCGCCGTTGCGGGGACGAAAATGCTTCGGGTTTAGGCTTTGGTCTCTTGGTAGGCCCAGTCGAACCATGGTCCGAGCGCCTCGATATCGGCAGTATCGACGGTCGCGCCGCACCATATCCTCAGACCCGGCGGTGCATCGCGGTAGCCCGCAATGTCATAGGCGGCACCTTCGGCTTCGAGCAAAGCGGCGAATTTCTTGATGAACGCTTCATCCGCGCCTTCGACGGTCAGGCAGACCGACGTTTTCGACCGTGTCGCTTCGTCTGCGGCAAGATGGCCCAACCAAGCCCGGTCGGCGACAATCTTGCCAAGCGCGGCCGCGTTGGCATCCGAACGTCGCATAAGACCTTGCAATCCACCTACGCTTTTCGCCCAATCAAGCGCGAAGATGACATCTTCGACCGCGAGCATCGACGGGGTGTTGATGGTTTCGCCCTTGAACACGCCTTCGGCCAGCGCGCCTTTCGACATCAGGCGGAATATTTTGGGCAACGGCCAAGCAGGGGTGTAGTTTTCCAGCCGCTCCACCGCGCGCGGGCCGAGGATAAGGACGCCATGAGCGCCCTCGCCGCCCAATACCTTCTGCCAGGAGAAGGTGGTCACATCGAGCTTGTCCCATGGCATGTCATAGGCAAACACCGCCGAGGTCGCATCGTTGAAGGTCAGACCTTCACGGTCGTCGGCGATCCAGTCGCCGTTCGGAACGCGAACGCCAGAAGTTGTCCCATTCCAAGTGAACAAAACATCATGACTTTGGTCTATTGACGCCATATCGGGCAGCTGCCCGTAATCGGCGCGGATAACATTGGGGTCGATTTTCAGCTGCTTGACGGCATCGGTCACCCAGCCCTCTCCGAAACTTTCCCAGGCGGTTGCTGTTACCGGACGCGCACCCAACATGGTCCACATTGCCATTTCATAGGCCCCGGTGTCGGAAGCAGGTACGATGCCAATGCGGTGGGTATCGGGCACCTGCAGCACTTCGCGGATCAGGTCGATGGACAGCTGAAGACGCGATTTGCCGATCTTGGCGCGGTGTGAGCGGCCCAGCGATTCGGTAGCTAATTTGGAAGCTTCCCAACCCGGCGGCTTCGCGCAGGGACCGGAAGAAAAAAACGGACGCGCCGGTTTGTTGGCGGGTTTACTGATAGTCATGTAAGCTTCTCCTTGCAGAGAGCAGCGCGGCGTTGGGACCGCGTGGCCCGGAGCCGCGTTTAGGCGCGGCCCCGAATTTGTCAATGACTATCGTTGCCCTGTTCAGTAACCGGATTTACGGAACAACACTTCACCGCGCCTTGCGACATACAGTTTTTCAAGCGATACCGGATGGAAATAAGCCTCGACACGATCCCCTTCTGGCGTCGTGCCATAGACTTCGTAACAGCCGCCATCGACCTTGGATTTGCGGACAGTCCAACCTTCCTTAGTCAGCTTTTGATCGAGCGTATCTTTGCTTTTCCAGCCAGATACCGGGCCAGCTTTACAGGTTATCACACCGGTCGCAGAGGCGGGAACCGATGCCAGTGTGACGGCTGCAACAGCAGCGACTGCGAAAGTATTAAACACGCGCATATTCATGCTCCTTTAGGTTGAAATTTAGAGGACAGAAAAAATCGGGCAGCGACCAGAAGCGCCAATGGAATGAAGTGTACCAAAGCAGGGCCTAGATTATTGTGGATGAATATCCAATGGACAAGCACCAGCACAGCCGTTGGATATACCAGTCGCTGCAACCGCTTCCACCCCGCCTTCAATCGCCGCATCGAGGCATCGTTACTGGTGATAGCGAGCGGCACAAATAGCAGCATCGCAGCCCAGCCTGTCCATATTCCAAGCGCCCAGAATTCGGCCAACATGTCGTCCAGATTGCCCATATCAATCACGTAGAAAATCAGATGCAGCACCGCATAGGCAAAAGCCGCCACGCCCAAGGAACGGCGTCGCTGAACGAGCCAGCCCAGCCAGGGCTTTGGCCCCAGCAAGGCAACAAGCGGGCTTAATATCATTGCAAAAATCATCAGGCGGGCGGACCATTCGCCCGTCGGGTGCAGCATATCCATCGCCAGCACATCACCCGAAAAAAAACGGGAGAGCATCAACAACGCCGGAATGGCCAGCAAAAGCCAAAACACCGGCTTCTTATTAAGAATGAATCGCAACATGCTTTGGCGATAGTGTCCATGCGTCATGCTGGCAATGATGAAATTGTAACAATTTATGTCCCGAGATTTGCGCCCGATGGTGCCTTCTTTCGGCTGGAGGCATCTTGTGAGAACATTAACTAAGTGACGAGATTACCTCGATTTGCTAAACTCAGGACGATGAAGAAGCGCAATTTCCATATTCCGGTGCTGATCGCAATGACGCTCGCCATATCGGGGTGCGGGGGCAGAGATGGGCGTGACGTCCCGCGTGCGACAAATGACAGCTTCCAAACCGCTGAATCACGAAAATGCCTAAGTGAATTGCGGGCGCAAAATGTTCGGTTTTCCGTTCTTCCCAATCAATATAAAGGCGGCGGCTGCCGCACGATCGACACTATAAGGATTATGGACCTCGGCACCGAAACCAGCAATCTTGGCCCGATAACCTGTCCGCTGGCCGCAAACTTTGCCGCTTGGGCAAAGCACGCTGTCCGACCGGCGGCAAACCATTATCTCGGCACCGATGTAGTCAGAATAGAGACGTTTGGCACGTATAGTTGCCGTAACGTCAACAATGGACGATCTGGCCAATTATCCCAGCACGCTTATGCCAATGCAATCGACGTCTCGGCATTTGTATTGCGCGATGGCCGCCGCATTTCGTTGCTAAGCGGGTGGAACGGTACATCGCAGGAACGCAATTTCCTCAGAAGATTACACCAATCGGCCTGCAAACGCTTTGGCACGGTACTTGGCCCCGATTATAACGGGGCACACGCTAATCATTTTCATTTCGATATGGCTAAATCCATGAAAGATGGCTCTGCTTATTGCCGATAAGGGGTGGCAAAAGCTCGGCGGCGCGACTAAACCCGTCCTAATGAACGACACCAAAATTACCGATCGCCGCTTCTATAAAGCCGAACAAGAAGCCGACTTCGCCGAGCAACAGCTTTCCACCCCCCAAACCCGCAGCAAATCATACCGGCTTGCGTTTCAAGACGCAGAGTTTCTTTTGCGCGAAGACTTGCGCCCGGTGCGGTTTCAGTTGGAACTGCTCAAAACCGAAATGCTTTTGGATGAGGCAAATATCGGGTCGATGTTGGTCATTTACGGCTCGGCGCGTATTCCTGAACCGGCCAAAGCCGAAGAGTTGCTGGCTGCGGCCACCGACGACCGATCGCGCATTATCGCAGAGCGTATGCAAGAAAAATCACGCTTTTATGAAGAAGCGCGGCAACTTGCACAATTGGCCAGCCAGGCGCATATCACCGATGAAGAAGGACGCCGCCATTTTGTTGTCTGCTCCGGCGGTGGGCCATCCATCATGGAAGCGGCCAATCGCGGCGCCCATGATGTTGGTGCTGAATCAGTCGGTTTGAATATTGTTCTGCCGCATGAACAAGCCCCGAACCTTTACGTCACCCCTCGTTTGAGCTTCCAGTTCCACTATTTTGCCTTGCGTAAAATGCACTTTCTATTGCGCGCTCGCGCCGTAGCGGTTTTCCCCGGCGGTTTTGGCACATTCGACGAATTTTTCGAATTGCTGACACTGGTGCAGACCGGAAAGGTCAAGAAAATGCCGATCCTGTTGTTCGGCAAAGATTTCTGGAACCGCGTTGTTAACTTCGAAGAACTGATGCTCGAAGGCGTCATCAGCCCGCCCGACCTGGAGCTGTTTCGTTTCGTGGAAACCGCAGACGAAGCTTGGAGAGCTATCTGCGATTTCTACGAAGTTTAGGCCGTGAACTCATAGAAACAGTTATTTCGCGGCCGCTTCTTCCGCTTTTGGCGCTTCAACTGCACCAGCAGCAGGTGCGGCTTCGTCCGCAGCGGCATTTGCAACCGCAGCCTCAACCGGCGAAGGCAGCGGAATGTTCGAACCTTGGCTGTTCAGATATAACAGCACCGCGGCGCGTTCCTCCGGATTGCCAAGTCCGGCGAAGGTCATCTTGTTACCCGGCGCATATTTTTTAGGGTTCGCCAACCATTCGTTCAAAGCTTCGAATGTCCAGGTTCCACCCTTTGACTTCAGGGCATCGGAATAGGCAAATCCGGCATGGCTGCCAAGCGGCTTGCCAACTGTGCCCCACAGATTTGGCCCAATACCATTTGCGCCACCTTGTGCAATCGTGTGGCAAGCGACGCATTTTTTGAAAATCGCTTCGCCCTTGGACATATCAGCAACGGCCATCATATTCCCGATTGGAACCGCCGCAACAGCGCCTGCGCCATCCGCCTCGGCACCTTGAATTGCGTAGCCAGGTTTTTCAACTTCACCGCGATGGAAATACATGCCCGAAGCGATGGTCAAACCCAAAGCGGCGATACCGCCGGCCAAAACCCATCCTGCGATTGTGTTACTGCGATCGTCCATTGATTGTCTGCCCTGTTATGCTGTTCACTGCATGCGGCCATAGGAGCCGCTGGATTCCCTGCCCCTCTAATAGCCGAAAGGAAGCCGTGCAAGAGCGGAAATCCGGTCTTGCCCGATATGTTTCAGTCCCGTAACGCAGCGTCACCATGAACAGTTATCCCGCCCCCGCCCTTGCCAAGGTCAAGGAAATGACCGCCGTTGCAGCCGCCGAACCCGCCCGCGCCGTTGCATTTCAGGGTGCACCTGGCGCAAATTCGCATTTGGCGGCGCTTGAATTTGATAACGCCTGTCATCCGCTGCCCTGTTTTTCCTTTGAAGATGCTATTGATGCCGTGAAAGACGGAAAGGCCGCACGCGCCATTATTCCCATTGAAAATTCGTTGCATGGCAGGGTTGCCGACATCCATTTCCTTTTGCCCGAATCGGGGTTGAGCATCATTGCCGAGCATTTCATGCTGATCCGGCATTGTCTGATGGCCAAATCAGCCGACGCAAAGCTGACGACCGCGATGAGCCACCCGCAAGCTTTGGGCCAATGCCGCCATTATTTGCGCGAACATGGGATCATCCCTGTCGCCTACGCCGATACAGCGGCGGCGGCGGCATTTGTCGCGGACAGTGATGACCCCAGCGCTGGTGCCATCGCACCCCCAATTGCAGCCGAATTGTACGGCCTGGTCGCCATCAACGATGGCGTGCAAGACGATGCGAGTAACATGACGCGCTTTGTCGTTCTATCCCGCGAACCCGCCGATCGGTCGGCGGTGGACGGCACATTGATGACCACCTTCATCTTCGAGGTGAAAAATATTCCCGCCGCGCTGTACAAGGCCATGGGCGGATTTGCCACGAACGGCGTCAACATGACAAAATTGGAAAGCTACCAAAATGGCGCCAGCTTTGCGGCGACCGAATTTTTCGCCGACATTGAAGGCGCGCCGGGCGATATTGCCGTTGACCGGGCGCTTGACGAATTGCGTTTCCATTGCAACTCGGTCAGGCTTTTGGGCACGTACAGGCAGACCCGGCCCCGCGGTTAGGCCGTGAACTAAGCCGTCTCCAATACATGTCGACGTGCCGAATGCAGCGCAGCGAGAAACTGGTCGAGCGCATTGTCCCAAGTAAAAAGCGCGCCGTAAGCGGCGGCGTCCTGCCGGTCGCAAAGCAGGGCATTTTCTATCGCGGTCGGCAAAGATTCAGACACAGATCCGACGGTTTCGGACAGGTCGTCATAAGGACCACGTCCCTGTGCGCCGATGATGTCCAATGGACCGGGCACCGGATATCCAGCAACGGGAACGCCGCAGGCCAGTGCTTCGATCATCACCAAACCAAATGTATCGGTCTTGCTGGGGAATACAAACACATCCGCCGCGCAATAGGCTTGTGCCAATTCGGCACCGCTCAGGCTGCCGGTGAATACAGCGTCGGGATAACGCGCCTTTAGTTCCGCCAACGCAGGACCATCCCCGACCACGACTTTCGTGCCGGGGACTGCTGCATCGAGAAAACTCTCAAGATTTTTCTCGATTGCGACACGGCCGACTGACAGCAAAATGGGTCGGGGTAAATTGGCCAATGCAGGATGTGGCGCCAACCCAGGCTTGAATATGCCGGTGTCAATGCCGCGTGTCCAAGGGCGGGTATGCGAAATGCCCCGGCTTGCAAGCTCTTCGCTTAATCGGGGCGTAGCCGACAAAACCGCACGCGAGGGTTTGTGGAAAATACGCATGACCGGCCAGAAAAAATCTGCCGAAAGCCCGGTACGAACCGACGCATAATCCGGGAAACGGGTATGGAAGGCTGTTGTAAATGGCACCGAATTGACCATGCACCAACGACGGGTGCTCCATCCTATCGGTCCTTCGGTCGAGATGTGGACGATATCAGGCACAAATTCCGCCAGTTTTTTTCGCAAGCCAAAACGCGGAGCAAGCGCCAGCCGTATTTCACCATAGCCCGGACAAGGCACCGTGCGAAACTGGTCCGGGCTGATGACGCACACTTCATGCCCGCGTTCGCGGAGCAATTTGACCGTCATTTCAAGCGTGCGGACAACGCCATTGATTTGCGGCCGCCATGCGTCCGTTGCGATTGCAATTCTCATGCGGAAACGGTTTCCATTTTGGCGGCATATTTACGCTGGCGGTTTTCTTCGGCCCAATCGACAATCGACATATTGCCATGCTTGTCTTCAACCAACGCGGTGCAGCTTTCGACCCAGTCGCCGTCATTATAATAAGTCACGCCATCAAAATCGCGAATTTCCGCATGGTGGATATGTCCGCATACAACGCCATCAACGCCGCGCTCGATTGCTGCGCGCGCCACGGCTTCTTCATATTCGCCGATAAATGCGACGGCATTTTTGACCCGCATTTTCAGATAGGACGAAAGCGACCAATAAGGCAGATGCAAGCGACGGCGAACAGCGTTCAGCCATACGTTGGCCTTCAGCAAAAATGTGTAAGCCGTGTCACCCAGGAACGCCAGCCACTTGGCATAAAGCACGACGCTGTCAAACATATCGCCGTGCGTGACGAGCAACAACCGTCCATCGGCTGTTTCGTGGATCGCCTCATGCGCTAGTTCGACGCCGCCAAAGCCAAGGCCGACATAATCACGGAACATTTCGTCATGGTTGCCCGGAATATAGACCACGCGTGTGCCCTTGTGCGCCATTTTCAGGATACGGCGGAGCACTTCATTGTGGCTCGACGGCCAATACCAGCCTTTACGAAGCCGCCATCCATCGACAATATCACCGACGAGGTAAAGCGTTTCACATTTGATACTTTGCAAGAAATCCAGCAGCAATTCAGCGTTGCAGCCCGATGTGCCGAGGTGGATATCCGAAATCCAGACGGTCCTGTATTTCTTTTTTGGTTGGAAACTGCGTGGTTCCTTTTCATGGAACCAATCCGGCATTTTCGGATCGAAAACACCCCCGATTTCGTTCTTTTTTGCGACCTTTGTCATGATTTTTCCAGATGTTGCTTCAACTGGAACTGCCGAATAACCGCGGCAAGTTACGCGTTCACGTCACCTGCGTTACAGTTTCGGGACAGTTGGGCCATTGCCAAGCCCACATTCAGCGCTGAAATAGTCCGAGACCTTCGCGGCTCCTGCGTTAACCTAATCCAGATCCCACGCCCGTTCGCCGTGGCTGGCGATATCCAGCCCGTCGCGTTCCTGATCCTCGTTAACCCGCATCGGCAGGACCATTGAGACCATATAGCCGATAATCAACGTCACCACCGCCGAATAGACAGCAACAATCGCCACGCCTTTTAACTGGATCCACAATTGCGTCCCCATGCCGGCGCCTTCGGCATAGCCGACACCGCCCAGGCTTTCGCTGGCGAATATTGCTAGCAAAAGCGACCCGAGCATCCCTCCTACGCCATGCACCGCGAATACATCTAGCGAGTCATCGATTTTCAACGTGCCCTTGATCAGGCCAACGCACCAGAAACAAACCAGTCCGGCCAACAGGCCGATGATGATTGCGCCGCCCGGCCCGACAGTTCCAGCGGCGGGGGTAATGGTCGCCAGACCTGCAACAGCACCCGTGGCAAAACCGACCGCGGTTGATTTCCCAACCTTGAACCGTTCAATCAATATCCAGACCAATGCGGCCACAGATGCCGCGACATGGGTGTTGATAATCGCACTGGCCGCCGCATCATTGGCTGCAAGCGCAGAACCGCCATTGAAGCCAAACCAGCCGACCCACAACAGGCCGGCACCTGCAACGGTCAACGCCGGGCTGTGCGGCAACATCAATGTTTTTGGAAAACCGATGCGCTTTCCAAGCATCAGGGCAACGACAAGCGCGGAAACGCCTGCTGTCGTGTGCACAACAATACCGCCGGCAAAATCGATAACACCCTGTTCGGCCAGAAACCCGCCGCCCCACACCCAGCGTGTCACGGGAATGTAAACCAGCAAAGACCACAGCGCGCTAAAGGCGACGACCCAGCCGAACCGTGCGCGTTCCACCCATGCACCGACAATGAGTGCAGGTGTAATAATGGCGAAGGTCATCTGGAACAGGGCAAAGGCCAGTTCACCGATGGATTGCCCTTCACGCACTGAATCCAGCAGGCCATTGAACATAAAATTTTCAGGCGAACCGATGACACTGTTGCCGTTAACAGAGAACGCAAGACTGTAACCGATGGCGATCCAAATGACCGACGCAACGGCCGCAATGGCACCGCATTGCACCAGCACCGACAGGAAGTTCTTCGCACGAACAAGGCCGCCGTAAAACAGGGCTAATCCAGGTATCGTCATCATCAGGACGAGAGCTGATGACGTCAATATCCATGCACTGTCGCCGCTGTCAGCCTCGGCAACCATGATGGCTGTATCCTGACCAAAGGCCGGTGTCGCCAGCATCGCACCAGCAACCACCAGTGTAGAATATATGTTTTTGATCACGTCCGCATCCCGCCCCTATTTTTCTGGGCGTGTCCTAAGACAGCTTCGGCGGATGCTCAATGCACAAAATTACAGTTAACGGCCAGTTCATGGCATAAAATTACTCACGACCAGCCGTCAAGTACCTGATCGGATGGCCGGTGACCGTCGGCCCACATCCGGATATTGGCGATCACCCGTTCGCCGGATGCGCCGCGCCCTTCGAATGTAGCACTCCCCAAATGGGGAAGCAGTACGACATTGGGAACGGTGAGTAGACGGGCATTGACCGCAGGCTCATGCGTATAAACATCCAGACCAGCGCCTGCTATCCGGCCACTTTCCAGCGCGTCCATCAACGCCTCTTCATCGATCAGTTCGCCGCGCGAGCTGTTGATGATATAAGCATCCGGCTTCATCAAGGCTATCCGCTGGGCATTTATGATCTTGTCGGTTTCCGTGGTTAGTGGACAATGCAGCGAGATAATATCCGCGCGGCTTACCAAACGGTCGATATCGGGTTCAAAGCCGACACCCAATTCTTCTTCCACACTCGCGGGCAGGCGGTGGCGTTGGTTGTAAATGATGTTCAACCCGAATGCTTTTGCCCGCAGAGCGACGGCCTCGCCAATCCGTCCGAACCCGATGATCCCGAGCGTTTTTCCCCCGATCCGGTGACCGAGCATTCCTGTCGGGCTCCATCCCTGCCATCCACCGCTTCGCATCAGCCGGTGACCTTCCCCCAAGCGGCGCGGGACATTGAGGATCAAGGCCATTGTCAGGTCAGCGGTGTCGTCGGTGAATACGCCCGGCGTATTGGTGACCATGATGCCTTTGGCTTTGGCCGCAGCCAGATCGATATGATTAACGCCAGCGCCGTAGTTTGCGATTAGTTTCAGACGCGGCGGAGCGGCGGCAATCAGGTCGGCGTCGATGCGATCGGTAACGGTTGGCACCAACACATCGCAATCGGCCATACTATCGGCAAGTTGCGCGTGAGACATCGGCGTGTCGTCGGCATTGAATGAAGCGTCAAAAAGTTCGGCCATCCTGCTTTCGACCATAGGCAAAAGCTGGCGGGTCACATTGACTTTGGGGCGTTCGATGCGGCTGAGTTCTGGCATCCGCCGAGTAAAGCGCATTTCGTGCTGACGTCAAGACAGCATGGTTGCGCTGTTGCTATTGCTTGCCGTATAGGGTCCGTGTTTGGGATAAGATAATGGCAAATCGATTGAAATTCATATGGCACGGCGCGGCCCTGATCGGTGTTTTTCTGAGTGCGGCAGCCGCAAATGGTCAGGCGCAACAAAAGGCTCCTTACTGGGCCTCGATTAAGCAACCCGAGGCGAGAATGCGGACCGGTCCAAGCACGGAATTTCCGGTAAAATGGGTCTATAGGCGCGAAAATTTGCCGGTTAAAGTCGTCGCCACCCACAGTGTTTGGCGCAAGGTTGAAGACCCCGATGGCGATCAAGGCTGGGTCCACGTCCGCCTGCTCAGTCCTAAGCGGACAGCGGTGGTTACCGGCAGCGGGATAGGTTCGTTGCGGGAAAATCCCCAAACCACTTCGCGGATTTCCTGGCGGGTTGAACCCGGTGTCGTCGGATTTATCGACGAATGCGATAAGGGCTGGTGCCGTTTTGAAAATGCTGGACGGTTCGGTTTTATCGAAGTCAGCAGAATTTGGGGCGGTGAGGTACCTTAAAGCGAAAAGTGGGTGCAGCCGTGCAGATAACAACGTTCGCGCGAACAAACTTTGACACATGACTGCGTCACCCTCTTTCTTTGTTAGCTATATACTCCTACCGCCTCTTCGACTCTTTTGTCGTCACGCCCCACCACTTCGGCAAATTTGACATGGTAATTGACATTCTCGGTGCCCATCCATTTATCCCACCATGTGAAGTACAATCCGTAATTGGTGTTGAAGCCGCCATTGTGATGCAGGTCGTGGTGCACCGTTGTGTTAATCCAGCTCGTCAGCGGAGTGGATAGCCACCAGCGCGGGAAAAATTCGAACCCGGCATGGCCCATCGCATTCCGGATGATCTGGAAATTCAGCCATACGAACATGACCCAGCCCGGTGTCGGCACAAAAAACTGCCAGATCGGGACGAACATGAACATGACCACAGCCTCTGGAATGGCGAAGCTATATGCCGCCCAAGGGGTGGGTGTAATCGACCGGTGATGCGCGCGGTGGAAATGTTTGAACAGGCGTGGATGGTGCATCGTTCTATGCGCCCAATAGAAATAGGCGTCATGGGCGATGACGATTGCAGCAAGGATGAGAAGGTCGGTTGCAAGGCCAAAGCTGCCGTTGAACCATTTGAAAATTCCGTTTTGCGTACCCCAAATAAGAAAGGCCGCGCCCAAGGTATAAACCATTGCAGATTGAAGCGACTGGAGGAATTCACGTCGTATGTCGGCGGCGGTTGCCTCGCGCGATTGGATCTTGCGCGCTTTGATGGCCGACCGTCGTAACAGCCAGACGATGGCAAATGTTATCGACGCAGCAATCAGATAGCGTCCAAAATCAAAGGCGAAAATGAACGGGCCTTTTGCAAGGAGGATATCAAGGGGAGGAATTCCGGTTGTCATTTAATTATTCCTTGGCAGATGTGCTTATGCCCCTGCCGTGTTGCGTCAACACATGCTGCCCATTTTCAAAATCCGGCTAGCCGATTTCGAAATCAACCAGTGTGTTTGGACCGATATGCGGTGGGTGTCATGCCTTCTGCCTCCCGAAATGCGCGATTGAAGGGGCCGAGTGAGCCGAAGCCTGCATCAAGGGCGATGGTGATAATCGGCACATCTTTTTGCGTCGGGTCGGCCAACGCAGATTTCACCTCGGCTAGACGATAGCCATTCAAAAATGCGGCAAAATTGCGATAGCCTAGCTGACCATTGATTGCACGGCGCAAGCGATATTCCTGCTCCCCCAATTGCGACGCAAGCTTTGCAATGGACATGGTTTCATCGCGATGCGCCATTTCTGTTTCCATAAAGCCCAGCAATTTGCCAATCAGCGGATCATCGCCGGTGGCTTTGGGCGCCGCCAATTTGACTTCGTTAATCAGGGTGCCGAACAGTTCTGCCTGACGCATTTGGAACATCGCCGCGCAAAACAGGAATGTAATGAACACGATACTGCTATTGACGGTGCTTACCAACCAACGCGCCATGCCCAGATTGTAAACGGCAATTTCGCTGATCGCGATTAACACGACATATGTACCAACGGTGGCGACAAGCCTTGGCCGCAAACGCCGCCTGCTCTCGATCAGATCACCGTCACGGCCGCGCCATGCCTCCCATAATCCCGCAGCTGCAAATGCCAGCATACCGATTCTGAAAAACGTGCCGGTGATGGTATTGACTATCGGATAGTCGAAAAAAGTCAGCTGCATGACCAGAATGTTCACGGCTGCTGCGGTCACCAAAATCAAATCCCGCCGCCTGATATGTTGCTCATCGTTGAACCATGACCGTGCAAAGATCCAGAAAATGCCCGGCGTCGAGCTGCCGAACAAGGCGAGGATGAGTCCAAAAAACGAAGGACGATAAAACCAACCCGATGTGATCAACAGATAACATGCGATGGCGCCGTTCATCACTACTGCAACCCTTGCGGAAAACTGTCCGCGATGGTCACGGATCAACAGCCAGCTCCACAAGGCGAGCAGCGCAAGCGCACCGCCCCGCGCCATCAGATCAAACTGGCTGAAAATCGACATGGATGTTGGCTGCCAGACGAACCCCATTGCGGCAAGCGCTTTTATGTACCGCAATCCTGTTGACGGTTGGCACGTCAATTTGACGCCATCAACTGCGAAAGACAGCATTTTGGCATAGGCTTGCCAACCCGCCGCTGCTATCGGATGCGGTATGTCCGAACAAAAGCACCTCTACCTCGTTGACGGCTCCGCCTATATCTTCCGCGCGTATCATCGCCTGCCGCCGCTGACCAATATCCATGGGGAACCGGTGGGGGCGGTTTATGGCTACACAACCATGCTGTGGAAGCTTGCCGATGACCTGAATCAGGCCGACGGCCCGACCCATATGGCGGTGGTTCTGGACAAAAGTTCGCAGTCGTTCCGTAACGAAATCTATGATCTGTACAAGGCCAACCGGCCAGAGCCGCCCGAGGATCTGCGTCCGCAATTCCCGATGATCCGTGATGCGACGCGCGCCTTTTCGCTTCCCATGGTCGAGGAAGATAATGTCGAGGCTGACGACATGATCGCAAGCTATGCCAAGGCGGCGTGTGCTGCCGGATGGCATGTTACCATTGTGTCGTCCGATAAGGACCTGATGCAGCTCGTGGAGCCCTGCGTCGATATGTTCGACACCATGAAAAATGAGCGCATCCGTGCCGAAGAAGTCATCGAGAAATTTGGGGTCGGTCCGGAAAAGGTAGGCGATGTGCTGGCGTTGATGGGCGACAGCGTGGACAATGTCCCCGGCGTCCCCGGCGTGGGGCCGAAGACCGCGACCAAATTGATTCAGGAATTTGGCGACCTCGAAAGCGTGCTGGCCGCCGCGCCGGGCATGAAGCCGTCGAAGATGCGCGACAATTTGATCGAACATGCGGACAAGGCGCGGCTGTCAAAGGTGCTGGTGACTTTGAAAGAAGATTGCCCTTTGCCTATTCCGATCGACGACATGATGCTCGGCGCTATTCCGGAAGAACCCTTGGCGGCGTTCCTGCAGCATCACGGGTTCAATTCGCTCCTTAAACGCATCGGACAAGTGGCGAATACGGCGGCGGCGAACAAGGCAATCGCTGGTAACCCCAAGGCGACCAGCAAAGGTGATGGCGCGGCAAACGCACCGGTCGTGGGCAAGGCCGCGCTGCCACCCGCAATGCCGCCGATTGATGTGAATGTTTATGAATGCGTGACAACGGTCGACCGGCTTGACCACTGGATTTCGCGGGCGATGGAAACGGGTCTTGTGGCCTTCGACACTGAAACCGACAGCTTGGAAGCGGTCACGGCGCGTCTTGTCGGATTTAGCCTTGCCGTGGCGCCCGGCGAAGCCTGCTATGTCCCGCTTGGTCATGGTGGCACGGATTTGCTTGCCGAAAATCCGGATCAGATTCCCTTTGCCGAGGCGCTGGCGCGGTTGAAGCCATTGCTGGTCGAACCGAGCATTTTGAAAATCGGCCAGAACCTCAAATATGACATCAGTGTATTGGCCCAGCATGGCCTTACAATATCGCCGTTTGACGACACAATGGTGATGAGCTTTGCGCTCGACGCCGGCGATCATGGCCATGGCATGGACGAACTGGCTCGGCTGCATCTGGGGCACGAATGCATCACTTACAAAAGCGTGACCGGCACCGGCAAAAGCCAGATCGGCTTTGCTGAAGTGCCGCTTGCCGATGCGACAAAATATGCGGCGGAGGATGCCGACGTCACCTTGCGCTTGTGGCACCATCTGAAATTGCGGCTGAGTCCGGACAAGGTTTCGACAGTCTATGAACTGGTCGATCGGCCATTGGTGCCTGTCCTGTCAAAAATGGAATGCACCGGGATTAAAGTCGACCGCGCTGTATTGGCGCGTTTGTCGGGTGAATTTGCCGCGCAAATGGAAAGTCTTGAAAAGGAAATCCACGAACTGGCGGGGCAGCCCTTCACCATCGGCAGCCCGCAGCAATTGGGCAATATCCTGTTTGAAAAAATGGGGCATAAGGGCGGCAAGAAGGGCAAGTCGGGGCAATATTCGACCGATGTCACGGTGCTGGAAGATCTGGCCGGACAGGGCGTTGAAATTGCGCGCAAAGTGCTGGACTGGCGGCAATTGGCGAAGCTGAAATCGACCTATACCGACAGTCTGCAGGAACAGATTAATCCGAAAACCGGTCGGGTCCACACCAGCTATTCACTGGTCGGCGCGCAAACCGGGCGTCTGTCCTCGACCGATCCCAATTTGCAGAATATCCCGATCCGCACGGAAATGGGCCGGCAAATTCGCGACGCCTTTGTCGCCGAGCCGGGCAACGTCATCCTGTCGGCAGACTATAGCCAGATCGAGCTGCGCCTTGCCGCGCATTTTGCCGATGTCGCGCCGCTGCGTGATGCTTTTGAAAAGGGTGAGGATATTCACGCCCGCACCGCGCAGGAAATGTTTGGCGAGGTCAACCGCGACACCCGTGGCCGCGCCAAGACCATCAACTTTTCGATCCTCTATGGCATTTCCCGCTGGGGCCTCGCCAAGCGGCTGGAATCGACGCCAGACGAGGCGCAGGCCTTGATCGACGCCTATTTCAAACGCTTTCCCGGTATATCGAACTATATTCAGGAAACCCTAGCGGACGTTCGCGAATGCGGACATTCAACGACTTTGTTCGGCCGCAAAACCTGGTTCCCGCGCATCAAGTCCGCCAATCAGGCGGAACGGCAGGGCAGCGAGCGCGCTGCGATCAATGCGCCGATTCAGGGGACCAGCGCGGACATTATCAAACGCGCGATGGTTCGCATGGGGCCTGCGCTGGCAGAAGCGGGTCTGTCACACGTCAAAATGCTGCTTCAGGTGCATGACGAACTGGTGTTCGAATTGCCGCAGGATGATGTGGCTGCGGCAAGCGACATCATCCGGTCGATCATGGCGAACGCGGCGGAGCCTTTGGTGAAACTTTCGGTTCCTCTTGGCGTTGAAATCGGCACCGGTCCAAGCTGGGGTGCCGCGCATTAACGGGAGCGGGGTTTTTAAGCCCTCACCGTCGCTGGTCAAACCGCCGCCCGACCATGGCGCTTGCGATATTGACCTTCTGGATATCGATTGCCCCACCTGCGATGCCCCAGCCCCATGCATCGCGCATCCGGCGTTCCATCGGATAGGCTGTGGAATAGCCGTAGCCCCCCATTAATTGGACCGCATTGCCGGTGACATTGCGCGCAATCTGGTTTGCGAAACATTTGGCGGTGCTGCTGTCGAGAATGGACGGTAAGCCCTTATCGGCGTTGACCGCGGCGCGGTAAATCAGCAGGCGGGCGGCCTCTAATTCCATCTGCATTTCGGCCAGTTTCAATTGAACTGCCTGAAAATCTGCGAGCGGTTTTCCAAATTGGCGGCGTTCCTGAACATAAGCGAGCACATCTTCTAATGCGCCCGATGCCTGGGCCAGTGCCATAATTGCGTTGCCGCACCGTTCAAGGTCGAACGCCTCCATCAACTTGGCAAAGCCGCCGGCCGGAACCACGATATTGCCCACCGGAACCCGCACATTGTCGAGATAGATATCCGCCGAAGGCACACCGCGAAATCCCATCAAAGTTTCCGCCTCGCCAAAGCTGAGGCCCGGCGTGTCTTTTTCAACAAGAACTGCGCCGATACCCTTGGCCCCCGGCGTATCGGACAGACGGGTATAAACAAGATAGGCGTCGCTATGACCGCCGCCCGAACACCAGCGTTTTGACCCGTTCAGCGTCACAAACTCACCGTCAATAACGCCGCGCGTAGTCAAATCCGTCAGCGCGGTTCCGGCATTGGGTTCGGACATCGATACCGCAACGATCATGTCACCGCGACACACGGCGGGCACAATGCGGTGCTTTAACGCCTCCGGTGCAAAATGGCGGATCGCATGGACTGGGCCGACATTGGCTTCAAATGCGGGAAATGCGACCGCGCTCGATACCTTTGCGAGTTCTTCCAGCACAATGAGTGCATCGAGATTAGACAGGCCCATCCCGCCCAATTCTTCAGGGATATTGATCCCCAAAAATCCCATTTCCGCCATGCGCTTGACAGCAGCGTGTGGCAGGGCGCTATTTTCGGACTCGAGTTTCGCGGCCAAGGGCGCGAGTTCACGTTGGGCAAAACTGCGTGCGGATTCCTTGAGAGACTGCTGTTCTTCGGTAAGACTGAAATCCATCGCTTCATCCTTTGATTTAATCGTCTGATTAAATCATGAACGAGCGCATGGGTAGGGTCAACAGCCCTGTATCGTCAATTCCCGAAACAACGCCCGGTCGAGCATCTCGTCAAATTTGCAACCCAACCGATTGCCCTCGGCCCACACAGCGGTGGCGCTGATCGGATGGCTTCCGGCGAGACGTAACCAGATGCGGTCACCGACGGTGATGCCGCCGTCAATTAACACGCGGCAGCCATATACGGACAGGTCGACAAGGCTGGCTTCCAACGTCTCTTTACCATTGTCTTGGACGCTTGCTCGGCCCAGTAATACGGGATGACGCTGAGCCTCGCGCTGCTCAAGCCGCGCGGGTTCGACTTTACGATATTGCGACGTCATATAACCCATCAGCATCCCCTATACCGAAAAATAACGGGATAAGGTCAATAATCGGTAAATGACCGCGGTAATCAATCGCCGGTCAGGATGCGATCCACCAGTTGTTTAACCGTCGGAACGAACCCATTGGAATAAAATGGATCCTTGCCAAACAAATAAGCGCTATGCCCTGCAAACATCAGATTTTCGTCAATCGGCGCGCCATGTGCGATGTTTTGCAACGCCTTTTGAATGCAAAAACTACGCGGATCGGCAAGGCGGCCGGTGCTGTTATTATCATGGTCCTTCCAGGAGGAAAAACCACAATGCGAAAGACAGCCCATGCAATCCTTCTGGTCCTTGCGGATGACCTCTCCCGATTTCGGGGTCACAAATACGAGACTGTTATCGGGTGTCTTGAGCGCGACGGTAAAGCCACGTGCATCCCATTCCCGCGCCTTCATCAGGTCGGCCGGTGTTACCCAGAAATTCTTTCCCTTTACGCCGACATCAAGCTGGATCGTATGTTCAGGATCAGCCGCCTGCATGTACCTGATCTGCCGTGCCGAACGCGCTTGCAGTTCCTCCAGAAACGGATTGATAACCGCACTGGAATAAAAACCTGTTGGCGAAAACTGGTGCAGCAAGACGCCGTCTTCGGGGATCTTGGTCAGGGCATCTTTCCATCCGCCGGGTATCGGGCTTTCCTGTGTCAGCAATGGCCGGGTGCCGAACTGAAAAGCAATCTGTCCCAATTCGGGACTGTCGATCCAATTGTCCCATTCGCGCAAGAACCAGACGCCGCCTGCCATGATGATCGGTAATGTGTCGGGAATACCCTCGGCCCGCATGACTTCGCGGAGCGCTTTGACACGTAGATAAGGGTCTTCCGGACTGCGCGGGTCTTCAGCGTTTGACAGACCATTGTGGCCGCCAGCAAGCCAGGGATCTTCGTAAACAACGGCCCCAAGCCATTCAGGCACCTTATGATAAGCCCGCTTCCAGAGCGCGCGAAATGCCCGTGCCGAACTGATGATCGGAAGATAATAGACGCTATATTGCGCAGCAATTTCGGACAGCTTGTAGGGCATTCCTGCCCCGCAGGTAACGCCCGTTACCATCCCCGGCGTTGCTTCCAGGATGCCGTGCAATATGCGCTGGGCGCCGCCCATTTCCCATAAAACGTTGATGTTGATCGCACCCTTGCCGCCAGCGATTTCATGCGCCAGCTTTACCTGCGCGATGCCGCCCTTGATGCCATATTCGACAAGCTCTTCATGGCGTTCGGCCCGGGTTTTGCCATGGAAAACCTGCGGTATCATGTCGCCATTTTCGTCATAGCTGTCAGCGTTCACCGCCGACACCGTCCCGATACCTCCAGCAGCAGCCCACGCGCCCGAACTTGCATGATTGGTCGCAGCAACACCCTTGCCACCTTCAACCAATGGCCAGACTTCACGGCCACCATAGATAATGGGTTTTAGACCCTTGAACACAAACACGACCCCTATGTATTGTAATTGGCGCCCGAAAGCACCTTCCCTTGCTCCTATATTTCGCCGCTATCCCAAACAATCATGCTTGTCGCGCAAAATCGGCGCGCTTCATCGCAGACCCGTAAAGCTGGCGATATCGGGCGAACATTGTTGCTTCGTCATATTGCGAACAGGCAATCGTCCGGTTGGCATCACCGACATTATGACGCAAAACGACATCATTAGCCAGCGTCGCAATCGCATTGGCCAATGCGGCTTCGTCATCACGGGCGACGATGAACGGCAGATTTTCCCGCGCAACGATGTTGCGGACATCACCCACATCGGTCGAAACCGCCGGAATTGCGCTGGTCATCGCTTCGACCAATGAAATCGGATATTGTTCGCTGTCAGAACTCAGCGCGAATATATCGAACAACCGGATATAACGCGCCGGGTCCTTCAAAAAACCCGGCATCATGACACGGTCGGCAATTCCCAACCGCTCGGCCTCGGCCAAAATGGCTCCCCGCTCCGGCCCTTCACCCGCAATAGCCAGCCTGATATTGGGGCCGGCCGCCGCCACAGCACGGACAAGACGTGGCAGGTTTTTGACTGTCCGTAGCCCCGCAATGGTTCCGACCACAATTTCGCCCTCGCGCTTTTGAAAACCGGGAAAGGAGCCGCGTTGCGGACGGCGGTTATAATGGTCGGTGTCGATGCCGTTGGGAAAGCGGCAAATCTTGTCGAGCGGCTGATGCCAGGCGGTGCGCGCAATTTTCTCCAGCGTTTTCGACGGCACCACAAGCGAATGGGCACGCTGCAATGCTATCGTTCGAAACCAGTTGCGGCGCTGCTTCAGGCGGTCGATTTCGTCATGGTTGAAACCGTCTTCATGGTGGATCAGCGGCGGCAAACCTTGGGCTTGTCCCAATAATGTACGCGCCATTACACCGTCCATCGCGCCCCAGTTATAGCTGAGCACCAGATGGAATCGTTTCATATAAGCGGCCAGCTTGCGATAGCGGCCCATGCCGGGCATTCCGGCCAGCGATGGCGCAGCATCCTTTGGCAGGCTAAACTTGATCCGTCTGTCTATGGCATCCGCCGCGCCAAATGCATCGGGGACAGCCGATAATATACTATGCTCGGCCTGATCGCCAAAATGATTCATCAATCGCACCGTGCGCGATTCCTGCCCGCCGAGATTGAAACTGCTGTGCAAATGAAGGATGCGAACTGCCGCCATACTTGCCTTTCCCTTGCGCCCCGCCCAAACAGGACCGATGCATATTAAAGTTCTGTCCTCCCCCTATCGCCCTGATCCGAAAATCGCCAGCCTTGGTGCAAAAATTGGCGACACGGTCAAAGCGGCCAATTTTCCCGAGACCATATTGCGGTTCCGCAATGACCGCTGGGCTGCAACCGTGGGGCTCGAGAATTTAAGCGATGCAGACTGGGTGCGACACTTCGGCCGGTTCGAGCCTTTACCTGACAATATGCCGGAACCGCTTGCCCTGCGCTATCACGGTCACCAGTTCCGGGTGTATAATCCGGAAATCGGCGACGGGCGGGGATTTCTGTTCGCCCAGTTACGCGATGGCCATGGCCGTTTGCTTGATCTGGCGACCAAAGGGTCGGGAACGACACCATATAGTCGACGGGGCGATGGACGGCTTACCTTGAAAGGCGCAGTCCGCGAGATTTTGGCGACAGAGATGCTCGAAGCGCTTGGCGTAAATACGTCAAAAACATTTTCCGTCATTGAAACCGGCGAAGAATTGGTCCGAGGAGACGAGCCTTCGCCCACACGCTCTGCGGTGCTCGTGCGGCTCAGTCATAGCCACATCCGTATCGGCACGTTCCAGCGCATAGCGGCGGAGGGTGACGCCGACATGATGGCGCGGCTGGTGCGTTATTGTTTGACGATTTTGTACAATGAAACCCCCGGCGAAAATCCGGCGGCGCAACTGCTCCACCTCGCCGTGGAACGCATCGCAGATTTGGCCGCTTCTTATATGGTGGCCGGATTCGTGCACGGCGTTTTGAATACCGATAATATCAACATTACCGGGGAAAGCTTCGACTATGGGCCTTGGCGGTTCACCGAATATTGGGACCCGCATTTCACCGCTGCCTATTTTGATGAAAGCGGCCTTTATGCTTTTGGACGACAGGCCGAGGCGATGCACTGGAATCTCGGTCAGCTAGCGGTATCGTTGCGGTTGATATGCGAAGCGCCTCCGTTGATCGAGGCGCTGGAACGCTTTCCTGCACTTTTTCAGTCCGCCATTATCACGCGATTTTTGTGGCGGCTAGGTGTGCAGTCACAGGGGATCGACCGCGACCGCGAACTGGTCGAAGCCGGCGAGCGGTTCATGGTGCGGGGAAAGATTCCGATCGATGTGTTTTTCCATGCCTATCGCGGCGGGCGCATCGGATGGTCAGACCAAACACATGAACACGGCGTAGATTTCGAAGCATTGCTCGCGAAATATCCGTCCCAGGACGACTCCGGGACTTCCTATTGGACAGCATCGCCGCCTTGTTCGATGCTGATAGCCGAAGTCGAACATATATGGGCCCCAATCGCAGAGCACGATGATTGGCAGCCGTTGCACCAAAAGGTGGAAGCGATCCGGATCATGGGGCATGCACTTTCACAGCGTTGAGTTTTACAGAATTGATTTACCTGATATAAAATGTTTGCGTTCAGATTATAGTGGACCGATATTAACCATAATAACAAAAGGCATTATGTGTCCGAACTGATATCCTTCGAACCCGCAACAGGCGCCGAACTTTGGCGCGGGCGGACGAGCGATGTCGATACCGAAGTGGCCAAAGCCAGATCGGCATGGCCCAACTGGGCCGCTGCACCCTTGTCCGAACGGATTGAGCGTGTCCGCAGTTTTGCAAACCGCGTGCGCGCCGATCTGGAACAATTTGCCGACGTCATCGCACGCGAAACCGGAAAGCCGCTTTGGGAAGCACGAACCGAAGTTGAATCCGTCATCAACAAGGTCGATATTTCAATCAGGGCCTATGCCGACCGGACCGCGCAACGGCGTCTGGATGGCAAGGCCGGAACCAGAAGCGCGCTGCGGCACAAGCCGCATGGGGTACTTGCGGTCCTGGGGCCTTATAATTTTCCGGCACATCTGCCGAACGGACATATCATCCCCGCCCTGATTGCGGGCAATGCCATCGTTTTCAAGCCGTCGGAGAAGACACCGGCAAGCGGCCAGATGCTCGTCGATTTTTATCACAAGGCCGGGATTCCAGAGAATGTCGTGCGCGTCGTTCACGGAGGACCCGACATCGGCAAGGCATTGTCGGCGCACCCTGACATTGACGGTTTATTGTTCACAGGATCGGCCCAGACCGGCATCGCCCTCAACCGGCAGTTTGCCCATCGACCTGACAAGATCCTTGCCCTCGAAATGGGTGGCAATAATCCGATTATCGTGTGGGACACCCGTGATATTCACAGCGCGGCTGTGTTGGTCGTGCAGTCTGCCTTTTTAAGCGCAGGACAACGCTGCACCGCCGCGCGCCGCCTGATTGTCAAAGACGATATCTACGACCTTTTGGTCAGCGAGGTGAAGAAAATCGCGGACCGGCTAATCATCGGCGAACCGCATGGCGAGCCGCCACCATTCATGGGGCCAGTTATCGATAACGACGTCTGTGATAATCTGGTTGAGAGCTTTCTGGCGTTGATGAGTCGTGGCGGGCGGCCCATCAAACATATGAAAGTGCCGATTCAGGGGCGGCCATTTCTTTCGCCCGGCATGATCGACGTCACGGATATGAAGGAAAGACCCGACATCGAACTCTTCGGCCCGCTGCTCCAGATTATCCGTGTCGCAGATTTCACCGCGGCGATTATTGAGGCCAACAACACCCGTTTTGGCCTTTCAGCGTCGTTGATAGGCGGGACCGCCCAGCAATATGACGAATTTTGGGCCAACAGTCGCGCCGGCATCGTGAACTGGAATGCGCCCACCAATGGCGCGTCATCGGCCGCCCCCTTTGGCGGCATTGGCCTATCAGGCAACCATCGCCCTAGCGCCTATTACGCAGCCGATTATTGCGCCTATCCTGTCGTTTCCTCGGAAAATGAGGTGCCAAAGGCGATGATCGGCATCGGGATGAAAGACGAAGAAAGCGCTGCTCCCAGCCCGGGAAAATAATGTCCTAAAGTTCTTCTAGGGCAACACCAACTTATCCTCATTTGAAGCAGCGCTTCATCCGGCGCATTTTGGCTGGATGAAAAAAGCAAGAGTCTTTCTGGTTGGTGCAGGTCCCGGTGACCCTGAACTGCTGACACTCAAGGCGGCGCGCCTGATTTCGACGGCAGATGTCGTCGTGCATGACGGTCTGGTCGATGACGCGATCATGGCGATGATTAACCCGGCAGCGCGGCTGATTTCAGTGGCGAAGAGCCGGTCAAAGCACACGGTGCCTCAAGAAGGCATCAATGACATCCTCGTGCGTGAGGCCCTCGCAGGGCATATGGTCGTGCGCCTCAAGGGCGGCGATCCCTTCATCTTCGGACGCGGCGGTGAAGAAGCCGAATCCTGCCGTGAAGCCGGTATCGATGTCGAGGTAGTTCCCGGCATTTCCGCTGCGATGGGCGGGGCCGCAGGTGCGCTGCTCCCCCTCACCCACCGCGACGCGTCGAGCGCAGTGACCTTTGTCGCTGGGCAGTGCAAGGGCCTTACCGACCAGAACTGGGCCGGGCTTGCTGGCAAGGGACGCACGCTCGTAATCTATATGGGCATCGCCACTGCTGCGGATATCACCGAAAAGCTGATTTGCGACGGCCTGTCGCCCGACACGCCCGTCGCCGTCCTCGAACGCGTTACGCGGCCAAATTCGCGCGCGTTGCGGACGATCCTGACCGATCTTGGCGACATGATTGTGCGTGAGAAGGTCACTTCACCCGCGATTATCATCGTCGGCGATGTTGTTCTGAAATCCGATGCCGAAGACCGGCTCATCCATTTTGCTAAACAAGCGGAGACTTTGGCGTGAAATTACTGACCGGAAATGAATTGGGTTCGGGTGCCGTCACCTGGTGGACCGGCAGTGGCTGGTCGATCCATGTCGAAGATGCCGTCGATGTCGGTGAAAGCGGTGAAGCCATTTTGCACGCCGAAGAAGGCGCGCGGCGTGTGAATGCCCCCTATATCATCGACGCGATTGACACCCCCGAAGGCCCCCGCCCCGCGCACATCAAGGACCGCGTGCGCGCGCTTGGCCCGACCGTCCGTCCCGACCTTACCCTCAAACCCGCAGACCCCGCTGCTGGCGATTGGATCATCTGACATGTATAAATATGACAATTACGACCAAGCCATCGTCGACGCCCGCGTGGCGGAATTTCGCGATCAGGTGAATCGCCGCATGGCGGGGGAAATTACGGAAGACCAGTTCAAGCCCTTGCGGCTGATGAACGGTCTATACCTACAACTGCACGCCTATATGCTGCGCGTCGCCATTCCTTATGGCACGCTCGACAGCCGCCAGACGCGGATGCTCGCTCACATTGCGCGCAAATATGACCGGGATTACGGCCATTTCACCACGCGCCAGAACATCCAGTATAACTGGATCAAGCTGGAAGAATGCGCCGACCTGCTTGAGGATCTGGCCAGTGTCGAGATGCACGCCATCCAGACCAGCGGCAATTGCATCCGCAACATCAGTTCGGACCAATATGCAGGCGCTGCCGCAGATGAAGTCGCCGACCCTCGTCCGTTGGCCGAACTGCTGCGCCAATGGTCAACTTTCCACCCGGAATTCAGCTACCTGCCACGCAAATTCAAGATCGCGGTCATCGCGTCACCAGAAGACCGCGCGGCGATGCGTTTGCATGACATCGGGCTTGAACTCGTGAAGAAAGACGGCGTTCTGGGCGCACGTGTGTTCGTTGGCGGCGGCATGGGCCGGACCCCGATGATCGCGCCGGAGATCAATCCGTTTGTTGAGGCTGATGACCTGCTTAGCTATATCGAGGCCTGCCTGCGCGTATACAACCGCTATGGACGCCGCGATAACGTCTACAAGGCACGGATCAAAATCCTCGTGCACGAAATCGGCGCTGACGAATATCGCCGTCAGGTTACGGAAGAATTTGCCCATGTGAAAACATTGGGCATCGACCCGCCTTTGGCTGAACTTGAACGCATCACTGCTTTCTTCGCACCGCCGGCTTTTGAAGCCACCGAAGCTGAACCTGACCGCAGCGACCCGGATTTCGCCGTCTGGCTTGACCAGAATGTGAAGCCGCACAAGCAGGCGGGCTATGCCATCGTAAATATCAGTTTGAAGCCGATTGGCGGAATCCCCGGCGATGCATCGTCTTCGCAGATCGATGTCATGGCTGACCTAGCAGAGAAGTACAGCTTCGACGAACTGCGGGTAACGCACGCGCAGAACATCGTACTGCCATACGTTGCCAAGCGCGACCTATATGCTGTCTGGCACGCCCTGCGCGAAGCGGAACTTGCCAACGCCAATCTTGACCTGATCAGCGATATCATCGCCTGCCCAGGCCTTGATTATTGCAGTCTCGCCAACGCCCGCTCGATCCCCATTGCACAGAAGATCGCAACGCGCTTTGCCGATGCGGAACGGCAACGCGACATCGGTGAGCTGAAGCTCAAAATATCGGGCTGCATCAACGCCTGCGGCCATCACCATGCCGGGCACATCGGTATCCTCGGCGTCGACAAAAAAGGCGTGGAAAATTACCAGCTGACATTGGGTGGATCGGGTGCCGAGGATGTTTCGATCGGCAAGATAACCGGTCCCGGGTTCGACGAAGACGGTATTATCGATGCGGTCGAAAAGGCTGTCGAAAAATATCGCGAACTGCGTGACGGTGATGAACGCTTCGTCGATACCTACCGTCGTGTGGGCATGGAACCGTTCAAGGAGGCGATTTATGGTTGAGTTCCGCTATCGCGACGATGAAGTCACCGAACAACCTTCAGTCACGCTCGACGCCTTCCTGGACCAGTCGAACGCGACCGCAGTCCGGCTGGAGCCCGATGACGACGCCCGCGCCCTGATTCCGTTTCTGGATCGGCTTACGCTGATTGAGGTGGCCTTCCCGAAGTTTCGGGACGGGCGTGGCTATAGCTCGGCGCGCATCCTGCGCGAAGCCGGATACACTGGTGAATTGAGGGCGCAGGGTGACGTGCTTGTCGACCAGATCGCCTTCATGCGGCGCTGCGGCTTTGACAGCTTTGCACCCGAGGGTTCGCTCAATCCCGCCGATGTCGAGGCCGCTTTTGCGCGTTACGAGAATGTCTATCAGGGTGCCGCCGATGCCGCCGTACCGGTATGGAAGCTGCGCCATGGGTGAGCATGTCCGCATCATTGACCGGATCGACACAGCGCCCCGTTACACAGAGGCCGACGCCGTTCGCCTCAATAACATGTTCCGTGGGCGCGATACGGTCGAGATGCTGACGGTGTTGCTCAAGGAAAACATGCTTGGCGATGCAGCGATTGTTTCCAGCTTTGGCGCAGAAAGCGCCGTATTGCTGCACCTGATCGCGAGCATCGACCCCAATGTACCCGTGCTGTTTCTGGAAACGGGCAAGCATTTTCCGGAGACCATTACCTATCGCGAAGAACTGCGCGAAAAGATTGGGTTTATCGACCTGCGTAACCTGACACCAGATCCCGAGTTGCTCGCTCAAAAGGACGGCACGGGCCTACGCTGGTCCTATGACCCGGACGGCTGCTGCGAAATCCGCAAGGTTTTGCCCCTGAAATCGGCTCTGGCAGGTTTCGATGCCCAATTTACCGGTCGCAAGGCGTTTCAGTCATCGACCCGCAAAGCTCTGCCCCGCTTTGAAATCGAGGAAGGCCGCCTGAAGGTCAATCCGCTGGCCGACTGGGACAAGGCGCGTCTGGACGCCTATATGGCCGAACATGATCTCCCTGCGCATCCGCTGGTGGAACAAGGCTATCCCTCCATCGGCTGCTCGCCGTGCACCACAAAGGTCGCTCCGGGCGAAGATCCGCGTTCTGGCCGGTGGAAAGGCTGGGACAAGGTCGAATGCGGCATTCACACCGAAACCACGCTGCTCGATGATGGCGGAGCGAACGACCCGATTTTTTGATTGCGGTTGGGTTTTGGAGGCTTGTGTCCCACCTCGCCCTCTCCCGTTGGCCTCCGGCCGCCTTCGGCTCAGGGGAGAGGATACGAAGCCTTGGCCGAAAGGCCTAGGCGCAGTTGGAGAGGGGCAGCAATATTGAAGTTTGCGCACGACCTCCCCCTCTCCACTTCGTCTAATGGCTAAAGCCACAAGACTACGTACCTCTCCCCTAAAGGAGAGAGGGGAATAGCGCTCTACATTTCCCCTTTATGTGCAGTTGGAGAGGGGCACCCCCCACCTCAATCCTTGGGAAAGAAATATTCCTGTATTTCGTTCGCGATCCGCGCCGGACGCAGGGTTTCTGCATCGATGCAGCACCAGCTTGACTTCACCTCGGCCAGCACTTCCTCGCCACGCTTTATCACCGTATCGTAAAATGAACGGGCGCCCTGCACTTTTTCAAGCACAACCATCGCGATCACATCGTCGTCCAGGAAAGCGGGCTTTCGATAGGTGATTTCATGCTTCAGTGCGACCCACAGATATTTGGCCGCGGTTTCTGGCGGCGCGAGTTTATGCCAGTGAGCAAGCACTGCATCCTGCACCCAGTTCAGATAACGGGCGTTGTTCACATGGCCCATGAAATCAATATCGGCAGGCAGTACGCCAATATGGTGAAGGTGAGGGAGAGCGTTCGGCATAATGCTATCTATATGGCGGTTTCTGTAGGTTTTGGAAGAGTATTGCGGCAAATTTATCCTTGCCTGCCACAAATTGTTTACAGTGTTGTAAATTTGCGCCGCAACTTCAATCTGTTTCGGTCCGACCGACATTAACTTGCAACACCGTTGTGGCTAACCCACATCATGACGATGCAGAAAGCCCAGTCAAAGAAATGGACCGATTCATCCGCTTACAGGTGGGCGATGGTGATATTGGGCTGGATTCTGATCGTCGCCGCTCCTCTAGTGAGCTGGCTTCCGGGGCCGGGCGGTCTTGCTTTATTCATCATTGGGCTGGGAGTTATTCTCAAGCATTCGCTGTGGGCCAAAAAGCGCTATTCGAGGCTGTCAAAGCGCCACCCCGAATATGGCCGGTGGGCAGATTGGGCCCTCAGGCGCAGCAAAGTTCGGAAACGCCCCCCCTTCCCTGACGTCAAACGCGATATCCTGCATATGTTCCGGCGCGATGATATCGGCATGAAACTGCCATGACCGATGTTGACTTTTCCTCGCCCCGGGCATAATGGCCACGTCAACAAAGGCGGTCGCTGGACAGATTCGGCGGCCCTTTTCATTTCATACCGACTAAAAATTAAGGATTACAGTCATGAAGCGCACTTTTCAGCCGAGCAATCTCGTGCGTGCCCGTCGCCACGGTTTCCGTCTGCGTATGTCGACCGCCGCTGGCCGCAACATCCTTAACTCGCGCCGCGCGCGTGGCCGCAAGAAACTTTCGGCCTGATCCAAGCGACGGCAGGCCGCGACATGCGCGGTTACAGCGTCATCAAAAAACGGTCCGACTTTTTGGCCGCCAACCGGGGGAAGCGTTACGCAACTCCCGGTTTTGTTTTGCTGGTAAAAGACCGGCAAGACGACCAGCCCGAGATTCGGCTTGGCATCACCATCACCAAAAAGGTGGGCAATGCCGTCGTCCGCAACCGGATGCGCCGCCGCTTTCGCGCTCTTGCACGGGAAATGCTGGCCGAGAAGGGTAAAGCCGGAGCCGATCATATCCTGATCGGACGCGATGGCGGGATTGAAAGGGATTTTGGCGAATTGCGCACGGATATGGCCAAGGCGCTGGATAAGCTGTGCCAATGATCGCACGGGTGCTCATACTGGTCGCACGCGGGTGGCAGATCGGCCCATCGCGCATCTTGCCACCGACGTGTCGGTACAGCCCGAGTTGTTCGGCCTATGCGATTACGGCGCTTCAGAAATATGGCGCAATTAAGGGTGGCTGGCTGGCCATCAAACGGCTATTGCGCTGCCAACCTTGGGGCGGACACGGGCACGACCCCGTGCCATGAACCACCCAACAGATTGAATAACGGGGAAAGTTAAACGTGGACGACAAGCGTAACCTGATAATTGCAGTTTTGCTGACAGGCCTTATCCTGTTCGGCTGGCCCTATGTCGCCAGCACGTTCTTCCCGTCGGCCATTCCGGTTGCAGAGAACGCGACTGCCCCGACCGAGGGTGCCCCGACAGACACGCCCAGCGGCTCGGCTACAACAGGTGCAGCCATCACATCGGCCGCCGCCGCGAAAAATATTCCGTTGGGCGACGCACTCAAAGGGTCCGCCCGTATCCTGATCGAAACGCCAAAACTGAAAGGCTCGGTCAACCTTGAAGGCGCGCGGATCGATGACCTGCAACTGCTTGCGCATCGCACGGCATTGCCCAAAGATTCACCGCCAGTCCGTATATTCGCGCCATCAGGTACATCAAAGGCGCATTTTGCCCGCTTCGGTTGGGTCGGAAAGGGCATTGTTGCCCCCGATGACAAAAGCGTTTGGACGCCAAGCAGCAATAAGCTGACGCCAGAAACGCCGGTGACCCTTAGCTGGATTAACCCCGAGCTGCAGAAGTTCGAAATCATCCTGACGGTCGACAAATATTACATGATTACCGCAGAGCAGCGCTTTACCAATGGCGCAGCCACGGAAGCCGAAGTCGCCCCATTCGGGCTGTTAAGCCGCAATGGCAAATCACCTGACCCTGATACCTGGAAGATCCATGTCGGGCCCATGGGCGTGTTTGACGGCAAAATTGTCAACATCAACTATGATGAAGTGATCGAAGCGCCCAAAAGCGAGTTGGATTACAGCACCACCGGCGGCTGGATGGGCGTGACCGAAATGTATTGGTTGACCGCATTGGTCCCCGACCAAAAGGTCAAAACCAACGCTTCGTTCAAGACTGCGGATGGCTATTACTGGACGCAAATGGTGAATGCGACCCAGAGTAAAGTGGCCCCCGGCGCAACCATGTCGCAGACTTCGCGCCTCTTTGCAGGCGCCAAAGAAGTCGAAACGCTCGATATGTATGCCAACAAGCAGGGCATACCTTTGCTGGATTATGCCATCGATTGGGGCTGGTTCTGGTTCATCGCCATACCTTTCTTCTGGATTTTGCACTGGCTGTTCGGTGTTTTCGGCAATTTCGGCGTCGCGATCCTCGGCCTGACCGTCATCGTCCGCCTATTCATGTTCCCCGTCGCGCAGAAACAGTTCGCTTCGATGGCGCAGATGCGGGCTGTTCAGCCCAAGATGAAGGCATTGCAGGAACGGTTGAAAGACGACAAGCCGCGCCTGCAACAAGAAATGATGAAACTGTACAAGGATGAAAAGGTCAATCCGCTTGCCGGTTGCCTGCCCATCTTGTTGCAGATTCCGATCTTTTTCGCGCTGTACAAGATTTTGATGTTGAGCATTGAAATGCGGCATCAGCCGTTCGCGTTGTGGCTCAAGGATTTGTCGGCGCCCGATCCTTTGACTCCGGTCAACCTGTTCGGTCTGATACCCTTTGACCCGCCGACATTCCTTGCGATTGGCGTTCTGCCCATCCTGCTCGGCGTGACGATGTGGCTGATGCAGAAGCTTAATCCACAACCGATGGACGAGGTTCAAAAACAGGTCTTTGCGATTATGCCCTGGTTCCTGATGTTCATCATGGCACCTTTCGCGGCCGGGCTTCAGCTCTATTGGGTTATGTCGAACGTGATTTCCATCGCACAACAAAAATGGCTTTATTCGCGGCATCCGATTCTTAAGGAACAGATGGCAAAAGAAGCCGAGGAAAAAGCGCGGGAGAAGGCGAAGGCGGGAACGTGAAAATGATGGTCGCCAAAAAGACTGTCATGCTAAACTCGCTTCAGCAGCTTGCTTTCGGCCGCATAAGTAAGACCTTGAAACGCGTTCAGGGTGACGGTTTTTTATATGCATGACATGACTTCCAAAATCTTTTCCGGCCCGGTTACATTCCTGAAGTCTGCACCGAAACTGGAATTTTTGCCCGAACCCTCGGTGCCAGAAATTGCCTTTGCCGGACGGTCGAACGTCGGAAAATCCAGCCTAATTAACGCGCTGGTCAACCGTAACAATCTGGCCCGCGCATCGAATACGCCGGGCCGAACGCAGGAATTGAACTTCTTTGATGTTGGGGATCCTGCGTTGTTCCGCATCGTTGATATGCCGGGCTATGGCTATGCCAAGGCACCTGTTAAAACGGTGCAGCAATGGCGCTATCTGATTAACGACTATCTACGCGGTCGCGCCGTGCTGAAACGGGTGTTTGTCCTGATCGACAGCCGCCACGGCATCAAGGAAGTCGACCATGAAATCATGAAGATGCTCGACAATGCAGCAATTAGCTACCGCATCGTTCTCACCAAAACCGACAAGATCAAAGCGACCGAGCGTGAAGCCGTCGAAACCGACACAATGACAAAACTTCGCAAGCACGTTGCGGCCTATCCCGATTTATCGGTGACATCGGCTGAAAAAAAGGGAGGGATTGAAGATTTGCGCGACGCGGTGTTAGAAGCGGTCGCGTCATGACGCTGAAACTCATCATCGGAAACAAGGCCTATTCAAGCTGGAGCTTGCGCGGTTGGCTTGCGGCAAAACAATCGGGGTTGCATTTCGACGAGCTGATCGTGCCGCTTTATGACGACAATTGGGACGCCCGAAAGCGTGAGGACGACCTTGCGCCGTCATCGGGCAAAGTCCCGATCATATGGGATGGCGACGCCGTCGTGTGGGATAGCCTGGCGATCATCGATTATTTCGCTGACAAGGTCGGACGGGACCGGTACTGGCCGAAGGACGAGGTCGCCCGGGCTATGGCGCGATCAATGGTTGCCGAAATGCACTGTAGCTACATGGCGCTGCGCCGCGAATGCCCGATGAATACGCGCAAAACCGTCGCTGGCTTTACGGTATCAGAGGAAACCCGCGCCGATGCGATCCGCATCTTGCAAAACTGGGCGGAGGCGCGGTCGCGGTTCGGAAAAGAAGGGCCGTATCTTTTTGGAACCTTCAGCGCCGCCGACATTATGTTTGCCCCGGTTGTTACCCGCTTTGTCACATATGGCTTCACCCTGCCCGGCTTTGCCCAAAGCTATGTCGAGGCAATGATGGCGCATCCATGGATGGAAGAATGGTACGCCGCAGCCGCCGAAGAAACATGGACGATCCAGCGCATCGAGGATGCAGCGACTTAAATTAACCGCGTCGTCGGGTAAGGCGTGCCGTCCTTGTGGAAATAGCCTTCATCGCTGAAGGTCATGTCGATGTCCGAATATCCGCCGCCTTTGCTTCGGTCGCCTGTTCCAATCGCTATAAAAACACAGTCATGGTCAGCGCGGTTTACGAGATGATGGCCGTTTGGAACGCCCGCCGGCCAAGCCGCGACGTCACCCGCACGCATAACGGTTTCACCGCCGTCTTCGATTAAGATGGCCTCACCCGAGAGCATGACCACGAATTCATCCTCACCTTCGTGCCAATGTCTGTGGGATGACCAACCGCCTGGTTTCAAGACGACATGGCTTGCCCCCATTTGGCTCAATCCTGCGACAGGAGCGAGCCTGCGCCAATATCGTCCCTCTACTTCTTGGTCAAAGGGCGCAGGATAACCGGTGGCGTTACTTTGCGGGATGGCTTCGATGTCCAGCTTGGGCAAGGTCGTTCTCCTAACCGCATTGCGCGCGGTGCAACAGTTTCTGGTCGGCCAGCACCAGCGCCATCATCGCTTCGACTACAGGGGTTCCCCTTATTCCAACACAGGGGTCGTGGCGGCCTTTGGTCATGATATCCGTCGCTTCGCCTTCGCGCGTAATGGTCTCGACGGGCGTCAGGATGGACGAGGTCGGCTTGAACGCAACCCGCACGACAACGGGCTGCCCGGTCGAGATACCTCCAGCGATACCGCCCGCGTTATTCGCCATGAACTGGGGGTGGTTCGAACCTTCAGCCGAAGGCCGCATCCGGTCGGCATTTTCCTCCCCACGCAGGCGCGCAGCTTCAAAGCCTGCCCCGATCTCGACGCCTTTGACGGCATTGATGCTTATCATCGCGGCTGCAAGCTCGCTATCCAGCTTTGCATAAAGCGGCGCGCCCCAGCCGGGCGGCACGCCGGTTGCAACGCACTCGATCACCGCACCAAGCGACGAACCCGCCTTGCGCGCTTCATCAACCAGTTTTTCCCAGCGGCCGGCTGCTGCCTCATCGGGGCAGAAGAACGGATTTTTCCCGATCTGTGCCGCTTCGAAATTATCGCGGTCAATCGCATCGCCGCCGATTTCAGCGACATAAGCGAGAATTTCGACATCAGGGATCACCGCCCTTGCGACCGCTCCGGCGGCAACCCGCGCGGCCGTTTCGCGTGCGCTAGACCGGCCCCCGCCACGATAGTCGCGGAAACCGTATTTGGCGTCATAGCTGTAATCTGCATGACCGGGGCGATAGGCGGTGGCGACGTCCGAATAGTCTTTGGACCGTTGGTCGACATTTTCGATCATCAGCGAAATCGGCGTTCCTGTAGTGCGGCCTTCAAAGACCCCCGACAAAATCCGCACCGCGTCCGGTTCCTGCCGTTGGGTGGTAAAGCGCGACGTGCCGGGGCGGCGTTTGTCGAGAAAGGGCTGGATATCGGCTTCACTCAGGGCCAGTCCCGGAGGACAGCCATCGACCACCGCACCCAAAGCAGGCCCATGGCTTTCCCCCCAAGTGGTAAAGCGAAAAACGCGGCCAAAGGTATTAAAGCTCATCTGTCATCCCATTCGCGCAAAAGCGGGTGCATAGTTTGCCTTGCCCTTTTGCGGCAGCGCAAGGTCGCTGTCCAGATGCACCGTCACGACCGATCTACGGCCCCTTCCGAGCGCAGCTTGTGGTAACGAACCTGTTCCTTGCCAATCCATGTCCGCACCGCGCGATAGGCTATTATTGTCACCGCAATCGCCAGAACACGCGCGGCATGGGGATGATTAAACACAAGCCCTATCCGTCCGCCCCCGACAAAAGCCGCGATCACCGCGCAAAATCCAGCCATCGACACAAAGCCGTCGAGTATCGGCGGCAAGCCTTCCCAATAATGCTTCGCGTGCCAATATCCGTGCAACCCGACCAGCAAAGCGCAGCCGGCGAGGAGCAGGACGAGTTCGTTGCTATGGCCCGATATCATCACGCTAAACCTATATCAGGAGCATCCTCCTGCTTCATGCCGACGGTGTGATAACCTGCATCCACATGATGAGTCTCGCCCGTCACGCCTTTGGACAGGTCCGACAGGAAATACAGCGCGGATGCGCCGACATCGTCGATGGTTACATTCCTGCGCAGTGGAGAATTTAATTCATTCCATTTCATTATGTAGCGGAAATCCCCGATACCCGATGCCGCCAATGTCTTGATTGGCCCTGCCGAAATCGCGTTAACCCGGATGCCGCCTGGCCCCACATCGTTGGCGAGATATTTGACAGATGCTTCAAGCGCCGCCTTGGCAACGCCCATAACATTGTAATGCGGGACGACCTTTTCCGCCCCATAATAGCTCAGCGTCAACATGGAACCGCCACCCTCGCCCGTTTCCGGATCAAGCGGCTGCATCAACGCAGCGGCGCGTTTGGCGACGGCGGTGAAGCTATAAACGCTAATGTTCATCGTCATGAGAAAGTCATCAAGACTGACATCGAAATATTTGCCGCGCAGCGCTTCTTTGTTGGTGAACCCAATGGCGTGGACGACGAAATCGATGGTCGGCCATGTGTCAGCGAGCGTCGCAAAGGCGCGGTCAAGATTGGCCATATCAGCAACATCGCAATCAATCAGAAAGTCGCATCCCAATTGCTCCGCCAGCGGACGAACGCGCTTTTCCATCACGTCGCCTTGATAGCTGAATGCCAATTCAGCCCCCTCGGCTTTCAACCGCTGCGCGATACCCCATGCCAGTGACTTGTCATTGGCGAGGCCCATTATGAGCCCGCGTTTACCAGCCATCAATCCGCTCATACTATCCTCATATCTTGAAAAGTTCGGGTTATCGGTCCCTTAGTCCATTTTCATGCGCGTTGGCCAGTGCCGCGTTCAATTGCGCGCCGGTCACCATGCCCAAGCCGACCAGATAGAAAAAGATAAGCGCGACCATCACACCGGCAAGGCTGCCATACGTAACATCGTAATTGGTAATGGTGGACAGAAACCACGGCAAAACCGCGGTACAACCAAGCCACCACAGACTGACCAGCGCCGCACCCGGCCATTTGGGATAAATGCGCGCGCGATATTTCTGGGGGGTCAGGCCCCGGAATATCAGATAGATAGCAGCAAATAATATAAGGAAAGGCACAAAGCGGCCAAGGGCGAAATATCCTGCAATATTCTGCGCCGACGGGATGAAGCGGTAAACAAGATCTTCGATTGCCGTCACCATAACTTGCGCGCTGAATGCCGCCATCGCCAGAAGCACAGAAAACACCACTGTCCCCAGCGAACTCAACCGATATTGCCAGAAATGCAGATGCGGCTGTGTACCATAGGATCGGTGCATCACATCCCTGATGGTTTCAATCAGGCTGGCCGTCGTCCATAGACTAACCGCGCCGCCAAACCATAAAAGTGGGCCGGATCGGGCCGCCATCGCGCTTTCCACCGGCCCGCGCAGGGCATCAGCAACGCCGGGCGGTACCGTCTGGAAAAAAGCGTTGATAAGCGCGATGCCCGATTGCGTTTGGCCAAATGCACCGGCAATCGCGGCCGCCACAATACAAAAGGAAAACAGCACGACGAGTGAAAGATAGGCAAAGTTACCCGCATGAACAAAGCCTTCGCTATACACGCCGACAAAGACGCGCTTCATGACCTCCCACAATTGTCGCGGAGTATCGAGATGCGAGAACCAGCGGGCTTCACTCTCGCCATGCAACGCGGCGCTGTGCGCCCGGGCCTCTGGAGAGAGGGGAGAATGTTCAGACACCCATATTGACCCGCACGGGTTGATCAGACAGACATTCGTTCAGCTTCGCCAATTCCGCAGGGTCTTGCGGCAGATGGATCATCAAGCTGACCAATTGATCGCCACGTTCCCCTGCCTTGTCGGTAAATCCACGGCCCTTTATCCGCAAGGTCGCGCCTGAATTCGTACGCGGCGGTACGGTCAGCAATATGGGACCATCGACCGTAGGCACTTTGACTTTACCACCAGCCACCGCCTCTTTCAGCGATATCGGAAGGTCGATACGGATATGATCGCCATCGCGCGACAAATAGGGATGTTTCCCGATTTTCAGAGTAACCATAGCATCGCCATGACCCGCAGGGCCAGGCTGACCTTTGCCCGGAATTCGGATCTGCTGCCCTGAAACGACGCCCTTGGGTAGCTTGAATTCAACCGTTTTGCCGTCACGCAGCGTAATGCGCTGCGGGGTTAAAGTTGCAGCGTCAGTGAAGGAAACCAAATGCTCATAGGCGATATTGGCACCCTTGGCCAAAGGCTGGGGCTGCGGGCGCGGTCCGGGGTTCGGTCTGGCACCGGCAGTACCGCCGCCGCCAAAAATGCCGTCAAATATGTCGCCCAAATCGATGCCGCTGCCAGCAAAGTCAAAGTTCGCGCTTCCCGGATTTTGCCCTGATCCTCCGAATCCGCCACCGCCGCCATAACCATATGGTGCACGCGCCTGACCATTTTCGTCGATTTCTCCGCGGTCATATTGCGCCCGTTTCTTGGCATCGGACAAAAGGTCATAGGCGCGCGTAACCTCGCTGAACCGGTCGGCAGCTTTGGGATTATCAGTATTTTTGTCCGGATGCAGTTCTTTGGCGAGCTTGCGATAGGCGGTCTTTATCGCCTTCTCGTCCGCGTCCTTTGATACGCCCAAAATCGAATATGGATCGGCCATTCTTGTCCCTGTGTTAGCATTCTACTACTCTAAATCGGGATTGTTGCACATAAGTCAACTCGGTAGCATTGAATTTTCGGGTTTTCCCTTATGTGTAGCGCGCAAAATCAGATATAAAAGCAATCCGATGGGCCCAAGCATGAAGACGAAAAACAAAATTGGTATCTGCACAGCGCGGTGATAGCCATGACGGTCGGCATTGCGTGCAACCCAGATGCCGACAAAAAGGTCAAACGCCAGATAATGAATCCATCCGATTGTCGTGCCGCCCGGGCTTGCAAACAAGGACATAACGCCCGACAGCTTCGTGAAATCTGCGGGCGGCCGACCAACTGGCCCGCCATCATCAATCCAGCCAGCCATCAACGGTATGATAAGCGACGCATAAGTGAGTGCCAATAATCCGCATCCCAGATAGAAAACATAGGGCAGAACGCGGTCCCGTTGCGGAGCAAATGCAAGTATAAGCCAGCAAAACAACGCCCAACTGTTCGTCCAGGTAAAGATGTTTTCCCAAGGCATAAAAATGTCTTCCCTCTTTCAACTGACGCAAGTCTAGCCTATCGCCGCGATATGGAAAGACCCGATCCCTTCATACTGTTCGATGACTGGTATTCAGAAGCACGCGCCAGTGAAATCAACGACTCCAACGCGATGGCGCTGGCTACAGCGGGGGTGGACGGGCAACCGTCGGTGCGTATGGTTCTGTTGAAGGGACATGGCGCAGACTTGGGTTCGCACGGCGGATTTGTTTTCTACACCAATTTTGAAAGCCGCAAGGCAGGACAATTGATTGAAAATCCGAACGTCGCCCTGCTGTTCCACTGGAAATCGCTGCGCCGCCAAATCCGGATTGAAGGGGGCGCAAGTCCGGTCGAAGATGCAGTCGCCGACGCCTATTTCGCCACCCGCTCGCGCAATTCGCAACTTGGCGCATGGGCTTCGAACCAATCCCGTCCGCTCGCTGACCGCGCTACGTTCGAGGCTCGCTTTGCCGAAGCTGAAGCCCGTTTTGAAGGGCAGGACGTCCTGCGCCCGCCGCATTGGTCCGGCTGGATGGTCAGCCCGAAGCGGATCGAATTCTGGCAAGATCGCGAATTCCGTCTGCACGAACGCTGGCTGTACGAACGCACCGCCGGCGGCTGGACCAGTGGAATGCTTTATCCGTGAGCCTGGCCCACAACCATCATCACGAAATGCACGGGTCGCTGACCACCCGCGCGGCGATTGCCAGCGTGTCGATGGCTCTATTCCTTTTGGCATTGAAACTGTTTGCCGCCGCCGAAACCGGATCGGTGGCGTTACTCGGG
The DNA here is from genome assembly GCF_041737645.1 of Sphingorhabdus sp. Taxonomy (GTDB): domain Bacteria; phylum Pseudomonadota; class Alphaproteobacteria; order Sphingomonadales; family Sphingomonadaceae; genus Sphingorhabdus_B. Next base: position 46,182 of record NZ_JBGSRI010000058.1, read on the forward strand.
TCGCTGGCCGACACCGGCTTTGATGTCCTCGCATCGTTGCTGACGCTGTTCAGCGTGCGCTATGCCGCCCGTCCGGCGGATGACAATCATCGTTTCGGACATGGCAAGGCAGAGGCGCTTTCGGCCCTGATCCAAGTTGTTCTGGTCATCGTGTCCGCGATCCTGATTGGCTGGCGTGCAGTCGAAAGGCTGGGTTCGAACGAGTCAACGGCGCACCCCGAATATGGCATCGGGGTTTCGGTCATTGCTATTTTCGCTACGCTGGCTCTGCTTGCATATCAGCGGCAGATTGTCCGCAAGACAGGCTCGGTCGCCATTCACGCCGACCATGTCCATTACCAGTCGGACCTGCTGCTCAATATCGCAGTCATCATCGGCATTGCGCTTGAATCCTTTCTACATCTGCGTGGGGCCGACCCGCTATTCGGCTTGGTCATTGCGCTTTGGTTGTTATGGGGTGCCTTTCGCGCCGCCCAAATGGCACTCGACCAATTGCTCGACCGCGAATGGCCGGAGGCAAGGCGCAATCAATTTATCGAAGTCGCGATGCGTCATCCGCAGTTGCGCGGTATCCACGATATGCGAACCCGGTCCAGCGGCGTACATGATTTCTGTCAGTTCCATGTCTGGGTCGACCCCGACATGACGATATTGCAGGCGCACAGAATCATGGATGAGGTTGAAGAAGCGCTGATGCAGGAATTTCCCGGTGTCGAGGTGCTGATCCACCCGGATCCCGAAGGCCATAAGGACGAACTCGGTTATATCCCGTCCGAAACAATTGAACATCAGGATCACGACCATGACTGAATTGCCCTATTTCCACGTTGATGCCTTTGCCGACCGGCCTTTTACCGGAAATCAGGCGGCGGTCATGCCGTTGGACGCATGGCTCGATGATGCCGTCATGCAGGCCATCGGCGAGGAAAACAATTTCGCCGAAACCGCCTTCACTATTCCCGATGCAACCGGCGCGGCGGACTATGAACTGCGCTGGTTTACGCCCGCGGTCGAAATCCGCCTGTGTGGACATGCGACATTGGCCAGCGGGCATATTTTGCTCGAACAGTACCCGCAAAAAGAACGCATCACATTCCGCACGCGCAAGGCCGGAATCCTCGAAGTCCGGCGCGAAGGGGACGGCTATGCGGTCGCCCTTCCCGCTATTTCCACAGACGCCGTCACTATCCCTGAAATGATGGCGGCAATGGGCGGCAAGCCATTGTCGATGCGGCGCAATCCGGATCATTACAATCTGTTCCGCTATGAAAGCGCCGCCGAAATCCTTGCGCTGAAACCTGATATGAAGGCATTGGCCGCCTTTGGCGATGACAGCTTCACGGCCACAGCCCCCGGGACCGACACCGATGTGGTAAGCCGTGTTTTCGTACCCGGCGCAGGCGTAGATGAAGACAGCGTCACCGGCAGCGCGCACGCTGTCCTGACCCCTTATTGGGCAGCGGAACTTGGCCGCAACGAATTCACGGCGCACCAGGCATCGGCGCGTGGCGGGTATCTGAAATGCCGTTTGGATGGAGACAAGGCTTGGCTCTCCGGCCACTGCGTAACGGTCGTAAAGGGCACATTCACCTTGGGTTGAGCACGACGCAATTCTTACTAGGAAAAAGGAAAATACATGCTGAAATCAATCGCTATCGGCGCATTTTTGTTTTGCGCCACCGCCGCGTTCGCGCAGCAGACCCCTGCACCACCAGCCGGCGGCATGCCAGGTCCTGAACAGATTTTCGCTTTTCTGGACGCCGATAAAGACGGGTTCATCGCCAAAACAGAAGCACAAGGCCCGATGGTCCAGCATTTCGATTTCATCGATTCCGACAAGGACGGCAAAATCTCCGTCGCCGAGCTAAAAACCGCCATGGAAGCCATGCGTCCGCCAGAGCCGCCAAAGGCCGACGCCGAGTAGGAAATAGATTGGGGACCGTCCCTAAAGGGACAGTCCCCAAAAACTTACGCTATTGTTGCCTTGCGGATAACACCGGGATTCGCCGGCGGCTCGCCTTTGGGCAGCGCGTCGACATGTTCCATACCGCTGATAACCTGACCCCAAACGGTATATTGCCGGTCAAGGAAAGAGGCATCGTCAAAGCAGATGAAGAACTGGCTGTTTGCGGTATTCGGATCATTGGTCCGTGCCATCGAACATACGCCGCGCACATGGGGTTCGGCGTTGAATTCTTGCATCAGGTTCGGTTTTGACGACCCGCCCATGCCGGTGCCATTGGGGCAACCGCCTTGAGCCATGAAGCCGGGGATGACGCGGTGGAATTTCACGCCATCGTAAAATCCTTCGCCGACCAGTTCCTTGATACGCGCAACGTGATTTGGTGCCAGATCGGCACGCAGTTTGATGACAACATCGCCGTCATCAAGGCTTAGGGTTAGGGTTTCATCTGACATAGCGTGCTCCTTCTGGAATGAATGCCGCAAGCCCTAGGGCAAGCAATCGCTGTGGCCAAGCCAAAATCATTGCATTTTGAACATGGACGCTTAGGAGGATGCCAACCTGCATCCAACGTTCCGAGGGGAGGCCGCATATGACCAGCGAACAAGCCGAACCCGTCACCATCGACGAAGAAGTCATGGAAACACTGGACGAAGACAATATCCTGAACCGTGACTTCGTCGCCCGCGTTCTTGAAGCGGTGCAAGACGGCGACACCGATGAGGTCAAACGCCTCGTCGAGCCGTTACACGAAGCTGATATTGCCGACCTTTTGGAACAGACATCTTCGGAACGGCGCGGACCGCTCGCCGTGGCGATGGGCGATTTGATGAGCGCCGAGGTGCTCGCCGAAATCAACGACTGGGTGCGCGATGATATCATCGACGCGCTTCCGGCTGCACAGGTCGCCGACCTTGCCGGACAGCTCGACACCGACGACGCCGTCGCAATTATCGAGGATATGGAGGAGGAGGACCAGCAGGCCGTCCTTGCCGAGCTCGACCCCGAAGACCGCGCCGTCATCGAAGCCGCGCTGTCTTATCCCGACGAATCCGCAGGCCGCATCATGCAGCGCGAACTGGTCGCGGTGCCGGAACATATGACCGTCGGGCAGCTGATCGATTATCTGCGCGACCATCAGGATCTAACGACGGAATTCTGGGAAGTGTTTGTGGTCGACCCGCAGCACAAGCCTGTTGGCACGTGCAAGCTAAGCTGGATCATGCGAAGCCAGCGCAAAGTTCCCGTCAGCGCAATCATGGCACACGAACAGACGTTAATTCCCGTCGATATGGATCAGGAAGAAGTCGCGCTCCGGTTCCAGAAATACGCCCTGATTTCGGCCGCCGTTGTCGATCAATCAGGTCGGCTGGTCGGCGTTATAACCGCAGATGACATTGTCCACATCATCCAAGAGGAAGCAGATGAGGATTTTCTTCAGCTATCGGGTGCGGGCGAAGGCGACATTAACGAGCCGATAGCCGATAGTTACAAGGCGCGCGTCCGCTGGTTGATTGCCAATCTGGGCACGGCGATGGTCGCAAGCTTCATTATCGCGCAGTTTGGCGCGGCCATTGAAACAATGGTGGCGCTGGCGATTTTAATGCCGATTGTGGCCTCGATTGGCGGCAATGCCGGTACGCAGACATTGGCGGTTACGGTGCGTGCGCTCGCCACCAACCAATTGACCCAATCAAATACGATGCGCTCTATTTGGCGCGAGATTCGCGTTGCGCTGCTGATTGGTGCGACCATCGCGATAATCGCTGGCATTGGCGCTGGCTTGATATTCGGCAATTGGTTGCTGGCCGGTGTCATCGCGGCGGCCATATTGTGCAACATTTCGCTGGCAGGGCTGTCCGGCGTCGCCATTCCGGTCATTCTCGACCGGCTGGATCAAGATCCTGCTGTCTCGAGTTCGATCTTCGTGACGATGATCACCGATTCGATGGGCTTTCTTATTTTCCTGGGGCTGGCCGTGTTCAGTGGGCTTGCAGGGTAAAGCTGCGATAGACATATTGCACTTATGCCTTTGAACATGACCAAAATTGCCTTCGGTGCAACCGGTGCCGCCGATTTGCGGGACCGCCTTACCCATTATGCACAGGCAGGCGAAGTGCGGCTGACGACGCGCTATTTGCCAAAACGGGTCGCAGAAATGGCCGGTGGATCGCTGTACTGGATACATGCCCACACCATGATTGGCCGAAGCCCGATACTCGGTTTCATGGAGAATGGTGCAGGCCGCCACTGGATACGGATAGAACCGCGCCTTATTCCCGTCCGCGGCGTCCCCAAACGCGCGCATCAAGGCTGGCGCTATCTCGAAGAAAAAGACGCCCCGCCCGATCTTGGAGATGGCGAGGCAGACGCCCGTGACGTCATGCCGTCCAAGATGCTGGGCGATTTGATGAAGATGGGGCTGGTTTAAGAGAGGGCTGTTTTGCCTGCGGTAAATGTTGGGAGAATGCCTTTTTCTTCCCGCCGCTTACCCTCCTCTCTCCTTCAGGGGAGAGGTACGAAGTCTTATGGCTTTAGCCATTAGACGCAGTGGAGAGGGGGAGATCGCGCACATACCTCGCCGTTGTGGCCCCTCTCCAACTGCGCCTAGGCCTGTCGGCCAAGGCTCCGTATCCTCTCCCCTGAAGGAGAGAGGGGGTTGTTTCATGCTAAGATAAAAGGACAGTCCTCAACCTAGTCCACAACCGCCCCGGCGTTGCGCTTTGCCAAAACCTTGCCGATAACCCCGGCAAAAGTCTCAGCACTCTGGGCACCGGGAACCATGAATTTCTGGTCGAAAATGATTGCAGGCACGCCGGTGATATTTTCGTCTAGCCATTGCCGCTGTTCGGCCCGAACGCCTTGCGTCAGGCTTTCGTCGAGCATCCATGCTTGTGCGACGGACGCCTCCATCCCCTGTTGTTCCGCGATTTCCGCCAACACCGCCATATCGCTGACGTCGCGACGTTCCTGAAAATAGGCTTTGAATAACGCCATTTTTAAAGCCGTCTGCGCCTGCCAACCGCGCTCGGAGCCAAAAACCGTTAGCAGCTTATGGGCGTTGAACGTGTTGTAGATCCGCATCCCCTCGCCATAATTGAAAGTGAATCCCACACTTTCGCCGATATCGGCAAGGCGTTGCCGGTTGGCGTGACTTTGTTCGGGCGTGCTGCCATATTTGCGGGCGATATGTTCGGCCGTATCCTCGCCCTCGGGCGGCATATTCGGGTTCAGTTCAAACGGATGCCACCAGGTTTCGGTCGCTACCGGCTGATCCAACATTTCCAATGCCATCTGCACCTGGCGATAGCCGATGATGCACCAGGGGCAAACCACATCGGATACTATATCGATCCGCAACGGCGTCATGTGATGGCCCAATGTTTTAGCAAACTGTGCGCGATGGCAAAAGGCGGTGGTGCGTTAAAGGTGCGCGACTCGGCATTTTCAAGCGCGGCTTGCGCCTCTTCCTTGCTGATCCATTTGGCATCCTCAAGCTCGTCGGTGTCGAGCGTTATTGCATCATCGACCGCATCAACGATACATGCGATCATCAATTGCGCGCCACCAAAGGGCCAAGGCTGGCTGGTCACATAGCGCACTTTACCGCAGGTGATTCCAGCCTCTTCATGGATTTCGCGGCGCACCGCTTCTTCAATGCTTTCGCCCGGTTCGAGGAACCCGGCCAGCGCCGAATAATTGCCAGGGGGAAATCGCGACTGCCTACCAACGAGCGCCCTGCCTTCATATTCGGCCAGCATGATGACAACCGGGTCGGTGCGCGGAAAATGCTCCTTACCGCAATTGCCGCATTTGCGGCCCCAGCCTGCGCGGAACAACGCCGTCAGATGTCCGCATTTGCCGCAGAACCGATGGCCGTTATGCCATTCAATCAAGCTACGCGCGGTGCCGTATATCGCCGCGTCTTCTGCCGGTAACATCGAAAGCGCGCGCCATATTGCAGGGGATCGGAAAACATCGCCTTCTGCCTCAGCCAAAGCGACAAAATGCGGCTTTCCTTCGGACAAGCCAAGCAGGATGAGTTCTTCGGAACCGGATAACTCAGCCACCGAATGCCACATCAATCCGCCTTCGGCGGTGACAACGGGATCAAGCCCGTCTAGCCCGAGAATCCGTGCCCGCCAATCCCCCAACAGCGCGACATAAGCCTCTATATCATTCCGAACACGGTCGGCACGGTCGAGAGGTGATCCGGTAAAGCCTGGGCTCATCATCAGATCAGGCCGTTATGCCCAGATCCTTCAGCACCCATTTTGCAAATTCCTCATGAAAGGGATATACATTGCTTGGCACATATTGCGCCATGCACACGGCGCGCACCTTACGGCGGGTATCGACAAAAGCCACTGTACCAGCCGCGCCGCCCCAGCCAAATGTTCCTTCAAACGCACCTTTGCCAACGCGGCCACCTGCGCCATTGCCTGCGCCTGCAACGAATGTACCGTCGGTATTTACGCCGGCGGGTAACAGATCGGACATGGCCAGTGCCGCTGTTTCGGACGCCATCACGCGAACCCCATCGAGTTCCCCGCCATTTTGCAACATGTGCAAAAAGCGGTCGTAATCGCGTGCCGAGCACACCAGACCTGCCCCGCCAAAGGCAAAGGCAGGTTTGTCGAGATAGATGCTGGTCGGCCCGGGATCTATGGGGATCAATACGCCATTGACGGGCGCATAATTGGTCACAAAGCGCTTAGTTTCGGCGGCGGGCACTTGGAAATAACTGCTTGTCATTTTCAACGGTTCAAACAGCCGTGTTTTCAAAAAGGCTTCAAAATCCATCCCGCTGGCAGCTTCAATTACGCGGCCAAGGACATCAAGCGAAATGGAATAACTCCACTTTGAACCCGGCTCTGCAATCAAGGGCAAAGCGGCCACCCGTTCGGCAAAAGTCTTCAAATCGGGGGTGGGTGCCGGGGTTTCAAAGCCGGGAAGTGGGAAGCGGCTCATTATCGCAGGATTGATGCCCTGTTCATTATATGCCTTCAACAACGGTCCCTTGGTTATGATATTATAGCCAAGTCCCGACGTGTGGGTCAGCAAATGCCGGACAGTAATCTGGTTTTTGGCGGGCACCGCCGAAAGACTATTTTCAGGATCGGAAAGAACCGTCATTTTCGCAAATTCGGGCAGGAAATCGGCAATGGGTTGGTCGAGTTTCATTTTGCCATCGCCCACCAACAACATGGCCGCGATGCCGGTAATCGGCTTAGTCATCGAATACACACGCCATAGCGTATCGAAATCAACGGGTGTCTGGTCGCCTTGGGCAATGGTGCCGACCGAAATCACGTCAGTCGCGATTGCGCCTTTACCGATCGACGCCAGAACTCCGGGCAATTTCCCCGATGCGACATAGCTGTCGAATTGAGTCTTTATCGTTGGATATTTCTCGATCGCCAATGCCCAAGCTTTGGCTGGCATGAATGCAGTTGCCGCGCCAGCCAAACCAAGCGCGCCGCTCCAGCCCAAAAAGCCGCGCCGATTTAATGCCGCTGCGCTGATTGCCTGATGTTCCATTACGTCTCTCCCGAAGCGATTGCCACTTTTGCTGCTTTACTGAATAGTGTCGGTAGACCGGCCTTGTCGAGCAAATTTACGGTCCACCACTCGCCCTCAACCGGCGGATCGCCCTTACCCCGCCATGCCGTAACGGTAACGACGATATCCAGTGAGAAATGGGTGAAGACGTGCGAAACGTGTGTCCGGCAAAAAGTCCAATCAGCCGCAAACGGCGGTGTTTGATTGCCGTCGCTTCGCGCATTCCAGCCATCATCTGGTAAAGCACGCATCCCGGCCAGCATCCCCTTGTCGTGTCGGCGAACAAGCCAGACAAGGTCATCCTTTGTGATCCAATATATTGTGCCTGTTCGCACAGGCTTGGCTTTTTTAGGCGCCTTCACTGGATAATCCTGCGGGTTTCCGGCGATTGATGCTGAACAATGGGCATTTAGCGGGCACACAGGACAAGACGGCGTCTTAACCGAACATATACCCGCACCCAGATCCATCATCGCCTGGGCAAAGTCGCCTGACCTCAAATTCGGGGTAATTTCCGACGTTGCATCATAGATACTTGGCTTTGCCTGCGGCAACGGCGTTGAAATAGACTTCAGCCGCGAAACGACGCGCTCAATATTGGCATCAACCACGACGGCATTTTTGCCAAAAGCGATCGCCGCTATCGCGGCCGCGGTGTAAGGGCCAATGCCCGGCAATGTCCGCAACTGTGTTTCTTCTTCAGGCATTACGCCGTCAAAATCAGACATTATCGTGCGCGCGCACCGGATTAAATTGCGCGCCCTTGCGTAATAACCAAGCCCTGCCCACGCCGCCATGACATCGGCATCATCACAGGCCGCCAATGCGGCAAAATCGGGCCAACGCTGTGTGAATTTCTGGAAATAGGGTATCACAGCTGCAACCGTGGTTTGCTGCAACATAATCTCCGATATCCATACATGATAAGGATCAGGCAAGCCCTGCCCGGGCAATTTGCGCCACGGCAAATTCCTTGCATGCCGGTCATAATGGTCAAGCAGGAGCCCTGCGATATCCCCAATTTTCTGGCCAGAATGTTGGACGCCGTTCATCAGAAATGGCATGGATGAGACAATGGACAAAGGCAAGACATCTGACCGGGGGTCGAAAAAGACGATCACCCCCAAACCCTATCAACGTCCCCGGGGCGGAGAAGCAAAGGCGGTGTCCGCGCTTATGCCCGAAATAGGCCGCGCTGCATTCCGCCGTTTCGGATTTGTCCAAAGTTCGGTAGTCAGCCGTTGGGATGAAATTGTCGGTACCCGTTATGCGACCGTTTCCGCCCCTGAAGCGATCCGCTTTCCCTTCGGCAAAAAATCTGACGGAACGCTGGAGTTGACCGTTGAAGGCGCGCACGCGACGATGATCCAGCACGTAATTCCCGAGATTATCGAACGGGTAAACCGCTTTTTCGGATATGCCGCCGTTGCCCGCGTCAAAATCCGACAGGGAACAGTGTCACGGCCCCCCGAGGCCAAGCTCGCAACCCCGTCCTTGTTAAAGCCGGTCCCGTTCGAATTAGGCGAATCGTTAAGGGAGATCGGCGATCCGGAATTGTTCGCCGTGCTGGAAAGTCTTGCAAAAAGCCTTGCCAAAGACGGTGAGTGATTCCAGATGTTCGGGGTCACAAATATGGGTAATGCTAATCCTATGCCGCAAAATGCAAAATATCTCGCGATTCTGGTAACCACCGCCCTGGCTTTTTCAGCCGGTTCGCTTGCGGCGCCTGCGAAAAGCAACTGGCTTTCGACGTTTACGGTCACAGACAAGGGCGCGCATATCATCGGCAACCCTTCGGCGCCCAATAAAGTCGTCGAATATTTAAGCTATACCTGCAACCATTGTGCGGATTTTGAATTAAAAGAATCACCGAAGTTCAAGGCGCAATATGTCGCAACCGGCAAAGCCAGTCTTGAAATTCGCAATCTACTTTTGAATCCGATTGATTTGACCGCAGCCATGCTGGCCCGGTGCGGCGGCAAGGGAAGGTTCTTTGGCAACCAGAAACATCTGTTCGCGACCCAATCAATCTGGCTGGGACAGACCAAGAATATTTCGGCAAATACCCAAGCGCAATTAAAGAGCGAGAATTTCGCCGGTTTCATGACCGGTGTTTATCAGGAAATCGGACTTGCCCCGATTATGCAACAGCGCGGAATTACCCCGGATCAAGCCAAAAAGTGCCTTGCAGATAAAGTGGCGCTGAAGGCCGTAATCGACATGACGGACGAGGGCAGCGCTGCCGGTGTAAAGGGCACGCCCTCATTCATGGTCAACGGGGTATTGCAAGACCATGTCCACAACTTCGACGAGCTGAAAACAAAGTTAAATTGATAACGGATCGAAAGATTGAAGGAAAATATATGCGTATAAAGTCTTTATTGGTCGCAGCCACAGCAGCACTCGCACTTGTGGCGTGCAGCGGCGGCGATACTGCTGGCGCGCCAAAAGGCGAACCCATTGCAAAAGTCGCTGCCCCTGCTGGAAAGTCATGGACCGACACAGTCAGCAAAACCGCAGCGGGCGGCTATAAGATGGGCAATCCAGAGGCTAAGCTTCAGTTGATCGAATATGGCGCGATTACGTGCCCGGGCTGTGCCCAATTTTCGGCCCAATCAACCGAAGAGCTGAATGGATTGATAAACACCGGCGTCGTTGCGATGGAGTTTAGGCCCTTTCTCGTGCACGGCGTGCAGGATATTCCTGGTTTCCTTTTGGCATCATGCAGCGGCCCGGAAGCGTTTTTCCCGCTTATCGAGCAACTTTATGCCGAACAGCAAAGCTGGTTGAGCAAGTTGAGCACCGTAACGCCAGCCGACCAGCAAGCGATGCAAAAAATGACCCCTGCGGAAATCGCAACGCTTCTTGGCACAAAAATGGGTCTTATCGATTTCGTCAAATCCCGCGGGATTAGTGAAGATCAGGCCAAATCCTGCCTTGCCGACAAAACGGCAATCGACGCACTGATCGCTGAAACCGAAAAAGCCACAAATGACGACGGCGTCAGCGGGACGCCCTTTTTCACCCTCAACGGTGCAAAGCTAGATTTGAACGGCTGGGTCCAGGTGAAGGGCAAGCTGGTCGAAGCAGGGGCGCGGTAGGAGCTTCGCGGGGAACAAGAATGGGTTTTTGTAGTCGGCGAGACAGCATGTGCGAATAAACAGGCTGAAACTTGTTGGCTTCAAAAGCTTTGTCGAGCCTGCCGAACTCAAGATCGAAACCGGCCTCACCGGCATTGTCGGGCCGAACGGGTGCGGTAAATCGAACCTTTTGGAGGCCATCCGCTGGGTCATGGGCGAAAGCAGCCCGAAATCGATGCGCGGCGCAGGCATGGAAGATGTCATTTTCGCAGGAACAGCTACCCGCCCGCCGCGCGATTTTGCAGAAGTCACAATTTCGGCGGAGCAGCGTTATAATGATGCCGCGAACGATGCAGATCACGAACTGGAAGTAACCCGCCGGATTGAGCGCGGGGCGGGGTCGGCCTATCGGTCCAATGGCCGTGATGTGCGGGCAAAGGATGTGGCACTGATCTTCGCCGATGCGGCAACTGGCGCGCACTCCCCTGCCCTTGTCAGCCAGGGCCGGATCGGTGCGATCATCTCAGCCAAGCCGCAGGAACGACGGCAGATGCTGGAAGAAGCGGCGGGTATTTCGGGCCTGCATGTGCGCCGCAAGGACGCCGAGCAAAAACTGCGTGCGGCCGAGGCTAACCTGTCCCGGCTGGCCACGATCCTTGCTGACATGGACGCCCGCGCGGGCCAGCTTCGCCGCCAGGCCAAGCAGGCCGAACGCTATCGCAAACTCAGTCGCGAGATTTTGCAGGCCGAGGCGCAGCTTATCTTCGTGCGTTGGCAAGAGGCAAAGGCCGCAGCCGATACCGCCCGCGCCGAAGCCAATGCGGCGACGACAGCGGTGGAAAAAGCCGGTGTGCAGCAGCGAGAGCTGAGCACGGCGCAGCAAAAGGCGGTGGGCGAACTCGCCGAAGCGCGGTCCGTCGCCATGGCCGCGCGCGATGCGGCAAGTGATCTGTCGAACAGACTGGTCCAGTTGAAAAGCGATCTGGACCGCATATTGCAGCGTCAGGCGGATTTGACGACACAAGCGGCCCGCATGGCCGACGATGGAGCGCGAGAAGACCGACTGACCCACGACGCCGCCGATGCCCTGGCCCGGTTGCAAGGCGAAAGCGCCTCCTTGAACCAAGCGATAAAGGCGCAAGAGGACCAACGTCCCGCGCTTGTCAGGGTCGCCGAAAACGCAGAACGACAGGTGCGCGAAAGTGAAGTTTCACTCGCAAAGGCCTTGGCGGAACAGGCCCGCGCCGATGCGGAAATCCGGGTCGCCGATGACGCCCTCGCCACCGC
>NZ_JBGSRI010000069.1:0-12122 GCF_041737645.1 Sphingorhabdus sp.
CGTTTCCCGGAATATCCTCTGACGCCAAAACGTCAGGTGGGCGCCGTTTAGTCTGGACCACGGTCCAAACAGGGACAGCTCCCTTAGATAAATAATCGCCTCAGGGATGTTCTCATCAGTTCGTGCCGTGCAGTCCCGCCACCCTTCATATAGGGTGTCCCGTCTTATTCCTCAAGTCTGTCCGCAAGAGATTCAATTCGGCCGGCCAGTTTTTCTAACGTGACAACGGCTTGGTTGAACGCCGGGTCGTCGGCGGCCTGTGTTGGTGAAGCGCCTTTGATTGAACCGTTTTTACTGTCGTGCAATTTGTCCGCCAATAACAAAGCCGAAAAAAGCAGCAGGCGGCTTTCATTCAACCCGCCCGAAGCGCCACCCGCCTCACGCGCCATTTCGTCAACCATATTGCCTAGCGTGTGAAGCCTTGGCTCCTCACCGTCCTTGCATGTGACAATATATTCGCGGCCAGCAATCAAAAGCCTCACATCGGCCATCAGCGTGCGCCTCCGGCCAGGATAGTATCAATCTCATCGAGTGCCAAACGCGTTTCTGCTTTCAATTGTTTATGTTTTTCAATCAGTTTTGAATCCGGCACGCCGTCCGTTCGCGCATTAGACGCCTGTTCTAACCTCGAAAGAGCACGCTCAATCCTGCCTATTGTTAGAATTAGTTGTTGCTGGGGCATGAGTTACTCCCGTTATTTCGAGTAATTTAGCAAATTAAAACCATTTGGCAAATGCGCTTCCAAATGACACAGAAGGGCGTTGCAGGTGCAATTTGCGCGCCTTTGGCTTGACGCCTGCAACTTCGCTCCGCAAAGGGTGCGCTCTGGCGACTCGGAACTGACCGATCACCTAAAATCGAAGCCGTTTTCTGCGGGCTGCCGGGCTGGAATTGAGCGAGGCCGATATTGGGTTAGGCCGATAAAGGGGAATGAGATAGATGACTGTCAACCAACGGCAGATGGCCAATGCGATCAGGGCGCTGGCTATGGATGCAGTTCAAGCTGCCAATAGCGGGCATCCCGGGATGCCGATGGGCATGGCAGACGTTGCGACGGTTCTTTATTCCGATTTTCTGAAATTCGATCCCAGCGACCCGAAATGGCCCGACCGCGATCGCTTTGTCTTGTCGGCAGGGCATGGTTCGATGCTGGCATATGCCACGCTGCACCTGACTGGTTATGCACGGCCGACGATGGATAACATTCAAAATTTCCGCCAGTTGCAAAGCCCCTGTGCTGGCCATCCGGAAAATTTCGAGCTGGAAGGCGTGGAGGCTACGACCGGTCCCTTGGGGCAAGGTTTAGCGATGGCTGTCGGTATGGCGATTGCAGAGCGGCATTTGAATGCCGTTTTCGGTGACGAATTGGTGGATCATAAAACCTGGGTTGTTGCGGGTGACGGCTGCCTGATGGAAGGCATCAACCATGAAGCAATTGGCCTTGCTGGACATCTCGGCTTGGGTCGCTTGAATGTTTTGTGGGACGATAACCGGATTACCATTGATGGTGCAGTCGACCTGTCGTCAAGTGAAGATATCGCAGCGCGCTATGCCGCCACCGGATGGCATGTCGTCAAATGCGACGGGCATGATTTTGACGACATCAAGCGTGCCATGGCGGAAGCCGTCGCAGACCCGCGGCCCTCGCTGATCGCGTGCCACACAATCATTGGCTATGGTGCCCCCAATAAGCAAGGCAGTTCCAAGGTCCACGGGTCTCCGCTGGGGGACGATGAAATTGCCGCGACACGCCAGCAACTGGGCTGGGATAGCGCCCCGTTCGAAGTACCTGACGACATATTGTCGGCTTGGCGCGCCTTGGGTGCGAAAGGTGCCTCTGCTAAGACTGAATGGCAAGATAAGCTTTCAAATAGTTCAAATAATTCCGAATTTCTGCGCCGCATGGCGGGCGATATCGATCCTACAGCGGCGATGTCCGCCTATAAGGCGCAACTCGCAGTGGACTTACCCAAGGCCGCAACGCGTAAGTCTTCAGAGATGACTTTGGGTCCACTGACCGAGGCCTTTCCGGAGCTTATAGGCGGTTCGGCAGACTTGACCGGTTCCAATAATACCAAAACATCGTTTACCAAGCCATTGGATAAAGACGATTATTCTGGACGCTATATCTATTACGGCATCCGTGAATTCGGCATGGCAGCGGCTATGAACGGGATGGCCTTGCATGGTGGTGTCGTTCCTTTTGGCGGCACGTTCCTGATCTTTTCCGACTATGCCCGCCCCGCCATCCGCCTGTCGGCGTTGCAAGGGTTGAGGGTCATTTATGTCCTGACGCACGACAGCATCGGGCAGGGTGAAGATGGTCCCACGCACCAGCCTGTCGAGCAGTTGCAGAGCCTCCGGATAATCCCGAATCTAGAGGTTTTCCGACCCTGCGACGCCATTGAGGTCGCCGAATGCTGGGAACTGGCGTTGGAGCGCAAGGATGGACCATCCGTGTTGGCGCTGTCACGGCAGGATTTGGCTATGGTCCGGTCATCGGTGGAAACCAACATGTCCGCTAAGGGCGCCTACCGCATCCAGTCCGCCGGTGCGGCGCGTAAAGTTATTTTGATTGCCACCGGATCGGAAGTTTCGCTTGCAACCGAAGTTGCCACGCAGCTGGAAGCCAAGGGTATCGGTGCGGATGTTGTTTCCATGCCCAGCATGACCCGTTTCCTGGCGCAGGATGCCGCTTATCGGAAAGACCTCTTGCCGGACGACGGCACGCTGCGTGTCTCTATCGAAGCGGGAACAACCTTCGGCTGGAGTGGCATTACCGGGTCGAACAGCCTGCATATCGGTTTGGACCGTTTCGGGGCCTCTGCACCCGGAAAGGTCCTGATGGATTATTTCGGATTTTCTGCCGACAAAATTACCCCTCAAATCATCGCCAAATTAGGCTGATAGGAGCATATATGACTGTCAAAGTAGCTATTAACGGATTTGGCCGCATCGGCCGTTTGGTTGCCCGCGCGATACTCGAACGCGACGACCATGATTTGGAGCTGGTCGCGATCAACGATCTCGCTCCTGCTAAAGCGAACGCTCTGCTTTTCAAGCGGGACAGCGTGCATGGGCCATTTCCCGGCACCGTCGAGGCTGATGGCAACGACATCATCGTCAATGGCAAGCGTATCCATGTGACCGCCGAGCGTGATCCCGCCAACCTGCCGCATGCCGCCAACGGCGTCGACATCGCACTGGAATGCACGGGTTTCTTTACCGATCGCGCCAGTGCCGAAAAGCATTTGGCCGCTGGAGCGAAGCGCGTTCTGATCTCCGCACCGGGCAAGAATGTCGATAAATCGGTCGTTTTCGGCGTAAACCATGATGTATTAACCGCCGCGGATGTGATTGTTTCCAACGCAAGCTGCACCACCAACTGCCTTGCCCCGCTGGCGAAGGTGTTGAACGATGCCATCGGTATCGAACGTGGCCTGATGACCACCATCCACAGCTACACCAATGACCAGAAAATTCTGGACCAGATCCACGACGATATGCGCCGTGCACGAGCCGCGGCCATGTCGATGATCCCGACCACGACCGGCGCAGCTCGCGCGGTGGGTGAAGTTATGCCCGAGCTGAAGGGCAAGCTGGACGGTTCGGCCATCCGCGTGCCGACCCCCAATGTCAGCATCGTCGACCTGACCTTCACGCCTAAGCGCGATACAACTAAGGAAGAAGTCAACGCGTTGCTGAAGGCTGCTTCGGAAGGTGCGTTGAAGGGCGTTTTGGCCTATTCGGACGAGCCTTTGGTCTCGATTGATTACAACCATTGCCCGGCAAGCTCGACCATCGACAGCCTGGAAACAGCGGTGATCGACGGCAAGCTGGTCCGCGTTTTGAGCTGGTACGACAATGAATGGGGCTTTTCCAACCGCATGGTGGATACCGCCGGCGTCATTGGCAAGCTGCTGTAAGGGCTGAAACCATGGCATTTCGCACACTTGACGATCTTGGGGATATCAAAGGCAAGCGCGCTTTGGTGCGTGTCGATTTGAACGTCCCGATGGCCGACGGGCGTGTCACCGATGACATGCGCCTGCGCGCCTTGTTGCCGACAGTATTGGAACTCAGCAACAAGGGCGCCAAGGTGCTGTTGCTGGCACATTTCGGTCGTCCCAAGGGTGCAAAGCATAGCGAAATGTCGGTTTCCATGGTGCTTGACGCACTGCAGGAGGTCGTCGGGCGCGAAATCATGTTTGTGCCGGAAATTGCGGGCGATGTGGTCCGCCAATCGGTCGGCATATTGGCCGATTGCGACATCGCGCTTCTGGAAAACACCCGGTTCTGGCCGGGCGAGGAAAAGAACGATCCGGAGCTTGCCAAAGCTGTTGCTGAAAATGGCGATTTCTATGTGAATGACGCTTTTTCCGCAGCGCACCGGGCGCATATGTCGACCGAAGGTTTGGCCCATGTGTTGCCCGCATATGCCGGTCGCTCGATGGAAGCCGAACTTAAGGCACTTGAAGCGGCTCTGGGTAATCCGGAGCATCCTGTTGCCGCTGTTGTCGGCGGGGCAAAGGTTTCGACCAAATTGGATGTGCTCAACAATCTTGTCAAGCAAGTCGATCACCTCATCATTGGTGGCGGTATGGCCAACACCTTTTTGGCGGCGCGCGGCATCGATGTTGGCAAATCGCTGTGCGAGCATGATTTGGCCGACACCGCAAACGCCATTTTGGAAACCGCCGATGCGTCGGGATGCACGGTCCATTTGCCCTATGACGTCGTGACGTCAGTCGAATTTCGCAGTAATCCGCCTATTCGTGTCGTGAATGTGCACGAGGTTGCGGCCGACGAAATGATCCTTGATATCGGTCCGGCAGCTGTCGAGGCGCTGGCTGATGTTCTGAAAACCTGCAAAACTCTGGTCTGGAACGGTCCTTTAGGCGCGTTCGAGATTGAGCCTTTTGACGCGGCGACGGTTGCGCTTGCAAAGACGGCAGCAGCATTGACCAAAGAAGGATCGCTCGTTTCCGTTGCTGGCGGCGGCGATACCGTGGCGGCTTTGGTCCATGCTGGCGTCTCCGATGATTTCACGTTCGTGTCCACCGCTGGCGGTGCGTTTCTCGAATGGATGGAAGGCAAACCCTTACCCGGGGTCGATGCGCTTCAAACGGATTAACCCGACGGGGCGCATTGCCCCGTTTTTTTTATTGTGCTTATGCATACGTATGCAAAATGGCAAAGATTAGGAATTGAGAATGCACGATCCCAAAATGTTCGAAAAGATCGCCAACGGTGCAGGCTTTATCACCGCGCTTGATCAGAGCGGCGGTTCGACCCCCAAGGCCTTGCTCGGCTATGGCATCACCGAAGACGCCTACAGCAACGACGAGGAAATGTTCGGCCTGATCCACGACATGCGGACCCGCATCATCACATCGCCCAGCTTTTCCAACGGCAAAGTGATCGGCGCCATTCTGTTCGAACGCACCATGGACGGCACAGCAGAGGGCAAGCCTGTTCCTGCTGCGTTGTGGGAACGCGGCGTTGTTCCTTTCCTGAAAGTCGACAAAGGACTGGAAGACGAAGCCGATGGCGTTCAGATGATGAAGCCGATGCCCGAACTCGACAGTTTGCTGGCCCGCGCCCGGGAAAAGGGTGTTTTCGGTACCAAGAAACGTTCGGTTATCAACAGCGCATCACCCTCGGGGATCGCTGCCATTGTGAAGCAGCAGTTCGAAGTTGCAGAGCAGATCTTGGCGCATGGCCTGATGCCGATCATCGAACCCGAAGTTAACATCAAAAGTGCTGATCGTGCCCAAAGCGACGCGATCCTGCGCGACGAAATCCTGAAAGCCTTGGACAATGTATCGGGTGACCACAAGGTCATGCTGAAACTGTCCATACCTGCCGAAGCCGGACTGTTCGATGCGCTGGTCCAGCATCCGCGCGTATTGCGTGTTGTAGCGCTGTCCGGCGGCTTTGCACGCCCCGAAGCATGCGTGGAACTGGCTAAAAACCAGGGTATCATTGCAAGCTTTTCGCGTGCGTTGCTGGAAGACCTGCGTCACCAGATGACCGACGCTGAATTCGACGCATCGCTTGGCGGCGCAATAGACGAAATAACCGCCGCATCGACGACCTGAGTTTGGAGAGGGGCTGGCGTCGAATGCGCAAGACATTTGCCGCCAGCCTAAAGCCCCGCTAAAGGCGCGGCATGACCGACATTGGATGCCAGCTTTATCTCATTTCCCCGCTCGACGTCGGCGGGGCCTTTCCTGAAAAACTTGAACAGGCCTTGGGCGCTGGACCCGTTGCGGCGTTCCAGTTTCGGATCAAGGGTATCGATCAGCATGAAGCTGCTGCCTTGGCGGCCCCGCTGCAGGAAATCTGTGCGCGGCATGACGTCGCCTTCATTGTCAACGACAGTATATCGCTTGCCAAGCGGCTGAAAGCCGATGGCGTGCATCTGGGGCAGGGCGATGGTGATGCGCGGGATGCGCGCGAACAGTTGGGAAGCGATGCCCAGATCGGTGTGACCTGCCACAACAGCCGTCATCTGGCCATGGAAGCTGCCGAAGCCGGGGCGGATTATGTCGCCTTTGGTGCGTTTTACCCCACCAGCACGAAAGACGTCGAGCATATTGCCGAACTGGATACCGTGCAAAAATGGACGCTGGTGACGGAGATTCCGTGCGTGGCGATCGGCGGCATAACGCCTGACAATGCAAAACCGCTTGTTGAAGCCGGTGCCGATTTTCTGGCGGTGTCGGGCGCGGTATGGAATCATCCCCAAGGTCCCGCCGAAGCGGTAAAAGCGTTTAACGCCCTGCTTGCCTAATTCCGCTACGCCCGTTAAAGGCCGCCTCCAACGGCACGCAGCGCGTGTCTGCTCTTTCCATTTGTTAGCGAGTTCGTCCCATGAAAATCAACGCGGTTGAAATCAAGCCGGGTAACATCCTTGAATATGAAAACGGTCTGTGGCGTGTGGTGAAAACCGCGCATACCCAGCCGGGCAAGGGGGGAGCCTACATGCAGGTAGAGCTCAAAAACCTGCGTGACGGTCGCAAGAACAACATCCGTTTCCGTTCGGCCGAAAGCGTAGAAAAGGTTCGGCTCGACCAGAAGGATTTCCAATTCCTGTATGCCGAGGGCGATAACCTCGTTTTCATGGACAAGGAAACTTATGATCAGGTCACCTTGCCAAGCGATTTGCTAGGCGATGCAGCAGCCTTTTTACAAGATGGCATGGATGTCGTCATGGAAATGTATGATGATGAGGCACTTTCGGTGGCCTTGCCCGACCAGATTGAAGCAACCATTGTCGAGGCCGATGCGGTCGTCAAAGGCCAAACGGCGTCGTCCAGCTACAAGCCAGCCATTCTGGACAATGGCGTGCGCGTGATGGTGCCACCTTTCATCAGCGCGGGCACCCGTATTGTTGTTGATGTGTATGAACGGGAATATGTCCGGAAGGCCGACTGATGCCCGCACTGACCGGTCTTTTGACCATCATGGAAAAAGCGGCCCGTAAAGCAGGCGGCAAGTTGCGGCGTGATTTCGGCGAGATCGAACATTTGCAAGTCTCTCAAAAGGGACCTGCGGACTTTGTATCTAAGGCGGATGAACGTGCCGAAGACACCATTTTTCGCGAGCTGGAAATTGCTAGGCCTGACTGGGGTTTCCTTCTGGAAGAAGGCGGCGAAATCGCTGGTGCTGATGGCAAGCCGCGCTTCATTGTCGATCCACTCGACGGCACGAGCAACTTTTTGCACGGTATTCCGCACTTCGCGATTTCAATTGCGGTGCAGGACCCGAAGCCCGATGGTTCGGGCTGGGGCGATGTTTTTGCAGGGTTGGTATATAACCCGATAACCGATGAGAGCTTTTGGGCTGAGCGGGGCAAAGGTGCATGGCTTGGCCACCGCCGCTTGCGTGTGTCGGCACGCCGTCAATTGAACGAAGCGCTGGTCGCCACGGGAACCCCGTATAAAGGGCATGGTGACTTTGAAGAATGGGGTAAAATCTTTAACGCCATCGGGCCACAAGTTTCAGGAATTCGCCGTTTCGGTGCCGCCAGCCTTGACCTCGCCTGGCTAGCTGCGGGTCGTTACGACGGCTTCTGGGAAAGCGGTCTTTCGGCGTGGGATACAGCGGCGGGATGCCTGCTTGTGCGTGAAGCGGGGGGCTTTGTAACCGACTATCGGGGGCGCAGCCCGCACATCGCCGACACGCAGGTTCTGGCGGCAAACGACATTTTGCATAGCAAGCTTCACAAGCTACTCGCAGGTGCTTTGAAATAAACCGCTAAAATGGCTGAAAAAAGCCGCTTGCAGGCCTTGCAGGGTGTGAATCTTCTGCCTAAAAGCGCGGCAAGTTTATGGGGCCAAAGCGAGTCTGTTATGACTGATTTATCGCAATATCTGCCGATCTTATTATTCCTGTTTGTGGCGCTTGCCCTGTCGTCGGCGTTCGTGTTTTTGCCTATGGGCGTGTCGCGCCTGACCGGGTCGCACCAACCGACCGAGGCAAAGCTTGCCGAATATGAATGTGGTTTTCCCGCATTTGAAGATTCCCGCAGTCAGTTTGACGTCCGTTTTTATCTAGTCGCCATCCTGTTCATCATCTTCGATCTTGAAGCGGCGTTTCTGTTTCCTTGGGCGGTCAGCCTTGGTGAAACAGGCTGGGTGGGCTGGGGCACGATGATGCTGTTCCTGTTCGAACTGGTCATTGGCTTTATTTATGCCTGGAAAGTGGGAGCCCTCGAATGGGAGTAATCGCACAGACACCGGCGGACGCGTCCGTTCCTGATTCCGGTTTCTTCAAGGATATTGAAAGCGAAGTGAGCGACAAGGGCTTTGTCGTGTCTTCGACCGAAGATCTGTTCAACTGGGCGCGGACCGGTTCGTTGTGGCCGATGACCTTTGGTCTGGCCTGCTGCGCCGTTGAAATGATCCACGGCTATATGCCGCGTTACGACTTTGAACGTTTCGGCATCGCACCGCGCGCGTCACCGCGCCAGTCCGACGTCATGATTGTTGCCGGGACATTATGCAACAAAATGGCGCCTGCGTTACGTAAGGTGTACGACCAGATGTCGGAACCCAAATATGTCATATCCATGGGCAGCTGCGCCAATGGTGGTGGCTATTATCATTACAGCTATAGCGTCGTGCGCGGTTGCGACCGGATTGTACCTGTCGACATCTACGTTCCCGGTTGTCCACCGACCGCCGAAGCGTTGCTTTATGGCATCATGCAGTTGCAACGGAAAATCCGCAGGGTAGGGACACTCGAACGGTGACCCATTCCGCTCCGCATATAGAAAAACCGAAAGGCACCGTTGCTGCCATCAGGAAGCTGCTGGGTAAAAACCTGGTCAGCGTGGATGAGGCCAATGGCGAACTCGCGCTGCATGTGAAGCGGGATTCGCTCGTGGGCGTCCTCACCCAATTGCGCGACGAATGCGGATATCAGCAACTCATGGAAATCGCGGGGGTCGATTGGCCCGACCGCGACCCGCGCTTTGAGATCGTCTATTTCTTGCTCAGCCTGACCAAGAACCACCGTATCCGCGTGCATGTGACCACCAGTGAAGATGTCGCGGTTCCGTCGGTAACTGGCATCTGGCCAGTCGCTGGCTGGTTGGAACGTGAAGTGTTCGACATGTATGGTGTGTTGTTCGCAGGCAATGAGGATCTGCGCCGCATATTGACCGACTATGGCTTCACTGGCCATCCGCAGCGCAAGGACTTCCCGCTGACCGGCTATGTCGAGCTGCGCTATTCCGAAGAAGAAAAACGCGTGAAATATGAACCTGTGCAACTGGCGCAGGATTTCCGCAGCTTTGACTTTCTATCACCATGGGAAGGTGCGGACTACGTGCTGCCCGGCGATGAAAAGGTGATCAAGTCTAACGAACCACCCCGTGGAACACCGCCGCAGGTAAACGATCCCAAAACGACAGAAAAGCCATCGCAGACTGGCGCCGGAGCGGCTGCCAATGCTGAAGCCAAAAAGCGCACGGTGCGGAAACCGAAGGCGGTGAAAGAATGAACCTCCAGCAAGATCTGGCCCCCACCACTGGTGACGAGGTCATTGAAAACTACACGATCAACTTCGGTCCGCAGCATCCCGCGGCGCACGGCGTGTTGCGTCTGGTCATGGAACTGGACGGCGAAATTGTGGAGCGACTCGATCCGCATATCGGTCTGCTGCACCGCGGCACTGAAAAGCTGATCGAATATAAGACCTATTTGCAGGCGCTGCCCTATTTCGACCGCCTCGATTATGCCTCGCCGCTGGCGATGGAGCATAGCTATGTGCTGGCAATCGAAAAGATGCTTGATCTCGAGGTGCCGTTGCGCGCGCAATATTTGCGGGTGCTGTTTGCGGAAATGACCCGCATTTCGAACCATCTGCTCAACATCGCGCACCATGGGCTCGACGTGGGCGCGATGACGCCGGGTCTGTGGCTTTACGAAGCGCGCGAAGATTGCATGGGCTTTTTCGAACGCGCCAGCGGTGCGCGTATGCACACCGCATGGTTCCGTCCCGGCGGCGTGCATCAGGATGTGCCGCTGAAACTGTTGACAGACATTGGCGAATGGCTCGACGACCGCCTGCCGCGCCTGTTCGAGGACGCGATGAAGCTTGTCGTAGACAACCGCATTTTCAAGCAGCGCAATGTCGATATCGCGATTGTCTCCCGTGAAGACTCCATCAAATGGGGCTTTTCCGGCCCGATGATCCGCGCGGCGGGCATCCCGTGGGATATCCGGAAAAGCCAGCCATATGATGTCTATGCCAAGATGGATTTCGACATCCCCGTCGGCACGCGCGGTGATTGCTATGACCGCTTCATGGTCCGCGTCGAGGAAGTGCGCCAGTCGATCCGCATCATGAAACAATGCCTTCAGCAAATGCCCGAAGGCCCGGTGTGCAGCGACGACCGCAAGATCGTCCCGCCCAAGCGCGCCGAAATGAAGCAGTCGATGGAAGCGCTCATCCACCATTTCAAACTCTACACCGAAGGCTTCAAGGTTCCGGCAGGCAGCGTCTATGTCGCCACCGAAAGCCCCAAGGGCGAATTCGGCGTCTATCTGGTGTCGGACGGCACCAACAAACCCTATCGCTGCAAAATCCGCCCGACCGCATTCTCGCATTTGCAGGCAATGGATTTCATGTCGCGCGGGCATATGCTGGCGGATACGACTGCGATCCTGGGCGCGCTCGACATTGTGTTCGGGGAGTGTGACCGGTGATCTTGAGAGAGGTCCTTTTTTTGGTGGCTGCCTTGTTTGGTTCGTTTGCGTTAGTTGCTGCCTATTTGTGGCTTTTCCACAACCAATTGAACTTAAAAGAACTCGGCTCGACGGCGGCAGCGATGGCCTTCGGCGCCTACGCCGGACGGATTTGGGGACGTAAGGAAAGACATGGCTGACGCAGCACATATCCCTGAAGAAGCAGAAACTCGCGCCAAGTGGGGTGCTTTTGCCTTCACGCCCGTGACCAAGAAGCTCGCCGACATCTATATCGGCCGCTACCCCGCCGGGCGTCAGCAATCCGCAGTCATGGCGTTGCTTGACCTTGCCCAGCGGCAGGTGGGTGAGGAAACCAAGACACAGGGCTGGTTGCCGGTTCCGGTGATTGAATATGTCGCCCAATATCTCGGCATGCCCTATATGCGCGCCTATGAGGTTGCGACCTTCTACACCATGTACAATCTCGGGCCGGTCGGCCGTTATCATGTGCAAGTATGCGGAACGACGCCCTGCATGCTGCGCGGGTCCGACGATATCATGGCGGCGTGCAAGAACCGCGGCCTTGTCAAAGGCGCCACCACGCCTGATGGTCTGTTCACGTTGACCGAGGTCGAGTGCATGGGTAACTGCTCCTCCGCACCGATGGTTCAGATCAACGACGATAACTTCGAAGATCTCGATTATGACAGCATGACCGCAATCCTGGGCGACCTTGCCGACGGCAAGCAGCCCAAGATCGGCACGCAATTGCCCGGACGGCATACCGTGGAACCCTATGGCGGACCGACAACGTTGCAGGCGATGGTCGACAAGAACCATGATTATCGGGGAGAATATTGATGTTGCTCTGTTCCTCAATAGAATTGGCACGCAGAGGCGCAGAGGGCGCAGAGGATAAAACTT
>NZ_JBGSRI010000006.1:0-72987 GCF_041737645.1 Sphingorhabdus sp.
GGATTGCGAAGCCGTCCGCGATCAGGTCAACCGAGTATTGGGTGTGCCCATCGACTTGGTATTTCGACTGGCCAATACGCCCGGTGATGCGGACAAGATCGCCGATTGTGGCGTTGGTGAGCCGGTCGCGCATCTTGTCAAGCAGGGTGATGCGGTGCCACTGCGGATCGGACTTCCACGTTTCGCCTTCGCGACGGTTGTAGTTGGTGGCGACCGAGATGTGGGTGACTTTCTTGGCGGCGTCGATCCTGCCGAGCCGTCCGATGATGTGAAATTCGACGATGTTCTGCACTGTCTGTCTCCTGATCTTATCAGGCGAAATGTCCTGACGGACACTTTCAGAGCCGCGCGCCGCCTGCGCGCCAGCCAAAAAACGGAGGCTCCGTCGATGAAATCTATGGAAACCGTAGGCTGAAAGCCGGTTTTTTGCTTGCGCGCATGAAGGCGGGGCCAAGCGGCCAGTTTCCGTCAATCAAGGACAGAGGCTGATTCGCGGTCGGGGAGTTGGTTGCAGAATCCTGCTTCAGTTCGGCGGTGCTTGGTGGGCCGATGCTGTCAGACGCGACTATACCATGTTGCTTTGCCGCTGCCGTGCTGGACAAGATGGCTGGCCGATACCAACATCTGCAAATGCTTCTTCACCGTGTTGCGGTTTGCGCCGGTCACATCAACGACCTGGCCGTTGGTGATCCGCCCATGCGCTTTCGCCAGTTCGAGAATCTGCACGGCAAGTTCGGGCAGCCGCTCGACCATCAACCGTTCGCGGGTAATCTTCGTTTCAAGGCGGGTCTTTTGCTGCCGGAGCGACTGGAGGAAATAGACGATCCACGGCTCCCATGCGGGCGCTTCGCTGCGGATTGTCCCCTGCGTCCGGCGAAGCCCCAGATAATAGCCTTCCTTGCTCGCCTCAATCACGCTTTCCAGTGACGAATACGGCACATAGGCATAGCCGCTGCGCAGCAAGAGCAAGGTGGTCAGCACCCGCGATAATCGGCCATTGCCATCTTGGAAGGGATGGATTTCGAGGAAGACGACGATGAAGATCGCGGTGACGAGGAGCGGGTGAAGCTGCTTCTGATCCAGCGTCTCATTCACCCATTCGACCAGTTCGACCATCAATCGCGGCGCGTCGAACGGCGTCGCCGTCTCGAACACGACGCCGATTTCCTTGCCCTCGGCATCGAATGCGCTGACATGATTGGTGTTGGTTTTGTAAGCACCGCGATGCCGCGCATCCTTGCTGCTGTGAACCAGCAAGTCGCGGTGCAATTGCTTGATGTGGTTCTCGGTCGGCGCAATCGCGTCGAACGATGCAAAGACGGTTTCCATGACTTCGGCATATCCCGCGACCTCCTGCTCGTCGCGAGTGTCGAAGTGGCGGATTTCGATATTGGACAACAGCCGCTCAACGTCGCTGTCCGACAGTTTGCTCCCCTCAATCCGCGTCGAAGAGCCGATGCTTTCAATCGTTGCCACGCGCCGCAGCGCCGACAGGCGATCAGGCGCAAGCGTCCCTAGCGCGCGCCACGCGCCCTTGAACTCGTCGATCTCGGCGATCAGCGAGAGCATCTGGGGCGTAATTGCCAGCGAGGCTATGTTGATGGGCATATCCATATCTATACCCATAAATATCCATAAATGCAACCTTACCCGCAAACCGACCCGTAAATATCCATATCTTTTCGCTCATCGGCGCGGTGACCATAAGCCGCCGCTCCGATGCAGGCCAGATGCCGAAGCAATCGGCCTTTGCCCGTCCCAACGGACGGGCCGCGAAAAATTGCAGGGCGGGCCACCGCCCGCCCCGCACATCAAGCAACTTGGGCGTCCTCAAACTCTTAATCGTCGCCATCGCCGTCCGTGAACAGCGCTGGCGCGTCTTCCGCCTCAGGTTCCGGCTCCGCGATCACAAGCGCGGGCGGCAGCCATCCACGCCCTGCCATCCGCTCGGCGGCGGCAGCGGCAAGGTCGCCCTTCTTCATCTTGGCGCAATTGTCGGCAGCGGCCTTGCCCAACACCTCGGTCATGATCTTGGCGATCACAGGCTTTTTGAGTCGGTCGTAAAAAGCGACCGGCGCTTGCCACTTGCCGACCATATCGACGCCACTGGCGAATGCGATCTGGTCGAACCGCTGATGGCGACGGTCGCGGCGCATAAAAAAGTCCCGCTCAATTGCCGGCTCGACAGGGCCGCCCCCTATTTTGCGCCAGCGATCGTTACCGGCAGGCCGAGACGCCAACGGCGGCTCGGTGCAGCAACCGCTGAGGCGGGTTGCAAATAGAGCGTGATGCGGACTTTCCCGCAGGTGCCAAGATGCTCGTCTCGGCTACCCTTTCAGGTTTTCCAAAAATCAGGACGAGTTCAAACTCACCGGGCGAAACAGGACCTCGCCCAGTATGGAGGCCGCTGACGGTTGCGGATTGGCGGCGATGGCGCGCAGCCATGCCACCCTCGTCTGCCCTGCCTCCTCGATCATCCTGACTCCTCGCTGAGCGGCAGCGATGCGGCCAGTGCGGGCCTGCTCCCCCAGCGGTGCCGGTCCAGCGCGTTGCTTTTCGACATCGGCTTCCCGGACCGCGAGCAGATCGTCGAGCTCAACCTCGATCTGGCCGATCCGCTCTTCGATTGCAGACCCGAGCCGGCCAACCTCCGTTCTGATCCATGTGTTGCTTCCCCGCGCGAATGTTTCGGCAGCGCGTCGCCTCGCTTCGTCGACCATCCGGACAGGCACCGAGACCGGGTTGCCACGTGATCGGGCGCAATACGAATCCGGCATCTCCACGATCGGTGACAGAATTGACCATGCGACGCTGTCGGGGAGCAACGTACAGCTCCGGCCATCGAGATGAAATACTGCCGGCATCAGCAGGGGCGCGAGCTCGCTTCGGAGCCATCGTAAGTCCGCCCGCCACCATTCCCGCGCGAGTTCGATGTCCGCGCGATGTGCCGCCTGCTGCGCTGGCGTCGGTGCAAGTTCTGCCCTTGCCTCCAAGGACGAGAGATCAGGAAGCGGCAGCAGATGCGGCGCTGCATCGACCATCGCCACGGTCGCGAAAAGGTTCCTGCCCTGTGTTTCAGGAAGCGCAGGATGCCGCGAATCGAACATGACAGTTCGCCCGGTGCCACCGTTCACTGTGCAGACTTTTCGTGCGTGATCGATGAAGCCAGTGATCAGCTCATCGTGCAGGCTGTCGCCATGGTCCAGAAATCGAAGAGGCCGCCCGCTTGGCTCGCCATCATCGGTGTGAACCGTATTTGCCGGTGGACGGCTAAGATGTCGGCGCCTCGCCACGTAAGGAACGTGTCCCGCCATCCATCCGCCCGGGGGGATATCAGAGAGCCGGATGGTTGCGTTCCGCTCCCCGCCATCCGGATACCAAATCGTCGAGAACCGCCTGTCCGAATTTACGTGATCTTTCCGCACGGAAATTTGAAAGAAACCGGCTTTTTCCGCCAACAGCAGGAGACCCTGTAAAGCGAGTTCAGAGCGCGACGAGTAGGACTGCTCGCCAGAGTCGAGCAGCACAGGCTGCGGGAGCAGTGCTATCTGTAACCTGTCATACAGTTCCTGAGCGCGGCGCGCCGTATATGGTGAAAAGGCGTCAAGGACAGATTGGTCGCCCTGTGCATTCCAGCCAGCAGCAAGCGCCGAAAGCCTGTCGCGCGCCGCCCGGTCGTTGCGGAAGCCATATTGCTGAAGGCTCTCGCGAACGAGTTGCGCCGCCTCGGGCGAAAGCGGCGGGAGCGGTCTCTCGTAAACGCCGATAATTTCGAGCCCTTCGACGACCCGCTGCTCAGGCGTATCGGGATGAACCACTGTCCAGACACGGATATTTCCCAAATGGTCTCCCCGGTCAGACTTGCTGAGCCCATTTGGCCGAAGCCGGTCGAGCCGGCCAATCAGCTGATCGACAGCGTCGGGATCCCAAGGCGAGCTGTAGAACACGATGTTGCGTGCGAAATAGTGGAGATTCAGGCCCGCCTGGATCCACTCGCCAATCAGCAAAACCTTTGCTGCACCGGATGAAAAAGCAGATAACTGCTCATGCATCGCCTGCATATCGGCCGCCTCGCTGGCGAGAGACTCACCCATCCTACGCAAGGTTGCCACACCGGGCTCTTCGCCATCGCTCGCGAAATTTCTTGCGATGCGCGGCTCGAGAAAATCGATAGTCGGATTGTCCCCGGCGACGACAATAATCTGCTCGGCAGGATGCTCGCTCCAGATTCCAGCCATGATGTCGAGCAGTGCGTCGAGCCTGCTGTCGCCGGGAGTGTCCCCTGTCACGGCGACCGCCTTGCTGACCGATCCTCCATCGCGCGCCGTGCGGGCGGCGGATCTTGCGGAGGCAAGCCCGCGGTGAAACGACTGCGCAGCGCGCCATCCGCCATCCTGCGGTGGCGTCGTCCTGAACCAATCAAGGCCAATACGCACCCGTTCGACTTCCCCAAAGAGCGGCTCTGGCTCGACACGCTCGTACCTGCGCTTTGGCAGATACCGGCTCCACTCGGCGCGTGTTGCGCGGATGATTCGTCTGCTGCGACTGAAGGTGCGGTAGAGCGACGCGCGTTCGGCAGGGCGCGCCTCCCCCTCCTCGAGCGCCGAGAGCTCGAGACGGTCCAGACTGTCAACGGGGTCGAACCCGGACGATACCGCGCAGGCGGTCCGCTCGGGCTCGAGCATCGCCATCATTCGCCGGCTGTTTTGCGGGTCGCCGAGGCCGGGGGTCGCCGACAGGATCAAGAACTGGCGAAATTCACCCGCCATCCGTTCGACCTGATCCATTACCTCTACCGGAAGAATCTGGGGCTCATCGACGATCAGCATGTCGAACTCTGCGGGATCAAGCTGGAACTCACCTGACTGCAGGCTCTGGGGACGGACAATCCTCACGAACTGTTCGTCATCATCGGTCGGATCACCAAGCACCGACGCATGCGTGTGCGCACGCGACCAGCATTCCGTGTGCCATTGCGTCACAAGCCTGTCGGGAACTAGGATAACGGCCCGGTGCGCCGGGTTTTGGCACCGCAGAGCGTTGAGCACCATTAAGGTCTGAACCGTCTTCCCGAGACCAACCTCGTCGCTAACGAGATGGCGGATGCGCGTATCCGTCAGGATACGGGAAACCGAGGCAATCTGGTGCGGATAGGGCTCCGCAGCGACACCAAGAGCCCCACCAAGGGCCAGACCGAGCCCTTCCACTTTTCGGCGGGCAGCCTGCACCCCCGCCGCAAAACAGATATAAGGATCCTCGATCAAAGCTCTGGGAACCCGTCGCTGATATTGCGGGACGCACGAAACCGCAGCGCCGCGTATCGGATAGCGCGTGACGTTTGCCGGTCTTCTAGGAAGCGCGCGATCGAAGCAGGCCAGCCTTCGCACCGGAGAAGCTGCGCTGGATTGGTCCAGAGCAGAAATCCTGCCCGAAGATCGATTATCGACAACCATCGCGCGCCGGATCGAATCAGGTCGAAGTGATGGTGGTCGAGCAGGGAAATCACTTCTTGCGGGACCAGCTCGCTATAATCGGCCACCTGCAAAGCAAGCGCACGTTTTGGTGGCAGAACCAGCTTGACCAGCGCTGTACCCGAACGTCGTTCCACCGTGTCGCGCAAGGTCCTGAGCCATGCCTCGGGGGCACCCGAGGTATCGACATCGTCGAATGCATCGGTGCCGTTGGCATAGTCCCGGCCGAATTCCTCATAGGCGTCGATCACGGCCATATCCATAGATTCAGCGAAGCTGTCGGGATCGGGCTCCTCCGTTGATTCCCAAAGATCGGGAACCGCAAGCTTCATAGCTGCGGCAAGGAGCGGCTCAAGAAGCCGATATTCCCGGGGACCGATCTCAGGCAGCGTCCCGCCCGCAGCGAGGCCGGACCCAATCGCGACCCGCGCGAGACAGTCCCAGGCGTCGCCCGAAAGCAATGGCGCCCTTTCCTCAGCGCTCGCCCAGCGTTCCCCACACAGCTGCATTACGAGCATCTTCTCAAGCGCGTGCGACACCAGCCGCGATTTCATAGCAGCGATGACGTTTGATGGTCGCGCGAGCGTCCAACCCAGATAGCCATCAATCACGGCAACGAGGCCAGCTCCATCACCTACCGGGAATCTCTGCCTCAAAATCCGGCGCGGAAGCTCTACCGACGCTACCAACGGTGCGACACTAGGCGCGACGCAGTATGCAGCTGCAAGTTGCGCGATTCCGTCGACGACCGGTATCAGCAGGACGGTGTCCTCCGTCGGCCTGTACTCCGCAACGGCCGGGCGCGGAGTCAACGGCTGGCCAGCATCGGCGATGAGAAGCTCGAGGGCGTTACCGTCGCCGAAGGCCTGCCATGCGCCGTCCACGTCTTGCCACTCAACCTGCGCCGGCTCCCAAAAGAGCCTCCATCGCTGCGACCATTGTTCACCGATCCCGAACACGAGTTCGACCGGCGCCTCCCGGCCGGGAGGGCTCTCGAGCAGCTGGCTGCGAAGCGTCGCCAGTACAGGATCCATTGCGCTGAGCATTGCCGGGAGGCGCGGCAGCACGCCCCTGGCAGACGCGATCAAACCTGCGGGACCAACAAGGCTCGCGTGGTACGGCACTCCCGTGGTGACAACCGGAGCGGTAATCCGCAACGCGATCTGTTGCCGTATGAAGTCGTCGAGCGTCGGCGCGGATGGCTCGGCGATGACTGCCAGCGGCTCAAAGCCTGAATCGGGATCGGCGACGCTGAACCGCACGGTCGACACCGAGGCACCACGTCTGACTTCGACTGCATGCTCACCCGAAGACGGATACAGAACCGCCACCGGATGATGGCCTGACAGGGCGATAGCCTCCTCTGCATCGAGGCGGAAACTGACCATTTCGCTCGCTGCAGGTGCCGGCGACGGCCTGAGCAGCACCGGCAGGCCAGTCGCGAACACCGGGCCGAGAAGCCCGTCCGAAATACGTCCGCCACCAAATACCTCGATCCCGGTTGGCGATACTTTCCTGCCAAGCCGGGTCAGCAATTCCTGCCCGGCGGCGCTTGCCGCATCGACCTCGAAGCACTGGAATCCGGCCAAAGGTGGGAGTGAGCGCGACGATGGAGAGGTTGGTATCGAGCGCCTAGTTAAAACGCGGACAGGGCCGGAGCCCGGAACGATCTCGCCAAAATATTGCTCGAAATCTCCGGAATGCGTGGTGCGGACGAAAACAACCGGGTCGTTCCAGCGCGGCGAAAGCTCCGCGAGAACGTCAGATGAAGCGAGACCAGACGTTAGAAACGGCAGTTGGTCCGCAAAGGCCGCGGCAACATCTATTCCGACGAGCGACACCGGCAGCCCGGACAACAAAGTATCCATTTCGATGGGTGCGCCGGATTGCCATAGGCGCAGTCGCGTCCCGCTTCGCGACAGAATGGTGCGCAGTTCGCCTCGCGTGGTATCCGTCAACGCGGGCATTCGCAGCCAGAGGCCGGCCTCGCCATCTGCTTCGCGGATGAAAAATGCGGTGGTCCCTGCCATCGCGGCACTTTGCCGCCGCACCACCGGGCGCTCGCGGTGCAGTCGGCGCGCATTTTTGATCGCGCGCCGCGCCGTCGGATCGGTTTCGAGGTCGCTGAGAATTCTGGCTGCGGCGCTCTGGGACAGCCGCTGCTCCGGATCGGGCAAATCGAGCAGATGGAGAACAACCGCCGACGCCAGCCCGGTATCGGTCACCCAGTCAGCAAATCTCCCGGATCCCGAACTGCTGGCCGAAATGGCCATATCCGCAACGAGATCGCCAACAATTCTTGCGGCACCCGAAGTCCGCAGGATTTCGCGAAGCGAAGTGGCGAGCGGCCGATGCACTTCGCGTGGAGCAACTGCGTTCGCGATCGGCCAAGCGATGTGCCGGAACGCTTTCGTCCAAGGACTCGAAACCGGCTTTTTGATACCAAAAGACCGGTGCGCATATTCGAAGACCTTCGAGTGTTGCTCCCGGTCAGACGAGCCCAGCGATGCGCCGATTGCGCTCTCAAACCGAGGCCAGAAATCGGTACCGGTCCCCCGGTAATCGTAGCCGATTTCGGATGCCGCGACGATGAGCGGTAACGGCCGCTGCATCCATGTTACAGAAATCCCCTGCCGGCGCGCTTCGCGTCCGACCAGATCAAACACTGTAAGCAGCTGTCGGGCATCAAGGTTATGCTCAAGACCGTAAACAGCGGCCCCGCCCCGCGAGGCCCGCAATGCCGCAAAATGTCCGGCAAGACGGGAATTCAGCTCATCGAGAGATTCGATGCCGGCCCCGTCGCGCGTCTCTGCAATGGCCTGAACTGCTCTCCCCTCGCTCAATTGACACCCTTCCCGCGACGGGTGTAGGACGGTAGGATGGGGCGCTCAACTATTAAGTGCTTATATCTCCTGTTATTTGGGGATATCGCACGATGACGTTCGACGTTATTGAACTGTCGGACGCTCCCGCAGCGATGGGATTACCGCGCGACGGAAGCGGCGTACCGCGCGGCGAGGCTGTCGCCGGGCTGATCCGAGACTTTCTCGGGGTGCGCAGGGCGGTCCATGAAACCGAGCTGCTGCATCATCTAACATCGCTGAGCGTTGCCCTTGGCTATCCGGAAGACTTGACCCTCTCGCGGATACAGGCGGTGCTAAGGGTGCTTGTCGCGACTGGTGACGCGGCGGCGCTGGCCACTGCCGACGGAATGGTCATCATGGCAACGACGGCAAAGCAGGTTGCCGTTTGTCCTGCTTACAGCCTCAGCCTTGGCGGTCCGGGAACCTTGAAGCGGGAAAATCCGGCGCATCCGTCAGAGATACTGCGCCGGACAGCTACGCATAGCGACGACATCCCGTTTGCCAAGGTGCTCGGTGAGCCGTCTTATCGGTCTATGCTCCGCACGCTCAATATTCCCGGTGATCTCCCGATGACGGAAGTCATCGGAATATTGCGGGCCAGCGCGCGAATGAACGGGCTGACCCCTGACAGTCTCGCCGACCGGCACTGCTTGTTCGAGCTGAACGCGGGCGAGACGAGCGTTTTCGGCGGAGCGGGAGCACCGGTTGAGATTGGCATCCGGCTGAACGACGGCCGACTACGGGTTCTCAGAATCGACCATCCTGACGCGGCAGGCTGGATATGGCTTGTGACAAGGGGCGCGGATTTTTATCAGGACTGGCCGACCGGCGTGCCAATGCCTGCGCAGGTGCTGACGGCACTGTCTTTTACTGGACAACCGCTCGACGACAGTCTTTGCAAATGGACGGTCCCAGAGGAGGCGCTGACCGGCCTGCTTGGCTGGCTTGGGTTCTCCGAAGAAGACTATGCCGACCAGCCCAGCGACGCGTCTCAGCGTGATGTTATCCTTGCACCTGCGAATGCCCGACTTCTCGTTGAAGCCGGCCCCGGCAGCGGGAAAACGTGGGTGCTGTGCTCCCGCGTGCGTCAGCTCGTCGATTTTGGCGTAACTCCGACGCACATTCTGGTGATCAGTTTTACCCGCGCGGCCGTGTCGGAAATACGAGACAGAATTGCCGGTTTCCTCAAAGATCGGTTCGTTGCTGACGCGATCCGCATCGTAACCTTGGATTCGCTTGCTTCGCGGTTGCGATCCCGGTTTCAGGATGACCGTCGTTCGGACGCCTCCGGTTATGATGTTAACATCGCCGAAATACTGGAGCTAATCCGGGCGGGAGATGATCAGCTGCTCGAGTATATCGAGGGCTTTGAACACATCCTAGTCGACGAGGCCCAGGATCTCACCGGCAGCCGCCGTGATCTTGTTGTCGCACTGCTGCAAAGGCTCCTGCCCGAAAGCGGCGCCACAGTCTTTCACGACCCGGCTCAGGCGATTTATGGGTTTTCCGGGGTAGAACCATCCGGGATCGCGCACGCGCTGAACACCGCTAATCCCGGATTTGCAAAGCG
This sequence comes from Sphingorhabdus sp., assembly GCF_041737645.1. Taxonomy (GTDB): domain Bacteria; phylum Pseudomonadota; class Alphaproteobacteria; order Sphingomonadales; family Sphingomonadaceae; genus Sphingorhabdus_B. Next base: position 9,906 of record NZ_JBGSRI010000006.1, read on the forward strand.
CGTGCTGACGGGCAATTACCGAACGCGCTCGCCCCCGCTTCTCGATCTGTTCGCAACCGCGAGACAGCATCTTCGAGACGCGGCCCTAGAAGGTCCAGATCTCTATGAAAGGGTGCGATCGTCAATCGAAGCATCGCCCGGCACGGGCACGAGCACGACCTCCGTGCATCAGACAAACCCGGCCGATGGAACCACATTTTTTCTCTATCGCTCTCGCGCCGCCGTCTGTCTTGCAGCATCGCAATTGCTCGCATCAGGACTGCCGTTCCGGATCCGGCTTCCCAGTCAGCGGGACATTGTTCAGCCGTGGATAGGAGCGCTGATGCGCGACGAGACCGGCGCGACGATAACGAAATCCGCTTTCGATGAGCGCTGGGCCGAAGTTCGGCCACTGCCACCCCGGTCAAAGGATGACCTGTGGTCAGATCTCTTCGCATTGACGGGGCTGAGCTCGGGCAATCTCGACCTGCACAGTCTCGCGGTTCGTCTATCGCAAGAGCGCCCTCCCTTGGCGGTGACACAAACCGATATCGGGCCTTCCGCCGGTCCGCTTTTGTCGACCATTCACGCCGCGAAGGGGCGGGAAGCTGACACAGTCCACGTGATGCTGCCCCGCTATCCCGAGGACACGTCGGTGATCGACTGGGAAGAGGAAGCCCGGATCCTCTTTGTCGGCGCGACGCGTGCGCGCAAAACCCTGCGGGTTGGGTCGTCCACGGCTTGGCTCAGGCCGCTTGACGGGCGCGGCAGCCGCCTTTGGCAACCCTTCCACTGGCGCGGCCGAAAAGACGCGCAGGTTGAGGTCGGTATCGATGGCGATGTCGATGACGCCGCCATGATTGACGAGGCCGTGTGGCACGGGGCGACGGCGGTCGCGGAAATGCAGACATTGCTCTGGCATCTGGCGTCGAAAACGACGCAGCTGGCTGCGGTGCGATCGGGTGATTTTTACAGTCTCGAGGTAGCCGACGGCCGGTTCCGGGGGCGCTCGGTGGGCCGCCTCACAAAAGCTTTCGTCTCCGACATGTGGAAGCTGGGGACGGCCGCAACCGGAGCGCGGGTGTCACCACCCGGGAAGATCAGCGGGATATACCTAATTGCAGTGCGGACGATAAGCACGTGGCAGGAGGAGACCGGAACTTCTCGCTTCTGGCTGGCCCCGGTCATTAGCGGGCTTCCTGTAATCTATCTCAATCGCGGTTAGGGAGCTTGCTAACCACCCGATCTGAGCCACTCGAGCGTCGCTGGTACCCCGCATACGATCAGGTGCCCCGATGGCCGCGAAAGGGCAACATAGGCAAGCTCGGACTGGAGCCGGTTGCGAGAGGGGACGCCGACCGCGATAACCGGGCGCTCAAGCCCCTTGAAGCGACGGACCGTGTCGACGATCACCTGATCCTGCGCCATCGTCTCGCAATCAGATGATTTGATTCCGGCCGCTGCCGCCATCGAAACGAAGTCGGTTACGAGATCCTGCGTCGGCAAAAGAACGCTAACATCTCCGGGGGCAAACTCCTCATGCTGCAAAAGCGATCGAAGCGACTTCAGCAGAAGACGCGGCAGTTCAGCATCCGACGGTGCCGAAATCCATTCCACGTCTACACCGTCGGGCCCCTCGGGAACAATGTCTGGTCCGCGATAGTGAACCGAAGCGGCGGAATGAACCGATTTCGTATTGCGTAGATTTTGGCTCAGCCGGACGGGGATAAGCTGCAGATCCAGCGGTGGCCGCTGCCGTTCGCCATACACTTCTTGGTTGGAGTCGCTGAACACCCTCAAGCGTGCGCTGGGCCGAAGCGCGGATTCAAGCGCGATCCACCATTCCTCTTCGAAATCTTGGCCCTCGTCGACGACGATGTCATCCCAAGCCAGATCGGGTCGAGCTTCCAGCGCGGACAGCAACGCGTTCGGGAGAACCTCCGAGAAAAGCTGCCGGTCCGGCGTACCGGCAGGCACGACAATACCGGCTTCGTCCGCCGCCCAAGTGCAAAGGCTGTGAAAGCTGCGGACTTCGAGGTTTGTCTGTCCCGCAAGTGCGCGCCGCATCGCAAGCGACAGAGGGCGGCTATGACAAGTGAGGAGCGTTCGCCGTCCGGCGGCGGCTGCGCGTCGTGCCGCTTCCATCGCGATCACTGTCTTGCCGGTTCCCGCTCCTCCTTTGACCTCAGCCCGTGGAATATCGTCGATGATGTCGAGAACGTGGTACTGTCGTGGCGTGAGCGCGCGCAACTCATCCTGTGCGTCGCCGACACGCGCAGAAAGCGGTGTGTGCAACCGAAACGGCTTCGCCAGCAAATCCTCAAGCGCTGCCAGCCCGTCGCGCCCGAGTGGTTCAAATTCGGATGCCGGGCCGCCCTCGCCCATGCGTTCGCCGATCCAGCCGCGTAAACCGGACCGAAGTTCGGCCGAGCAGCAGAATATCTTTTTCGGCCTGTCCGGTCCGAGGTCGCGCGGGACTGCAGCTGCCGCCGGAAAAATGACCCCGTGTGCGGTATGGATCCATCTCGATTGCCAGCGACCTGACTCTTTCAGCTTACCAAGTAGGGCGTGTTTCGCGCCCCGGGCCTGCCCGACAGGGTCTTTAATCTTATGGACGAAGCCATGCCCGTCTCTGCTCGTCCATTGTGTTAACCGGGGGTCATAATCGATTTCTCCGCCCTTCACCTCAATAGCTAGCAGTCCCAGATCGGAGTGCCCCACGAGGAAATCGGCCTCCCCGTCTTTTTCTGCGCCCAGATGGTCGGTGCCCAGCCATGGGCTGGAATAATAGATGTGAAACTCGTCGCCAAGCTCGCGGCAGAGCCTGTCGTAAACGGCAATCTCCGCCTTACGCCGGGGATCGCGGAGGATTTCAGGTGGGAGCTTCTTCGGCCAGAAAATCGCCATTAAATGTGGCCGCTCAGAAGCGTAGAGAAGAAGCCGGTTTCGGGATGGTCGGGGGTGCCCACGAGCAAACCGCGGTCGAGGAAATAGTTGAACTCCTCGCAGGACGTCTCCGGAACGAGCACGCAGGAATGACAGGCGGAGTGCGAAAAGCTGGCCTCCGCGCCCATCATGTCGCTGATGCACAACGGGTCCGACGAGCACCATTCGACACCGGCAATCGCATTATGAAGCGTTTGCGCGATCCGGCTGGCCTCGCCCTGCCGCTGCAGTCCGCCCAGCGTGCCATCGGCATCGGATGTCGCGGTGTAAATAAGGAGTCCAGCCATCTTTTCGTCTCCATCCCCGGCATAGATCCGCTCCTGCAGTGCGGCGCTTGAATAGCCGCACTCAAGGGTCAGCTGTCGCATAAGAACATGCGACAGAGTATGGCAGAGCAGGAACCGCGGCGTGATCTTTCTGGGCGGAATCGCACCTTCCCCGTGACGGCTCGCCCAATCTTCGCGGTAGCGTTGGTCAATGCCAGATACTCTGGATTTGATGGCGTCGTGCTGCTCCCACCCGGCAACCCGGCTCTCGTTGAGCGCAAGGAAAATGCCTTCTCCGCGAACCTCGATTGCAGGGTACCATGGCATTCGTGCTTGCGAAAGCGGCTGGACGTCCGGTGATTCTGGATCACCTGGCGGGTTGATCCGGGTAAAACCGGTGATGGCGCGAACCTCACGCAGGCGCACAGCGCGAACGACCGATGAGACCCACGCTTCGATCGCAGCCGGGACGTATTCGCGACGGATCTCGAATTCTTGCGGACCGTCGCCTTCTCCAGCCGGGTTCTCGAGAAACTGCCGGTATTCTGCCGGCTTCAGGTCATCGGTATCGAGTTCGCCAAATTCATGAAGCCGTCGCTCGACTGCCTCCGCGAGACCGGCAGGGGTCAGTTTAAGCTCTGCCATGAGTGGTCCTAGATCTCCTGCCGAAAGCATTTCGATAAAGTTGGCCCGTTGCTCAGCGCTGACGTTGACCAACGAATCCCAGTACGTGCCAAGCATATCTTGGAGCCTGTCCTCCCATGGCGGAATGCTGAGTGCCGAGTGCGTGACCGGAAAATAAAGGTTCGATGCGCCACGCTGTACTGCGACCGGCTTGCGACTGCATGCCTCATCGCCTTCGGAAAGCCATGGCCGGTGCCCGGTACAATCACGAAAGCGTTCCCACGTCTGCTTCGAAAAAATGCCGTCCATGGACTTCTTGGCGCTGCATTTTGGACAGCTCAGGATAACACCGGCGAGGCCTGGACTCTCCGAGCGCAGACGCAGGGTGCCGGACCGGTTCTGGCAGGTTTCATCGTGTCCAACCCACCAATGCCAGGGGAACTCATCAATGTGCCCGCCGGAGCAAGCGAGAACAAACCGGACCGGAATGACGAATGTCTTGGCGGGGCCTTGCGTTTTGCCGGTGCAACTGTGACAGAAACGGTAGGCCTTTCCGGGTTCGTCAGACCAAGACTTCGCCAGTCCTATCAGGTCGCATGTCGGGCACTGCAGCCAGCCGGGAAATCGCACCGCAACGAGGCGTCGGCCATCCGGATCTTCATCTTTGCGCCGCTCCTCAAGTACCGGAGGAAGCCGGAAGCCCGCAACGCCGAGCTTTTTCTGAAGACGTGGTTCGCGAATTACCTGCGGATTTAGCAAGCCAGCAGGCGGGAATGACCGGTCCCATTCCTCAAGACCGGCAGCGAGGCCAGACACAGGCGCATTGTCCGCCCGGAAATCGACCACCGCGCCAGGTCCGAAGGTCGAGACGACCCCACTTCTCCGCAAGTTCTGAAGATCATTCGCCATTCTTTTGCCAGCCTCGCAGCACAGAAGCGAGCCGGAACGGAGTTCCAGCTTCGACGCTGCGCATGTTGTTCATTGTCGGCCATGCGTCTCCCGGCCTTCGGCCAAGCGCTTTCTGGGTCGCGGCACGTTCGGCGCTTTGCAGGAGTGACCGGCCAAGCTTCCTGTCCTGCCAGTAATGCTCAGGAGCCCGGGCGACCCAGTCGTTAATCCGGCGACGCAGCTCTCTGGCAACTGCCGTTTCGCGCCCGTCAATGCGTCCGGCACGGGCAACGATGAGTTCAATCAGCGCATCGATTCTGATGAGTGTGTCTTCGTTCAATGACGGGTGATCCAGCATTCCAGGAATCAGGTGTCGGACTCCCGCAACCAACGCTGCGTGCAGCGCCCGGTCTCTCGACCTCGATGCAAAAGGCGTAACGCTGGTTGCCTCGACATCACGGTACAGGGTTTGATGCCAGCCGGGGAACGTCTCGAAGTGCGAGCGGTCTCGCGCCTTGGCATTGTTGAGCAACGCGACAACCAGCCCGCTGATCGACCCTCGACCCACCCGGCTGGTCGACTGAATGTATTCAGCGGTGCTCTTTGGCTGACCGTTCACGACCATCAGGCCAAGGCGGGGGATATCGACGCCAACGCTGACCATGTTCGTGGCCAGTACGCTGTCGAGTGCGCCAACCTCACCGACTTTGACGCCAAGTTGCGTCAGCATTTCCAGAATTTCGTCTTGAGATCTACGCGATGTCAGCTCCTCGACGCTTCCGGATGTCCGCGCTTTCTCGCCCCTCGCCTCAGCCAGAAGCCTAACGGTATCGCTGACGTCATCCTGCATCAGCACAAGTGCCCCCCCGAGTTCGCGGAGCGAATTGAAATAACCAACCAGCGTCCAGTAGGGATCCCTCCGGGTGTTATCTGAAAACGCGCCGAAGGCAGACTGGAGAAGCGACCCAGCGACCGCCTGCAGTGTAAACTTTGCAGACCTTCCAGCGGTCGACACTCCGACATACCGGCGGCCAGTGGAGTTTGGATCATTCACGGCGAAACCCGAGTCGTCGTGATTAATGGCCGAAGGTGGGAACTGGCAGGCTTCCCGGTCGAAAAGATCCTTCACCTGCTCTGCTGCGCGCCGGATCGTCGCAGTAGAGCCGATAACCTTGGGATATGAGCCGCCTGATGCAAACATCAGGTCAATCGCCACTTCGTATACACCGGCGATGGTGCCAAGCGGTCCGGAAATCAGATGAAGCTCGTCTTGGATAACAAGATCAGGGGTGGCATTCGTCCCAATGCCGAACAGGTCGTGCACCTCCGTTTTGCGCACGATCTGCGCAAATTTGTCGATCGTGCCGATCAGTAAAGTGGGGCGCTCGCGATACACGTCTTCATCCACCGTCCATACCGGAAGCTCGCCGGAGAGGACGCAGTCGCCTGTTTCACAGGATACGATGACCGGGGTCGTCGGTGCCTCTTGGCGCCAGCGCAGCTGCTGATGGCATGCCGGACAAATTGCCAGCTGTTTCGGCGATGACACCTCGCGTGAGCCCTTGAGCGACGCGAATGAGTCCACGAGCCGGTTGGGGCTTGCATCGCCTCCCACCCATAGGCCGATAGAAAAGGCATGATTACCATTCAGCGACTGCCCGGGTGCCTGAATTCGTCCGCACCTGATCGCCTCACACGCCAGCATCATTGCCGCAGCGCGCGCGAACTGCTGGGTCGTAAGCAGCCGCAAGGTATATCGCATGACTGCCGCGACGCCCTTCCCGTCCGACTCTTCGTCTCCGAGGCGCCGGTAGAACGATACGAAGGCAACCAGCGCAAGATACGCTTCTGTTTTGCCCCCACCTGTAGGAAACCAAAGGAGGTCCATAACCTTGCGGTCGGGATGACCTTTTTCTGCGCTGGATGTGGCGCTCAGTAAGAGGAAACCGAGCTGAAACGGTCGCCACCGTAGCGTTCCGTGGGCAGCCTTCCCGCCATCCCATCCATGCTGAACGTGCATTGCGAGGTTCGCCAGCTGGAATGCCCGCCTCAGTCGCGGATGCTGAGCAATTCGAACGGCCGCTTCGGACATGCGTTCCCGGACACGGTCGCATTGCACGAGATTGTCTTCCGCAGCGCGAAGCAAATCTCCGCTTAAAGAAAGCAGTGCCTGACGTTGCTGTCCGATCCAACAACCGTATGCGGCGCAGACGCGAACAAGTGCGGCTTCGAGGTCCGCAGGGCCAGCTTCGGCCAAATCTTTCGCGGATAGCGGGTCCATCCCGCCAACACCCGAGACGAGATCGCGAAAGACCGCATGACCCCGGGAGTCGACACCGGCGACCGTCGCTTCCGGGAGCCAGCTCGTGCGGACTCGCGGGACAGACTTTGAAAAAGACTCACCGACTTCCGGCGTGTCCCACAATGCAGAGCAGGTATGTCCAGCAGCGAATTCAGCGACATCGCGAAATAGCAAAGCGGCCGACCGTTCATCGAAGTCTCCGTTTCCGGGCGCGCGGCGCGCCGGGCGCGCTACGAGAGTGGTTCCCGGATTAGGTGTTACTTCCAGAGAAGTTTGAAAAAGTATCGAGGCTTCAGCTTCGTCCCTTCCTTGATCGTGCGCGCAATTGTTGAGCAACGTGATTGTTGCGAGACGCCCTGCCGGACCATCGAGCGCGCGTACATGAAGTCGGCCGCCGGCCGCCCGGGGATCAGTCTCCGGCAGGTCTATGAAACGAGATCCCGGCCTCAACGAAACTTCGGTAAGCACAACCTCCACCTGGCTTCTGACCCATGTCTTTTTTGGCACCTCATCCCGCCGGATCAGGTCGTACCTTCCGAAACGGCAAAGCACGCGAACCGAAGGATCCGACTGCGACATCGCGCAGAACGAGAGACCGGCCGCAGCGGGCCTCTGAATGGAAGAGGCCGGTACCTCCGATTGCTCCGCGTCTATAGATGCCGAGGCATCATCAGAGCCATCGACAGCCAGTTTTTCGTTCTGCTCTCCCGGAATCTCCGTCTGGCGCGGCCATAATATGCCTGTGAGATAAACGTCGGATGGTCGGGATGTCAAAATTTCATCGAGAGTGCGTGGCCCAATCAAATCTTCCTCAAGCCGTTGCACCAACAACTCACGATCGGGAAATTTATCCTGTTCAGTCGCCATTGCGATCTTGTCTTTCTAGGTGTGCCGTCGTTTGAGATTGCGTCGATCAACATTTGGTAGCTTCGAAACGCGCTTCGGGGAAACGATATGTGGAAAACGCCTCGAACTCTCTCTTTACTGCGTAACAATCAGTCAAAATTCGCTCCCGCCCTGATGTCCGCCTTCCTTGGCACTCGCTCTGTTCATAGCCTGTAGTGCAAAACCGGTTTGATCACCTGTGATAGCGATCCTCTCAACCAATATCGCCCAGCCAGCGCGCTACGAACGTAATTCGTTTGCCTATCGCGCTATCGGCAATAGCCGCACGTCGCCGATAAAGCTCTCCAGCGTCTGCAAATGGGGCTGCACTGTCTTCGGGAACTTGTCAGTCAGTCCTGCCGGAACCACAAGCTGCACTCCTGCCTGCGTCATCTCGGCGAACTGCGTCTCCGAGACGCCTTCCTGCAAAGTGAGGAGGTGTTTAGCGGGAATGCGATTGGCCTCATTGAGAATTTGCCGCCATCGATCGCGGCACGTCGTCTTGACCGCCAGCATACGAAGCCGGTCAGCCGGGAAGGTCATGTCGTGATAAGCCGTGACCGAGGGGAAAAGGAAATCAGGCGTCTTGCCCCCTTCGGACACGGGCTGGTGCGCAAAGTGAGTATTTTCAACGAGCCGCTCTTCAATAAAGATTTCACGGGCGTGAAGCTCAAGAGAGCGACCGGACCTGGCTTTGCGGCGCTGAAGGATCGTCTGAGCGCGGGCGACGAAGCCGTCCACGTTCGTAAAGCCCACGATAATATGCGGCAGCTCGATCGCTTGCTCGACGCTGCGGAATATCTCGAACTCGCATTCGCGGCGTCGCAACAATCGCCGATCGGGATCGAGGCTGCTGTCGTCGCGCAACTCGACCGCCCTGCGGACGATATCGGCTCCACTGGGAAACTTAAGCCGCCATGCCGCGGGGATTTCATTATCGTCCAGCCAACAGCTCGTCCGCACGACGGGTTGGGCATCGGTCGGGAACAGGCTGCTCTGCGTCGGTGGCCACAGCAGCCACTTGCCGGGCTCGACCGGCCCGACGCGATCCTCGACAAAGTCTTCTTCTGTCTCATGCCGGCATACCCAGACATGGCAATCGGGCACCCCCGGCGTTTCGCCAGCCCGAAACGCGAACACCGTCAGTGCGCCGGTGCTTTCTGGATCGAGAAGAGCCGACGCTCCACCGCCGAAGTTCGTGACTCGTGTCTCGTCCCGGCCACGTTTCGCCTTCGTGTCGTGATAGTGGTTGTTGTACCAGACTGCCCGCACCTGCCGGTGATCGGCATGGGAATCCACGTAGAGGTTGAACCACACGTCCGGATTTTTTACGTCCTGCCGGTTGAGGGCGGGCAGCACCCGGAACAGGATTTCACGCGGAATATAGGGACCGGCTTGATGACTTCCGTTCGCCAGCGTGTCGTTGCCCGACAGTCGCTTCACGTACCATGTGAGGTCTGGCCCGCCATGTTCGTCTAGCCATTCGAGAATATCACCCACTGGCACGCATCGTCCCCCTTATCTCGCTGCCACGTTTTTCGGAACGAAGCCAGTCCGCCGCAATCGGCACCACGCGATCAATACCAATCCGCCCGGCACCCTTCAGTGAGCATTCCCAGATTTTCAACACACGCCATCCGGCATCATCAAGCTCCCTCTCCACTTCGGTATCGCGTTCTCGGTTCCGGCGGATCTTCTGCCGCCAGAAATCTTGGCGGGTGCTTGGCCATCGGAACAGGGGACAGTCATGCCCGTGCCAGAAACACCCGTGGACGAAGACCGCGGCGCGCCAACGAGGGAGCACCATGTCGGGCTTGCCGGGAAGGCGTCCATCGTGAAGCACGAACCGAAACCCGAGCGCATGAAGGCCCCGACGCACGAGCAGCTCGGGCTTCGTGTTTTTGCCCTTGATCCCGGCCATCATCCGGCTGCGCGTCGCTGGATTGACTACATCACCGGGCAAGGGCCATGGTCCGCTCCGGCTGTTCCGGCTCCACATCCACACTATCACCTAGCCACGGCATCATGTGCGCGGCAACCGCCTTCACCACGGGCACGACGACGGCGTTGCCAAACTGGCGATAGGCTTGTGTATCGGAGACAGGGATAATGAAGTCCCGGCGGCCGGGTTCGTCGAATCCCATCAACCAAGCGCACTCACGCGGGGTGAGGCGGCGCGGATTCTTGCCCTTTTGCTCAACAAGGATCTCCGATCCATCCTTGTAGTAGCGCGCCGAAAGCGTACGGGCGACATCGTCGCGGCCGACCAGCCCGAACCCAAAGCCGTTGCCGGCCGCACGGTGTTTCTCGGCATAGCCCTGAAGGTAGCGCCACAGGTGATCGGTCAGCGTATATTTCTCCGAGACCGACGCGATGTTGCCGCGGGTGTAGGGCGAGTCCATCTCCTCGGTGCCGTCCTCCGGGTGTAGGATGGTACCGAGCCGCGGACCGGCAAACGGATCGGGCAATTCGAGATCGGCAAATGTGAAATCGTTCGGGTCGCGGAAGCCGACGATAAAGATGCGTTCGCGTTGCTGGGGCACGAACGACTTCGAGTTAATGACCTTCCAGTGAACCTGATAGCCCAGCTCGATCAGCGTCCGATGGATGACGTCGAACGTCCGGCCCTTGTCGTGGTTGACCAAATTTTTAACGTTCTCCAGCAGGAACGCGCGCGGCCGGTGGTGCTGGATGATCTTCGCAACGTTGAAGAATAACGTACCCTGCGTCTCATCGAGAAAGCCATGCGGGCGGTTCAGCGCATTTTTCTTTGACACACCAGCGATTGAGAATGGCTGACAGGGAAATCCTGCCAGCAGCAAGTCGTGCGGCGGGATGCTCTCTACCGGCACCTTGGTGATATCGCCGGCGACCTCGTGGTCGCACACGTAGTTGGCAAGGTAGGTCTTTTGCGAGTATTTGTCCCACTCGCTCGTGAAGACGCATTCCCCCTCCTCATCGAAGCCGCGCCGCAAGCCGCCGATACCGGCGAACAGGTCAATAAACCGGAACTTCTTCTTGCTCCCCCCCTTCTGCCGATGCTCGGCAATCAGTGTGTCAAGCATCCGCATCGCAGCTTTCCGAGGTGGGGCCTCGCCCCGCTCCCAGCGATAGACGGTACGCCTTGAAAAGCCCGAGTTCGCCGCGAACGCGTCGATGCTGACCCCAGCGCTGGTGCGGAGGCGGGAAAAGTCTGAAACGGATGGTCGCACTGGCACCTCAGGGAAGATTTATGCCACTTTGGCGCAGAGATTCCCTTAAAACAAGAACAAATGAGGGTTGATCCACTCACTTCGTCGTCTTGATGCTGCCACATAGAACGCCAAATAGGCTTGTCGCAGAGTCTATCTAGGCTTACTTTGCGAAGCAGAAACTAGGCTGCGTGCACCACTGGCGAAGATGTAGATGGAATGTAGACCGCCTGCCGTTCCGCACCACGATTGTCGTGATCGACACGATATCCCTCGTAGTGCCGTTTAAGCAGTCCAGCGCGCACCAGTCCCGAAACCGCCGACTGACATTGGTTTGGCCGGACGCGCGGACCTGAAGACCGATCGGGTCTTCAAGACCACTGCTGTGAAACGCGCGTGTTTGTAAGAGGCGCTGATCGGATGGTCGCTCGCGATAGGGTTGAGATTGGCGATGGCCTAATCCCGTCCGGGATTCTTCCGGCCCGCATGACAGGCGTTCGGCTGTCATTTCGCAGGTTGGGGCGACGTCTGTTCGGCGCATTTCGCCCACTGAAGTGTGAACCCGATTGGGCTAAAACCCCAGTTCTGGGCCGTTTTAGATCGGGTAAAAGAATGGTGCCCCTGGCCGGACTCGAACCGGCACATCTCTCGATACCGCATTTTGAGTGCGGCGCGTCTACCAGTTCCACCACAGGGGCACGCGAGAAAGGTCCTTAGACTTTGAAATCGCCTTAGCCAACTGCTTTGATCGAGCATGGCTAATAAAAAGGGCTTATCGTGTAATCTGCATGTTATTTTGCACGACGCACATTGATTGCTGAAGCATCGAGCATGTTCTTAATGTGTGAGGCATAGTATTTCTCGATCATCTCGACGCTGGTGCGGCAGTTTTTTGCGATCTGATAGATGTCAGCCCCCTCCATCAATCGGAAACAGATATAAGTATGCCGCAAGCTGTAGCTTGTGCGGGGGTTGCCTTCGCGGTCGTGCTTCATGCCGAGTTCGTCGAGTAGCGTGTTGAAGAGTTCACGCTGAATTTTCGGGAACAGGAGCTGGTTCGGCTCAAGGCTATGCCGCTCCTTCATTCGTTTGAACGGAATCACCGCGCCGGGCATCGTCTTGCAATAGCCGACGCCGCGCTTGCCCCGAACGGCGATGTGCAGAATTTCCTCGTTTCCCGGTCCATCGGCAACAATGTCGATGTCGCGAAGCTCGATGCGCTTGGCCTCATCGGGGCGAAGGCCGCTGTTGACCATGAACAGGACATAGTCGTGCAAATCCTCGCAAGCCGTCCGCCACCGTTCCTTCTTCGGATTTTTTGCGCGCTCGCCTGTAGCCTTGTAGAACGTCTTATACTCGTCGGGCGAGAACCAAGCTCGATGCGCGATCTTGCCTGACATTTTGTAGGGGGCCGAGATGTCCGGCATATAAGGAAGCCAACCGTGGCGGTTCGCTGTTTTGAGAACGTGGCGCAGGGTGATGATCTCATGGTGCATCGTTGACCGCGATGGCCGCTTGGGAAGGCCGGTCTTTTTGTCGATACGCGATGTCATCCGGTGGACACGATATTCCTGAACGAGACCCGGCGTAATTTCAGTCACCACGCGGTCGCCCATGAAGGGCAGCAAGTGAACGCGAATACGCATCGCGAGACTTTCGACATAATCCTTGTTCCGTTCGCCCTCGGTGATGACCTCGAACTCTTTGACGAAATGCTCCGCCGCCGTGCGGAAGGTCACGCCTTCCTTCAATTCCCCGGCGCGGTATTTTCCCATCAAGCCAAGATACCAGTCGCGCGCAACATCCTTGGCGCGCGAAAGGCTTTCCTCTTTGGTCGATGTACGGCGCTGCTGTCCGGCAATCGAACAGGCAGATTGCCAGTGCGGGCTGTTAGCCCGCATGTAGAGCTGAACCTTGTTGTCCAGCAGGGAATGCCGTGTCGTCATCGTGCCATCCGATGCCATTTTGTGCTAGCAATGCGCTAGACCATCTGGCGAAAAATATGGCGAAAAACCGACGTATATGCAAGGTTTTTCTGATTATTAAAAGTTTTTGAATCCAGCGCGTCTACCAATTCCACCACTGGGGCACGGCGATACGCCTATTAGCGGCGTCATCAAAACACGCAACGGCAAAAGCAAACGATGCAGCTTATTTCGTCGGCTTTGCGGTCTTCTTTCGGGTGACGACTGGTGTGGGCCGCGCTCTGCGAACATTGACCGCAGAAGCGTCGATGTTGTTTTTCAAATGCCTCCCGTAATATTTCTCGATCATCTCGACACTTGTGCGACAGTTCTTAGCGACCTGATAAATGTCTGCGCCTTCGAGCAACCGAAGGCAGATATAGGTATGCCGGAGGCTGTAACAGGTGCGGACGTGACCATCGCGATCAAATTTCAGTTTAAGCTCGTCGAGAACAGTGTTCATCAATTCGCGCGGGGTCTTCCCGAATAACCGGTCGGTCGGTTTGAGCTGTTTACGTCTGCGTACCCGTTCAAAGGGTAGGATCGCACCAGGCATTGATTTGCAGAAGCCGACACCACGCTTGCCGCGCACCTCAATCTCCAAAATGCGCTCGCCGGTTGACTCATCGTTCACGATCTTGACGTCGCGTAGCTCAAGCCGGGCGGACTCGTCGGGTCGAAGGCCAGTGTTCCCCATAAACAGAACATAGTCGTGAAAATTCTCGCAGACTTCGCGCCAACGCGGTTTGGGCGGGTTTTTCGCTCGCTCGCGTGTCGCTTCATAAAGCATCTTATATTCTTCGGGCGAGAACCACGCTCGATGCTCTACTTTGCCGGATGTCTTGTAGGGTGCAGACATATCCGGCAACGCTGCAATCCAGCCTTTGCGATTGGCGGTTTTCAATACCTGACGAAGCGTCACGACCTCACCATGCAAAGTCGCGCGGGCGGGTTTCTTCGGTTTCCCGGTTTTTGGATCGATCCGGGACGTCTGGCGATGAACCCGGTATTCCTGAACCTTGCCAGCCGTGATGGCTTCAAGCGCGGTATTGCCAAAAAACGGAATCAGGTGAACGCGGACGTGATCTGATTTCTGTTTCACATAATCGGCATTGCGTTCGCCTAGCGTGATAGCCTCGAATTCATCAGTAAACGCCTTGGCGGCATCTTCGAAGCTAGGGCCTGTTGGCGTTCGACGCCGACGACCATCGGCTAGTGCGCCGGGTCCGGCGATGAGAGGCTGGACGGGTCCGTCCAGCAAGAGAACGCCACCGCGTCGGCGTTGGCGATCTTCGACGCAGCGTTCCATATACCAGTCGCGCGCAAAATCCTTGGCGGCAGCAAGGCTGGCCTCCTTGGTTGTTTGTCGATGGTTGCGGCTGCCCAGGTAAGTCGAGCACTGCCAGTAGCGGCTGTTCTCACGCCGATATACGTGAAGCGCACCGTCCATCAGCAGATGGCTTTCTGTCGGCATTGCGAGAACTCCAAAATGTGTAAGACATGTGTAAGTCTTTTTGGAAGTCTCGTCCCTGCTCAAACTACTGGTTTTATGCGGTTTTTTGCTTATTTTTTAAGGCAAAACGCGATTTTGAGTGCGGCGCGTCTACCAGTTCCACCACAGGGGCACGCGAGAAAAGTCCTTAGACTTTGGAATCGGCTTAGCCAACTGCTTTGATGGAGTATGGCTAAAAAAATGGGCTTAGCGTGTAAACTGCATGTTATCTGGCGCGTCGCACATTGATCGCAGAAGCATCAAGCATGTTCTTGATATGCGAGGCATAGTACTTCTCGATCATCTCGACGCTGGTGCGGCAATTTTTTGCGATCTGGTAAATGTCGGCCCCCTCCATCAACCGGAAACAGATATAGGTATGCCGCAAACTGTAGCTGGTGCGGGGGTTGCCCTCGCGGTCGTGCTTCATGCCGAGTTCGTCGAGCAGCGTGTTGAAGAGTTCACGCTGAATTTTTGGGAATAGGAGCTGGTTCGGCTCAAGGCTATGCCGCTCCTTCATTCGTTTGAACGGAATCACCGCGCCGGGCATGGTCTTGCACTAGCCGACACCGCGCTTGCCCCGAACGGCGATGTGCAGAATTTCCTCGTTCCCCGGACCATCGGCAACAATGTCGATGTCGCGAAGCTCGATCCGTTTGGCCTCATCGGGGCGAAGGCCGCTGTTGACCATGAACAAGACATAGTCGTGCAAATCCTCGCAAGCCGTCCGCCACCGTTCCTTCTTCGGATTTTTCGCGCGTTCGCCGGTCGCTTTGTAGAACGCCTTATATTCGTCGGGCGAAAACCATGCCCGATGCGCGATCTTGCCCGACATTTTATAAGGTGCCGAGATGTCCGGCATATAGGGAAGCCAGCCGTGGCGGTTCGCGGTTTTGAGAACGTGCCGCAAGGTGATGATCTCGTGGTGCATCGTTGATCGCGATGGCCGCTTTGGCAGGCCGGTTTTCTTGTCGACGCGCGATGTCATCCGGTGGACACGGTATTCCTGAACCAGACCGGGCGTAATTTCCGTCACCACGCGGTCGCCCATGAAGGGCAACAAGTGAACGCGGATGCGCATCGCGAGACTTTCGATATAATCCTTGTTCCGTTCGCCTTCGGTAATCACCTCAAACTCTTTGACGAAATGCTCTGCCGCCGTGCGGAAGGTGACGCCTTCCTTCAATTCTCCGGCGCGATATTTTCCCATCAAGCCAAGATACCAATCGCGCGCGACATCCTTGGCGCGCGAAAGGCTTTCCTCTTTGGTCGAAGTTCGGCGCTGCTTTCCGGCAATCGAACAGGCGCATTGCCAGTGCGGACTGTTGGGCCGCATGTAGAGCTGGACTTTATTATCCAGCAGAGAGTGCCGTGTCGTCATCGTGCCATCCGATGCCATTTTGTGCTAGCAGTGCGCTAGACCATCTGGCGAAAAATATGGCTAAAAACCGGCGTATATGCAAGGTTTTTTTGATTATCAAAGGTTTTTGAATCCAGCGCGTCTACCAATTCCACCACTGGGGCAAAGCTTCTCCGGGCGCACCCTTCGAAGCGGAGGCCCCTCTAACCGAGCCTCCGTCCGGATGCAAGAGCATCCTTATTTCTTTAATTCCTTCGCCAAAGTCTTGTGCGTTGCCTTGCCATAGGGGGCCTTGAAACCGCCGATACCGGCAACATCAACGCCGGTCTGGCGATAGACGGCGCGCATATGGCTGAAGGTTTTAAAGCCGTCCTGCCCATGATAATTGCCCATCCCCGATGGCCCGACACCGCCAAAGGGCAGGTCTTCCATCGCATTGTGGAAGATCACATCGTTCACCGTTACGCCGCCCGAAATGGTGCGCGACAGGACGCGCTCCTCCTCCGCTTTGTCGCTGCCGAAATAATAGAGACCGAGCGGGCGGTCATGGGTGTTCACATAATCGATTGCCTCGTCCATCGACGAATAAGTCATCACCGGCAAGATCGGGCCAAAGATTTCCTCCTGCATCACCTTCATATCGTCGGTCACGTTGCGAACGATGGTCAGCGGCATTTTGTTGCCATTGGAGGAGGCGAAATCTTCACCTGCCGGGTTGACCTCGATCAGCTCCGCACCCTTTTCTCGCGCGTCGGTCAGATAACCCTGCAGCCGCTCATAATTGCGGCCATTCACCACCGAGGTGTAATCATCATTGTGCAGCAGCTTGGGATATTGCGCTGCTACGCCTGCCTTGACCGCGTCGATCACGTCGCCTTCCTGATCCGAGGGCACCAGCAGATAATCGGGTGCCAGACAGATTTGCCCGGCGTTCATCATTTTGCCCAGCGCAATCCGCTCGCCCGCTTTCTTCTTGTCGGCGCTGCGGCCGACTATGGTGGGCGACTTGCCGCCCAGTTCGAGCGTCACGGGCACGAGATTGTCCGCCGCGGCGCGCATGATATGGCGGCCAACGCCGGTCGCGCCGGTGAAGATCATATGGTCGAAGGCCAGTTTGGAAAAGGCCATGCCGACTTCGGCATCGCCGGTGAATACCGCCATTTCTTCTTCAGCGAAATATTTGGGCACGACTTCTTCGAACAGCGCGGAAACACGCTCGGTAAATTCCGACGGCTTGATCATTGCGCGGTTCCCCGCAGCGAGGATCCCCGCCATCGGCACCATCACCATACCGACAGGGAAATTCCAGGGCGCGACCACACCGACCACGCCCTTGGGCTGATATACGACCTCGGCCTTGGCACCGAGCAGTCCAAGCGGGAAGGTGGGCTTGCGTTTATCGCCTTTGGCCCAGCTTTCGAAATGTTTCTTCGCATGCTTCATCGCACTGACGGAAGGCATGATGTCGGTCAACAGCGTCTGCTCACGACTGCGATGGCCGAAATCGGCAGATACCGCCTTGGCGAAATCTTCGGCATGATCGACCAGCAAAGCAATGGCACGGTCAATCCGGTCCCGGCGTACCGACATCGGCTCCGGCAGCGCTGTGGTGAAACTGGCACGCTGTTTCCCGAGAACCGCTTGCATATCCTTGGTCATGGCATTCTCCTCGTCTTAATTGCTTAGTTAAACCATCCGCGACACGATGCAAGCAACGTAAAAATTTTAATTTCACGCAGAGGCGCAGAGAACGCAGAGTTTCAGCGCTTAACCTCTGCGACCTCTGCGCCTCTGCGTGAACAAATTTTGTTTGTTTTAGGCTGTCCGACCGCCTATTTGTGTTGCAACCTTTAAAGAAAGAATTTCCATGAACACCGATCCCGTCGTCATTCTGTCCTACGCCCGCACCCCGATGGGCGGTATGCAGGGCGTATTCGCCGATGTTGCGGCCACCGACCTTGGCGCAACAGCGGTAAGGGCAGCGGTCGAGCGGTCCGGTGTTGATGGCGCCGCTATCGAGCGGATCTACATGGGCTGCGTTCTTCCTGCCGGCCTCGGCCAGGCCCCTGCACGACAGGCCGCAATTAAGGCCGGCCTGCCCAAGTCGGTACAGGCGACCACCGTCAACAAGGTGTGCGGTTCGGGCATGCAGACCGTCATCATGGGCAGCGAGGCGCTGGCCGCAGGATCCGTGGATTATGTCATCGCCGGTGGGATGGAAAGCATGACCAACGCCCCCTATCTGCTGAAAAAACATCGCGGCGGCGCGCGCATCGGCCATGACACTGCTTATGACCATATGTTTCTCGACGGTCTGGAAGACGCCTATGAAGCGGGCCGCGCGATGGGCACATTCGCGCAGGACACCGCCAATGAATATCAACTGACGCGTGAGGCGCAGGACAATTACGCGATTGAATCACTCCGCCGTTCGCAGGCCGCGATTGCCGATGGCGCGTTCAAGGATGAGATCGTCGCCGTCACCGTCGCCACCCGCAAGGGCGATGTCGTAGTCGACACCGATGAACAGCCCGGCAAGGGCATGCCCGACAAGATCCCGGGCCTGCGTCCCGCCTTTGCCAAGGATGGCACCATCACAGCCGCGACCAGTTCCTCTATTTCCGATGGTGCCGCGGCACTGGTCCTGACGCGCCAGTCCATAGCCGATGCAAAGGGCCACACACCGGTCGCCCGCATAGTTGCCCATGCCGCCCATGCACAGGAACCGTCCGCCTTCACCACCGCTCCTGTCGGCGCGATCACCAAATGCCTCGCCAAGGTGGGCTGGACAGTGGCTGATGTCGACCTGTTCGAAGTCAACGAAGCCTTTGCCTGTGTCGCGATGTTCGCAATGCACGACCTTGGCATTTCGCACGACAAGATCAACGTCCACGGCGGCGCAACCGCCTTGGGCCATCCCATCGGCGCATCGGGTGCACGCATCATCACCACGTTGATCGCCGCGCTCCAACGTCACGGCAAGAAGCGTGGCGTTGCCTCGCTCTGCATCGGGGGAGGCGAAGGAACCGCGCTGGCGATCGAACTGGTCTGATACAATTTGCGACACTAATGTCTTGTTTCTGAACGCGTTGTTTTCCGCACGTTCAAACGCTGCCTTCTAATAGGGAACATCAGACGCCGAAAGGGGTTTGTTGTTCTCAAGGAGACAGACAATGAAGAAAAGATTTTTAATAACAGTCGCAGCTGTCGCCGCTACCCTATCCCCAATGGCGGCGCAGGCGCAGACACGCGAGTTGCAGCGTGATCGCCAAGAGGTCCGCGAAGAAAAGCGTGATCTGAAACAGGCAAAGCGTTATGGTGATGCCCGCGATGTTCGCAACGAACGTCAGGATGTTCGTGAAGCAAAGCAGGAACAACGTGAAGACCGTCGTGACTGGCGCTCGTACAAGCAGCAGAACCGCAATGCCTTTCGGGCCGCGCGCTTTAATGCCCCTTTCCGTTACCGCACCTTCAACAACGGCGTCAGCATTCGCTCGAGCTACTACGCTCCACGCTATCGGGTAAATAATTACCAGAACTATCGCCTGCCCCAGCCGGGCCGTTACCAGGCTTATATCCGTCACTATAACGACGTGCTGCTGGTTAACACCCGTACCGGACGCGTGGTTCAGGCTTATCGCGGTTTTTACTGGTAACATTTCACCCTCCCGGAATGTTACTGGTAAATGCGGGCCGTCGGAGCAATCCGGCGGCCCTTTGCATTTACCCGCCGGGCGCGCTACCCATGCCGCCATGAACATCGTCTTTGTCCTTTTCGATAACGTCACCCAGCTCGATTTTGCAGGCCCGGTGCAGTTTCTGTCCCGATTACCCGGGGCCACCATCCAGATCGCCAGCAATTACGGCGGGGCGGTTACAACCGATTGCGGCTTCTCCATCATCCCCAATACCAGCTTTGCCGACTGCGGACCTGCGGACATATTATGCGTGCCCGGCGGGCATGGCGTGCGCGAAGCGGTTGGCGACGCAGCTTTGATCGACTTCGTCCGGAAACAGGGCGCGCAGGCGAAATGGGTGACCAGCGTATGCACCGGCGCTTTCATTCTGGGCGTTGCCGGACTGCTTCAGGACAAGCGCGCCACCTGCCATTGGGCCTATACCCAGTTGCTGCCTTTGGTCGGCGCGACGCATCAACCCGCGCGCGTGGTGCGCGACGGTAATGTCGTTACAGCAGGGGGCGTCACATCGGGCATCGACTTCGCGCTTGAGCTGATCGCGCTGATATCCGGCGAAGATGTGGCGCGGACGCTGCAACTGTCGCTCGAATACGATCCAGCCCCCCCATTTCAGGGTGGTACCCCTGCAACGACGGCGCCGGACATCCTCCATAATTTACGCGCACGCGTTTATGACAAGGCCGCCGCGCAGATGGAGTCGGCTTTGCGGGATAACGGGATGGTGGGGTAACGAGCTATTGTTAGCAGACCGAGCACCCCCTCTCCCCTTTAGGGGAGAGGTACGCAGTCTTACGGCTTTAGCCGTTAGACGGAGTGGAGAGGGGGAGTTGGAGCACTGACTTCACCGTGGAACCCCTCTCCAACTGCGCCTAGGCCTTGCGGCCAAGGCTTCGTATCCTCTCCCCTGAAGGAGAGAGGGATATCTCACACAAAGGCGCAAAGTATAAGGAAAGAAGGCGTAGCCATTACAATTAGCCGTCGGTTACTAGGAGGGTGACGGCTTTGACAGGTGCTTCGCTCCTTTTCACTTCCCTTTGCGACTTTGTGTCTTCGTGTGAGCAAAATCATCCCAACCTCGCAGTCCTTAGACATTCCCCAACTCTTTCCGCATGCCCCCTCTCCCCTTCAGGGGAGAGGTACGCAGTCTTACGGCTTTAGCCGTTAGACGGAGTGGAGAGGGGAGTTGGAGCACTGACTTCACCTTGGAACCCCTCTCCAACTTCGCCTAGGCCTTCGGCCAAGGCTTCGTATCCTCTCCCCTGAAGGAGAGAGGGGACTCTCCCCAGCTCTTCCCCTCCCCCAACTTAACCGCCCGCTTAAATTCCCACTGGACGAACAGGCTTTGCGCGCATAGCTTCCGGACTTGGGAGAGAGCATATGATCAAAAAGCTTGGGCTGGTTGCTGCTGCGGCGGCGCTAATTTTGATGACGGGTTCGTGCCAGAATACCGAGGGGCCAACGGACGTCTCCGGTTTTGCCGCCATTGATGGCGATTATCTGGAAACCGGTGGTGACGGGTCGAACTGGGCCATGACCGGTTTCAGCTATAACGAACAACGCCACAGCCCACTGACCCAGATCAACGCCGACAATGTAAAGGATCTGGGCATCGCTTGGTTCACCGACCTGCCCGATGCGCGCGGACAAGAGGCAACGCCCGTCGTGGTCGATGGCAAGATGTTCGTATCCACCGCCTGGTCGAAAGTGCTCGCGTTCGACGCCAAGACAGGCAAACCGCTGTGGAGCTTCGATCCGCAAGTGGACAAGGCACGTGGGGTGAAGGCCTGTTGCGATGTCGTCAACCGCGGCGTCGCCTTTTGGAAAGGCAGCGTTTTTGTCGGCACGATTGACGGCCGCCTTATTTCCCTGGATGCCGCCACCGGTAAACAAAACTGGAGCGCGCAGACGCTTGACCTTGAATCCAACGGCACCATCACAGGCGTACCGCGAGTCGTAAAGGACAAGGTTGTCATCGGCTTTGGCGGCGCGGAATTTGGTGCGCGCGGCTATGTCACCGCGTATGATGCGGCAACCGGCAAGCAGGCCTGGCGTTTCTACACCACACCCAATCCCAAGGGCGAACCCGACGGCGCAGCCAGCGACGAAATTCTGAAAACCGCAGCAACCACTACGTGGAGCGCCAAGCCTAAAAAGGGCGACTGGCGTGAAAGCGGCGGCGGCGGCACGGTTTGGGATGCAATTGTATACGACGCAGAGTTGGATCAACTCTACCTCGGCGTCGGCAATGGCAATCCGTGGAACCATGGTGTGCGTTCCAATGGAGAAGGCGACAATCTTTTCCTGTCGTCGATCGTCGCGCTGAAACCCGACACCGGCGAATATGTCTGGCATTATCAGGAAACTCCGGCGGAAAGCTGGGACTATACGGCAACGCAGCCGATCATCCTCGCCACCGAAATGCGCGAAGGAAAGGATGTGAAGGTCCTCTACCACGCACCGAAAAACGGCTTTTTCTTCACGATTGACCGGGTAAGCGGCAAGATGTTGTCGGCCGATCCCTTTATCGACGGCATCACATGGGCATCGGGCTATGACCTGAAAACGGGCCGCCCGATTGAAAAGCCGGAAGCGCGCTATGAAAATACCGGCAAGCTTTATATGGCCAACCCGTCCGCGCTCGGTGCTCATAACTGGCATCCGATGAGCTACAATCCCGCAACGGGCCTCGTTTATATTCCGGCGCTTTATATCGGGGGTGCCTATATGCCGCCCGTCGCGCCAAACGAACAGGAGCGCAAGGCGTTGGGCTTTAACATCGGCGGTGCAATGGCGACTGCCGATCTGCCCGACGACATAAATTTTGTAAAAGCGGTCAAGGCCGCCACCAAAGGCAAGCTGGTCGCCTTTGACCCCAAGACGGGCAAGGCGAAGTGGACGGTCGACCATCCCGCATCGTGGAATGGAGGCACGATGACGACGGCGGGTAATCTGGTGTTCCAGGGCACCGCCTTGGGCGAATTCCGCGCCTATGCGGCCGATACGGGCAAGCAATTGCTCAACCTCAATGTGCAGTCGGGCGTCCTGTCGGGTGCCTCGACCTATACGGTGGACGGCGAACAATATGTCGCTTTCCTGACCAGCAAGGGCGGCGCCTTCCCTCTGGTATCGGGCTATGCAGGTTCCGCCAGCTCGGCGGTGCCCAATATCCCGCGTCTGATCGTGCTGAAGCTAGGCGGCAAGGTCGCCCTGCCCGCGCTGCCCGAAACACCCGCTTATGTGTGGGACCCGCCCGCGAAGATCGGCACGGCTGCCGATATTGCGGCAGGGCAGTCGAATTTCCAACGCTATTGCCTTGTTTGCCATGGCCCCGGTGCCGTGGGGAACGGGGTGCTACCCGACTTGCGTAAATCGGCGTCTATTGCCGATGCAGGCACTTGGAAATCGGTGGTCATCGAAGGCGTGCTGAAAGGCAATGGCATGGTCAGCTTCGCCTCGGTCCTGACGCCTAAGGAATCCGAACAAATGCGCGCCTATGTCATTAGCCGCGCACATTATGCCAAGGCAAATGACGCGGGACTTGGCGGGGGCGTAAAAGCGACGAAATAGGGGTAATAAAGCGAAAGCCAATATGTACCAGAATGCGAACTCATTTGGGCATGTGACGAATTGCAAATTCGCCCCTTGCACTCTGCCCCTGCCCTATCCTATTTTAGCATGATGCAGATAAAGATGATTGATGACGAAGATGGCGACGACAAGGGTGGGAGCGGACGCCCCGGTGTCGGCCTTGCCACACGCACGCGGCCCAAGACGCAGAAGCCCAGCCAGTACAAGGTGCTATTGCTGAACGATGACTACACCCCGATGGAATTCGTCGTTCATGTTTTGAAGGCCTTTTTTTCGATGGACACCGATCAGGCCACTCGCGTGATGTTGCATGTCCACCAAAAAGGAGTCGGGGTCTGCGGCATATTTACCTATGAGGTTGCCGAGACCAAAGTCACGCAAGTGATGGATTTTGCTGCCAAAAACCAGCATCCGTTGCAATGCACGCTTGAAAAAGCGTGACCAAATCTGCTCTGATTGTCGGGGCGGGTGATGCAACGGGCGGAGCGATTGCCAAAGCTTTCGCCCGTGAAGGTTATGCGGCCTGCGTCAATCGGCGATCCCGGAACATTGATCAACTCAACGCATTGGTCCAGTCCATTCGAGACGAAGGCTTTACCGCGCATGCCTATCCCGCCGACGCACGCATCGAGGATGAAGTGCAAAAGATGGTGGACGCTATCGAAAGTGACGTTGGCCCAATTGAAGTGGCGGTCTTCAATATCGGTGCAAATGTAAACTTCTCGGTGCTCGAGACCACCGCGCAAGTGTATCGCAAAGTATGGGAAATGGCGGCTTTTGCAGGTTTCCTTATGGGCCGTGAAGTAGCCAAACGCATGGTCGAGCGCCAGTCAGGCACGATTATATTCACAGGCGCGACCGCTTCCTTGCGCGGTGGCCAAGGCTTTTCTGCATTTTCAGGCGCGAAGGGCGCGCTTCGTATGCTGGCGCAATCGATGGCCCGAGAATTGGGACCGCACAATATCCACGTCGCCCATGTCATCATTGATGGCGGCATAGACACAGATTTCATTCGTTCGATTCACCCCGATTTCGATTCGGCTAAAGCCAACGACAAGGTTTTGTCGCCAGATGCGATTGCCGCACAATATGTTTCCATTCACAAGCAGCACAGAAGTGCATGGACGCATGAGATGGACTTGCGACCTTGGGCGGAGACATTCTGATGGCACGGAAATTTGAATTTTTATTCGATGTCGGTGCACCCAATGCCTATCTGGTGCACAAAATTCTGCCCGAATTTTGCGTGGTTCACGATGCTGATGCTGTTTATAAACCCGTATTGCTTGGCAAGATATTCAAGGCGACCGGCAATCGCGCACCAATGCTGCGTTATGCCGATGCGCCGGCAAAGCTTGCTTATGAACAGCTTGAATTCATGCGTTTTATCCGGCAACATCATATCGATGCGTTTCGAATGAACCCGCACTTTCCGGTAAATTCCTAACTCGCGATGAGGGTGATTTGTGCAACACAAGACAGCAATGATTTCGCGCCTGCCATTGATATAATGATGCGTGGAATGTGGGAAGATGGGCTCGACCTGGCGCAACCACAGATTGTGGAAGACCTGCTGTCTCAAAAGAATCTCGATGGAAAGTCATTGGTTGCCAAGACAGATGACGATGTCGTCAAATTACGGCTTATCGAACAAACCGAAGCCGCAATCAAACACGGCGTATTCGGCGTCCCCGCCTTTTTTGTTGGCGAAGAATTATTTTGGGGCAAAGAACGTCTCGCTCAAGTTGCAGAGGCGCTTGCCTGAAAACCGTTTCCCGCTAAATACCGGCAATGGACAAGATAATTGTACGCGGCGGCAACGCGCTTAAGGGGAAAATTCCGATATCGGGGGCAAAGAACAGCGCGTTAACGCTGCTGCCATGTGCATTGCTTACGGACGAGCCGCTAACGTTGCGCAACTTGCCACGATTGGCCGATATTGACGGGTTCCAGCATTTGTTGAACCAGTTCGGTATTTCCACTGCCATAGCCGGTTCCCGTCCCGAAGATTTTGGCCGCGTCATGACGTTACAAGCCACCCGCCTGACGACGACCGTGGCTCCGTATGAATTGGTCCGCAAAATGCGCGCGTCGATTCTTGTACTCGGACCGATGGTGGCACGAGCAGGCGAAGCAACTGTATCGCTACCTGGGGGATGCGCTATCGGCAACCGGCCTATCGATTTGCACCTGAAAGCATTGGAAGCATTCGGGGTCGAAATTGAGCTGGCCGCAGGCTATGTGAAGGCCTTAGCACCCGACGGCATTCCGGGCGGAACCTATACCTTCCCGGTCGTGTCAGTGGGCGCGACTGAAAATGCATTAATGGCAGCCAGCCTCGCCAAAGGCACCTGCGTTTTACACAACGCGGCGCGTGAACCTGAAATTGTCGATTTGTGTAATTTGTTGGTTGATATGGGTGCTGAAATTGAAGGTATTGGTTCGTCAGACCTTGTCATCCACGGCAAGGATCGCTTGCACGGCGCAACCTATCGGGTGATGAGCGACCGGATCGAAGCGGGCAGCTATGCGTGTGCCGCGGCGATTACCGGCGGTGATGTCGAACTGATCGGTGCCAAAGCCGACGAGATGGATGCAACCGTTAACGCCTTGCGTCAGGCCGGTGTCACGGTCGAGGAAACCAAGACCGGTATCAGGGTCACGTCGGACGGCAAGTTGAAACCGCTGACGATATCAACCGCCCCCTATCCCGGCTTTGCTACTGATATGCAGGCCCAATTCATGGCCATGTTATGCATGGCCGACGGTGCCAGCGTATTGACCGAAACAATCTTTGAAAACCGCTATATGCACGTTCCGGAATTGAACCGCATGGGCGCGCATATTGAAACCAAGGGCCGCACCGCGATTGTGCACGGCGTCAAGCGCCTGACCGGCGCGCCCGTTATGGCGACTGATCTGCGCGCATCGATGAGCCTTGTGATCGCCGGGCTGGTTGCCGAGGGTGAGACACATGTCAGCAGATTATACCATCTCGACCGGGGCTATGAACGGTTGGAAGAGAAGTTGCAGCTAGTGGGTGCAGATGTGGAGCGGGTCGGGTCGGATTGACAGGGCGCATGACGCCCCTTGCCAAAGCGACATTTTTACGTCATTTTCATTTCGAGATATGACCCGATGACAATCCAGACATCTTTACCAAAGCGAATGCGCCACCCGGTTCTGGAATCAATACGCCATAGCCCTATAGCAACCGTGGTCAGTGACCCGTTGCAGGCCGACAATCCCCTCATTGCCGTCAACGCCGCTTTTTGTGCGATGACCGGCTATACCGAGGAAGAATCGATTGGTCGCAACTGCCGCTTTTTACGTGGCCCGGATACCGAGAACTCGCAGACAGAAAAGCTGCGCGAGTCCATTCATGCGCGGCGTCCCGCGTTGGCAGAGCTTATCAATTATCGTAAGGATGGCTCACCCTTTCGCAATGCGGTCATGATCGCACCGCTGTTCGGCGACGATGGTGAACTTGAACTGTTTGTCGGCTCACAGATAGAAGTCTTGCCCGATGAAGAGAGTATTGCTGTGGTGCGGCAACAACAGGCCGCTGAAATCGTCGACCGCCTGTCACCGCGCCAGCGAGAGATTCTGCAGCAAATGGCACAGGGTTTCCGAACCAAACAAATCGCATTCCGTCTGTCGTTGAGCGAAAAAACAGTGCAGATGCACCGAATGCTGATGTTCAAGAAATTATCAACGTCCAACGCCGCCGACGCCGTCCGCATCGCGGTGGAGGCAGGGCTTTAGGATAAGAACCTGGGGTCTTACCGCAGTTCGCCTATATAGGCCAAATCCGGTATTTTGTTTTCGGTGCTCGTGGAGCATTATCGTAACAACAGGCGAACGGCATTTCCATTCGGTACTGCGCCCGGTCTTATCCCTCCCTCGATACAGTGGGCGCTTTGGTCAGAATGTAGCAACCCTCCGCTGCTAATGGCTACCGATATTTGCCGTCTGCCTGTAACCTTTTACCAAACGCATCATCCGGATATTGCGTGCAATACCGGGTCGCAATTGTACCGCCATAGCCTAGCTATCGGCGGTACCTTTTTGCCCTGCCACTAACCATAAGCGAATAGCGCTCGCCAAGCCGCAGGGGGTATTTGATTCCAGCCGCTCGACATCGATCTGCGCCACAAGGGCGTTGACAGGCAAATTTTTACTGTCAGCTGCCAATTTTAGCGCATCCCAAAACAGCGGCTCCAGACTGATCGATGTCTGGTGCCCGGCAATCGTCATGCTGCGCTTGACTGGCGGGTGATAGATTGAAATGCCTTTCACAAATGCTCACCCCGCCATCAAATCTAGTTTCGCTTAATACATATGCTGGCCACCGTTGATCGACAATGTCGATCCGGTAATAAATCCGGCATTTTCGCTCGTCAGAAACTCGACACCACGCGCAATTTCATCCGCATTGCCCAGCCGCCCGACAGGAATTTGTGCAACGATTTTTTCCATGACATTTTCAGGTATCGTGGCCAACATTTCGGTACCGATGTATCCCGGGGCGATAGCATTGGCGGTCACGCCATAGCGTGCACCTTCCATCGCCAGCGATTTTGTAAAGCCATGAATCCCTGATTTGGCGGCGGCATAGTTGACCTGCCCAATCTGTCCGCCCTGCCCGTTGACAGACCCGATATTGACGATGCGGCCCCACTTGCGTTCACGCATTCCCGCAAACACTGCCTTCGCCATGTTGAAGCATCCGGTCAGATCGACGCGGATGACTTCGTCCCATTGTTCGAAAGTCATCTTAACCATCGTCGCGTCACGGGTTATTCCGGCGTTGTTGACCATGATTTCAATCGGGCCAAATTCTGCCTCGATTGCGGCACAAGAATCAATGCAAGCTTCGTGATTACCCACATCCCATTTGCGAACGGCAATGCCCGTACGGTCGGAAAAAGCTTTGGCTGCGACGTCATTACCGCCATAATTGGCAACAACGACACGTCCTTTTTCTTTTAATTTCAGACTTATCGCCTCACCGATGCCGCGAGTTCCTCCAGTGACGACCGCAATACGTGACATAACTCTCTCCTGTTTGTTGTCTTGTTATTTTACGATGAATAACCAGACAGCAAACAAGTGCAAGTTGACGCTAGCGTTAGTGCACAGCAATTCAAACCCAGCCGGAAACTTCCCGGCGAATGACGGTTTCCAGCATATCCATTCCGATCGTGCTGTCGTTCAAACAGGGCAAATATGCGAAATGCGTCCCGCCCGCTTCTTCAAACTGTTCATGGCCTTGAATAGCCAGTTCCTCCAGCGTTTCGAGACAATCAACCGAAAATCCCGGCGCGAAAATTGCTATCTTTTTTTGGCCGGCGCGTGCCAATTGCATGATGGTGTCATCAGTTGCCGGCTCCAGCCATTTGGCGCGACCAAAGCGTGATTGGAAACTGACCACCAGTTCGCGCTCCATCGCTTCTGAAAGAAGCCGTGCGGTTTTTTGGCAATGGCAATGATAGGGATCACCCCGATACAAAGTCCGTTCGGGCATCCCATGAAAGCTGATAACCAGTGCGTCGGGGGTAAAATCGAGTTGCGCCAATGACGCCTCGACCGACCCTTTCAACGCATTGATGTAAGCGGGATCGTCATGATATGGCGGCAGGGTGCGTAATGCGGGATGCCAGCGCATTTTTGTGAGCGCGGCATAAGCTTCATCAAGCACTGTACCCGTCGTTGCCCCGGAATATTGGGGATAAAGCGGCGCAATCAGAATGCGATTGCAACCGGCTGCTTTCATCGCCGCCAATTGGTCTGGAACCGACGGGTTGCCATAGCGCATGGCATGGCGGACATCGGCTTCGCCTTGCATCCGCAATCCAAGAGCCTTGCATTGTGCGATGGTAAAAAATGCCAGCGGTGACCCGCTATCTGTCCAGACTTTTGCATAGGCTTTGGCTGATATTTGCGGACGGGTGTTCAATATGATCCCACGCAAAATGGGCTGCCAGATCAGCGGGGGAATTTCAACGACGCGGCGGTCCGATAAAAACTGCTTCAAATAGCGCTTAACGGCCGGCGTGGTTGGCTCATCGGGTGTGCCGAGATTGACAAGCAAAATGCCGATTTTGGGTTGAGCGACCACTGGATGTTCTGCAGGCTTCTCCATTACAGCCCCCGCGACAATAACGGCAATTCGCGCAGGCGCACACCCGCAGCGGAAAATAGCGCATTGGCAACCGCCGGTGCAACGGCAGGAACCCCCAATTCGGAAACGCCACCCGGCTCATCATCGCTGCGGATAAATTCAACTATGATTTCGGGAATATCGGCAAGAACGGGAAGATCGATTTCACGCAATCGCCTGACCGTCGGCCACCCATTTGCAAAATCGGTTGCAACTCCGACCGCTTGCGCCAAGCCAAAGATAATACCGCTTTCTATCTGTTGCCTTGCCAAATCGGGGTTTATCAATCGTCCGCAATCAACCATCGCCGAAATCCGTTCTACCCTTACGCCATTTTCGCTGGTCCGCGCGCTGGCGATGATGGCAATGTGGCTGCCCCGCATCGAATGGCATGCAAGACCGTTGCTGCTTCCGGAAACGCCGCCGTCCCATCCGGCCATCGACGCCACACCAGTCAGGCATCGCGCCAGCCGTGTTTGGTCAACCAGCATCTGCATCCGGAATGAAAGCGGCTCGATACCAGCCTTTTGGGCCAATTCATCAATGAAGGATTCGATGAAAAAACAGGTATAACTATGTGCCAGAGACCTCCAAGGCCCTGTAACAATGGGCAAATCGACGGGAAAATGATCAATTGTCATATTGCTGATTGCATAAGGCGGAACAGCGCCGTCAATTGCAAGGGCGTCAAATTGTCCAGCGGCCGATTTTCGCGCTTCGACAGGGCTTTGCCCGTCGATCCGGTTCGCAAGTTCGCGCATTGAGGACGCAGCAGCAACGCGCACGGAAAGTCCGGCAACGCGGCCCTCCTGATCGAGTGCAGCCGTTAACCGCCCGAGTGCGGGCGTGCGGACATGGTCGCGGACCAGATCTTCTGCGCGTGACCAAATGAGCTGCACCGGGCGCCCGACCTCTTTGGCGATGACCGCAATTTGCGCCGCAATCTGATTGTCGAAATTTCGGTCGAAACTGCCACCCGCAATCACCGGGTATAAAGTTACATCATCGACATCGATCCCGATGGCCTTTGCTGCAGCTTCGCAGGCTGACTGCGGCGTTTGGCTAGCCAGCCACAATTGCAATCGACCATTTCGAAACTCCGCCGTTGCCGATCGCGTTTCAATCGGTGCGTGCACCGCCGCAGAAATATTATAATCCGCATTGAAAACGCGAGTTCCAGCTTCCTTTGTCAACGTGGCATCGACATCGCCCAGGCGCACCATCCGGGTACCCGGCCCGTTGGCGATAGCGGAGGACAGGCTATCGGCAATTTTCCCGCTATCAGCAACGCGGCCTTTAATTGAAAAAACCGGAGCTAGGGCGTCAAGCGCCTTGTTGGCAGCCCACCAATTGGTTGCAACAGCCGCCACCCAATCGTCTGTCCGCACAATATTGACGACGCCCTTAATCTTGAACGCCTCCTTGCTGTTTACCGATTTCAAATTCGTTCGCCCAACAGGGCCGCCCCTGACCGAGGCGAAGAGCATATCAGGCAAGCGGATATCGCCTGCGAAACTGGCGCTGCCGTCTACTTTAGATGATAAATCAAGGCGCGGGGCATCGCGACCCGACAAGCGGTTGCGCGGCGACGGATTCAATGGAACGGGTAATATGGGTTCGAACCCCGCAGCTTCGGCCACGAGATCGGCAAACGCGATCCGTTTTTTCCCATAAGTGACGAAGCCTTTATCTACCTGGCATTGTTCCCAATCGGTGTCCCAACGGGCGGCTGCCGCCTGACACAAAAGGACGCGCGCTGTTGCGCCAGCTTCGCGGCATGGCTTTTCAAATTGCCGGATGGACGATGATCCGCCAGTGGCCACGAATATTTCGCGGCGCGCAACTTCATTCAGTATGCCGGCGACCGGGCTCTGTTTGGAATCAAGTCCCATTTTTTCCGGCAGAAATGCAGATGCCCATTCACGCGCCAAAACGCCATTGGCGAAAACCGGATTGGGCGGCACCGGCTGCACCGCCACGGAACGCCAGTCCGCCCCCAGTTCGCCCGCCACAATCTGGGCGAGTGCAGTATAGACCCCTTGGCCGGACTCGCTTTGGGGAATGCCGACGATGACTTTGCCGTCCTCTGCAATTTTCAGCCAAGGGCCGAATGAATGCTCCCCGGACGCAGGTCGTAAATTGGGCTGATAACGGCGCGGCCATAAGCCCCATGCCACCACAAGCCCAATTCCAACGCCGCCGCTTATCAACAGCTTGCGGCGGGTCAATCCGCTTTCGCTATCGGCGTTCGCGTTCATGCGGCGTGGGCTTTTGGGTTATCGATCCAGTCACTGACTTGACGTGCGATTTCGGCGTATGCCCGACCAATCGGACCGTCGCTCAGTGCCGGTGGCGTACCAGCATCGCTGGCCAACCTGATATCGATATCCAATGGGATCCGTCCAAGAAACGGTATACCCAATTCGGCCGCAGCCGCCTCGGCGCCACCTGCACCAAAAGGATTGCTCATCTCTCCGCAATGCGGGCACAAATATCCCGCCATATTTTCGACCAGTCCGATTATCGGAACTTTAGCGGTGTCGAAAAAGCCAATAGCCCGGGTCGCATCCATCAGCGCGAGGTCTTGCGGTGTGGAAATGATCACTGCACCCAACGGTTTGTGTTTCTGGACCATCGACAATTGAATGTCTCCTGTGCCCGGTGGCATATCTACTATGATGTCCCGCACTTGGCCCCAATGGGCATCAACCAGTTGCGACAAGGCATTGCCCGCCATGGGACCACGCCATGCAATGGCTTGACCCGGCTTTGCCAATTGGCCCATCGACAAAAATGGCACCCCGCCGGCACCAATTACCGGAATCAGTTTTTTGCCATCAGCTTCAGGCTTATTATCCTCCGCACCCATTAGCCGCGGCTGGGACGGGCCATAAATGTCGGCATCTACCAAGCCGACGGAACGGCCGGCCAATTTCATAGCGACCGCCAAATTTGTGGACAGCGTGGATTTACCAACCCCGCCCTTGCCACTCGCGACTGCAATCAGGCGAGGGGTGACACGCTCTGCCGTCAGCATGATCCGAACGCTGTTCGCCCCGGCCTGTTCGCAGGCATGACGCAATTTTTCTTCAATCTGCACGCGCTCGTCGGTCGTCATATCTGATACATCAAGCATGAACGAAACGGCACCATCCTCCGCCTTCAGGCCTGTCGCACGCGGCCCTGCGATGGTAAAAACAAGTTGTGAAAAACTATCAAAATCGGTCATCCATCGCCGAATAGAATCAGAATTGCGGGATTGACACTGTTTTTCTGAAAAACCGTTCCTATAAAGGCAATATGAGCAAAAAAATCGACCAACAGGGCAGCAATATTTTGGCAGTTGATGGCAAGGGGCCTTGGGATTCCCCTGCATCGGGCGATCCGGGTAAAATTGGCAAGACCGGGGGTTCGGGATCTGGCGAGAGTGGTTCTAAACCTGAGCCATCAAATCCTTGGGACCCTGTTCCTATTCGCGGCGGACAGGCTGGACGTCAGCGCGGCCCTTCGCTTGAGGATTTGCTTCGCCGCGCCAGCGGGGGCAAAAATGGCGGATTCAGTGGCCTTCCCCCGCGAAGTAACGGGAAAAGCTGGTGGCCGATTATCGGTGGTGCCTTTATCGCATTGTGGCTGGTTTGGAGCAGTGTCCACCGGATAGGTCCGGAACAGGAGGGCGTGGTAACGCAGTTGGGCCGTTATGCGCGGACCTTGCAACCCGGTATCCAGTTCACTTTTCCTTCGCCGATTGAGGCCGTTGAAAAAGTCGACACCAAACAGATCCAGACAACCGCAGTGGGATCACCCAAGGCGAGTAGTGAAAATCTGGTTTTGACAAAAGACCAGAGCATTATCGATATGGCCTATGATGTGCGTTGGTCGATCAAGGAACCGGAACTTTACTTGTTCCAGCTTGAAAACGCCGATTCGACCGTCAAAGAAGTTGCTGAAAGTGCAATGCGGGCAGCGGTCGCCAATTTTGATTTGACGCAGGCCATAGGGCCGGGTCGCGGCGCGATTGAACTTGAAGTTCGCAGGCGTATGCAGCAGGTGCTCGACGAGTATCGCTCTGGCGTTTTGGTGCAGAGCATTTCGATCCGGCAATCCGACCCGCCAGCAGAGGTTAATGACGCCTTCCGCGAAGTCAACGCGGCACAGCAAAGGCGCGAAAGCTATATGAATGACGCCCGCGCTTATGCCAGCCGGGTTACCGAATTGGCTATCGGTGAAACCACTGAATTCGACAAAATCTATGTCCAATATCGGGAAGCCCCTGAAGTTACAAAAAGACGGCTTTATTATGAAACGATGGAGCAGGTTCTGGGTAAAGTCGACAAGACCATCGTCGAAACCGGAGGGGTAACCCCTTATCTGCCGCTGCCTGAATTCCAGAAAAAGGCAGCTCCCAAAAATGAAACCGTTACAGTGACGGGGAAGAAGTAATGCGTAATCCGCTATATATAGGCCTTTCCGTACTGGCTGCGCTGATCTTGCTCAGCATGTCGATTACAATCGTGCCCGAAACCCAGCAAGCCATCATCAGCAGCTACGGTAAGGTTGACCGCGTT
Source organism: Sphingorhabdus sp. (assembly GCF_041737645.1). Lineage (GTDB taxonomy): Bacteria > Pseudomonadota > Alphaproteobacteria > Sphingomonadales > Sphingomonadaceae > Sphingorhabdus_B. Next base: position 43,817 of record NZ_JBGSRI010000006.1, read on the forward strand.
GTGAACCCATATCGTAAAGGTGAGGTATTTGGCGATACGCGGGCCGGACTGACTTTCCGGATACCGTTGGTTGAACAGATCCAATTGATCGACAAGCGCGTCTTAAGCGTTGAAATGGAGCAGCAGGAAGTGCTGTCTACCGACCAGTTGCGATTGCAGGTCGATGCCTTTGCCCGTTTCCGGGTTACCAAACCGGACCAGATGTATCGCACGATACGCACCGAAGACCGGTTGCGTGACCAGTTGCGTACCATTTTGGGTTCATCGTTACGTAATGAACTTGGCAAGCGTACATTCGCGACATTGCTGAGTGCAGAGCGTGGCGAGGTCATGGAAAATATCCAGACGGCGCTTAATCGTGAGGCGAGCAAATATGGCGCAGAAGTAATCGACGTGCGAATCAAGCGCGCAGATTTGCCAGCCGCAACATTGCAATCGGCGTATAACCGGATGCGATCCGCCAGAAATCAGGAAGCAATTGCCATCGACGCCGAAGGCCAGAAAGAAGCGCAGATCATTCGCGCCGATGCAGAGGCCGAGGCTGCTCGTATCTATGCGATCAGCTATGGCAAGGACCCTGAATTTTACGATTTCTACCGCGCGATGCAAAGTTACCGCCAGACTTTCCAGAATGGCGAAGGTTCGACCAATATCATATTGTCTCCGCAAAATGCCTATCTGGAAAAGTTTCGTAACGGTCGTTAGTCGAACGGCAAACGACATTCGCCGGTTGGACCGGTGGCTATTCAATTGGCGTTCAGCTTTGTGACGCCATCGGGAAGCTGATTTTCGGGCACTTTGCCCTTGTTAGATAGACGAGAGGAATGAAATCCGTGCGTTACGCTTATGCTGCAACTACCGCTCTTTTACTGACCGGCAGTGCTTTTGCGCTGGTCAATGGTTCGCCCGTCACGGCGCAAACCGCCCTTCCTGTTTCGGCCCAAGCCAACCTGGCACCTGCCGGGGCACCCGCCACTTTTGCGGATCTGGTTACCCAGCTTCAGCCAGCGGTGGTCAATATTTCGACCAAACAAAAGGTGCAGGTGGCAACCAGCTTCAACCCCTTCACCGGCGAACGGCGACCGGTCACTCAGGAACAGGCAAGCGGCGGATCAGGCTTTTTGATTTCGGCGGACGGCTATATCGTCACGAACAACCATGTCGTAGCGGGCGGGCCAGCAGGTGATGCCGTTGACAAGGTAACTGTCACATTGTTCGACGGAAAAGAATATACCGCCGACATCGTGGGTCGCGATCCACAATCGGACATTGCCTTGCTAAAGATCAAAGCCAATAATTTGCCTTTTGTGGCGATGGCGGATTCGACCAAGAGCCGCGTTGGTGATTGGGTCATCGCAATCGGTAACCCGCTTGGCCTCAGCAGCTCGGTTACGGCAGGGATCATTTCGGCGTTACAGCGAAATATCGGCGCGGGCGGCGCTTATGACCGCTTTATCCAGACCGATACCGCAATCAACCCTGGCAATTCCGGTGGTCCGCTTTTCAATCTGAAGGGTGAAGTCATCGGGATCAACAACCGTCTGATTTCCCCTATCGGTGCGAATATTGGCGTTGGCTTTGCCATTCCGGCAGAAGAAGCCGCACCGGTTATTGAATCCCTGAAAAAGGGCGTTCGTCCAGAGCGCGGTTATCTGGGTATCAGCATCACGCCAGTCGGCGAAGATCTGGCCGATGCGCTCGGTCTTGAAAAGAACCGCGGCGAATTCGTAGCCCGCGTTGTAGCGGGCGAAGGCGGAGAGAAAGCCGGTTTGAAAGAAGGCGATATCGTCCTGAACGTTGACAGCCGCGAAGTTTCGCCTGAAGCGACATTGTCTTATATCGTTGCCAACATCAAACCCGGAACCCGCATCCCGCTGGACATTTTGCGCGAAGGCAAACCAATGCGCCTTAACGCCACAGTCGGTACCCGTCCGCCAGAAGAAAAGTTGGCGCAAAGCAATTTCAATCCGGAAGAAAACAAGGATTTTGAAAAAGATAACGATAGCCCGGATGCGAAGGTCATCCGTGATGCAATCGGCTTAAGCGTCATTCCATTGGACGCCGAAATTGCGCGTCAGTTGGGCATGGGCAGCGATACCAAGGGCGTTGTGATCGACATTGCCGGTCAAGGTAGCGGCGCTCAGGCAGGTTTGCGGCGCGGTGACGTGATCGTATCGGCAACCTATCAGCCTGTGACCTCCGCCACCGCACTCGCCGCCGCGATCCGTACGGCCAAGACAGCCGGTCGCAGCGCGGTTCTGCTGGGCGTCAAACGTCGGGGCGGAACCACGCAATATGCAACGGTCCGTATCGAGGAATAACCCTCTTTTGTTCATCAACGCCAGCGGGGTGTCAGCCAGCTTCCATGAACCTGACTAACACCCCCTTGGCACGACGTTCCTTCCCGGTGCCAGCCACAAAGGCGGCGACCGGCTACCTTGTTGTAACATGAACACCAGCAAAATGTTTCTCGACGACAGCGTCATGTCCCGCGGTGCGGTTTAACATGCGGGCATTACGGAGCGGTTTTTGACCGATGGGTTGGATTGATGTAATCTCACACCAAGGCACAAAGAAGATTTAAAGTTGAGAGATTTAGAAAGAATGGCAACGGTTGCAATTGATTGCGGCTTTAAAATTCATGATGCACTCGGGCCGGGATTGTTAGAGAGTGTTTACGAAGTGCTTTTAGCAGATAGCCTTGCGGCGCGAGGATTGTCCGTAGAACGACAAAAGCCCATTTCAATCCACTTCAATGGACGCGTTTTCGATGAAGGTTTTCGTGCGGACATACTTGTCGAAGGAAAGCTTCTAATTGAATTAAAATCATGTGAGCGATTGGCTGCCGTACATGGCCGACAAATACTCACTTATCTAAAATTGCTCGATCTGCCGCTTGGGCTCTTGATGAATTTCGGTGGAGCTACATTCAAAGAAGGTATTCGGCGAATTGCTAATGGCGACCTGTCAAAACAGACTTAGCTCCTTCTTTGTGCCTTAGTGTCTTTGTGTGAGATTATTTTATCCCGGCCGCGGCTTCGGCACCCCGCATTACCCGTAACACATTGCCCTGTGCAATTTTCGCAAGATCCGCTTTCGAATAACCCCGGCGCACCAGTTCGGCGAAAAGTGCGGGATAGGTGGATACGTTTTCGAGCCCTACCGGCAGTTCGTCCACGCCGCCGAAGTCGCCGCCAATTCCGATATGGTCGATACCGGCGACTTTGCGGATCTGGTCGATATGATCGGCGACTTGCGCCAACGTCGCTTTGGGTTGCGGGTGGCCGGCGATCCATGCATCAACCGTGGCTTTTTCGCCTGCGGGATTGCCGGTAAACTCCAGCTTCGCACGGCCCACGACCGCCGAACGGTCATATTCCCACTGCCGACGTTCGGGCGAGGTAAAACCGGGGACAAAGGTCACCATCACTACACCCCCATTTTGCGGCAGACGTTTCAGCACTGAATCCGGGACATTGCGCGGATGCGGGGTCACGGCACGCGCATTACTATGTGTGAAGAGAACAGGCGCGCGCGTCTTGTCCAGCACGTCATGCATCGTGGCTTCGGACACATGGCTTATATCCACGATCATCCCCAGAAGATTCATCTCGGCAATCACTTCAAAGCCGAAGGGCGACAGACCGTCATGTTTGGGCGCGTCGGTGGCGCTGTCGGCCCAATCTGTCGTCAGGCTGTGGGTAATCGTCATATAGCGCGCACCAAGCGCGTGCATCTGGCGCAAGATTTCCAGTGAACTGCCAATGGAATGCCCGCCCTCCATGCCAATCAGCGACGCAATTTTGCCCTTTTTTATGGCAGCTTCTGCCGTTGCCGCTGTGTCGGCATAAACAAAGGCATCGGGGTAGCGTGTTATCATCTGGCGCACGACGTCGATCTGTTCAACCGTGCGTGTTACCGCTTCATGCTTGGGCAAAGCGGCGTCGACATAGACAGACCAGAACTGCCCACCCAGAAAACCCGCGCGCAAGGTCGGGATATCCGTATGAGTCTTGGCCAATATATCAGGCGACAGGCCCTTTAGGTCGAATTTCGAAAAGTCGCGATCGAACAGCTCGGCAATCTGGTGCGGGGTATCGTTGTGACCATCGATAACCGGGGTTTTGGCAAGTACTTGCCGCGCGGTTTCCTCCGGCGTTGTCGCACTTAACGGCGCGGTCCCTGCTATGAGCATGGACAGAAGCGAAACCCGCAAAAAACTTGGTAAGTTTACAGTCAAAACGCACTTTTGGTCGGACATAATACCCCCTATTTACTGATAACATTCAGCCCTATCCAAGCCTTTGCAGGAAAGTGTTTTCAAGACTTAGGGCACCAACACGGTATCAACTGCTTGCTTTGCCAAATCCGGATAATCGAGCGTGTAATGCAAACCGCGACTTTCGGCGCGGGACAAGGCAGACCGGATGATGAGATCGGCAACCTCCACAAGATTACGCAATTCGATCAGATCTGGGGTCACCCGGAAATGGCTGTAATAATCTTCAACCTCGCGGCGTAGCAGATCGATGCGATGCTGCGCCCGTTCCAGCCGCTTGGTGGTGCGGACAATGCCGACAAAGTTCCACATAAACTGGCGTATCTCACGCCAGCATTGGGCAATGACCACCTCTTCATCGCTATCGGTAACACGGCTTTCGTCCCACGGGCGCACCTTTGGAGGTTTCGGAAAGCGTCCCCAATTGGCATCAATATGTGCCGCACAGGCGTCGCCAAAAACAAAGCATTCCAAAAGAGAATTGGAGGCAAGCCGGTTTGCTCCATGCAGGCCCGACTGCGTCACTTCGCCTGCCGCATAAAGACCGGGGGCATCTGTCCGCCCATCAAGGTCAACCAAGACGCCGCCGCACGTATAATGCTGCGCGGGAACAACTGGAATTGGATCACGCGTGATGTCGATACCCAAACCCATCAGCTTTTCATAGATATTCGGAAAATGCTCTTTCACAAATTCCGGCGGCCGGTGGCTGATATCCAGATGCACAAAATCCAATCCGTCGCGCTTTATTTCCGCATCATTGGCACGCGCTACGATATCTCGGGGGGCCAATTCAGCGCGCTCGTCATAATCGGGCATATAACGATGCCCGGTCTTCGGATTTTTCAATATCCCGCCTTCGCCGCGCACAGCTTCGGTAATCAGGAAATTCTTGACCTCCAGATTGTACAGGCATGTGGGGTGGAATTGCATGAATTCCATATTGGAAATGCGGCATCCGGCCCGCCATGCCATCGCGATACCATCGCCGGTCGCACCGCGCGGGGCGGTTGAATAGAGATAGGTGCGCCCTGCCCCGCCGCTGGCCAATATTGTCGCGCGCGACGTAAAGGTTTCTACCTTTCCTGTTTTGCGGTTCAATGCATAAACGCCGTGGATGCGGCCCGATGTGGAGAAGCGTTCCTGATGCCTCCCCAGAATCAGGTCGATTGCCACCATATCCGGGACCAAAGTGATATTAGCATTGGCATTCGCCGCCGCCTCCAGTGCTTGCTGCACCGCCCATCCGGTAGCATCGTCGACATGGACAATCCGCCGGTGGCTGTGGCCGCCTTCGCGTGTCAGATGCCAGTCATTGCCGTCCAGATTGAACGGCACGCCTAGCTTCGCCAGCCGTTCGATCGCTTCGGGTGCATTTTCGACAACGAATTCCACGGTAGCCCGGTTGTTCAAGCCCGCGCCCGCGACCATCGTGTCCTCGATATGACTTTTAAAAGTATCGCCCGGTTCCAGCACCGCCGCAATTCCACCCTGCGCCCAAGCCGTCGCGCCATCGGACAAAGCACCTTTGGCCAGCACGACAACCTTGTATTTTTGGGCAAGCTGCAGCGCCGCCGTCAATCCAGCCGCGCCTGACCCGATGATGAGAACATCGGCCTCCATTACGACGTACTCGTCAACCGCAGGAACACGTCTTCCAGATCAGCTTCCTTCGTTGTCACATCAATTATACCAAGTCCAAGGCCCTGGATGGCAGCAAGCACTTCACCTGCGTTCATCCGGTCCTTGTTGTAAGTGATTTCAACGATGCGGTCACCCAACAGTTCGGACTTTTCAAAGGCAGCGTGCTTTGGGGATTCGGTTAAATCGCGATCGAGAGTCAGGACGACCGCTTTTTCGCGGGCCATGCCGACCAGTTCTTTGGTCGGCTTATTTGCAATCAACTTTCCGTGATTGATGATGGCTATCCGATCGCAAAGCTGTTCCGCTTCTTCCAGATAATGCGTTGTCAAAACAACGGTCACGCCTTCGCGGTTCAATTCGACGACATAATCCCAAAGCTGTTGCCGCAATTCGATATCGACCCCAGCGGTCGGTTCATCAAGCACTATGACCGGCGGCGAATGGACCATTGCTTTTGCAACCAACAAACGCCGTTTCATCCCGCCCGACAAAGTACGCGCATACGCGTCGGCTTTGTCCTCCAACCTTACAGCGCGAAGCAATTCCATCGTTTTGCGCCTCGCCTTTGGCACGCCATAGAGGCCCGCCTGCAATTCCAGCGCCTCTTTCGGTGTGAAAAAAGGATCGAACATGATTTCTTGCGGCACAATTCCAATCGAGGCCTTGGCGTTACGGGGGTTGGCGTCAATATCGAAGCCCCAGATCGACGCCGATCCGGAGCTTTTCATCACCAGCCCGGCCAATATATTTATAAGCGTAGACTTGCCCGCGCCATTCGGACCGAGCAATCCGAAAATCGAACCTTGCGCGACTTCAAAACTGACATCGTCCAGCGCCTGTTTGCCACCTACATATTTTTTGGAGAGATTCTGAATATCTATAGCTTTATCGGACATAGGCTAGCGATAGCGAAGCCATGTCTCGGGTGCAATGACAGGAAACATGGTTTACGGCCTATTCACCCTTTTCGAACACCAAATACGCATTGCTTCGAGATAATGTGCAAGCGTGGACAGTGGGGCTTTTCAGAAAACAATACGGCGTTCAGCCTTTGGCTGCGCCTTATTTTGCGTGCAGGGTGCCTTTGCCTTGCCCGGCGATACGCAAACTCAAATCGTCAATCCCGGTCTGGTAACAAACGCGTCCCGCCTTGATTTTGGATCAGTCATCACCGGATCTGTCCAAAGCCGGTTACGGATACCTTCGACCAGCGATACAATTATTGTTTCCGCAGGTAATGCTATTCCGGTCGGCGGATCGGTGTCGCGCGCGCGGTTTGATGTGGTGGCGGCACCGCTTACGTTGGTCCTTATAAACCTGCCGGGTAATATCCAGTTGGTCCGCGTTTCCGGCAGCGAGCAGATGTTACTCGACCAGTTCCAGCAGAACGGAACACCGCTACGGATTATGGGCGCGACGGGACAGTTGTCGTTCTTTGTCGGCGGGCGCCTGCGCGTCGGACCATCCCAAGCGCCAGGTCTGTATCAGGGTGATTTTACCGTCACGGTGAATTTCCTCTAATATAATGCAATTTTTAGAATATCTTTACGGTTCACGGTCTATCCCGCAACTTATGTGTGGGGCCGAAAATAAATTTCCAGTAAAACTGGCTATGGGCATTGCTGCTGTTTTTGCAGTATGTGGTCCGCAACAGGTGCTTGCCGAAACCGAACCGGCCAATGCAGAAATTACCGTCGTTCGTCCGTTATCTTTTGTCATCGACGATAATCTGGATTTTGGTTCACTCATTCCTGGCACGGCCGCTGGCACGGTCGTTATGGCACCAACCGGAACGCGCACGGCGAACAATGGCATTGTCCTTGTCGGCGGCGGTCAGAGCACGGCAACTTTTTCCGGTCAGGGCAGCTTTAACCAGCGTGTCGATATATCGTTGGGCGCTAACAGCATATTGATCACAGGGCCTGGCGCGCCAATGCGGGTGCGGACTTTTGTGATTGGAAGTACGCCGACCGCCGTACTGACGACCGCGCCCCTTAGATTCCGGATTGCTGCAACCAATGGCATTTTTACGTTCCCGATCGGAGCAACATTGGAAGTAGGTGCCAATCAGGTACCGGGTAAATATACCGGCAATTGGTCAATTACCCTCAATTATTTCTGAGCCGTTGCAGCCGTAGCGCGCTTTTGCTAAGCGCCGCAAATGAGCAATTTTCAGCCCGAAACCATCCGCGTCCGTGAAGCCCGCATTGCTTGCGATGGCAGCGGCGATATTCCAGCCGCACTCGGCCATCCCCGCGTCTGGTTACAAATCGACGACAAGGGCTATGTCGATTGCGGATATTGTGACAGACGATATGTGCTGATCGGTGGGCCTGCGGATAACGGCCTAAACCAGTAATTCCACAGCGGGCCCTTGGCCTAGAAAATTTGCCGGACTCGCACTCGCGCCATAAGCTCCCGCGCAAAAAATAGCGACCAGATCGCCGACATCGGTGCGCGGCAAATGGGCGCTGTCGGACAATTTATCCAGCGGGGTGCACAGGCATCCGACAATTGTTGCAACTTCGGTCGGCGCGGCATCAAACCGATTTGCAATCGCCACCGGATAATTGCGCCGGATGACCGTGCCAAAATTACCGCTCGCTGCCAACTGGTGGTGTAACCCGCCATCGGTAACGAGAAAAGTTTCCCCATGACTGATTTTGCGGTCGACGATCCGGGTCAGATATACGCCTGCTTCGCCCACCAGATAGCGGCCGAGCTCAATGCAGAAATGCGTATCGGCAAGGCTTTCTGGCAAGCCGCTTAAGCGAACATCCAAAGCCAATCCTACAGCGTTAATATCAACCGGTGTGTCACCGGGAAAATAAGGAATGCCAAAACCGCCACCCAGATTGACCTTTGGCGGCGATGTCCCGATTGCTTGCGTAAGTTCCACAACCAGATCCAGCGTTTGTGCCTGCATCGCTATAATGGCGTCGGCTGACAATGCCTGACTGCCTGCGTAGATATGGAAACCCTGCCACTGCGCGCCAGCGATCAGGATGTGTCTTACCAATGCGGGTACGCGTTCGGCATCGACACCAAACTGCTTTGCCCCGCCCCCCATTTTCATGCCCGATCCCTTCAAATCAAAGCTGGGGTTTACCCGAACGGCAAGTCGCGGACAGATATTCAGCTTCGCGCCAATCGCAATGGCACGCTCCACCTCGCCTTCACTTTCGCAGTTCAGCGTTACGCCCAAGGCAATCGCACGTTCAAGGTCACGGTCGCGTTTGCCCGGTCCGGCGAAACTGATCTGGTTCGGGTTCACACCGGCAACGAGCGCCAGTTCAAGCTCTCCGCCTGATGCCACATCGAACCCGTCGACCAGGCCGTGCATCAACGCAAGCAGAGGTGGGTAGGGATTGGCTTTCATAGCATAATGCAATGCTAGCCGTTTGGGCATGGCCGACTTTGTATCCTCCACACGCTTTCGCAGATGTGCAGAAGAATAAACAAACAACGGCGTATCACCGGATTTTTCAGCCAAAACAGACGCGGGAAGCCCGCCAATCGCGAGTTCGCCATCGATGCTTTCATAGCCCGTTGGAATTGGTCCCGTCGCTTTCATCGCGTTACCATATAGGAATGAGGCGTAAATGTTTCGATAATGGCCGCGTGACTAAGAAGCAAATGGCGCACTATATAGTTTGGACCAAAACTGTGCGGTCCAATTTGCCATTGGCATTTTTGGGAAACGTATCCAGCCACACCACTTCGGCTGGTTGCATGAAATTGGGCAACGTCGCCTTCAAATGCACTTTTAGCCCGTCATCATTTCCATCGCCCCGCACAAATAGAACAATCACTGCGCCGAGCCGGTCGTCCTTACGGCCAAGAGCGCAGGCTTCGGCTACCAATCCGCTTTCCACTGCGGCTTCCTCAATTTCGGTGGGCGACACGCGGTTACCGCTTGTCTTGATCATCGCATCGTCGCGCCCTACAAAATAGAGCAGGCCGTCACGGTCACGTCGGACGGTATCGCCTGACCAGACCGCCATGCCGCCATATGTCGAAAACGCAGGTGCAGGCTTAAACCGTTCGGCGGTGCGCGCATTGTCTTGCCAATATCCCTTTGCGACCAGCGGCCCTGCATGGACCAGTTCACCGGCTTGATCCGGCCCGGCTTCGATGCCTTCTGGTGTCACCACCATGATTTCGGCGTAAGGAATAGCATGGCCCATGCTGGTCGGTTTATCGTCAATCAACGCCGGGTCTAGAAAAGTGGATCGAAATGCCTCGGTCAGTCCGTACATCGCAAATATATCGGTCTTGTGCCCAAAAATGCTGCGCAGCATTTTTACGAGACTTGGCGTCAGCGCACCACCGGAGTTCGTCAAGCGGCGCATATTTCGGGTGGCGTCTGTTGGCCAATCTTGTTCGACCAGTTGCACCCACAAGGGCGGTACTGCGGCAAGTGTAGTGATGCTGTGCTTGGCGCAAGCCTTAATAACATCGCGCGCTGTCAGATAGTCGAGCGGCACAACGCATCCCCCGGCGCGCCATGTCGATAGCAACTGGTTCTGGCCATAATCAAAACTTAAGGGCAGAACTGCGAGCGTTATGTCGTCGGACGAAAGCTTCAGATATTGCGCCACACTATCTGCACCAAGCGCAAGATTGGCGTGCGAAAGCACAACTCCTTTAGGGCGGCCGGTTGAACCGCTTGTGTAAAGAATGGCGGCCAATGTGTCGGGATCGGTATCTTCGGGGAGTGGGGGCAAAATCGGGGACGCCGCGTCGTCAAGAATTGCTTGAACCGCTCTTTCATCCGCGAGGAATTGCGATAACGATACCGGCAAAGAAGTTGCGTCTAAGGTTGCGGCGCGTGCGGCATTTGTAACCAGCAACTGTGCGCCACTGTCGGCTATAATATGCGCGACTTGCGCTGCTTTCAAAAGCGGATTGACCGGAACATGAACCAATCCGGCGCGCACCGAAGCAAGCGGCATCAAACAGGCAACCTCACTTTTGCCCAGCCACGTAGCGACCCGATCCCCCGCCGACAGCCCCCGCGTGGCCAGCCAGGCGGCCAGGCGACCGATACGGAGATTTAACTCCTTAAAACTATAGACCTTGTCACGGACAGCGAGTGCAGGTGCATCGGGCTGCCCAAACAGGGCCAAATGGTCGGGCGGGAAAGTTGGCAGATCGGGCATCACGGGGTCAAATTCGATTGGAGTTTTTGGGGCATGTCAGGGGTAACATATTTGCCGGTAAAAGGTGAATATCACGATAATTTTCTGACCGCGCAGGCGGCTGCACGCGGTGGTATGGATCGGGAGCGGCAGGCCTGTCTGTTCGACCGGCTCGACTGGCTTGACCCGCTGCATCGTATTGCGCTGCGCGATAAAGCACCGCTTTTTCTCAGGGCGCAATTCGGGCATGCCGACGCATGGCTACCTTTGATGCGGCGAGCAAGCCGTCACCACGTTGCGCTTGCCAATTGGTATAATTTTACATGGCGGCCGATTTACAATGGCGCAGTTGACGAAGCCGAGCGCCGGCCATTGCTTCAGCAGCTGGCCGAAACGGCGCGGCATCGCACCCGCCGCCTTACGTTGGCGCCCGTGCCCGATGAAGAAGGCTCTGCAAGCGAGATTGCCGCCGCATTCACAGCGGTAGGCTGGGTTGTGGACATTACTCAATGCGACGAAAACCATTATTTGCGGCTAAACGGTCGATCATTTGAGCAATATTGGGATAGTCGGCCCGGACAGTTGAAAAACACCGTCAAACGGAAAGCCAAAAAAAATACTGTGGCTATTCGGATCGACGCCGAGTTTTCGGATACCGTCTGGCACGATTATGAACAAATCTATGCGAGAAGCTGGAAGCCGCATGAGGGCAGCCCGGAATTTCTGAAGCAATTGGCCCGAAACGAGAGTGGTTCTGGAACATTGCGCCTCGGACTTGCCTATATTGACGGCAAACCAGTCGCCGCCCAATTCTGGACCGTGGAAAACGGCGTCGCCTTGATCCACAAGCTTGCCCATGATGAAAGGCATCTTGACGCCTCACCCGGAACCTTGCTTTCCGCCGCCTTGTTCCAACATGTGATCGACATCGACAAAGTGGATGAAATTGATTTTGGCACCGGCAGCGACGCGTATAAACGTGACTGGATGGATGCTGTTCGTCCACGGTACAGGCTGGAGATGTACTGGCCCAAACATGTTGCCAATTGGCCATTGATTGCCCGCCTGCATTTGCGCCAAATGCGCCGCAGTGCCGCATAAACCGGAGAATAAGATGCCCCTCACTACGCAAGAAACGATCCGCGCAATTTTAACGGATGTACTTGGCCTATCGGTTGATCAAGTCGCTGCGATGGATGATCATACCGAATTATTTGGTGCGTTGCCCGAACTGGATTCTATGGCCGTTGCCGGATTACTTACCGAAATGGAAGATCGGCTTGGCATCATCATTGATGATGACGATGTCGATGGCGATATGTTCGCGACTTTGGGCAGCCTTGTCGCTTTCGCACATACCAAGGTTTCCGGGTGACGCTGCCTACTTATCTGACTTATGACTTTGGCGGGCAGAGCGAATTTTGCTTATGCTTTGGCGAACGCCACGCTGCGCGGACGATAATCATCATCCCTCCGGTGTTCGACGAAATGAACCGGACCCGCCGGATGCTTGTGGAAGTCATGCGCGCTCTGGCCGGTCGGGGTGTCTGCTCGCTACTTCCAGATTTGCCAGGTTTCAACGAGAGCCTGGCTGACATTTCAAAACAGACGGTCAGTACGTGGCGGCGGGCCTTGGAAGAAGCATTGGTCCAGCTTAATCCAACCCACATCGTATCTTTGCGGGGCGGAACTTTGATCGATGATGTTGCGGATATGCCGATATTGCGGCTTGCCCCCGTCAAAGGTGCGTCCTTGTTAAAAACGATGCTGCGGAGCAGATTGGTGGCCGATAAGGAGGCTGGCATAAATTCAACAATTGACAGTCTGATGGCCAGCGCAAAATTTGGGTTTCTGGAACTGTCCGGGTATAATTTGAGCAACGAGATGTTGTTGAGTTTACAGGATGCTGCGCCGTCAACTTCATACCAGTTCCAAGAAATTGCCCTGGCCGATATTGATGGAACTCCTTTGTGGTTGCGGGCTGAGCCGCAAGATGATGCTCGAATGTCTGCGGCATTTGCGGATAAACTGGATGTGTGGAGTTCCACATGCGCCAAATGATATCATTCCCATGCGGCGACGACCTGCTTGCCGGAACGCTCGACACAGGCGAACTTGCAACAGCTATTCTGATCGTGAGCGGCGGCAATGAAATTCGCAGCGGTGCCTTTGCCGGGCAAGCGACAATGGCGGCGCATTTTGCCGCACTGGGTTATCCGGTCTTTCGCTTTGACCGGCGCGGCGTTGGCGAAAGTGAAGGCCTTAACACCGGTTTTGAAAACAGTGCCGATGACATCGCTGCGGCTGTCGCTGCGTTCCGCAACGCCGCACCCCGGACCGAACGGATCGTCGCATTTGGCAATTGTGATGCCGCAAGCGCGTTGGCACTTTTCCACCATAAGTTATCAATTGACGCCCTCATTCTTGCCAACGCTTGGGTTATTGACGCGCCGTCCGGCGACGCCGCACAATCCCCGGTCCCGAATGCGGATGCAATTCGCGCCCGTTACTGGGCAAGGCTAAAAAATCCGCGCAGCCTTATTGATTTGCTGACCGGAAAGATAGATTTGCGTAAGCTGGCCGGTGGCTTGGCATCAGCCGCACGTAAGCAACCAGCCTCCGGATTGGCAGCAGAATTGGCGACGGCATTGGCGCGGTCGGCGGTTCCAATAACTGTGCTTGTTGCCCAACGCGACACCACCGCGATGGCTTTCATGGGTGCCTGGCAAAGCGGAATATTTGCAGATGTCCAGGCACGGCCCGATGTGCGTTTGGCGCAATTTGATACAGCTTCGCATGGCTTCGCCGACGCCGCGTCCAGACATTGGCTATTCGAACAGATTCAATCCCAATGCCAAGCACCTTTCAACCCCTCTCCTGTAAAAGAAAGCGAGCGGAGGGAATGAAAGGCAATTAAACCATAAAGCTGCCTTGGCCCTTGATTTCCATTCAAGTTGATGTAGTCAGATACATAATGATAACGTTCACAAGAATGATGGAATTCCAGCCAATGCCCCGACCGAGATCAATGACTGCCTTCGCCCTTTTGTCACTGATTTCAGCGCCAGCCTTGATGGCAGCGGAAACGGTCGCGAATCCTTCTCTTTGGCCGTCGGCGGCCAGCCCAACGCAGATTCGCGACGCAAAGGTTGAAGCCGAAATTGATGCCCTGATCGCACGCATGACCGATGCCCAAAAGGTCGGCCAATTGATCCAGGCCGATATCAGCGCGGTGAAGCCATCTGACTTTTCGCGCTATCCACTCGGTTCGGTGTTGGCGGGCGGAAATTCCGGGCCCTATGGCAATGAGCGGGCGAGTGCGGCGAAATGGGCAAAGCTGGTGACTCAATTGCGAAACGCTTCGCGCAAAACAGGCGCGGCCATTCCAATTTTATTCGGAGTGGATGCCGTACACGGTCATTCAAATTTGCCCAATGCCACGATTTTTCCGCACAATATCGGTCTCGGTGCAGCGCGCGATGTCGATTTGTTGCAACGGATCGGCAAGGCAACCGCAGCAGAAATTTCAGGCAGCGGCATTGAATGGACCTTTGCCCCGACATTGGCCGTGCCTCAGGATCTGCGTTGGGGCCGCACCTATGAAGGATATTCATCTGACCCGACGCTCGTCGCGCAATATGCAAAAGCAATGACAATCGGGTTGCAAGGCAATTTGGTCGCCGGACAGCCGCTTGATGCCCAAAATGTTGCGGCAACTGCCAAGCATTTTCTGGCCGACGGCGGTACCGCCGATGGACGCGATCAAGGGGATGCACAAATTGGTGAGGCGGAACTGATTGCCAAGCACGCGCAAGGCTATCCCGCCGCCATCGATGCGGGCGCGTTGACCGTGATGGCAAGTTTTTCGAGTTGGAATGGGGTAAAACACCACGGTAACCGTTCACTTTTGACCGATGTGCTGAAGGACCGGATGGGCTTTTCAGGACTGGTCGTCGGCGACTGGAACGGTCATGGCCAAGTTGCCGGATGTTCGTCCACCGATTGTCCCGATGCCATCAATGCCGGACTTGACCTGTTCATGGCCCCCGACAGTTGGCGCGGACTGTATAAAAATACCCTGAAAGCCGCTCGTGACGGACGCATTCCGATGTCGCGGATCGATGACGCTGTCCGGCGCATTTTGCGGGTGAAGTACAAGCTTGGCTTGATGGGCGACACATTGACCAAGCGCGGCGATACCTCGATGGTCGGATCGGCAGCTCATCTGGAACTGGCGCGCGAGGCGGTGTCCAAATCACTTGTCCTGCTTAAAAATGAAAATGGCATTCTTCCCGTCCGCAACGGCGCACGCGTCCTGATTGCGGGATCGGGCGCGGATAATATGGCAATGCAGGCAGGTGGCTGGACCATTAGTTGGCAAGGCACTGACACAAAGGCAGCGGATTTCACCAATGGCCAGACCATTGGCCGCGCATTGTCCGACGCAATCAGAAGCGGTGGCGGATCAGCGACCATTTCTGCGCCGGGTACATTTGATACAAAACCCGATGTTGCATTCATTGTGCTGGGCGAAAAACCCTATGCGGAATTTGAAGGCGATGTGCCGGATCTGGCCTATCGAACCTCTGCTGGCGAGCAAGCCCTGCTGACACGCCTGAAATCCCAGAATATTCCGGTTGTGGTTCTATTTTTGTCGGGCCGTCCGATGTTTACCGGAACACTGCTCAATCAATCCGATGCATTTGTTGCGGCCTGGTTACCCGGAACACAAGGCCGCGGACTTGCCGATGTGCTGATTGCAGGACAGGACGGAAAATCGCCGCGTGACTTTACCGGGCGCCTGCCCTTCGCATGGCCCGACGATGCCCGCGCAACGCTTGAAAAGCCATTATTCCCTGTCGGATATGGGCTTGATTACAGCCAATCGACAAAGTTGGCGGCGGTCAATGAAGACCCTCGCGTGGACCTGTCAATGATGAGCCAGACGACGAATTACATCGTACGCGGCAAGGTTCCTGCGCCATGGCATCTGGGCATTGACGGTTCCATCAGCACCCGCGCCATTGACCTGACCGCGCAAGAGGATGCACGGCAGTTCACCTGGAATGCCAAGGGCGAATTTGCAGTCAATGGTCCAGCAATCAATCTTTCATCGCAACTCGCCAAGGGCTGGGTGCTTTCCATGGACTGGCGCATTGATACACCGGTCAAAGGCCCGGTCACCCTCAGCGTCAGCGGGGGTTCGCTCAATCTTCAGAGCGTCATTGCCGCCGCCACCCCCGGAACGCGGCTTCAAACGCGCATCCCGTTGCGCTGCTTTGCGGATGCAGGCGCGAAATTCGCCGCTGTTGGCTCCCCCATACGTATGCAGGCGCCAAAAGGGCTTGTTGCCACCATACGTACCGTTCATATTGAAGAAACAAAAGAAAGCGTTACCTGCCCCGGCAAGGCGCGCTAAAACAGGGAGAGAGAAAAATGGCCTTGCAACCTGGCGCGGTCGCGTCCCCGGAATCGACCGATTCCCATATCGACGCCCCACAGCTTCAACTGTTCGTCATGGGCCTTTTTTTCATCTTCGGCGGGATCACCAGTCTGAATGATGTCATCATTCCAAAGCTGAAAGAACTGTTTACGCTAAACTATACGCAAGCGATGCTTGTGCAGTTCTGCTTCTTCGCCGCCTATGCCGTAATCGGTATTCCGGGCGCACGGCTGGTCAAAAAAATTGGCTATATGCGCGGTGCCGTTGCCGGACTGCTGACGATGATGGCAGGGTGCCTGTTGTTCATTCCGGCCAGCCAGACCGCGACCTATGGCGTATTCCTGCTCGCCTTGTTCGTCCTCGCAAGCGGTGTGGTCATTGTCCAGGTTGTTTCAAACCCGCTGATTTCGCTGCTCGGTAAGCCTGCAACGGCGCATAGCCGCCTGACATTTGCACAGGCGTTCAATTCGCTTGGCACAACCGTTTTCCCCTTTTTCGGATCGATCCTGATATTGGGCGGCTTGGCGACCGTGACCGCCGATCAATTGTCAGGCGTCGAACTGGACGCCTATCGCACGGCGGAGAGCCAGGCGATTGTAAATGGTTATTTGGGCATCGCTGTTGCGCTGGCGCTGGTTGCCGGCGTTGTGTGGATGTTCCGTAACGCGCTCAAAGGCGAACAGCATGAAGCAAGCGAAGGTCTGGCCGGACTGGATCTGTTAAAGCGCCCCCGTTTCGGTTTTGGCGCATTGTGTATTTTCCTATATGTCGGTGCCGAAGTCGCCATCGGTTCGCTGATCGTCAACTATCTGATGCAGGACCATGTCATGGGGTTGCAGGAACAGGCAGCGGGTAAACTGATTGCATTCTATTGGGGCGGGGCCATGATAGGCCGCTTCATCGGATCTGCCCTTTTGAGGATGGTTAGCCCCGGCAAGTTGCTCGCCACCGTTGCTATTGGTGCAATCCTGTTGATTACAATATCGACACAGACAAGCGGCAACATATCGGGTTACGCCCTGCTCGCCGTCGGCCTGACCAACGCGATCATGTTTCCAACCATTTTTACGCTGGCTTGTGAAAAGCTGGGGTCACGGGCCGCTGATGGCTCAGGGATCATCAACGTAGCGATCGTTGGCGGAGCGGTAATTCCGTTGCTGACGGGCATAATTGCAGATTTGACGTCCAGCCTGGCGCTCGCCTTCATTCTTCCGATGGCCTGCTATGCCGTGATTGCCGCCTTCGGATTTTACGCACGGCGGCCCGCTTGACGCCCGCGCGGCATTGTCAGCAGTATCAGGCAGGCAATCGTCGCCAACCCGGCGAGCAGAAGGAACAGCGCGTCAAAGCCGTATTTTGGTACCAGTAGTAAGGTCAACCAAGGCATGATGAGCGACGGGACGGTGTTTGTCAGGTTGAAAATGCCAAGGTCCCTGCCCCGCCGTTGTGGACGGGGCAGGACCCGCAACGTCTGGCTGGAATGCAGCGCGAGAAATATGCTGCTAGCGATGCCAAAGACCAGATAACCTGCAATCGCGACGAACAGTCCGGGCGCGAATGCCATCAGAAGCAAGCCCCCCGCAGCGACACCCGCGCTCCAGACCAAAGGAGTGATCGGACGGGCAGCCCGGTCTGACCAGTATCCAACCGCCAGCGACATAAATACCGCCAGCCCCAGCACCAGGGCAAAAATGCCAGCCGCCCCATTTTCGCCAAATCGTGGATCAAGACTTCTGAACCAGAGAAGTAGGAACGCAAAGAGCGACGCCTCTGCGATTTGCACCAAAAGTCGCGCCAGCCACATCCTGATCGCCGGATGGGAGGTGGTTACAGAAGTACTGGTCACTGGCTCCATCAAATGCGGCATCGCACGCGGCTGACCGAAAAGCAGGACCGGAGCGACCATCATCGGGACCAAACACGCCACCAGCACTTCGCGGTGCGGAAATGCGGCGAGTAGATCCAACGTGACAATGGCTCCTGCCAAGGCCCCAAGCGCGGGGGCAAGCGCGAGCAGCCCCCCCAACATTCCCTTTTGCGCGTCGGGAATGCAATCGCCTGCCCAAGCGGCAAGCGGCGCTAGCATCATGTTCAATCCGATTTGCCACAATACTATCATGGCAATCAATACATTCGTATCTTGAACTGTTGGCATGATAACCATCAGCGACGAAGACAGGATCAGACCCGCCAATATCCAGAATCGTCGCTGGCGCGTCACGTCGCTGGCCCAGCCGAACAGGATATTGGACAAACTTGCCGACAAGGCCCCGGCAAATGCGGCAATTGCCAATGTCGGCAGCAGCTTGTCAGTGGCCAACGCCGTCACTTTGATCGGCAGTAATATGGTCAAAAATGGCATATAAGCCACCGCGCCACCGGAAACGGCGAGCGCGTAAAGATACATGAAGGTCGTCGATTGCCTTTGCAGGGTCTGCGATTCAGTTGGCGGCATCGCAACGCGGCGGGGCAGTGCTGCCACGCTCTATTAAGCTGCCCTCGGTTACCACCGGCTGTTGCAAATCGGTTGCATGGCCATTGGTAATCAACAGCTCGACCGCTTTTGAAAAGGTTGCTGCAATTGGTTGGTCGACCGCGGTCAATTGCGGGTCGGTAAACCGAACTACCGGGGTATTGTCAAAGCTGATTAGCGAGACATCTTCGGGCACTTTCAAGCCCCGTTTGACCAGTGTGTCGAGCGCGGCAAGAGTCATCTGGTCATTACTAGCAATGATGGCGGTCGGTGGTCTTTCAAGGTCAAGCAATGTGTCGGTTGCTGCGACCCCGCTTTCATAGCTGAAATCGCCGCGCACGCATAATCCTGCAGTGTCAAAATCCGCCAACATCATAGCATTTCGCCAACCGTCGACCCGCCAGTTCGACAGGTCATATTCATCAGAACCGGCAATAAAGCCAATTCGGCGATGACCCGCCGCGATGAGATAATCTGTGGCGCGGCGCGCCGATCCTTCATCATCCATCGTCATCGCTATACCCGGTCCGGGCGTAATCGAACCGATGCGCGCAAAGGGAATTTTCCGTTTAGCCAAAAATCCGGTTATCAACGGATTTTCAGAGTGCGGTGGCGTCAAAATGACACCATCAGGCTGAAGCGCGGCAATGGTCGCGCCCAATTCGCGTTCGACATGGTCGTTATGCGTGTCGACAAGCTCGAATATCATTCGATAGCCATATTCGGCGCATTTCAACATACCACCGAACAGCATCTGGTCGACCCAGTCGGTTCCTTGCCGCGATTGCCAATCGGCTATGGTCCGCTCACGGTCGTTGATGGCCAAAATGAGATAAGACCGCGAACCGCTCATCCGCTGTGCCGCAATAGACGGTACATAGCCAAGCTTGTCGATCGATGCCTGTACCCGGTCTTTCATCACGGGCCTTACGTTGGGCTCATTATTGATGACACGACTGACCGTTTGCAGGGACACCCCTGCATCAGCGGCTACATGTTTGATGGTGACGGCCTGACGGCGTCTCGCCATATGTTATTCGTCCCTCTTGGCCTTTTGCATACAGGCTAATCCCTTTTGCAGATCTTCTGAACACTGGTAAATCCGGACCCAGTCGATCAAAAACTCCGCCGGAGTAACCGTTGCTGCCATGCCCTTATCATTGTTGTTTTCCGAAAGCCTACCCCCAATGGCCAGGTTGGCCATGATGTAAAAGGGTTGATCGAAAGGCGCAACGTCATTTGATTTGGCCAAAGGCGACGCGCTATCCCATTTATCCGCTTTAACCTCCCAATAAAAGCGGCCATCCAGATAGAACCGCATGACCCCTTCGCCCCATTCCAGCGTCCAGATGTGAAAATCATCGGAAGGAAGCATTTTGGAAGCCAGCGCGACGCGGGTGTCGACAAATTTATTGGCAGGGGCAAAATCGCCAAAATGCAGCGCGCTGATCATCCGGTTTTCGCCGACATTGCCCTCGCAGGTTGGGCAGGCTGCTCCAAGATTGACGCCTTCCAATATGTCGATTTCGCCCGAAAGAGGCCACCCGCCATATGTGTTACCGCTTGGCATCATCCAGACGGCAGGCCAAGTGCCTTGCCCTTTGGGCGGCTTGGCACGAAACTCTATTTTCCCATATTTCCAACTCGCAAGTCCCAGCGTGCGGATCTTACCCGACGTAAAGCTCTGTGTTCTTTTAGGGTTCGGGCTTTCGGCAATTTCCGGCGGACGGTCAGGGCCGGTAAAGCGTTCCTTACGTGCCATCAGGTGCAACACACCGTCTGCAACTTTTATGTTTTTTGGCCGGTCGGTGTAGCATTGGCGTTCATCATTGCCGCCGCCCCAGCAGGAAATTTCAGGTTTCCATTTGGTGCGATCCAGTTCGGTCCCGTCAAATTCATCCGACCAGACCATTTCCCATCCGCCAGATTTAGCGGGTGCATCTGCTTTCGCGCAGGCACTCTGCGTCAAAGCTGCGAGCACCATGATGCCCAAAATTCTCGGTTGCATTTCAATGCTCCTTAACGCGTGGGATATGCCCTGCTTACTATCCTGAAACAGAACGGGCCCCGGTCATATGACCAGAGCCCGTTCATTGCGACCCCTATGAAAACCCTAGAACTGGAAACGTGCCAGGAAGGTATATCGACGGTCATTCCGGAATGCAGAACGTGGTACGCGCGTACCGTCAAAATCGACCACCTGCGAAGTCTGTGTCACTTCATCGAGCAGGTTAACCCCTTGGATGCCCACTTTGATCTGGTCGGTAATCGAATAGAATATCGATGCGTCCAGCTGTCCTGTTGATTCCTGCCAAATTGGTGAGAAGGGGAAAATGTCATCGCGCACCGTTATAAGGAAGGCAGAGCGCCAGTTATAAGCAGCTCGCAATGCGATGGGCCCCTTTTCGTAAAACACCGTGGCATTCACTGTATGCTTCGACAATCCCGCAAGCGGTTGAAGCCCGGTAAATGCACCGGAATTCAGCCGGTTTACAGCTGACGTAACCGATGACTGTCCGGCTCCGGCAAGGTTAGGGTTGGAAAAATCAGTTCCATCGACATAGGTATAAGTTAATTGCGAACCCAAACCACTTAGTAGTCCTGGCAAGAAGTCATAGGTCTGCTGATAGGCAAGTTCAAAGCCCTTGAGTTTTCCTTTTTGGTCATTGATCGGTCCGCTAACCTGCACATCGGTCGAAACGCCGCTGCCGCTGGTGTAATTGACTATTTCAAAACCATCATTCACGATGCCCTGGATGTCTTTCATGAATACCGACATCGTCAGCGAGCCGACTGTGTTGAAATACCATTCAGCCGACAGATCATAGTTCCATGACGTAACGGGCCGCAAATTGCGGTTGCCTGTTTGCAAGGCAAACAACGGCCCAGTCGCTAGCGTTTGCGCCAATAACAGAGCGTTGGTATTGTCTCCGATGCCGCCGCCTGCGCGGAAAAGCTGTAAGTCAGGCCGTGAAATGCCCTTCGACACCGCAGCACGGAACAGCAATCCATCGCCAACATCAAGTTTGGCATTGAAACTGGGTAGCCAGTTTTCGAACGTAATTTTCCGGTCATCAATAATTATCTCGCCGGTGTGGGCAGCTGCAAATTCCGCTTGGCGTGCGGCCGATAGGCTACAATATCCACGCGGGATGCCTGGAATCGCGGGTCCTGCACAGCTGGCCGCTATTTCGGAAAGTTGGACGACACCGTCACCATTGCCGAAGCCGTTGGCGATTGCATCGAACCGGACAGGAGAAGGCAAGCCGACCCGGCCGCCGCTGGTAACCGTGGTTTCGACATAACGCAGGCCAAAATTGCCCGAAAGCTTCATTCCGCCGTCAAATTCATGTCCGAAATCAACACGGGCATAAGCCGCTTTGGTTTCTTCTGCGACCGTTGATACTTCGCCGGGGCAATATACGCCCTCAATATCGCAAGGCACGGCCAAGCCGGTCAACGGATCCGTACGGGTTCGTCCGTTCACGCCGTAATTGAAACGCTCTGGCGATTGACCGAATATCTGGATTTCTTCGAACTGTTGATCAGTAAGGCCACTTAGATATTCACCAAGGAAGTCGTCTCCGCCGAAAAACCAGCCTGAGCCATTCTCGATTGGAACGGGCGCGCTGCCGCGCTGGAACCCGCTGGCGAAAGCCGGACGATATTGCGAATAATTTGGAAACTCGTCGGTAAACGCGCCGCCCGCAATAGCGAATTCCTGACCCGGAAGTCCGGTAAACCAACGACCGGGAACGAACCCGCCCGTCGCGGCACATCCTGGTCCGTCATTCCATGGGGCGCAGCCTGCACGACCAGCCCAAGGGGCAGAAAGATTGCCCCATGTGCTAAAGTTGGTGTTACGTGTGGTTCGGTCACGATCGCCCCAACGCGCACCAAAGCGTGCACGCTTGAAAAAGCCTTCATCGCTGATGTCATATTCTGCGTCGAAGCTTAACGTTTTCAGGTCACCTTCATTCTTCTCGCGGCTATCAAGGCCAAACCAGTAATAGGTATTCAGGCCCGCGCTAAAATAGTCTGCAGGAGCTCCGGGAGGCGCAAGGAATTCGACTTGCGGTGTCTTACCCGACAGGTCGAGCGCCACATTCGCAAATGTGCTGAGCGCACCGAAGACCGAGTCCCGGCTGAGCGTCGAATTGATTTTCTGGGCCTCAAGACTAAACCGCAAACGGTCGGTGGCTTCAAATTTCAAATCTAGCGATATGTCCTCTGTCACCCCTTCGGCGCCGCGCAAGAAGCGCAGCGAGTCGATCGGAATGCCGCCCCGGCCAAATGGCGTTGCATAGGCATCGCCCGGACGT
The DNA here is from genome assembly GCF_041737645.1 of Sphingorhabdus sp. Classification (GTDB taxonomy): domain Bacteria; phylum Pseudomonadota; class Alphaproteobacteria; order Sphingomonadales; family Sphingomonadaceae; genus Sphingorhabdus_B. Next base: position 67,119 of record NZ_JBGSRI010000006.1, read on the forward strand.
TGCGTTAAAATGCCGCTTTCGAAAACACCGTTTTCGTCAAATGTCCATGTGCTACCGGCAGCAGGAACCGGGAACAAACCTTCGTCGTCGACCCGGGAAATTAGTGCGAATTCTTCAGTATCGAAGCTGGTTTCTGACCGAAGCCATTCGACCGTAGCCATGAACCTGCCATCCGAGCTTTCATATTGACCGACAGCGGAAAATGCTTCGCGTGTCCGGTCGAGATCGGTTGTACGTACACCCGCCCCTTTTGGTACAACCAGCGCACCGGGCGGCGGGAAGTTGGTTGCGTTAAAATTGGGATCGCCGACAAAACCGCCCGAACCAACCGATACGGCACGAAGACACGGTCCGTCAAAGGTAGGCGCGCGGTAGCATGGGTCGGCTACTTGCGATGCGTCAGTGCGGCTTTTCAATTCGGAATAGGCATAGCCGAATTGAAGCCCGAACGATCCTGCATCCGTATCCCAGCGGTTTGAAATCAGACCGGAAAATTCGGGAGACCATTCTTTACGCAAATCGCCATAATTGCCCCCGATGGTGGCTCCGATTTTCAATCCTTTCGAATCGAGCGGCTTGCGCGTGACAAGATTGACAGTGCCGGCAATCGCACCTTCAACCATATCCGCGGTGACGTTCTTGAACACCTCAACCCGACCGAGCAGTTCGGGTGATATGTCGTTAAAACTGAGTTCGCGTCCACCGGTTGCCGAGAAAATCTCGCGTCCGTTCAGTTCTGACCGGACATAAGGAAGGCCGCGGATAATGACGCCGGTACCTTCGACCGAGAAGCGATCAGGGTCGGTTGTTTTCTCGAAGCGTCCGATGTTGACCCCGGGTACGCGTTGCAGCGCTTCTGCGACTGAACGGTCGGGCAATGCGCCGATGTCTTCTGCTGTAATGGCGTCAACAAATGTATCCGCATCACGTTTTACGTTTTGCGCGGTTTCGAGCGACTTTTTAAAACCGGTGACGACAATGGCATCTTCGGTTTCAGCCGTTTCGACGACTTCTTCGGGAGCTTCGGACGTTTGGGCTAAAGCCGGTTGGGTTGCGAACGCGCAAAGCGCAAGGCTTGAAGCAGTCGACAGCGCTACGAAACGCTGTGAACGGAATGCTCCGGTTTTAGATGTACGAGCCAATAGATCCTCCCTGATGCTTGCTCTGTAGGTATAACTCCCACAATTAACTTTGCGTTTAACGGTAATTGGGAGCGTTCACAAGAGGCAAAATGAACGTTCACAATTTCGTCTCTTGCTCTATACGGCAATGCGTTTCATGAAGGGTGAACTAACATGGCCATACAACACATCATAATCGTCGGAGGCGGAACTGCAGGCTGGATGGCCGGTGCGGCTTTGTCACGGCTTTGCACCGGTAAACAGGTTGAAATTACGCTGATTGAATCAGAAGAAATCGGCACAGTGGGCGTAGGCGAAGCGACCATCCCGCCCTTTGTCGAATTCAACCAATTGCTCGGCGTCAGCGAACAGGAAATGCTCGCCGCTGCACAAGGCAGTTTCAAACTGGGCATCCAGTTCGTCAATTGGGGCAAGCTGGGCGATAACTACATTCACCCTTTCGGTGCGTACGGCTATCAGATTGATGGCGTTTCATTCCATCAGGTGTGGCACAAAATGCGCCAGTCGGGGGATAAGCGACCGATACAGGCGTTCAACGTGGAGACCATGGCCGCCTATTTCGGCCGATTTGCCCGAACAGCGGATTTCCAGCGCGAAGATTTGCCCCCGGTCAATTACGCCTATCACCTCGATGCGGGCCGCTATGCGCGCTTTTTGCGGAACTATGCCGAAACTAGGGGCGTTGTGCGCCGCGAAGGCAGGGTTGCCGATGTCACTTTAGATAGCGAAACCGGTTTTGTGTCATCATTGACCATGGACAATGGCGATTGTGTCAAAGGCGATTTGTTTATCGATTGCTCCGGTTTTCGTGGGCTGTTGATCGAACAGGCGTTGAAAACCGGATATGAAGACTGGTCCAATTATCTGCCCTGCAACCGGGCGGTGGCCTTGCCCTGCATCCGCGAAGATGGCAGCGGCCCCCTGCCCTACACCCGCGCCACGGCGCATCAGGCAGGCTGGCAATGGCAAGTTCCGCTGCAGCATCGCAACGGCAATGGCCATGTCTATTGCAGCGAATATATGTCCGATGACGAGGCGCATTCGATATTGGTGGGCAACATCGCCGGCAAACCCGGCGCCGAACCCAATTTCCTGCGCTTTACCACAGGCCGGCGCAAGAAATTCTGGAACAAGAATGTGGTGGCTTTGGGATTGGCGGCAGGATTCATGGAGCCGCTGGAATCAACCTCGATCCACCTTGTGAACACCGGCATCAACAAGCTGATCGCCCTTTTGTCGCTGGACGGCATTACCCAGACACAGGAAGATGCATTCAACCGGCTGACCACCAAAGAATATCTCCGCATCCGTGACTTTCTGATTTTGCATTATAACGCAACCAGCCGCGACGACTCCGAATTCTGGAATTATTGCCGCAACATGGCCGTGCCCGACAGCTTGACCGAAAAGACCGAATTGTTCCGGATGAACGGACAGATATTCCGCGAAGAGGATGAACTGTTTACCGAAACCAGTTGGGCGGCAGTGATGATGGGTCAAGGTATCGCAATGACTGGCCACAACCCGATGGCCAATGTGATCGGCAAACCGGAAACGGTCAAGGAAATCAACGAAATGGAGCAATCCATCCGCTACCTCGTCCAACAGATGCCGACCCACGACGCGTATTTGAAGCAATATTGTCCGGCACCTGCATAAAGGTGAGGCGATTAGCAGAGCGTATACCCCACCCATCACCCTAATTCTTCCTTCGACGCAGGCCGACCGCGCTTTGGTTTGTCACTCACCCCAACTCTCACACCGCGCCGTTCCAGCGCCTCGCGCAGCAGCACTTCGACCTCGGCATTCACGCTACGGAAATCGCCCGCCGCCGCCCGCTCGATCGCGGCGTGGAGCGCCGGATCGAGGCGGAGGGGGAAGGCTTTTTTGGCCTTTGTCGGAGTGTCAGCGGGCATCGTGCGTTACTGATAAAGCGAGCCTGTATTCACCACCGGCTGGGTATCGCGTTCACCGCACAATACGACCATCAGGTTCGATACCATCGCTGCGCGGCGTTCATCGTCCAGCTCGACGACATTTTTGGCCGACAGCATTTCCAGCGCCATTTCGACCATGCCAACGGCACCTTCGACCAGCGTCTTGCGCGCGGCGACCACAGCCTCGGCCTGTTGGCGGCGCAGCATGGCCCCGGCAATTTCCTGCGCATAGGCAAGATGGGTAAAGCCGCATTCATCGACGGTAATACCAGCCACCGCCAGCCGCTCCATCAACTCGGCACGAAGTTCCCCGCCCACCTGATCATGATTACCACGCAGCGTAACTTCCTGATGCGTGAAATCGTCATAGGGGTAGCGCGCGCCGATGGTCCGCACCGCCGCCTCGATCTGGGCGAGCACGAACGCCTTGTAATCATCAACATCATATAGCGCCTGCGCGGTATCGGTTACACGCCATACGACTTGCGCCGCCATTTCGATCGGGTTGCCGCGCAGGTCGTTGACCTTGATCTTTTCGGAAATCAGGTTGTTGGCACGAAGCGAGACTTTCGCTTTGCCCATCCACGGCCAAGTCCAGCGTAGCCCTTCATTGCGGTCGGTGCCTTTATAGGCCCCGAACAGGGTCAGCGCGACACCCTGATTCGGCTGAATCATGTAGAAGCCCGCGCTCGAAAACAAAGTGACGAAAATGCCGCCGATCAGGCCCGCCAGGCTGGGTGGCTGGTCGTTGGTAATAAGCGGCATTAACGACATCCCCATCCACATAATGCCCGCAAGCAGGACCAACAGCATCAGATAGCCGTTGAAGCTCGACGCCCGCACTTCCCGGCTGGCGTTGAGATTATTGTTTGTATCTACCATCGTCATGACCTCCTGTTTAATATGATATCATATTTATATCATTTTAAGAGAAGCTCAAGCGGAATCGGAATTGCGGTGACACGAGCGATTTACACTGTTTGCCTTGTTGTGCGGGTATGAGAGGGTTGTAGACCGGTTTGAAGATGCGGCATATGGTGCGTGTCACCGTAATTCTAAATGGGCAGGATTGTTCGAGATGCCGATGAAACCCTGGCGACTTCTGCTCTTGTCGCTCCTCTTGGTTAGCGCGTGCAAAACAGACAGCAATGCGACGCCCACGCGACCTTTGCCTATCGAGTATAGTTCGGCGGACGGAACATTTTCGTATCTGTTTGCGGATAAAAAGCTGTTTGCCGGATTCTTGCCAGAAATCCTAAAAAACAAAAATCTGGGCGGCGGGGATTTGAGAGCCGCCAACACGGTTAGTATGAAATGCGTTTTGGTCGGCGATAAAGGGTATGAGACTAGCTATGCTGTACCCTTCCCTACGAAATTGGACGCATCGTACAAGTGCGCCAATACGGAGTTTAAGGTCATATCTTGCAATGGAGGCAATGCGAGCTGTGAGACGGCGCTTATCATTGGACGTTATCATCCGCCCATGGTTGAAGATCGAAACGCTTACCAGGAGTTTATGTTTTTCTACGATCACTGCCGGGGCATAACTTCTTTTATTGATAAAAAGACTCGCGAAGAGAAATTCGATTTCGGACGATCCATTGAACTGAGATCTTATAGCGGTATTCTCGCAGACGAGAGTTCAGCAGAGTGCAAAAGTGAAAAGCTGGCGTTTGATACCTTTCTTTCCGGCTGAATCGCATCCAGCGGATCAGTCGTTGGGAATGATCCCGTCAGAATTACGGTGACATGTGCGATTTACACTATTTGCCATATTGTGCGGGTTCGGCTCGCAAATGGTTATATAGCCTGTGATCTGGCTGACAGGGTTGTACGTAAAGCTGCCCACAGTCGGGTCTTGTGTTCGATAAAAGAATGCACTGCCGCATCCTTTTAGATTATGATAAATTAGCATTTGGGAATTAGTCTTTTATAGAAAATTCATGCCAACCAAGCAATCTATCGCTACTTGGATTATTCGCAGCAAAGGTTGCAAATTCGGGTAACGCCGCAAATAGCTTGATGTATCCTTTAACTCTTCCGATAATTCCTTCTTCTCCGGACCTTAAATAAATAGAAAGGCTTCTTTTTGCCAAAAGATGACCATTATATTCTGCTAGTTTCCAGTATTTAACGGCTTCTATATTATTTTTTTCTACATTATCTCCATTAAAATATGTCAATCCAAGTATATATGCTGCAGGAGAGAAGCCAGATTTGGCGATTTTCTTCAAAACTTCAATAGATTCTTCGTATTTATTTTTATACCATAGATGTCTAGAAAATCGAAACGCACCTTCTATTGAGCCGGATTCTGCGGATCGTTGATACCATTGAATACCAAGGTCAATATTTCTCTCAACACCGCGTCCATTTGCATGGGTGTCGCCAATATAGACCATACTTAACGCAGATCCCTTGTCTGCCAATATATTCAATAACTTCAGAGCTTCAGCCGAGTTTGAACCTATCAAATCAACAGCGTCCCAAAGTTCATCTGCAAAATGATCCGCCGCCCATTCTCGATCAATATTATCGATATACTTTTTCATTCTCAGCTCTTTGTCGCTCTAGAATTACGGTGACACGTGCGATGTACACGATTTGCCCTGCTGTGCGGGTTAGCAGCGGGTTATACGCTAGTCTATAAATGGTAGCGGAGGAGTCGCTATAATTTCCGTGTCAGGCGATTTCAGAGCGTCTCCAACTACTCTGTAAACTCAGCAGTTTATCAAGTACCTTGTACGTGGTTGATCGCCCAAAATCGCCTGAATTCCCGCCGAAACGTGG
>NZ_JBGSRI010000009.1:0-15023 GCF_041737645.1 Sphingorhabdus sp.
GCCCATTTTTAACATCACCCTGCCTTTAGGCGACATAGACGTGGAATTCCAACCCTGTTCTCGCTAACGGCGACAAATGGACGCAAAAGATCAGCAATCCGAATCCTACACCTATGCCAAGGCGGGTGTATCCATCGAAACAGGCAACGCACTGGTGCGCGCCATTGCGCCGCTGGCCAAGGCCACACGCCGGGCGGGTGCTGACGCCGATCTGGGCGGATTTGGCGGCTTTTTCGACCTGAAGGCAGCAGGATTTAACGATCCCCTGCTGGTGGCCGCGAATGACGGTGTGGGCACGAAGCTGAAACTCGCCATCGAATCGGGCCGCCATGAAGGCGTCGGGATCGATCTCGTCGCGATGTGCGTCAACGACCTGATCGTGCAAGGCGCAGAGCCGCTTTTCTTCCTTGATTATTACGCCACCGGCAAACTCGACAATGATGTGGCAACCGCAGTCGTCGCCAGCATAGCCGAAGGCTGCAAACAGGCGGGCTGCGCGCTCATCGGCGGCGAGACCGCCGAAATGCCGGGCATGTATAGCGATGGCGATTATGACCTTGCCGGTTTCTGCGTCGGTGCGGTGGAACGCGATCAGGTGTTGACCGCCGACAAGGTTGCCGATGGCGACGTCATCCTCGGTCTCGCATCGTCGGGCGTACACAGCAACGGCTTTTCGCTGGTGCGCCGCCTTGCCGCCGACAAGGGCTGGAAACTCGACCGACCTGCCCTTTTTGACCAGAATGTCCTGCTGATCGACGCGCTGATGGCACCGACACGCATTTACGTAAAATCGCTGCTGCCGCTGGTTCGCACGGGCAAGGTGAACGCCATGGCGCACATCACCGGTGGCGGCCTATTGGAGAATATCCCCCGCATCCTGCCCGCTGGCCTGCACGCGCATATCGACGCGGACGCATGGACCCAGCCGCGGCTCATGGCCTTTTTGCAGGCACAGGGACATATCGAGCCCGAAGAAATGGCACGCACGTTCAACTGCGGCATCGGCATGGCCGTCGTGGTCGCGGGTGCGGATGTCGTCGATGTCATGGCGGCGATGGAAGCCGCCGGGGAAACAGCCTATCGCATCGGCCATATCGCGGCGGGTGAAAAGGGCTGCACAGTCAAAGGCAGCGCCGAGACGTGGAGCGCCAAGAGTGATTGGACCGCGACGCACCATGGCTAAGGCCCGGGTCGCCATCCTGATCTCGGGCAGCGGCACCAATATGGCCGCTTTGCTCTACGCCGCCAAGCATCCGGACTGCCCCTATGAAATCGTCCTGGTCGCCGGCAACAACCCAGACGCCAAAGGGTTAAAACTGGCGCAGGGCGAAGGCATTGCGACCTTTGCCCACGCGCACAAGGGCATGGACCGGGCGGCGCACGAGGCCATAATGCACGCGCGGATACTGGAATCGGGTGCGACCCATGTCGCACTGGCCGGATATATGCGAATATTGAGCGAGACTTTTGTGCAGCAATGGGAAGGCCGGATGTTGAATATCCACCCGTCGCTTCTCCCCAAATATCAGGGGCTGCACACCCATCAACGGGCGCTCGATGCAGGCGATAAAGTGGCTGGATGCAGCGTGCATCTGGTAACGGCGGAGCTGGATGGCGGACCCGTTTTGGGCCAGACCGAAGTAGCAATTTGGCCCGATGACACGGCCGATACGCTTGCGGCCCGCGTCCTGTTTGCCGAACATCAACTCTACAGCCGAACACTCGCCGCTTATGTGTCCCGCGAGACCGACCCCGAATGGCTGGTGGCACAGGTCCGCGAACGCGCGCTTGCGCAACCGGAGGCGGACGAAGTTTCCTCCCACGGCATGCCCTGTTTCGGCATCATCGGCGGCAAGAAATTCGCTTATGTCTCGGTCGACCATCATGGCGACGGAAAGACCGCGTTATTGGTGAAAATCAGCGGTGCGGAAGAACAGGCAATGTTGATCGACAGCGACGACGACCGCTATTACCGTCCCCCCTATTTCGGCGAAGGCTGGATCGGCATCCGGCTGGATCTGGGCGACACCGATTGGGACCATATCGGCGAGTGGCTCGCCAAAAGCTGGCGCGCGGTTGCGCCGAAGAAGTTGACGAAGTTGATGGATGTGGCGGGGGAGTTTTAGGTAAATCTAACCCCACGCTTCATCGTCACCCCTCTCCCATTGGGAGAGGATACGCAGACTTATGAGCGTAGCGAATTAGGCGCAGTTGGTGAGGGGTTGTGCCCTGTCGATGGGGCTGATCCCCTCACCCAGCTACAGCTAGGCAACACGTTGCCAAGCTTTCGCAACCCTCTCCCGATGGGAGAGGGAAGTTTACTTACCCAACAATCTCTTCGGGCTTGAAGAAGTAAGCGATCTCAATCGCTGCATTCTCATCGCTGTCCGAACCGTGGACGCTGTTCGCTTCGATGCTTTCGGCCAGTTCCTTGCGTATCGTGCCGGGTTCTGCGTTCGCAGGATTGGTCGCGCCCATGATGTCGCGGTTGCGCTGCATCGCGTCTTCGCCTTCGAGGACCTGGACAACAACTGGGCCGCTGATCATGAATTCAACCAATTCGCCGAAGAAAGGGCGTTCCTTGTGCACGGCGTAGAAGCCTTCGGCCTGTTCGCGGCTCATGTGGATGCGCTTGGAGGCAACGACGCGCAGGCCGGCTTCTTCCAGCATCTTGGTGACCGCACCGGTCAGGTTACGGCGGGTTGCGTCTGGCTTGATGATCGAAAAGGTGCGGGTGGCCGCCATGGGAGATGCTCCTGATAATTTTTAGGTGAAAAACTGGCGCGCCTCTAGCCGTTGCGGTGCAAAGTGGCAAGCGCGGTGATTGCTACTGAACAGGGTTAGGACAAAGGCCGAAAATCTATTTCTTTTCGCCACCAATAATAACTGCGGCGGTGCCGCCATCTTCATTTGGCGTAGCGGTTACAATTACCGAACTGTCATTGCCCCCTTTGGCGGTAAAGCTTACCATATTCGAAGTCGAAGAAGACGACGTTGCCTGCGATTCAATCTTCATACCACGCTTTTCCGCCTCGTTTTTATAGAAAGCGACAATTTTGGCAGGGGTATCTTTGGTGATGACCGTGGCCATTCCGCCAGCCGAACCATCTTTGTCACTGCCCCCCATGAAAGCGCCTTTGACTTCACCACCGGGATATACCGGCAAACCCAAAGGCAAACCTTCTTTTGCGGCCGCGTCGCCAAATGTGATTTTGCCTTCACCATCCTTGCCTTCAAAGGTGATCGTGCCACTTTCCGAATTGCCATCTGTATCCGACTTAATCTTGACTTCATCGCCATCTGAGGTGGTCACGGTGGTCGTTCCGTCGTTGCTACCGCATGCGGTCAGCACCAATAAAGCGGCAAAAGGGATAAAGTGTCGCATGTTCTTCCTCCTGAAAAAGCAGGTTTGCCTATCACAGATTCAAGGCCCTTGCACCCATTTGCCGCCATCCTGTTTCCAATAGCGGCGCTCGACATCGTCCCGGTTGGCAAGGGCGCGCCAGGCGGTGCGGGCATTTTCCGTGTGGCTGGGCGGGAATAGATAGAAAATGCGTTCAAAACCCAAGGCCTCATCCCGCCATTCGCCATCGGCCAGCGCAACGAAACGCGCGCCATTAGCCGCCTCCACCGACGCCGACAGCAATATCGGCTGCAACCCATCTTCCCCCTCGCCTGCCTTGGCATGGGCGAGGAAGCTATCGGGCTTGGCATTCCATAGCGCAGTCGAGAGCCGATCCAGCTGATCCCCCTCCCCGCTGACGACCAGCATCCGCCCGCCCCCGTCCAGCACGCGCTGGGCGAGAACGGGAATCACCTTTTCGGCGGGGTCGCGGGTCAGCTGGTAAAAGTCGAGTTGCATCGCCTTTTGGCATCAGCCTTCGAAATTATCGGCCACAAGGCGGTCGAGTAAGCGCACGCCGAAACCGGTCGCACCCTTGTCCCAGACAGCGCCGGGCTTATCCGCCCAGACCGTACCGGCGATGTCGAGATGCGCCCATTTCACGCCATCCTTGATAAAGCGCTGCAGGAACTGCGCAGCGGTTATCGAACCTGCACCCTTGCCGCCGATATTCTTCATATCTGCAATGGGGCTATCGATCATCTTGTCATAGGCCTTGGACAACGGGAAGCGCCAGAGCGGGTCGCCCGAGGCCTTGCCTGCCGCAGTCAGCTTGTCGGCAAGTCCATCGTCGTTGGTGAACAGACCGGCATATTCGCTGCCCAGAGAAACGATGATCGCACCTGTCAGGGTGGCCAGATCGACGATATATTCGGGATTATAGGTTTCCTGCGTCCAATGCAGCGCATCGCAGAGGACCAGACGGCCTTCGGCATCGGTGTTGATCACTTCGATCGTCTGCCCGGACATGGAGGTGACGATGTCGCCGGGCCGCTGTGCATTTCCGTCGGGCATATTCTCGACAAGGCCGCAAATGCCAACCACATGGGCCTTCGCCTTGCGTCCGGCGAGCGCCTTCATCACGCCCGCAACCGCGCCCGCGCCGCCCATATCCCACTTCATATCTTCCATACCAGCAGCTGGCTTGATCGAAATGCCGCCGGTGTCGAAAGTCACGCCCTTGCCGACAAAGGCTACGGGACGTTCCTGCTTGCCGCCGGTGCCGTCCCACTTCATCGCCAGCAGCCGTGCGGGACGCCGCGAGCCTTGCGCCACGCCCAAAAGCGCGCCCATGCCGAGTTCGGCCATCTGCTTGTCGTCAAGCACAGTGATTTCGATGCCAAGTTCAGCAAGATGCTTGCAGCGTTCGACGAAGCTTTCAGGGTAGATGATGTTGGCAGGCTCGGTAACCAGTTCCCGGGTTAGCGCCACGCCATCGGCGACCGCCTGATAATTCGCCCAAAGTCCGGCGGCATCCGCAGCTGCACCAGTCACGGTCAGCACATCAACCGATGGCCGCGATGTTTCGGGTAACTTGGTACGATATTTATCCATCCGCCAATTACGCAGAGCCGCGCCATAGGCCGCTTCGACTGCAGCTTTTGCCGACAAATTTTCGCCATGAATGGCAATGTGTTTTGCACCGGAGGTCTGAACCTTGGCGATAATTTCACCGCCCGCTTTTTGATAATCACCTGCATCGCCTTCGGCCACGCCCAGCAATACAATCCGAACGAGCTTGCCAGCTTCGCTTGCGATCAGCAGAAAATTTTGCCCGGCGTCACCCTTGAACCGGGCGAGTTTTGCCGTTTCGTGCACCATTTGTGCATTTTCGAGCGGGAATGCAAAACCTTCAAAACTGCTTTTGGTGACAATGAACGCAAGTACATCTGCTGCTTCTGGTCGTGTTGCGGCGAATTCAATCTTCATGAAAATGGTCAGCCTTTCCGCTGTGCGTTATGATATAGTAGTTTCTATAGGCCCAATTGTGCGCGCTATTAAAGCAAAAGATATGCTTGGTTTGCGCCCCGTTAACCGCATATACAGTCATCGGGCTCAAGATGGGTGGACCTGAGCTTTGAGCGGCGATAAAGGACGTGCCGGTTTATATGATTATCCCCGCCCTTCGGCCATCCTCTTTCCAGCTTTTTTTGGCACTTTTGCTGTTAGGCGGCACCACTGCGCCTTCGGTAGCATCAGCGCAAAACGAAGCTGATGCTGCAAAAAAATCTGCCTTGGATGAAGTAATCGGATTTTCTGCCACTTCGGTTGTATATGATTCGAACACCGAAGTAGTAACGGCAACAGGCGATGTTTTGGTAAATCGAGACGGTTACACGCTGCGTGCAGATACCGTCATCTGGAACCGCAATTCCGGCGAAGTAACGGCAGAGGGCAATATCCGGTCGATCGGCCCTGAAGGCGACGTTGCTTATGGGGACAAGATCTTAGTCACCGATAGCTTGAAAGACGGCGTCGTTGACAATTTGCTGGTCGTTCTGGCCGACGAAAGCCGACTTGCCGCAAAGCAAGGCGCGCGCAAGGATGGCGTCTATTCGCTGGATTATGCAGCCTATACCGCTTGCAAAGTGCAAAGACCCGACGGCTGCCCCAAAGAACCAAGCTGGCAAGTCAAAGCGGTTAAGGTCGTTTACGACCCTGCCAAAAAACGCGTCGAATATGAAGGTGCACGGATCGAGCTATTCGGATTGCCGATATTGCCTTTGCCCCTCTTGTCGCACCCCGTGGACACAAAAGCCGGAAGCGGCTTTCTGGTGCCCAGCATAGGGTTTTCGCGCAACAATGGTTTGGAAGTCGAACAATCCTATTATTGGCGCATATCCCAAAGCCGGGATTTAACAGGATCCATTACTGCCTTTTCCGACGCCGCCCCGCTCGGGCAAGTCAAGTTGCGCTCGCTGGAAAAAAAGGGCGCTTTCGAAGTTTCTGTTTACGGTACTTACAGCAACCGGATCGATACCAGTGGGGCGGTAATACCGACCGGTAACAATGTCTTTCGCGGATATGTAGAAGGTTCGGGCAGGTTCCAGCTTAATCCCAACTGGTCAATTTCTGCATCGGTCCGGCGGGCGTCCGACCGGACATTTCTACGCCGCTATGACATCAGCCGCGATGACCGGCTACGGTCTACTTTTGCGGCGGAACGAATTGACAGCGATAGCTATTTCTCGCTTTCCGGTTGGGCCGTTCAAACATTGCGAACCGGCGACAATCAAGGTCTCTCCCCGATTGCGTTGCCTGAAATTGATTATCGCCGTCGGATTAACGATTCTCTGCTTGGTGGCAAAATCAATATTCAGGCGAATAGCCTGGCGATCGGCCGCACCGAAGGGCAGGACACACAACGCGCTTTCGGTTCGGTAAAATGGGATTTGCGTAAGTTAACCGGTCTAGGGCAGGAAATAACGTTTACGGCGCTCGCACGCGGAGATGTTTACCACAGTGACGAGAATGCCAGCACCGCTACACTTATTTATCGCGGTGAAAGTGGCTGGCAAGGGCGCGCCATCTTTGCCGGTGCGGCCGATATCAAATGGCCTTTCGTTGGCAAGGCATTTGGCGGAGCGCAAATTTTCACACCGCGCGTCCAAGTGGTCGCCGCACCCTCGGTCAAAAATCTGAAAATTCCCAACGAAGATTCGCGGGCGGTTGAGCTGGAAGACAGCAACCTGTTCGCGCTGAACCGGTTTCCGGGTTATGACCGGTTCGAAGATGACTATCGCGTGACTTATGGCTTCGATTGGGCGCTCCGTAAAAAGACCTTCACTGCGGATATAAATATCGGCCAAAGCTATCGTTTATCGAACCGCGCCTCTATTTTCCCGGACGGAACCGGGCTTTCGGATAAAGTCTCCGATATCGTCGGCCGAAGTGAATTCCGCTTCAAAGACATTGTCAAGCTGACCCACCGCTTTCGGCTTGATAAAGATAATTTAGCAATTCGCAGAAACGAAGTCGACGCGACCATAGGTTCTCGTGGCACTTATGTGCAGGCGGGTTACCTTAAGTTAAACCGCAACATCGGGCCTACTATTGAAGACCTCTCTGACCGTGAAGAAATCCGATTGGCGGGGCGCGTTCGGGTGGCCCGATACTGGTCTGTTTTCGGATCAACGATTATCGATCTGACCGACACGACGGAAGACTCCACGACCCTTGCAGACGGCTTTGATCCTATCCGCCACCGCCTTGGCGTTGCGTATGACGACGACTGCCTGTCTCTTAGCCTCACGTGGCGTCGCGATTATCAGCCAACCGGCGATGCGCGGCGGGGCAACAGTTTCCTGTTCCGGCTGGCATTTCGCAATCTGGGTGTGTAAAGCCCTGTGACTTGGGGGTCAGGTCCGATATTGCTCATCTGCGGTTCAGCAGGCTCTGGCTATTTCCCAATCTTGTTTTGATATAGTACTGGATTGACATCGATGAAGTTTTCCAAGCGCCTTTCCGTTGCTGCTTTGCTTGTTACTGCCTCAGCATTGACGCCAACACTCGCGCAAACGGTCGCAGACGACGGCACGCCGGAGGCCCGTCTTGATATCCCGGATGGCCAGACATTATTTGGCAAAAATGACCCGAATGTCCGTCGTGCAACGGCCCAGGTAAATGGAGAAATCATCACCGGGACCGATATCGATCACCGGCTTGCATTGATTGTCGCGGCTAACAACAACCAGTTGCCGCCCGAAGAAGTTGCACGTTTCCGCGCACAAATCTTGACGAATCTGATCGATGAGACATTGCAAATACAAGAAGCCGCAGCGAACGAAATCGAGGTTTCCGAAGGTGAGGTAAACCAGTATTTCAACCGTGTGGCGCAGCAAAATTTCAATCGTCCCGCCAATGAAGTCGAACAATATCTGATTTCCATTGGATCATCTGTCGCCACTTTGAAACGCCAGATTAAAGGCGAATTATCATGGAGCCGCCTGTTATCGCGCAATGTGCGTCCGTCAGCCAACGTCAGTGATGATGAAGTTAACGCGATTATCGAACGGATCAAGTCAACCAAAGGTACAACCGAATATCGATTGGGTGAAATCTATCTTTCGGCCACGCCCGAAACAATGGACGCAGTCACCGAGAACGCAAAAAAGATCATCGATCAACTGCGGCAAGGCGGCAATTTCGTCGCCTACGCCCGTCAGTTTTCAGAAGCATCGACCGCGTCAGTCGGGGGGGACCTTGGTTGGTTGTCACTCGCGCAATTGCCAGCTACTCTTGCCTCTGCGGCAACCGAATTGGGCACCAACGAGGTCCGGGCTGTCGGGTCGCCCGGCGGAATTTCGATATTATTGCTGATCGACAAGCGTCAGGTCGCAACATCCGACCCTCGCGATTCGGTGCTTAGTCTTAAGCAAATCGCAATCAACTTTCCGGCGGGCACGAAAGAAGCCGACGTTACACCTTTGGTAAAACAATTCAGCGAAGAAACACGGAATATTTCCGGATGCGGCGTCGCTGACGAGATGGCCCGAAAATTAGGTGCCGATGTCGTCAATCGCGATGGCATCAAAGTCCGTGACTTGCCCGCTCCTCTCCAGCAGGTTATGCTGGAATTGCAAATTGGGCAATCGACACCACCTTATGGCTCGCTTGAAGATGGCGTCCGCGTGTTCGTCATGTGTGGACGCGATGCCCCGCAAGAAGCGGCCTCGGAATCCTTCGATGAAATCATGTCCCGACTTGAGGAAGAACGGGTCAACAAACGGGCACGAATCTATCTGCGTGACCTTCGCCGCGACGCAGTCATCGAATATAACTGATGCCGCCACGGCGACTTGATTTGCCGTTGGCGATTTCGGTCGGCGACCCGGCGGGTATAGGACCTGAAATTATCGGCAAGGCATGGGAGGCACGCAAAAGCGCCAACCTTCCGCCTTTTTTCGCCATTGGCGATGTCGGCTGCTTTGCGCCGCACTGGGACGGGCCGGTCGTCAAAATCGGCGACCCCGCCGACAGCTTCGCGCATTTTGATTCGGCCCTTCCCGTTATCGAGGTGCACACTTGTATCTCAATTATACCGGGCGAGCCCGATCTGGACGGCGCACATTGCGCCTATCAGGCGTTGGAAATGGCTATCGGCTTCGCACGCGCAGGCAGCGCGGCCGCATTGGTCACCGGTCCCGTTTCAAAAACCCAGCTTTACGCCGTGGGCTTCACCCATCCGGGCCAAACCGAGTTCATCGCCGAACGCTGCGGTGTGTCCAAGAATAACGCCGTGATGATGCTCGCCGGGCCAGACTTGCGCGTCGTGCCAATGACGACCCATATCCCACTCGCTTCGGTGGCGTCCAAACTGGACGGGCGCCTGATCCGCCAGCGGCTGCGCGCCACCGCCAAGGGGCTACAGCGCAATTTCGGGATCGAAAATCCGCGTTTGGCCGTTGCCGGTTTCAACCCCCATGCAGGCGAATCGGGCAATATGGGCCGCGAGGAAATTGACATTTTCGAACCGGCCATAGCGCAAATACGCAGCGAAGGGTTTGACGTTGTCGGCCCATTATCCGCCGACACGATGTTCCATGCCGAGGCGCGCTCGCATTATGATGCCGCCTTGTGCGCTTATCATGATCAGGCATTGATCCCATTGAAAACGCTATATTTTCATGATGCCGTCAATATAACGCTGGGCCTGCCTGTGGTACGTACATCGCCCGATCACGGTACCGCCTTTGGCATCGCTGGCCAGAATATCGCCATGCCAAATTCGATGATCGCTGCTATCAAGATGGCGGAAATGGCGGCGCTGAATCGCCAAGCCGCAGACGCGGTATGACCCTGCCCACATTGCCCCCGCTTCGGGAAGTTATCACCCGCCACGGCCTGTCCGCCAGCAAGGCGCTGGGGCAGAATTTTCTGTTCGATGAACAGTTGCTCGATCGCATTGCCGCTATACCCGGTTCGCTCGAAGGCCAGAATGTCTATGAAGTTGGCCCCGGCCCCGGAGGACTAACCCGGGCCCTGTTGCGCGCAGGGGCAAATGTACTGGCGGTCGAGCGTGATCACCGCTGCGTGCCCGCGCTCGCCGAATTGTCGGAAGCCTTTCCTGGACAATTGCGGGTGATCGAAGGCGATGCCCTGAAAATTGATCCAGCCAAGGAAATCGGCGGTCCGTTCCACATCCTGTCCAATCTGCCCTATAACGTAGGCACCGCGCTCGCCGTCGGCTGGCTCGGTGGCGACGCGTGGCCGCCGGAATGGCAATCGCTGACCCTGATGTTCCAGCGAGAAGTGGCCGACCGCATCGTCGCGCCTCCGGCAAGCGATGCCTATGGACGGCTCGCCATATTAGCGCAGTGGCGCTCGCAGGCAAAAATTGCGATGCCCGTCCACCGCTCCGCCTTTACGCCCCCGCCAAAGGTGATGTCAGCCGTTGTGCATATCACCCCCGGTGATGCGCCCGAGGGGGTCAAAATGACAGTACTGGAAAAACTGACCGGTGCCGCCTTCGGCCAGCGGCGCAAAATGCTGCGGCAAAGCCTGAAGGCTGTTCCGGGCGCGCTGGATGCTCTGGAAAAGGCTGGTATTGCGGCGGACCGGCGGCCGGAAACGGTGACGATCCCCGAATGGTGCGAACTGGCGCGGCATCTGGGGTAGGCTATTTCGCTAGGGGTGGCGCTTCGCATTGTGCGCGGCTAAAGGCGATGGATGCAAAATCTGCCTTCATCCGAATGCGCCGTGCTTGAAAAGATCATGCATGATCCGATGCTGGCACAGGTGCAGCAATGGGCCGCCATAAATAGCGGATCCGGCAATCTCGCGGGATTGAAGGCGACCGCCGACATGCTGGCCGATGCCTTTGCCGTTCTCCCAGGAAGCACCGAGCTTCAAGAGCCGGCACCAGTCGAAAAAGTACGTGCCGACGGTGTCATCGAAATGGTGGAGCACGGCCGCCATCTGGTCGTGACAGTCCGGCCCGAAGCGCCGGTGCAATTGCTATTTACCGGACATATGGACACGGTATTCCCCGCCGACCACAGTTTTCAGGACCAGCGCTGGTTGGACGACGGCGTGCTGAACGGACCCGGCGTCGCAGACATGAAAGGCGGCATTGCCGTTATGCTGGCGGCCCTAGTCGCCGCCGAAACGGCGCCTGAATTTGCGGACATCGGCTATCAGGTGATGATCAACAGCGATGAGGAAGTCGGGTCCCCTTCTTCCGCTTCCTTGATTGCCGCACTTGCCAAGGGTAAGACTGCGGCGCTGACCTATGAACCAGCCCTGCCCGACGGGACCTTGGCCGGTGAACGCGGCGGCAGCGGTAATTTCTCGATCATATTTACCGGCAAAAGCGCCCATGCCGGACGCAACCCCGAGGATGGCCGCAACGCCCTGCTCGCCGCCGCCGATCTCGCCTTGCGGTTGAAGGCCCTAACCCGGCCCGGCCTCAACGTGAATCCGGCGCGGATCGAGGGGGGCAGCCCCAATAACGTCGTACCCGACCACGCCATATTGCGCGTGAATTTCCGGCCCATGACGCCGCAGATTGTGGAGGAGACCGATATCGCGCTCCGTACGCTGATTGCCGATATCGAGCGGGAGCATGACGTCAGCGCCCATCTGCACGGCAGCTTCGGCCGCCCGCCCAAGCCCATTGATGCGGGGGCCGCCAAGCTGTTCGATCTGGTCAAGCAATGCGGGGCCGACCTCGGCCTTCCCATCGCGTGGAAATCCAGCGGCGGCGTGTGTGACGGCAATAACATTGCCGCTTGCGGCATCCCCGTGGTCGACACCATGGGTGTGCGTGGCGGGGCGATTCACAGCGCCGACGAATTTCTGATTACCGAAAGCTTGGTCGAACGCGCGCGCCTGTCCGCCTTGACCATATTGCGTATCGCCAAAAAGGGAGCCTTATGACTTTCATTATCCGTCCGGCAAATATGGACGATTTGCAACATATCTATGAAATGGCCAAACGCACGGGCGGAGGTTTCACCAACCTGCCGCCCGACCGCAAGGCTTTGACGGCAAAGCTGGAGCGTTCGGTTGCAGGGTTCAGCCGGGTTGAAGATAGCGTCAGCGATGATCTGTATGTGTTTGTGCTGCAAAATACCGAAACAGGTGAAGTGCGCGGTACGTGCCAGATTTTCGGAACCGTCGGCCAAAAATGGCCCTTTTATAGCTACCGCATCGGCGCATTGACGCAGCATAGCGAAGAACTCGGCCGGACATTTCGCGCCGACATATTGAACCTGTCGACCGATCTGGAAGGGACGACCGAAGTGGGCGGCCTGTTCCTCCATCCCGGCGAGCGTGCAGGCGGCCTTGGTATGTTGATTGCACGCAGCCGATATCTTTTCATCCGCAACCATAGAGCGCGCTTTGCCGACCGGACCATCGCAGAACTGCGCGGCGTCATTGACGAAGCGGGCGGATCACCCTTTTGGGACGGGGTCGCGGGCCGCTTTTTCGGCATGAGCTTTCAGGAAGCGGACGAATTTAACGCCAAGTTCGGCAACCAATTCATCGCCGATCTGATGCCCAAGCATCCCGTCTATATTGCGATGTTGCCTGATAATGCAAAGTCAGTGATCGGCGTGCCGCACCCTTCAGGCCGCGCTGCGATGCGTATGCTGGAAAATGAAGGTTTCGCCTGGGAAAGTTACGTCGACATTTTTGACGGCGGCCCCACAATGACCGCCCGTACCGACCAGATCCGCAGTGTTCGCGAAGCCAAAGACACCGTTGTTTCGAAAATCAGTGACACGCTGGGTGAGCATAAAGAAGGCGACAAAATGCTGATGAGCAGCGGACGGCTTAATGATTTCATTGCCTCCTATGGCTGGGTTAACAATCATGAAGATGGCGTTGCGGTTGACCCGGTCAGTGCCAAGGCATTGAAGCTTTCGGTAGGCGATACAATCACTTGCGTCCCGAGGTGGTAATTTATGACAATTTCAGAAATCAACTTTGATGGCATCATCGGCCCAAGCCATAATTATGCGGGACTAAGCCTCGGCAATATCGCTTCGGCCAATAATGCAGGCGCGGTCTCTGAACCCCGTGCCGCCGCGTTGCAGGGTGTCGAGAAGATGCGCGCCAATTTGCGCCTTGGCTTGCCGCAAGGGTTTTTCATGCCACTCGACCGGCCCAACGCTGCATGGCTAGCGGGGCTCGCAACCGATATGGAACGCGCCGAGCCACACATCCGCGCTGCGGCTTTTTCCGCCTCGGCCATGTGGGCGGCCAATGCCGCGACTGTGTCGCCTGCCCCCGATACCGCTGATGGCAAATGCCATCTGTCGGCGGCCAACCTGCTGACAATGGCGCACCGCAGCCACGAATGGACCGGCACGCTCGCGCAATTGCGCCTTGCTTTCGCCGACGAGCAGCATTTCGCCGTCCACGGACCGGTGCCGTCCCCCTATGGCGATGAAGGAGCAGCCAATTTCATGCGGCTGTGCCCTTCGCATGGCGAAGCGGGAATCGAGATTTTTGTCTACGGTAAGGCGGGCGGCCCCTACCCTGCCCGCCAGCATATCGAATCGTCGAAAGCCATTGCCCGCGCGCACCGGCTGGACCCTGCAAAAACGCTGTTCGTGCAGCAATCGGAAATGGCTATCGCCGCCGGTGCCTTCCACAATGACGTCGTTGCCGTAGCCAACGAACGCGTTCTTTTCACCCATGAACAGGCGTTCGAAAACCCGCAAGAAACCTATGCCGACATTAAAAGGCTGATGCCCGAGGCGGAGATTGTGATCGTCCCTGCGGCGCGGGTGTCGCTGGCCGATGCGATCCAAAGCTATCTGTTCAACGCCCAGCTTGTCACCTTGCCCGATGGCGGGATGGCGCTCATCCTGCCCAGCGAGGCGCAGGAAAATACGCGGGTTTGGGGTTGGCTAAGCGAAATGGTCGCGGGTAATGGCCCGATCCGCACGCTGATTCCCGTCGATGTGCGTCAGTCTATGGCCAATGGTGGCGGCCCTGCCTGTCTGCGGCTGCGCGTCGCATGCGACCCCGCCACGGTCGATCCGCGATTCATGGCCGATGAGGGAAAACTGGACCGGATTTCAGAAGTTATCGCGGCGCACTGGCCTGAAACAATCGCGCCGGAACAGCTCGGCGATTCTGCCCTGGTTTCGACCGTCCGTAAGGCCCGTGAAGCTGTGCTGGATGCGTGCGGTCTGGCGGAGCTGCGCTGAGCGTCGAAATCCTTTACAAAGGGCCGTTGCGTTAACCATTGTGAAGCGCGCAATTGCTGAACTGGCACGGGCATTGCTGTTTATTTACTTAACTATGAAAAAAATCGCGCGCCTGTTCTCGATCAAGACCAAATTGGAGGTCTTCCTTATCACCTACGCGCTCGGTCTGGGCGCGGCTGAACGGGGCAAGGACTATATGGTCCAATATCCCGGCAATGTCGGACATATGTTTTTCGGGCTGTGCACCGTCGCAGTGTTTATCGCGGCGGCCAAGATGCTGGAAGCAATCGAACTGCATAAAGCGTTCGGGGTCGACTGAGGGAAAAGTCCCCGGATTCTGTTGCCCGGCTCCGGGGGGCCGCTGTAACCTTTCTGTTGCCCGGCCGGTTCGGCCGCGTTCTTTTAGGATAATTTCAGACCGTGAGGCCCAAAATTACGCTGCGAGAGCAAGTGCTTCG
>NZ_JBGSRI010000054.1:0-98440 GCF_041737645.1 Sphingorhabdus sp.
GCCGTGGCAACCGGTTGGGGCGCAGCCGCAGCCGCAGCAGGTGCGGGCGTGGCCGTTGCACCACTGCCTTCTTCAATCGAGGCAATCACCGCGCCGACATTCACGGTCGCGCCTTCTTCGACGCTGTATGCGCCCATGATCCCGGCAACCGGGGCAGGCACTTCTATGGCAACCTTGTCGGTTTCAAGGCTGGCAATAGGTTCATCGGCGGCGACCGCCTCGCCCGGCTTTTTCAGCCACTGGCCAAGCGTTGCCTCGGTGATGGATTCGCCCAATACGGGGACTTTGACTTCAGTGCTCATGGGGTATCAGCCTTTTCTCTGACGGCGGATTTCAGCGCGGACGTTGTGACCAAGGGCATCGGCGACCAGCGCCGCCTGTTCGGCCTGATGGCGTTTGGCAAGGCCGGTTGCGGTCGCAGCGGCTGGCTTGCGCCCTGCATAGCGCGCCCGGTTCGGGCGGGATTTTGCAGCGGCAAGACATTCTTCGATGAAGGGATCAACGAAAAACCAGCTTCCCGCATTTTTCGGCTCTTCCTGCGCCCACACGACCTCTTCCAAATTGGTCATGCGTTTCAACCGGACGGTCAACGGTTCGCCGGGGAAGGGATAAAGCTGTTCGATACGCACGACGGCGGTGTCCTTGTCACCCGCCGCATTGCGCGCCTCTATCAGGTCATAGGCCACTTTACCCGAACACAGCACCAGACGCTTCACATCCTTGTCAGCCGGCGCATCGGGATCGGACAATATCCGCATGAAATGGCTTTCACCCTGAAAATCCTCCGCCTTGGAAACTGCCATTTTGTGACGGAGCAGTGATTTCGGTGTCATCACCACCAATGGCTTGCGGAACGGCCGTGCCATCTGGCGACGCAACAGGTGGAAATAATTGGCGGGCGTCGTGCAATTTGCGACCTGGATATTATCCTCGGCACACAGTTGCAGGAACCTCTCAAGCCGGGCGGAACTATGTTCAGGGCCTTGCCCTTCATAGCCATGCGGCAACAGCATCACCAGACCATTGGCGCGCAGCCATTTGGCCTCGCCCGCCGCGATAAACTGGTCGATGATGACCTGAGCGCCGTTGACGAAATCACCGAACTGCGCTTCCCACAAAACGAGCGTTTTCGGCTCGGCCCCGGCAAAGCCATATTCGAAGCCAAGCACACCGAATTCGGATAGCGGACTGTCGAGAATCTCGAAGCGGCCGTGCGGCAAAGTCGACAGCGGCACGTACTTTTCCTCGGTGCCTTGGTCGACCCAGACACCGTGCCGCTGGCTGAACGTGCCGCGCCCTGAATCCTGCCCCGACAGGCGAACGCCATAGCCTTCGGATAATAACCCGCCGAACGCCAGAGCCTCGCCGGTCGCCCAGTCGAAATTTTCGCCGCTCGCGAACATCGCCTTTTTGGCATCGAGCACACGGCCCAACGTCGGGTGGATGTTCAGGCCTTCAGGCACTGTGGTCAGTGTGCGTCCCAGACTGTCGAACAATTTCTTCGACACGCCGGTCTCGACATTGCGCCGCGCGCTTTCGGGGTCGGCTGGTTTCGAAAGACCTGACCAGCGCCCGCCGAACCAGTCGGCCTCGTTCGCCTTGTAATCGGCGGCACCGGCAAATTCCTGCTCAAGCAGCGCAACAAAGCGCATGGTGTGTTCATTCGCCCAGTCGCTGTCGATAATAGCTTCGGCCTGCAATCTTCTGGCATAAAGTTCGCCGACGCCAGGATGGGTCTTAATGACCTTGTACATCAATGGCTGGGTGAAACTCGGCTCGTCGCCTTCGTTATGGCCGAAGCGGCGATAGCACCACATGTCGATCACGATATCGCGGTGAAAGGTCTGGCGGAATTCGATCGCAATCTTGCAGGCAAAGGTTACCGCTTCGGGGTCGTCGCCGTTGACATGGAAAATCGGAGCCTGAACGCCCTTGGCAACGTCCGACGGATAAGGCGAGGATCGTGCGAATTGCGGGCTGGTGGTGAAACCGACCTGATTGTTCACAATGAAATGCAAACATCCGCCGGTATTATAGCCTCGGATGCCCGAGAAGCCGAGACATTCCCAGACAATGCCTTGTCCGGCAAACGCCGCGTCGCCGTGGAGCAATACCGGCAGGACTTGCTCATGCTTGCCAAGGTCATCGCGTGCGGTCTGGTTGGCGCGGACTTTGCCCAAGACAACGGGGTTCACCGCTTCGAGGTGCGAAGGGTTGGGGACAAGGCTCATATGCACCTTGACGCCATCGAACTCGCGATCGGTGCTGGTGCCGAGATGATATTTAACATCGCCCGACCCGCCGACATCGTCGGGGTTGGATGAGCCGCCGGAAAATTCGTGGAAGATCACACGATAGGGTTTCGCCATCACATTGGCTAGGACGTTCAAACGCCCGCGATGCGGCATGCCATAAACGATCTCGCGCACGCCGAGCGACCCGCCATATTTGATGACTGCCTCAAGCGCAGGGATCATCGATTCGCCGCCGTCCAAGCCAAAGCGCTTCGTGCCGACATATTTGCGGCCGAGGAATTTCTCATATTGCTCGGCTTCGATGACCTTGGCGAGAATGGCTTTCTTGCCTTCGGGCGTGAACTGGATCGCGGCATCCTTGCCTTCCATCCGGTCCTGAAGGAATCTACGTTCTTCAACATCCGCAATGTGCATATATTCAAGGCCGACCGGGCCGCAATAATTGGCACGCAGCGTATCGACCAGCTCGCGCACCGTCGTCCACTCGAGACCCAGCGTGCCGCCAACATAAACCCGTTTTTCGAGATCGGCACCGGAGAAACCATGATATTCGGGCGTCAGGTCGGCAGGAATTTCCTGTTTTGAAAGTCCAAGCGGGTCGAGGTTCGCCGCCAGATGGCCACGCACGCGGTAGGTTCGCACCAGCATCATCGCGCGGATCGAATCGCTCGCTGCCGAAACCGCGTCGGCCTCTGCCATTGGCTTGCCAGCCGCTTTCGCCGCTGCCTTCACCTCGACCGCCATTTGCGTGGGGTCGAGCGATGCGGTCAAATCATCGGTAACCGACAATGGCCAGTTGGCGCGCTCCCAGCTGGGACCGCGTTCAGTTTCAAAATCCTGGTTCTCTAGACCCATATCTATGCCTTCCTTGGGGAGGGAAACGGCAGGGATGCTTATCCCTTCAGTACTTCGACCAATGTTTTGCCGAGTAAAGAAGGTGACGCCGACATGCGGATGCCCGCTGCTTCCATAGCCGCGATCTTGCTTTCTGCGTCGCCCTTGCCGCCTGATACGATCGCACCGGCATGGCCCATGCGCCGTCCGGGAGGAGCCGAGCGTCCGGCGATGAAACCGGCCATCGGCTTTTTGCGGCCCTTTTTGGCTTCGTCGATCAGGAACTGCGCGGCTTCTTCTTCTGCGCTACCGCCGATTTCACCGATCATTATGATCGATTGTGTCGCGTCGTCGGCAAGGAATAGCTCCAGACAATCGATGAAATTGGTGCCATTGACCGGATCGCCACCGATGCCGACGGCAGTGGTTTGGCCAAGCCCTTCGGCGGTGGTTTGAAACACGGCTTCATAGGTCAATGTGCCCGACCGGGAAACAACGCCGACCGAACCCGCTGAAAAAATGCTGCCGGGCATGATGCCGATCTTGCACTCATTCGGGGTTAACACGCCGGGGCAGTTCGGCCCGATCAGCCGCGATTTGGAACCGGAAAGCGCGCGCTTGACGGTGACCATGTCCAGCACCGGAATGCCTTCCGTGATGCACACGATCAGCGGGATCTCGGCATCAATGGCTTCCAAAATGGAGTCCGCGGCAAAGGGTGGCGGGACATAGACGACGCTGGCATCTGCGCCAGTCGCCTGTTTGGCCTCAAGCACAGTATCGAACATCGGCAGGCCGATATGGGTTGAACCGCCCTTGCCCGGCGTAACCCCGCCGACCATTTGCGTGCCATAGGCAAGTGCCTGTTCGGTATGGAAAGTGCCCGTCGCGCCGGTCATGCCTTGCGTGATGACCTTGGTGTTTTTGTTTACGAGAATAGACATTGTTTTTGTTCCTATTTTTTCTTGGCTACAAAGATGCCAAGACCGGATTTTGGATTCACGGTAGGCCCTACAAAATACTTCAACTTGTCGTCGTCAATCAGCCACTCAAGCTCCGGATTCGGTCGATCTTTTTCCGCGATACGACGTGGCGCGACTTGATGTTTTTTGGCAAGCGCCCCCACCACCGACGCTAAATCTGCGTCAGAACGGGTTGCTACGACGCACGTTTTCAAAACAGTGGATGGGTCGTTGTGTCCAAAAATGACAAACGCGCCGTTGGTGGAAAATATTGAACCTATATCATCACCATATTCTTTGGCCCAGCTATCGCCGGGAATGGCGGTTTGAGGAGAAGCGGAGTTCAACAAATTTTCGCACGCCGCAGCATACTGTAAAATTGCTTCCAATGATGACTTGTTTTGGTTCTCAAGGTCAGCCGACAGCTTCGGCACAATCAAGTCGGGATCAGCCGCTGCACTTTGGGCAACGGACGACGCTTCCATGAGCAGCAGTATGCCGAAAAGCAAACTCACGCCAAGCTCGAATCAATCGCCTTACACGCCACCAGCAGTTCCTTCACCGCATCGACGCTGACCGCGAGATTTGCCTTCGCTTCGTCATCCAAAGCGATCTCGACGATCTTCTCGACGCCGCCTGCACCGATGACCACAGGTACGCCGACATACAGATTGTCGACGCCATATTGGCCGGTCAGGTGGACAGCGGCGGGAAGGAGGCGCTTCTGGTCATACAGATAGGCTTCGGCCATCGTGATGCCGCTGGTTGCAGGCGCGTAATAGGCCGAGCCGGTTTTCAGCAACGCTACAATCTCGCCGCCGCCGCTGCGTGTGCGCTGTACGATCGCGTCGATGCGTTCCTGCGTCGACATGCCCATCGCGATCAGGTCGGGAACCGGAATGCCCGATACCGTTGAATAAGAAATGACCGGAACCATCGTGTCGCCGTGGCCGCCCAGCACGAAGGACGTGACATCCGTGACCGAAACGTTGAATTCTTCGGCGAGGAAATGGCTAAAGCGGCTGGAATCGAGGACTCCTGCCATGCCGACGACCATATGGTGCGGCAGGCCGGAGAATTCGCGTAATGCCCAAACCATCGCGTCGAGCGGGTTGGTGATGCAAATGACGAATGCGTTTGGCGCGTTGGCTGCGATGCCTTCGCCGACCGCTTTCATGACCTTCAGATTGATGCCGAGCAAATCATCGCGGCTCATGCCGGGCTTGCGCGCAACACCGGCGGTGACGATGATGACGTCTGCGCCTGCGATATCGGCATAATCATTGGTGCCGGTTATCTTGGAATCGAAACCTTCAACCGGGCCGCATTGGGACAGGTCGAGTGCCTTGCCTTGCGGAACGCCTTCAACAACGTCGAACAATACGACATCGCCAAGGCCTTTATATGCTGCGAGGTGGGCAAGTGTGCCGCCGATATTACCGGCACCGATAAGCGCAATTTTTTTGCGAGCCATGAAACGAGATCCTTCCCTTAAGGCCTGTAGCGGAATTGACGCCGCGTTACGCCGAATCGCTATGGATAACAACCCAATAAAGGCGACAAGTTAAGGCTTTTTACGATAATAGTTCGCAATAGCGTTAAAGCGCGTGCATCAGCCGGCCACTCGCTTTAACATCTCCATCCAGATCGGAATCTGGCCGTGAAAGCCCTCTGTCCAAACTCTTTCATTAAGGCCGTGGGCGCCTTCGCTTTGCCCGACAATTCCCCAAAGGCCGCCAAAACCGTAAACCGGAATTCCCTGGGCGCGCAGAAACGCCCCGTCGGTTGCCCCTGCTGATTGGAATGGAATGACCGGAGCATCTTTGAAGCGCGTCGCCACCGCCGCCCGATAGGCCTCGGTGATGTCGTCGCGCAACGGCGTTGGCGATGTTTCGGGCGTTTGTGAACCTTCAACGGCTGTGACCGTCACATCCGGGCCGGAAAGCGCCTGCAGTTGCTGACGCACATCTTCTATCTTTACGCCCGGAAAAATCCGGCAATTGACATTGGCTTCGGCCTTTTGCGGCAAGGCATTGGGCGCGTGCCCGCCCGACAACATGGTTGCGACGCAGCGCGTCCGGGTGCTGCCGCTGTCCATCGCTTCCAGCAAATCGGCGGTCTCGCGGTCTTTGGGGTCAGCTAAAAAGCGGCGAACCAGCTCGCCATATTGGCCATTATCCCCTTTTGCCAACGCGGTATAAGTGGCGCGGGTGGCATCGTTTATCATCGGTTCAAAACGGTGACGCTCAAGCGCAGCCAACGCATTTGCCAAGGCATAAATGGCGTTGTCGGGTCGCGGTACGCTACTATGGCCACCGCGATTAACCGCGCTCACCCTGTAATCGGCATAGGTTTTTTCGGCAATTTGCATACCAAATGCTTCCACCCGGCCGTCAGGAAAGACAGAACCGCCGCCCGCATCGCTATTCAGCGCATATTCGGCTTCAATCAATGCACGCCATTCGGTCGCCGCGCGCTTGCCACCATTGCCGCTGGTTTCTTCGTCGCCTGTAAACAATATGATTATGTCACGGGTCGTCTGGAATTTTTCCGCCCGCAAATATTGCAGGGCGATCAATATGCCGGTCAATCCGGCTTTATTGTCATTGGACCCGCGCCCGAGATAATAGCCGCCCTCTTCGCGGAATTTGAAGGGCGGATATTTCCAGTCGCTTTCCTTGGCCGCGACGACATCCATATGCGCCATCAATAAGATCGGCTTTTTCCCGCTCGGCTTTTCCGCCGGCCAGCGTGCGATCAACGTTTGGGTGCTGTCATGATCCTTTACGACGACATCGTTGATGCCGGCCTTGCGGAATTCCGCTGTCAATAACGTCGTCAGCTTTTTGAATTCGGCGGTCTGCCCCTCGACAGTCGGGATTTCGACAATTTTGGCAAACAGGTCACGCTCGGCCTTGTGTTTTGCGTCCTGCGGCTGGCCGTGGGCTGCCGTTGCGACCAGCATGGCGGCGGCAGCGATTGATACATAGCGAAGCATTACACTCTCCCTCAAGGCTTTGTCTGATTTCGCCCGAAATCGCTTATGCCTTTACTTAACGCGGACCGTGGCCTTCTGCCAGATAATCCTCCGATTGCATTTCGAGCAGGCGGGATACCGTTCGGTCAAATTCGAACCGTCCGTCACCATGCGGGTATAGCGAATCCGGGATGGCATCGGCACTTGCCAGAAATTTGACCCGATGTTCGTAAAGCGCGTCGATCAGGGTAACAAAACGGGCCGCCTCATTCCGGTTTTCAGGGCCAAGCACCGGTATGCCCACCATGATGACCGTGTGAAACCGCCGCGCGATTGCCAGATAATCTGCCGCGCCCCGGGCTTCGGCGCACAGGCGTTTGAACGAAAAGACGGCGACCCCTTTCAACGCCTTGGGCACATGGAGCGTCCGGCCGACCCCGACATCCAGTTCAAGTGCCGGAACGTGCGCGCGGTCTTCGGGCGGATAGTCGGTCAAACGGAAAAAGCTTTGGGATAAGGCAGCCGTTGCCTCCGCCCCGTTGGGAACGAGCCATGTTTTGGCATCACCCAACCTATCGCGGCGGTAATCGACCGCACCATTGAGCGCGACAATGTCGAGCTTGTCTTTCACCAGTTCGATAAAGGGCAGAAAGAGCTGACGGTTCAGGCCATCCTTGTACAGGTCGTCCGGATGCCGGTTTGATGTCGTCACGACCGTGACGCCCGCGGCGATCAAGCCGGTGAACAGCCGCGACATAATCGCCGCGTCGGCCATATTGTTGACCACCATCTCGTCAAAACACAGTAAACGTGCCTCGTCCGCCAAAGCTTCGACCAACGGAGGGATGGGATCACCTTCTTCCTTGGCGCGCTCATGTTTCAGGCGGGCGTGGATGTCGAGCATGAATTCATGGAAATGAACGCGTTTTTTGCGGCGGATCTGTACCGACCCATAAAACAAATCCATCAACATCGACTTGCCGCGCCCGACGCCGCCCCACATATATAATCCGCGCACGGGTTCGGGCTTTTTGCCCAAATAGCGCCAAATGGTGCTTCCGCGCGGGGGGACAGCCTCGAGTTCGGCCTGGACTCTGGTCAAGGCGTGAATGGCGGCTGCCTGATCGGCATCTGTCTTCAATTCATTGGCCGCCACCAAAGCGGCATAGCGGTTATTGACCTTATCCATGCATTTCACCACGAACAATCATCGTTGCGTGGGTTTCCGGATTGTCCCTGAAAACGCGGCGACACGGTCGTTGCCCTGGGTCACGATACCGCGCATGAACAACAAGCGGCCGGTTTCTTTCAGCAATTCGACCTCGGCATCCAGTGGTTCGCCGATAACCCCTGCGCCGATGAACTGCACCGAAAGATCGAGGGTTACTGCGGCGCCGGCCTCGATCAGGCCGAACATGCGGGATGCACCGAACATGGCGACATCGATAAAGCCCAGGGTGACGCCCCCGTGTACGGCATTGCGTAAATTGCTGTGCCGGTGTTCCGGGAACATACGAAGGCGGGCCTTACCCTCTCCTTCGCTTCTGACCAGCATTTTGCCCAACACCGTGCCATTATAGCGTGAGGCGTCGGTCATCTGCCAATTTAGCCAGCCCGGATGATCGGGATCAGGGCTGCTATCAAATGCGGGAGTTTCCAAAAGATGACCCGAATTTAGATGTGCCGCTCGGCAACCATTTTTTTGGTTTCCGCAATGGCCTTGGCCGGGTTCAGGCCCTTGGGGCAGGCATTGGCGCAGTTCATGATGGTGTGGCAACGATACAGGCGGAACGGATCTTCCAGTTCATCCAACCGCTCGCCGGTCATTTCATCGCGGCTGTCGGCCAACCAGCGATAGGCCTGCAACAATATCGCCGGCCCCAGAAACTTGTCGCTATTCCACCAATAAGACGGGCAACTGGTCGAACAGCAAGCGCATAAAATGCACTCATACAGACCATCCAGCTTGGCCCGGTCTTCCGGCGATTGCAGCCGTTCCTTGCCTGATGGTTCGGGGGTTACAGTCTGGAGCCAGGGCTTGATCGACGCATATTGCGCGTAAAAATGGGTGAAGTCGGGGACGAGATCCTTGATGACTTCCATATGCGGCAACGGGGTGATGGTAACTTCGCTTTTGCAATCTTCAATGGCCGTGGTGCAGGCAAGGCCGTTTTTACCATCGATGTTCATCGAGCAGGACCCGCAAATGCCTTCGCGGCAGGAACGGCGGAATGTCAGCGAGCTGTCCTGTTCGCCCTTCATCTTGATCAAGGCATCAAGCACCATCGGCCCGCATTGTTCGGTATCGACTTCAAATGTGTCGTACCGCGGATTTTGACCGCTGTCGGGGTCATAGCGATAGACCTTGAATTTCTTCAATTTGCCGTTCGTTTTTGCTTCGTGAACTGTGCCCTTTTGGACTTTGCTGTTCTTGGGAAGAAAGAAATCGGCCATATCTATATCCTGTGGAAACTACGGGGCCTGAATCGAACCCACAAATCTGAACGTCTTGAAGTCCGTTATAGAGCCATTCGGTTAATCACAAGCCCCTCAACTGCGTCGTTTATGCTTGCTTTTTTTGCAAGCGCCACGCGCAATTTGTCGATTTTCCGCCCGTCCATATCAACGACTTCAAATCGCCAGCCTTGATCGATGAACGATTCGCCTTCTTCGGGCAGGTGACGCAAAATATGTAAGACATGGCCCGCTGCGGTTGCATAATCGCGGTCATCGGGCAGGTCGATGTCCAGAATCTCGGCCATGGCGTCTGCGGCCATTGCGCCCGAAACCAACATTGAGCCGTCATCCAGAGTAATGATATTGGGCGCACTGCCCTGAGCCTGATCCGAAGCGAATTCGCCGGCAATGGCGGCCAGCAGATCATTGGGGGTGACGATCCCTTCAAAATGACCATATTCATCATGCACCAAAAGCATCGGTACATCAGAAGACCGCAAAATTTCCAACGCATCCATTGCATCCAGTTGATCCGGAACAATCTCCGCCTTTCGCATCAGTTCACGCAAATCGAGACGTTTTCCGCCGATCTGGGCAGCGACAATATCGCGCGATTGGACCACGCCGATAATGTCATCGCCATTTTCGCCGGTCACCGGAATGCGGGTGTGTGGAGAATTTACAAGCACATCGCGCACCTCGTCTTCCGACGCGTCGGCGGAAATGCGGTCAACATCGGTGCGCGGCGTCATCACTTCGCGCACGGGCCGGTCGGCCAACCGGACGACGCCTGCGATGACCTTATGTTCATGCTCTTCAATAATTCCCGCATGGGTCGCTTCGGCAAAAACCATGCGAAGCTCTTCGGTGGTCAATGCGTCCCGGCTGTCACGGCGCAACCCTAACAGGCGAAAAATCAACGCGCTTGAACGGTCAAGCAGCCACACGATCGGCGCTGTAATACGGGACAATATTTCCATGGGTCCGGCAACAATGACGGCGATTCTTTCTGGCGCTATCAGCGCGAATTGCTTGGGCACCAGCTCGCCCACGACAAGCGAGGCGTAAGTCGTAATCGAAATAACGATGCCGAATCCCAAAGTATCGGCCCAGTCTGCCGGAATGCCGTTCAAGGCCAGCCGCTGTGCAACGGGCTCACCCAGTGTTGAACCGGAATAGGCGCCTGCGATAATACCGATCAAGGTGATGCCTATTTGGACCGTCGATAGAAATTTTCCGGGGTCGCGGGCAAGGCGCAAAGCCGTATTAGCCCCCCGCGTTCCGCTATCTGCCATAGCCTTCAACTTAGCAGAGCGGGCCGAAACGATGGCCAGTTCCGACATCGCGAATATCCCGTTGATGCCGATAAGCACCAATATTGTCGCGGCATCGAACCAGGGAAAGGGACTAAGGGGTTCCATAGAAAGAATTTCCTCTTAGCGGCAAATGGCGGCTTCTGGCAACCGGAGAGCTAGGGTCACGCCCACTTAAATGCACGTGCGAGGTTTGAGGCCATTCTGACGCTAAATGGTCCTGACCCTAAAACTTATACCGCAACGCCCTGCAACAATTTGGGCAACGCGCCGCTTTCGCCCCTTGCTTCGGCCATGAAAAAGGCTTTTGCAGGGCGGGTGCGTTGAACCATGCCCATGCCCGTACGGCGTATCGCAGAAGCGGTTTTTCCGGGGACTGAAAAAAGGCGGTTTAAACCGTCGGTGGACATCGCCACCATCAGCGTATCGATGCTACGCCAGCGGCTGTACCGGTCCAGTAACTGCGCGTCACCCAGATCAAGCCCCAGCCGAAGCCCGTCGACAAGCACCTCGGTCAACGCCGCCACATCGCGCAATCCAAGGTTCAATCCTTGACCGGCAATCGGGTGAATACCGTGGGCACTATCCCCGATCAGCACGAGCCGTTCTGCGGTCATCGAACCGGCGTGATGGAAACCGAGCTTATAGCTGGAAAGCGGCGCGGCCAGTTCGACTTCACCCAATATTCCACCCATGGCCTTTCGCAGTTCAGCAGCATAGCCACGGCCCGACAGCTTCAAATATCCCGGGGCATCGGCCTCTTCGACGGACCAGACGATGGCTGAACGGTGCCGTCCATCCGCACAATCAAGCATGGGCAGCACCGCGAACGGGCCCGAAGGGTAGAAGATTTCATAGGCAATATTGTTATGCGGCTTTTCGTGAAATATCGCTCCAACCATTGCGCTATGTCTATATTGCCAATGGACGATCTTTATCCCGGCTTCTTCGCGGGTTATGCTTTGCCGCCCTTCGGCAACGATTATCAGTTCAGCTAAAATTGTTGCGCCATTGTCGAGTTTAACGGTTATGCCCGAGCTATCGCGCGTTTTTTCAACTATTCCTGCAGGCATATGCAGTTGAATGGCATCGCTGGCCTGAGCCGCTTCATACAATGTGCGTCGTAAAAACCGATTTTCGAACATTTGCCCAAGATAACCATCATCGGCACCGGGCACAAAGTCGAGCGACCCTGGCTTCAAACCGTCGCTGACCCATATCTGTTTGATCGGACAGCCTTTTCCTTGCAACGCATCGGCAAGGCCGATGGCCTCAAACATTTTCAGGCTTGAACTGGAAATGGCCGATGTCCGGCCATCAAAGCCCGATGCCAGCATAGAAGTCGGATCGGCGCGATCGACAACATGGGTGGTGATTCCATGCTTCGCGAGGGCCAGTGCCTGCGTTAGGCCAACAAGGCCACCACCGATGATGATTACGTCTGCTTTTTGCGTCATAATTCACATATGGCGTATTTGGCCGCGTGACTCAAAGGAGGATTTTGACCGTAATGCTTGACGGGGACTCCGGCGGAGGCGAAAAGGGGGCGTATTAACCTTGTAAAGCAGTGTTCGATGGCGTCGCGTATTTCCAAAATTACTTCCAAAAATAGTATGGCCAATTGGCGCCAGATGATGCGTGCCTCGCTGATCCGGAGCAGCGCAATGATCGGCGCAGCTGCGCTTGGTTTCCTGGCCGTATTTTATGGATTGTCCGTATTAAGCTATTCGCCGGCCGACGCCGCTTTCAATAGTGCAGCGGCAGATGTCCAGCATAACTGGATGGGCCAATCTGGCGCATATGTCGGCGACGCGGCCCTTTTTCTTTTTGGTTTGCCGTCGATATTCCTGTGCCCTTTGTTATTGGTATTTGCCCGCCGTTTGTGGCGCGACGTTCCGCAACCACAGTGGAAACGCCAGTTGATTTTTTGCATCGCGGGGATGCTGATCATGGGGTTCGGCATGTCCTATTGGCAACATGGCAGCGATATTGGCTTGCCAGCAGGTTGGGGCGGTACAATCGCGTTGTTGCTTGATAGCGGCATAACACCGTTGATCGGTCAGATTCAGGGTTCGTTTGGAACACTCATCCGGGTGGTATTAATTGTTGCCACCATATTGGGCGGCATCACGGTGGTTATCCGGTCGCTCCAGCTTGAACGTCCATTGTTCCGCATTCCTGCGCTTTCGATGCCCAAATTCGGATCCGGCAGTCAATTTGCCGGCGATATCGACGGCGATGCACCTGTGCCGATACTGGAACCTAAACCCCCGCGCAAAGCTGTAGAACCGGAAAATCGCAAGCCACCTGTGATTGACGACCGCAATGCCGCGCCCAAAAAGGCCGCCTTTTCAACGGGTGCACGGCAAGGCGATTTTTTTGGCAGCTATGCCTTGCCATCGCTTGACCTGCTTGACCCGCCGCCTGCAATGTCTGCGCCCAAACTTGATAAAGCCGCACTGGAAGCCAATGCCAGATTGCTCGAATCGGTGCTCGACGATTTTCATGTAAAGGGCCAGATTGTTGCGGTGCGGCCCGGGCCGGTGGTGACCATGTACGAACTGGAACCTGCCGCGGGTATTAAATCCAGCCGCGTCGTGCAACTTGCAGAGGATATCGCCCGGAACATGTCGGCGCTTTCGGCGCGTGTTTCAACGATTCCCGGGCGCACGGTGATGGGTATCGAACTGCCGAACGCCAATCGCGAGGCCGTTGTGTTTCAGGAAATGGTCGGCTCCAGCGCGTTTGCCGATCAGAAAGGCGCGCTGCCGATCGTGTTGGGCAAGAATATTTCCGGCGACCCCGTTATTGCCGATCTTGCGCCGATGCCCCATTTGCTGGTCGCCGGTACCACCGGCTCGGGTAAGTCGGTGGGTCTGAACTGTATGATCCTGTCACTGTTATACCGGCTGACGCCCGATCAGTGCCGGATGATCATGATCGATCCGAAAATGCTCGAACTTAGCAGCTATGACGATATTCCCCACTTGCTCTCACCTGTCGTAACCGAACCTGCCAAGGCCATCCGGGCGCTGAAATGGGCGGTGGAACAGATGGAAGAGCGGTACCGCATGATGTCGTCACTGGGCGTACGTAACCTTGCCAACTTCAATGAAAAAGTCCGCGCAGCCTCGGCAAAAGGCGCGCCTTTGGGGCGCAAGGTCCAAATCGGCTATGATCCGATGACGGGCCAACCCCAATATGAAGAAGAGCAATTGGCGTATGAACCGATGCCGCAAATTGTCATCATCGTCGACGAGCTGGCCGATTTGATGATGACCGCAGGCAAAGAAGTTGAATTCCTGATCCAAAGGCTTGCGCAAAAGGCTCGGGCGGCCGGCATCCACTTGATTATGGCAACGCAGCGGCCGTCGGTGGACGTCATCACCGGCGTCATCAAAGCGAACCTCCCCACGCGCATTTCGTTTCATGTAACATCGAAAATCGACAGCCGCACGATTTTGGGTGAACAGGGCGCCGAACAGCTATTGGGCAAGGGCGATATGCTATACATGGCGGGCGGTCGCGGCTTGACGCGTATCCATGGCCCCTTTGTTTCCGACGATGAAGTCCGGCGCGTTGCCGACCATTGGCGCGGGCAAGGGCAGCCTGAATATATCCAGGCGGTGACCGAAGAACCCGAAGATGGCGGATTCGACTTTGGCAGTATGGGCGCCGACGATAGTGAGGAAGACTCACAATATCGCAAGGCGTGCCAGATTGTCTTTGAAAGCCAAAAGGCATCGACCAGCTGGATCCAGCGGCAATTGCGGATCGGATATAACAGCGCTGCGCGGCTGATTGACCGGATGGAGGAAGATGGCTTTATCAGCGGGCCAAATCATATCGGACGGCGCGAAGTATTGCGCGACCGGAACGGCGAGCCGCTATAAATGTTAAGACAGGGTTCAACCCCCTTTTGCCAAAGAGCATGATATTCTCCCATGGAACCCAGATTATGACTTTCGGAAAATACGCACTGATATTCGCACCCGTCGCGCTGGTGTTGACTATGCCGGGTTCGGCACAAAACAGTTCTGCAAAAATGGACGAGGTTGTCGCCCATATGAAGGCTGTCACCACGATGACGTCAACCTTTACACAAACCGACCGGCGCGGCGGGACATTGTCGGGCAAGTTGCTGCTCAAGCGTCCGGGCCATGTCCGGTTTGAATATCAAAAGGGCGTACCGCTGTTGATTGTGGGCGACGGCAAAGCGCTCACAATTGTGGATTATGAGGTGAAGCAAGTCCAGCGATGGCCGATCCGCAACAGCCCACTTGCGGCTCTGCTTGACCCGGGCCAGGATCTTCGGCGCTATGGAAAATTGGTTGAAACGTCGACCGACGATGTCACCAGCGTCGAAGTGCGTGACCCGAAGCGGCCGGAATTTGGCGTCATCACGATGATTTTCGTGCGCCGGCCCGGTGCACCGGGTGGCCTGACCTTGAATGGATGGGTGGCCCTTGATTCCAAGAACAACCGCACGACCATCCGACTCACCGATACAAAATATAACGTAAATATCGCAAGTTCCGCATTTACATGGAAGGACCCCCGTCCCGTCCGGCGTAAATCCTAGGGTCCTGACCCTAAAGTGACGACGAAGCGATGCTGGGTCCAGACAAGCTGTGCGACTGAACGGGCTTGTTCATCTGGCTGACAGGAAAGTCATTGTATAAATTTCCCATCAGCAGTCGGTAGTTCGTGTGGTTTTCCCCCTGTTGCCCACGACGATTAAGCCACCGCTGATATCCGCGTGACGAACGCAAGCTTAGCCCTCATCCCAAATGCCCCCGGGATGAGGGCTTTGCTTTTTTCGCTTTAATTGCCATCAGTCGCTTGCCCGTTGGTGCACGGGCATCTAGGGCCTTAGCATCATGTCACAGACAATCCGCATCGCTTCTTGGAATATCAATTCGGTTCGCGCCCGGATCGATATTGTCGAACGCTTTTTGAAAGAAGAGGCGCCAGATATTTTATGTCTGCAGGAAACCAAGGTCATTGATAGCCTGTTTCCGGAAGGTCTCTTCCGGCAGTTGGGTTATCGTCACATGATGATCAACGGGCAACCCATGCACCATGGTGTGGCGATTGTCAGCAAAGTGCCGTTGATAAACCGCAAAGTCGAAGATTGGCAGGCAAACGGCGAGGCCCGCCACATCAGTGCGGAACTGAATCTGGAATCGACCAGAGGAGTCCGTCTCGATAATGTCTATATCCCGGCGGGCGGCGAAGTTCCCGATCTGGAATCCAATCCGAAATTCGGGCAAAAGCTCGATTTTCTGACCCGGATGAAAGAATGGTCGCAGGGCGTGACTGGCCCGACCATCTTGACGGGGGATTTTAACGTAGCGCCCTTTGAAAATGACGTATGGAGCCACAAGCAACTCGTCAATGTTGTGAGCCATACACGGGTCGAGTGCGAACATCTGGCGGCTATCAAGGATGCCGGCAACTGGGTCGATATAGCCCGGCATTTTGTCGACCCTTCGCAAAAATTATATACGTGGTGGAGTTACCGCGCCCAGGATTGGGAAACGTCGGACCGTGGCCGACGGCTCGACCATATGTGGGTGACGCCCGACCTGACGGCAAAGGCGAAAGCCCATGTGGTGCATAAGCATGTCCGGGGCTGGGGCAAGCCGTCGGATCATGCGCCAATTGTCACGGAATTCGCCTTTTGAATATCGACCCTTCTTCGGTTGGTGACCCGAAACGCGCGGCGCGAGCCATCGATGCTCTACGACGCGGCTGGCCCATTCGGATCGCGCATGACAATCAAATCATTCGCGTTGCTGCGATCGAAACCGCGGTTACGGTTCAGGGCGCTTCAAGTCTGCTTTTGTCGGCAAGCCGGGCAGCGACGCTCAAGCTTGTGAATCAGCGCGCGGCAGCCAACACTGACTTGCCCGTGCGTATCGCAGTCCCTGCGGATCTTGATATGGGCATGGCGTTGGCAATTGCCGACCCGACGCTTGATCTGCTTTATCCTATGAAGGGTCCTTTTTTGGCTAAAGCGGTTACCGACACGACCCCTTGTGTTGCCGCAATGGAATTGGCGCGGTTAGCCGGGCTGCTGCCTGCATTTCTGGTTATGGATGTCGATGCATCGACCGATGATGTGGTCGCGCCAGCCGACGTCGCCGCCTTTGACGACAGCGATAATTTGCAGATTGCAGCGCGGGCAAATTTGCCGGTTGCGGTTAATGCCCATACCGAAATAGTGGCGTTCCGGTCGCTTGCCGATTCAACGGATCATGTCGCGCTGGTGATCGGTAAACGTGACGGTTCACCGCCCATAGTCCGTTTGCACAGCGAATGTCTGACAGGTGATGTTCTCGGAAGCCTGAAATGCGATTGCGGCCCGCAATTGCATGAGGCGTTGCACCATATATCCGACGCTCAATGGGGCATATTGCTCTATTTGCGTCAGGAAGGGCGGGGTATTGGCCTGATCAACAAATTGCGCGCTTATGTGTTGCAGGATCAGGGATTTGACACCGTTGATGCCAATGTCCGCCTTGGCTTTGCCATAGATGCCCGTGATTTTTCGGTGGCGGCGCGGATGCTCGACCTTTTGGGAGTTGCTACAGTGCGATTGCTGACCAACAATCCGGAAAAAGTGGCGGGGTTAGAAGCCGAAGGTATCGTGGTTTGCGAACGGCTTCCGTTGAAAATTGCCTCTAACCCTCACAATGCCCGTTATCTGGATACGAAACGGGACCGGACCGGCCACGCACTTTAGGCTCTTTGGGTTAAAGCCCCGTCGGCTCGTCCGGTTCTGGCTGCGCGTCAACGGGTCGGCGGCCAATCGCTTTGTCGATAAAATCTTCGTCCAACTGTTCGGACCGAATGCCATCGGGAAGGCCGGGGTCGTCGACCGACGGGACGCCCTCGATAGGGTTGCCATTTTCGTCCAGCAAAAACGGTTCGCCATCCTCGCCCAGCAATAATTCTTCTTCTTCTAGCCGTTCGGGGAAGGTGACTTCGGTCGCAAATTGTTCGACGGGCCGATTGGCGACCGCCACGCGCATAAACGCGGCCCAGGCCTGCGCTGGTGCGCGTCCGCCTTCCAACCCGCCAACCGCGCGGGCATTGTCCCGGCCCATCCACACGCCTGTCGTCAGACCGCTTGAAAATCCAAGAAACCAGCCATCTTTGTTGCTGCTGGTCGTGCCGGTTTTGCCAGCGGCAGGCCGCCCGATATTCGCCGCCCGTCCGGTGCCGGTCGCAACCGCAGTCTGCATCAAATCGGTCATTCCGCCCGCAACCCATTCTTCAACCAACTGGATCGATTTCTGTGGCTTGGCGGAATAGATGACGTCCCCGTCAATCGTAGTGACCTTGGAAATCCCATAAGGCGTGATGCTGCGCCCCTTCGCCGCAACGGCGGCAAAGGCGCGGGTCATATCGATAACGCGTGCCTCCGATGTTCCCAAAACCATCGAGGGCTGGGTATTGATCGGCGTCGTAATTCCAAAACGCTTGGCCATATTTGCAATGCTGCTGGTGCCAACTTCTTCACCGATTTTCGCGGCGACGGTGTTTTTGGAATAGGCAAAGGCGGTCCGCAATGTGATCTCGCCGGCATAGCTTCCGCCGCTGTTTTTGGGTTGCCACCCTTCTATTTCCACAGGTTCGTCCACAACCTTGTCCTCAGGTCGGAAACCTGCTTCCAATGCAGTCAGATAGACGAATAGCTTCCATGCTGATCCCGGTTGCCGCACGGCGGTAACGGCGCGGTTATAATTGCTGGTGACATAATCGGTTCCGCCGACCATGGCTTTGACTGCGCCATCACGATCAATGGCAACAAGCGCTCCTTGCGTGCCCTTTGGGGCATTGGCAACAATTGCAGCGGTCGCTGCACGCTGCATTTTCAGGTCAAGGGTCGTCCAGACATCAATCGCTTTTTCGGTCTCGTCAATCAACCCGTCAAGCTGCGGCAGCATCCAGTCGGTGAAATAGCGGACGCTGTCCTGTGGCGGTTCCGACGCGATCTTGACTTGGGCAGGCTTGACTGCAGCGGCCTGTTCAGCCGTAATCATCCCCGCGTCCTGCATGACCTCGACCACTACTTCGGCACGGTCAAGCGCGGCTTTTGCGTCGGCGGTCGGGGAATAACGTGATGGGGCTTTCACCAATCCGGCAATAATGGCGGCTTCCGCAAGCGAGAGTTCTTCGGCACCGTGGTCAAAAAATTTGCGGCTGGCCGCATCAACACCGTAAGCGCCGCCGCCAAAATAGACTTTGTTCAAATAGAGTTCGAGTATCTGCTCTTTGGAAAATTTGGTTTCCATCGCAAGCGCGAGGATAATCTCACGGATTTTGCGGCCAAACTCCTTGTTGCTGTTCAGATACACATTACGCGCCAGTTGCTGTGTAATGGTTGATCCGCCTTGCGTCCAACGGCCTTCAATGGCGCGTACATAAAAGGATCGGGTGATGCCGATGGGGTCAACACCTGGGTGCATATAATAGCGTCGATCCTCGACCGCGACCATTGCCTCTTTCATCTCGTCGGGCAGTTGCTTGAATGTCAGCCATCGGCCAAAACTGGGGCCAAGAGATTGGATGACGGTACCGTCGGCGGCACGAATCCGGATCATTTGGCCATTTGGTGAAGCTTTCAGGTCTTCAAAACTGTCAATTTCGCCACGTGCTATCGCCACAAATATCCCGAGCACCATCAGGCCGAGAAGCAGGCCGACAATGCCAATTTTGAAAAGGCGGGCGATCCATGTCATGAACGATCCGCGTCCGCCATCCGGGGTATATGCACTTACCATTGCGCGTGGTGTTAATCCCAATGCGATTCGGCGACAAGGCCTAATCAGGATCGAATTCAAGCGCCGCACTGTTGATGCAATATCGCAAGCCGTCAGGCCCCGGCCCATCTGGGAAAACGTGGCCCAAATGCCCCTCGCAAGCGGCGCAGCGCACCTCGGTACGGATCATGCCATGCGACATATCGCGATGTTCTTCGACGACTTGAGGATCTGCTGGCGCGGTAAAGCTGGGCCAGCCCGACCCGCTTTCGAATTTGGTACCGGAAACGAACAATGCAGTACCACAACCGGCGCAGCGAAACTCTCCTTCGCGCTTTTCATCGGTTAGCTTGCCCGCAAATGCACGTTCCGTGCCGGCTTCCCGCAGGACATGATATTGCACAGGGTCGAGT
Source organism: Sphingorhabdus sp. (assembly GCF_041737645.1). Classification (GTDB taxonomy): domain Bacteria; phylum Pseudomonadota; class Alphaproteobacteria; order Sphingomonadales; family Sphingomonadaceae; genus Sphingorhabdus_B. The sequence goes on from NZ_JBGSRI010000054.1 coordinate 19,983, forward strand.
TCTGCGCGCCATTCCGCATCGGTTTTTTCAATTTTTTTCATCAAAAAGGGCCTTTCAACATCTAAATGTGGGGGTTAGATTTGCATGGTCAAGGGGCTGACTTAACCCGTTGTTTACCATGAACTGCCTAAAGTGAACAGGTTATGACAGGACCAGGTCATAAGTTGCGCGCTTTGGCGGCGTTGGGGCTATTGCCGTTGCTATTGGCGGCGGGCGAGGGGCCTTGTCTTTTATGCACAGCGCCAGATAGCAAGGCGAAGGAAAGCGTCGAACAGGACGTTCCACTCTCAATTGATATCACAACAAAGCTGGATTTTAGCCGTGCCGCGCTTTCAGGCGCGGGTGGTGGCCAGATTGAAGTCGATCCCGATAATGGAACCAGGCGGGTGAATGGCGGGATTGTGGATCTGGGCGGTTCGATGCTGGCCGGAACTGCGGTGGTAAGGGGGCAACCTGGGCGATCGGTGCGGATTGATATGCCAACGACTGCCCGCATGACGTCATCGAGTGGTGGTGTAGTGGAAATAGCCGGATTACGGACCAGCTTAACAGGCAGATCGCGGCTGGATCAGCAAGGTCGGCTCGATTTCTCTTTTGGCGGCAAATTGATTGTCCGCGGCAACGCAACCGGTACATTCCGCGCACGTATACCTATAACTGTTCAATATGAATGACTTATGGGTCCTGACCCTAGCCCCGGCGGGCAGCGGCGCGGGCGATGCGGATCAATTCTTCTTCCAATATCACCATTGCCAGATTTTCACGGACGCTCATCAATTTTGATTCCACATCCAGCAAATGGCCGTTCAAACCAGCCAATCGCACGGATGGCCAGCGCGACAATTGTTTGATGAAATCATCGGCTTCTTTCCAGAATATCGACCGCGTAGCCTTTACAACTGCACCGGGGTTGGAGCCGCTGTCCACCTTTGCGCGCAACGACGCCAATAAAGTCACCCGCCTTTGCAACGCCCGGACAATGCGGATCGGCTCGACTCCCATTTCGCGTGCCGCAACCAACTCACGCCCGGCGCCGCGCAGTTCCCCGCCCATGACCTGATTTACAAGGCCGCCCACATTTTCTTCGCCGGTTTCGGCTGACAAAGCTTCAAATGCCGCGATTTCAACGGTTACGGGCCGTTGGGGCGATGCGTCATAATATAGCGATAATTTCTCGATTTCGGCCTGCGCCAATTTGCGATCCTGCCCCGTATAGCGCGCAATTCTGGCTGCAAGGCTGCGGTCGAGTTTGAGCCCTGTCGTGGCAGCGTAGGCCATTACCGATGCTGCTGCATCGGCTTCTTCTGGCAAATAGCTGATATATGCCAAGGCGCGGGGGTGACTTTCCACCAATTTACGCAATTTGCTTGCTTTGGTCAGGTTGCCGGCAATTGCGATTACGGGATTAACTTCGCCTTCAAGCGCCAACAGATTTTCAACTGCGGCCAACCCTTCTTCGCGGCGAAAATTTACCCTGAGATAGCGCTGGTCGCCGAAAAGCGACATCGACGATGCCTCGTCGGCCAGCAAAGCCGGATCATTTCTGATCTGTTCGCTATCAATGTCCACGCGCTCTGCACCAACCAATTGCGCGGCCATCTGGCTAGCGATGTCGGTATTGGCGGATTCGTCCTGACCGAAAATAAAAAACAGCCGGATGTCGGGCCGCGTTGTAACTGCACCAATGAAACTACGTTCCTTGGCGTTGCTCATTCGCCGCCTGCATATAGCGAAAGGCGGGTCACAATCTGGTCCGCAACGCGCTGGGTCAGGTTTTCGAGTGCGGTGTTTTCGCTGGCAATCGTGGCATATTCGGAACTGACGACGTCAATACCGGCATCTGCCCCTGCCGTTGCATCCAGAACGGTTTCCCCGGTTGAACTTAGAATAAGCTGGTACCGCGCCCGCAATGTGCGCCGTTCACGGGTGACGGTATCATCGGCACGCACGCCAAATCCTTCGATCTGGTCATCCAAGGCCACCACTAACCGGAATCGGGAATTGTCATTTCGCGGCGTGCCCAACCTGTCGTTCAGTGCATTACGCATCAACCAGCCGTTTTTCCCCTGGATAGGTTCGACAGCGATGGACACCAAAGTTGATGCTACGGCCCCTGTTGAACCCCCACTATATAGCGGCCGTAACCCGCAAGCGGTCAGCATGAGTGCAAGAATGAAGGGGGCAATAAAGCGTTTCATAAGACGATGTTGACCAGCCTGTCAGGCACAATAACGACTTTCCGGATTTCTGCGCCGTCGATGGCAGACTGAACCTTTTGACTGGCGAGTGCAAGCGCTTGCATTTCGTCTTGACCCAATCCTTTTGGCACGGTCAGCGTATCGCGCAATTTGCCCCGGACCTGGATCGCAATCGTCACTTCGTCTTCGACCAAAAGTGCAGAGTCGACTTCGGGCCAGGGTGCGTCCGCGATCAAACCTTGACCTAATTTCGTCCATGCTTCTTCGGCGAGATGAGGTACCATAGGGGAGGACAGCAGAATGATCGTCTTGATCGCTGTATCGCGTGATGCCGAAGGGGCCGCCTTTTCAATGGCGTTGGCCAGATCATATATTTTGGCCACCGCCTTGTTGAAAGACAGCGCTTCGATATCGGTGCCAATACCGGCAATCGCCTGATTCATCTTGCGTAACAGCGCCTTGTCTTCGCCCTGCGCGCCGCTGACCTGCCCGGTTAAGCGCCAAAGACGCTGGACAAAGCGCCAGCAGCCTTCGATCCCTGCTTCCGACCATTCCAGATCGCGTTCTGGCGGGCTGTCGGACAGCATGAACCAGCGCACGGCGTCGGCCCCATATTGGTCGACAATATCATCAGGATCGACGACGTTTTTCTTCGACTTCGACATTTTTTCGATGCGCCCGGCGGTCACGGGTGCGCCGGTATCGACGATTGTCCAAAGATCGCCGTCACGTTTCACCTGATCCGGGCTGAGCCACGCACCCTTGGCATCCTGAAAAGTCTGATGCGTCACCATCCCTTGGGTAAACAGTGACGCAAAAGGCTCCTTCACATCGATCATACCGATATGATTAAGCGCCCGCGTCCAGAACCGCGCATAGAGCAAATGCAAGATCGCGTGTTCAACGCCGCCAATATATTGCTGCACCGGCAACCATTTTTCGGCAACTGCACGATCAAAGGGCTTGGTACCCGGCTGGCTTGCGAAACGGATGAAATACCAGCTGGAATCCACAAATGTGTCAAGCGTATCGGTTTCGCGCCGCGCGGCTTTTCCGCATTGCGGACAATCGACCCTGCTCCATGTCGGATGGCGGTCCAGCGGGTTGCCGGGGATATCGAATGTGACATCTTCGGGAAGTTTCACCGGCAATTGCGCTTCGGGAACCGGAACCGCGCCGCAGCTTTCGCAATGGATGATCGGAATGGGCGTGCCCCAATACCGTTGACGGCTAACGCCCCAATCGCGCAGGCGATATTGTGTCTGGCCCTTGCCCCACCCTTCTGATTCAGCCTTTGCGATCACGTCGGCTTTGGCCTGTTCGATCGAAAGTCCGTCCATCCAGTGCGAATTCACAATAGTACCCGGACCGGTATAGGCGACATTGCCGGTAAAATGGCTGTCGGCGATATCACCGTCCGACACGACGCGGGTGACCGGCAGTTCATACTTACGCGCAAAGTCGAGGTCGCGCTGGTCATGTGCGGGGCAGCCGAAGACTGCGCCAGTGCCATAATCCATCAGCACGAAATTCGCGACATAGACGGGCAGATGCCAACTGGGGTCGAGCGGATGTTCAACCGTCAGACCGGTATTAAATCCCATTTTCTCCGCAGTTTCGATATCGGCTGCGGTCGTACCACCTTTGCGGCACTCTTCGATAAAGGCGCTCAATTCCGGCGCATTGGCCGACAATTTCTGCGCGACCGGATGATCGGCAGCAATGGCGACAAAGCTGGCGCCGAACATCGTGTCGGGCCGCGTTGTGAAAACGTCGATACCGTCCCCGTTCGATCCGGGAAAGGCGAAGCGGAACGTGAGGCCCTTGCTGCGCCCGATCCAGTTTTCCTGCATCAACCGGACTTTGTCGGGCCATTGATCCAACGATGACAGGCCATCCAGCAATTCGTCGGCAAAATCGGTGATTTTCAGGAACCACTGGCTCAGCTTGCGCCGTTCAACAGGCGCGCCGGATCGCCAGCCCTTGCCATCAATGACCTGTTCATTGGCGAGCACGGTCATGTCCACCGGATCCCAATTCACCGCCGATTCCTTGCGATACACCAGACCTGCGGCATAAAGTTTCAGGAACAAGGCCTGTTCGTGGCCATAATATTCCGGTTCGCAGGTTGCCAGTTCACGCGTCCAGTCAATGGCAAAACCAAGCCGTTTCAACTGCGCCTTCATGTTGGCGATATTGTCGCGGGTCCAGCCGCCGGGATGCACGCCTTTTTCCATAGCGGCATTTTCGGCCGGCATTCCGAACGCATCCCAACCCATCGGATGCAAAACTTCATGGCCGGTCATGCGCTTGTAGCGCGCCAGTACATCACCCATCGTATAGTTGCGGACATGGCCGATGTGAATGCGTCCCGAAGGATAGGGAAACATCTCGAGCACATAACTGCGGGGCTTGGGCGACGTATCGTCTGCGACGAAACTCGCTTGATCCTCCCAAATCTTCTGCCACCGCGCGTCGGCGACGTGCGGGTTGAAACGATCAGGCTGGGTCATAATTATCCGCTAATGGCTGTACGGCGCAGGTCGCGGGCCTTGGTCAGGATGATGGCTTCCATTTTTTGCACCGTAGCCGCGCGCAAAGGTGCGGCGACCCATTGCCCGTTTTGGGAAACTTCACGGCTTCCGGCAACGCGCAGTGCATCGGCGCGCAGATCCTGATCCAAAATCGAAATGGTCAGTTTGATGCGCTCACCGGGGGTTTGCGGATTTACATACCAGTCGGTTACTATCACGCCGCCTGCCGAATCGGTTTGAACCAGCGGCATGAACGATAGAGCATCCAAAGATGCCCGCCAAAGATAGCTGTTAACGCCAATTGTGGTCACCTGACTTGCGGCAAGATCGGCTTTCGGACGCATAGTGCCGCCACAAGCGGACAGCAATAATGTGCCGGAGGCGAGAATGAGTGCCAGGCGAGTGAAGCGCATAATTTGTCCTTGAACGATGAAAAAGTCAGAATCCTCTATAGCGCCTTGCTGGCTTGAGCAAGCTTTCTGGGTGCTGAACCAGCGACGATCAATCATTAGCTAGGGCTAGGCTGGGTATCACTTTGTGGATAACGTGCAACATATTGTGAAAAATTGTATTGTTTGAAAGATTCTTTGGTCCCCGGCCTTTCGATTTCAGAGAATCATGTCTATACCAATAACCAAGAAGGAGTCGATTTGGCGCTGTTATGTCAGCAAGTAAGTCTTTCCGGCGGAATAAAGCCATTTTTGCAGCTGCGTTGCTTGCAACGGGTTCGCTTGTCTTGTCACCGCTGGTGATGCCTGCGTTCGCCGCCAATACGATAGAACGCGCCAACCGGGCTTCCAATGATTGGCTGAATACATTTACACCTGCTGGTGTTGACAGTCGGCTGGCTGAAAAATTTGCGGAACCATCGGGTGCCGACAATCGCCGTTTCCCGTTCACGCTTGCTGGCGGGGAAGCCAATCGTAACCGGACAATCATTGTTGCTGCGCGCGCCAATTCGCGTTTGACGGCAGGTGCGGTATCGGTGCGTGGTGCAATCGCCGCGGTTGAACCCGGTGCGGGCAAGGCTTTGCGCCTCTCGACCATCGACTATCGACTGACGGCGGCGAAAGGTTGGCAGGGCTTCACTTTGCCGACTGCTCCCAAACTCTCGGCTGTGGCACCGCTCAGCGAATTGGGTCGGGGCAGCTTCCGGCTTGATGACGGCGTTAAAAAGCCGCGCAAATTCAATGCGAGCATAAAGCTTGACGAAAACAAGGAAGTTGCGCCCCCTGCGCGCGGCAGCGCTTCAACTAACGAATATAAGCTGGATGTCGGCGGCAGCTTCTCCATCAGCCGCAAGATCGATTTGACGGCGGGTGTTCGCTACACAAGCGAAAATGACCGAGTAATGCCCACCACGGATAACCGTAAGGATAGTGAAGCAGTCTATGTGGGGACCAAAATCCGCTTCTAGGTCTTTGCTGTAATTTTTCGATCCATCAATCCGTCGATTGCAGCCCATCCATAAATCAGGCGTTGATTGAACAGCTTTGCCTTTTGGCGGGTCACCCCCCCCAATGCGATAATTTTTGTACCATTGACCTTGGCCGCTATTCGATTGAGTCCGTGCAAGCCGAGTGGGCTTTGCCCCGGATGACTGTTGGTTGCGAATATCGGCGATACCAAAATCATTGCGCTTTTAATGCGCCTTGCCTCGGCCAGTTCCCGCCGGTCATGAACCGAAGCACTTTGCAGCATTTTTGAACGCTTACTAACGCTGCGGTGAAACCCGTCCGCGCGCCAGTGCACGGCACTCCGTTCGCTTCCTGCGAGCAGCAAAATATGTCCGCGTTGCCGGCAAATATGCGCGACCTGTCGAAACAGGGCGAATCTCTGCGTTTCGTTAAGTTCGTAATGACGGAATATAACGCCAGATCCAATTGGCAACCGCCGGATAGACGAAAACAACCTGTCTCCGAATCGCTGATCGGTCATCAACCAGATTTTTGGAAGGGGGTGGCGGCGGCGCATACGGATGCGTATAGCGCTAGCTTATGCAAGCAACAGCCAAAAATCCAAGCCGACCGATTACCGAAATCAGGGCGCAGATGGCGTCTGCGGCAAAAGTCGCAAAACGCCGTGAAGGTGATGTCACCCTTATCGCAGTTTCGAAAACGCGCTCCATTGAGGAGATTGAACTCTTAATCGCGGCTGGACAGCGGGCCTTTGGCGAAAACCGCATTCAGGAAGCGGCCAGCAAATGGCCGGAATTAAAGGCGCGGTATCCTGACATCACACTTCACCTTATCGGACAATTACAATCCAACAAAGCGCAAGAAGCCGTTGAGATTTTTGATGTCATTCACACGGTTGACCGGCCTTCGCTGGTTTCTGCTTTAGGCAAGGCGATGCGTGATCAGGCCCGTCACCTTCCCTGTTTTATCCAGGTTAACATCGGCGCAGAAGAGCAAAAAGGCGGCTGCGCCATTTCGGCACTTCCCGAATTGCTGGAATTAGCGAAAAAAGAGGGGTTGGCGATAAAAGGCCTAATGTGCCTGCCGCCCGCTCATGTCGAGCCGGCGCCGTTTTTTGCCCTGCTGGCAGAGTTGGCGGCACGTCACGGTTTTACTGGGTTAAGCATGGGAATGTCCGGTGATTTTGCCACTGCCATCATGCTAGGCGCAACCCATATCCGCGTTGGTACGGCGTTATTTGGCGAGCGCGATTGATTTACTGATTGGAAATCGGGCAAGTCCATTACGGACGGGGACAAGAGCTTCTGCTATTTCGGATTGTAGCAAGTCACAGGCACTGATGATGGCGTTGTCGAGCACATCCAGCCCGCCTGTAAGCGCCCCAAAAGCTGGCATAATGAGCTTGCGGTCGCTTTTCACAAAGCAGCGGCGCGATACCATTCGCCCGCGCAACATTTGCCGGAACTTTGGGTGAAAATGGCCCGATATTTCTGGCATGGATTCGCCCGCTTTTGCTTCGTGGCGTAATAGGATATCGTCCAATTTCAGATCTGTAACAGATGATCCGCCCCAACGGCCTTCCAAAATAGGGTCATGATTGCCTGTTATCCAGATCCATTCGGTTGACCGGATCAGGCCGGACAGAATATCGGCGGCATCCCCGCCCAAACGTCTTTCTCCGCCGCAGTCGTGAAAATTGTCGCCCAAACATATGATGCGTGCCGGCAGAAATATTTGGGAGAGCGCAGCGAGGGCCTGTATGGTGGCAAGGCTGTCATATGGCGGCAGCATCTGGCCGCCCGCCGCATAGGCGCTGGCCTTTTCCAAATGCAAATCGGATACCAACAATACTTTTTGGGAAGGCCAATACAGCGCCGAATCACCTGCCAATTCGAAAACATCGCCACCAAATTCGAATATGCGCTTCATCGCGCCAGCCTATGCGGTGCATCGGTTTGTGTTGCAAGTTGTCACTGGAAAGTGGTCGACATCCTCTTGGGTCTGTTGCGCCACACATTGTTTGGAAGGTCAAAACCTACCCGGCGATTGCCAAAATCAATGAGAACCCGATCAAAAAGTTTCAAGGCATCCATACCCAGAAGGATCGCGGGCCTGTCATTCATCTTGAGCGCGGTGAAGGCGTAGTTTTCGGCAAAGGTGATGGGCAGATCATTGATCGCCAGTCCGCCAATTTCTAAATGCCTTAATTGGGTGAATTGCCCGTTTAACACTGTGCCTGTGACGCTTAACATTTCAACCGGCACAAAGTCTGTTTTAAAGTGTCTACGGCGCAACTTGTCACGTAGCGCAGGATTGGCCATGCTGTTTTGTGCACCCGTGTCCAAAATGACATCCACTTTTATACCGTCGATATTTGCGCTGGAAATAATCATGCGGCCCGCTTTTTTCTTCGCGGTTACCACGATCATACCGTTTTCGAGCTTTGTTTTACCCCGCGTTTTTTGTGACGGCAGGACATCCATTTTTTGGTGTACGAAATCCAGCAAAACCTTGTTTTCTTCAAGGCTGTCTATTCCTAACAGGCCATAAGCTCCGAGATTTGACCGTTCGAGACCGGGCGCCTCTAATCCTTCGAGATTAACCGTCGCTGTGGTCAATTTATCGATGAAAAAGGAATTCACTTGGGTTTGCCCTGAAATGGTCGCAAGCGTGAGTATCGGGCCGGCCTCAAGGAACAGTTTTTTAGCAAGATCATTTGCGATCACTGTCCGCTCGGCACCCGTGTCAACGATGAATGGTACCGCTTCACTGCCATTCACCTGAACCTGGACCGTCATCCGGTCGGTCTTGTCTAACGCGAAGAGCTCGATTTGAGCCACTTCGGGCGCGGACACTGGTATAGCGTGCGCGACGGCACCAATATGGGCAAGCACGATGGTTACGATTCCCAAAACCAAATGTTTCATGTCATCTTCTCCCGCCCGGATGCTACGCCTGTTTACGATAAGCGGCAAGTCACCGCCGGTCGAAGCAATTGCCCGCTTTGTCGAAGCAGTTAAACAGCGCCGATCGTCTTCGATTGTTCAATGTATCGGGGGTTAGGGGGTCATCGCCAGACCGGCAAGACTCTCTGCTTCCAACAGAAGTTCATCGTCTACCGAGCCTTGTGCGACGCTTTCGCGCCCGATCATTACCAGTAACGGCACGGCCAATGGGCTAACCCGTTCCAGATCGACGTGCAACATTGTATCAGTGGCCCGGTCAAGCAGATCGCTCAACCGGCCCAAATCGGTCAAACGCGCCCGGGCATCGGCCCATGCTGCCTCCAACAACAGATGGTCCGGTTCATATTTTCGCAGCACATCATAGATCAGATCGGTGGAAAAAGTAACTTGCCTTCCGGTCTTGCGCTTACCCGGATGCTGGCGTTCGACGAGGCCGCTGATAACCGCAACCTCGCGGAATGCGCGTTTCAACAGATAGCTGCTTTCCACCCATTCGACAAATTCGTCGTTTAATATGTCGGCTGAAAACAAAGGTTCCGGATCGGTTATCGGTTTCAGGCTCCACACGCCAAGCGCATAGTCGCTCGCGACAAATCCCATCGGCATGAGGCCACGGCTTTCCATCCGCCGGGTCACCAACATCCCAAGCGACTGATGCGCGTTCCAGCCTTCGAACGGATAGGTCACCATGTAATGGCGCTTGTCATGCGGAAAGGTTTCGACAAGCAGTTGTCCGGGCGTCGGCATTTTGCTGCGATAGGCCTGCATTTCCAGCCACTCGCGCACCTCGTCGGGAAAGCGTGCCCAACCTGCCTGATCGGTCAGCATAGACCGCACCCGCTGGGCCAAATGGGTAGTGAGCGGAAGTCGTGCGCCCATATAACTGGGGATAGTATTTGCCGCTTTGGTCGCGGCCCGCACGATTAGGTCGAGATCTTTGATCGTTTCGACTTCCAATGCCATGCCCGCAAATGTGAATGTGTTGTCCGGCGTCAATGTGGCTGCGAAGCTTTCTTCGACTTTCCCTAATTTGCGGCCGTTCCGGAAGCGGACGTCAAGCATCGGCGAATCTACAATAATGCCTGCGTTGAACCGGTGTTGCGCCGCAAATTTGGGATGCGACAAATGCCATTGCCCGTCGGGTCGCTTCACCAGCTTTTTGAATTTATCATAGGCTTTCAAAGAATAGCCGCCGGTTGCAATGAATGCGATCACCCGCTTGAATGTCATTTCATCCAAAGCGGAATAGGGAAAAGCCGACTGAATTTCGGAAAGGAGATCGGCTTCATAAAATGGCCCGGCGCAGGCAAGTCCCATCATATGCTGCGCCAGCACATCGTAACTGCCCGGCTGAAAAGCCTCACCATCGCGCACGCCTTCGCGGACCGCATCATAAGCAGCTTGCGCTTCGAGATATTCGAACCGGTTGCCGGGGACGAGAATTGCTTTGCTTGGCTCATCCATCCGGTGGTTCGACCGCCCGATGCGTTGCAATAGCCGTGAACTTCCCTTTGGTGCGCCCATCTGGATCACACAGTCGACGTCACCCCAATCAACGCCGAGATCAAGCGATGCCGTACACACCAGCGCGCGAAGCTTTCCTTCGGCCATCGCGTTTTCAATTTTACGCCGGGCCTCTATCGAAAGCGATCCGTGGTGGATGCCGATGGCATATTTCGGTTCGTTCGCGTCCCATAATTTCTGGAAGATAAACTCGGCAAGAAAGCGGGTGTTGCAGAATATCAGCGTGATTTTATTGCGGCCGATCTCTTCAATTAACTGCGGAATAGCGTGCTGACCACTATGTCCGGCCCATGGTACGCGGCCTTCAGGCAACAGGATTTTAAGATCAGGTTCCGCCGCAGCCTCGCCTTGCACCAGCCGCACCTGATTGATGTCACCATAAGGTGCAAGCCATGCACGATAGGCATCGGGATCGGACACCGTTGCCGACAATGCGACGCGTTGCAACGCGGGTGCGAGCGCTTGTAGCCGGGCCAGCGAAAGGCTCAGTAAATCTCCGCGCTTGCCATTGGCAAAGGCATGAACTTCATCAATGATAACGCGCTTAAGTGTAGAAAACAGGAAAATACTGTCTTCGTGGCTCAACAATAATGACAGTGATTCAGGCGTGGTTAGCAAAATATGCGGTGGCTTCACCCGCTGCCTTTGTTTGCGCTCTGACGGCGTATCGCCGGTGCGTGTTTCAACCCGGATGGGCAAACCCATTTCCTCGATCGGCAACAGCAAATTGCGCCGGACATCGACGGCCAGCGCCTTCAGCGGAGAAATATAAAGCGTGTGAAGGCCATCACACGGGTTGGCAATCAAGTCGCTGAGGGTCGGGAGAAATCCAGCCAAAGTTTTGCCCGCACCCGTTGCTGCCACAAGAAGCGCGTGACGTCCTTCATCGGCAGCATCGATCATCTCCAACTGGTGTCGCCGCGGATGCCAATTACGGGCGGCGAACCAGTCGGAAATGATGGGAGATAGCGTCACACGGACTTAATGCCCGACAGTTTCCCCGCGTTCCAGTCCTGATGCCGCCAATTGTGCGTCAATCTGCGCCATCAGGCGATCTAGACCTGCTTCGCTCGATGCTTCGGCGCGGGCGACAAGCACATCCTGGGTATTCGAGGCGCGCAGCAACCACCAACCATCAGGTGTGCTAACACGCGCGCCATCGGTGTTGTTGACGTCCGCTCCATCCGCAGAAAGCCGGGCGAGAACTTCATCAATCACCGCAAATTTACGGCTTTCGTCTACCTGGAAGCGCATTTCGGGTGTGTTAATCATGTCGGGCATCGCACCGCGTAGTTCGGTCACGCTTTTGCCCAGCTTGGCCGAAGCTGCCATTAGCCGGACCGCCGCGTAAATGGCGTCGTCAAAGCCGTAATATTCATGTTTGAAAAAGATATGTCCGCTCATTTCACCGGCCAACGGTGAACCTGTTTCCTTCATTTTGGACTTTATGAGGCTATGTCCGGTTTTCCACATAAGTGGTTCGCCGCCCAAATCTGCAATCCGGTCGTAAAGCGCTTGCGAAGCCTTGACGTCAGCGATTATGATTGCGCCCGGTACTTCGCCCAAAACATCTTCTGCATAAATTTGCATGAGCTGATCGCCCCAGATGATGCGGCCTTCGCCGTCGATTGCGCCGATCCGGTCACCATCACCGTCAAAAGCCACTCCAAAATCGAGATTCTTTTCCGCGACAAGCTTTTGCAAATCGACCAGATTTTTGGGGTCGGTGGGATCGGGGTGATGATTGGGAAACTGGCCATCCACATCCACAAACAAAAGATGGTGTTCACCAGGCAGCATCTTCACCAGCTTTTCAATCGCTGGTCCCGCCGCACCATTGCCCGCATCCCACCCGATGCGGAACGGTTTTTGTGGTGCCGCCTGCGCGACCCGGGCGACATAGTCGTCAAGGATATACAGATGTTCAGACGTTCCAGTACCATCCACCCAATCACCAGCAGCAGCCATTTGGCCGAGTTTCTGGATGTCCGCCCCGAAGAAAGGCCGTCCCTGAAGGACCATTTTGAAGCCGTTGTAATTGGCTGGATTGTGGCTGCCGGTTATTTCGATGCCGCCATCTACATCTTCCAAAACGGCTTCGGCATAATATAACATGGGCGTAGGTCCCATGCCGATGCGGACAACATCGACGCCGCTGTCATTCAAACCGCGAACCAAGGCTTCCTCAAGCATCGGTGAGCTGACGCGCCCGTCATAGCCTATAGCGGCCTTTTTACCGCCAGCGCGGATCAGGCAAGTGCCAAAGCCGCGGCCAATGGCATAGGCATCATCGGTGCCCAGCGTTTCGTCGATTATGCCGCGGATATCATATTCACGAAGTGACGTAGGGTGGAAAACATGGGTCAATGTCGATACTCCTGTTATGTGTTCGGACGGCGCTTAACGCGAATGTTTTTCAAGTTCGTGTAGCAAATGGTCACGCGCTTCATTTAATTCACGCGCACGCTCTTCGTTCCCTCCGGTGTCGGGATGGTTCTGCGCGATCAGCGCGCGGTGCCGTTCACGAATCCGCGCGGCGTTGTCAAAACGGGAAACCCCCAAGAGGAGCCGGGCCTTGTCGGTATCAAATTGGCCGTCCTGTTGATTTTTGGAGCCGAACAGCCGCTTTTGGGTCCCGCGATGCCATGCTATTGCGACGAATATGGCAACCAGCCCGAGGAAGAAACTTCCGCGTAGCATGATAGCTGCGCCTGCCACGCCCATGACAATCGGCAGAAGCGTTTCAATCGTCAACTTGCCCTTCATACCGCCCATCCATGGACCGCGACACTAAAGGCAATAAGAAAAGGCATCATGCTAAAACAGCCTGGCTTGGTTCGGGAAGCGCAAGGCCAGTCACCAGTTCGCGCAGTTCCTGCCGTGCGACGATATGCGCGGTCGCCAACTGGCCCAGATGTCCCTTGTCAATCAACGTTAGGCCAGATGGAAACAGCTCACGGTATATCACACGCTCATTAAGTCCGGGAACCGACCGGAAACCGACGCGTTTTGACAATTCTGCAATGGCATCGGTCATACGTTGCTGGTTTCGCGCTTCCATATTATGCAACCGGTTACGCACTACAACCCAGTCGATTGTAACGCCGTCCGCCTTCGCACGCTCTTTTCGCGCTTCCCAGATGAGTTCGGCATAAAAGCTCAACCGGCGGACCTTGAAATTTTCAGCATCAACCTGGCCGATAAGATCGAAATCGACAAAGCTGTCATTGATGGGGGTAACGAGCGTATTTGCCCGTGTCGCAACAAAACGGGCATATTTATCATCGCGACCGGGTGTATCGTAAATGACAAAGTCATTGTCGTGGCTCATCCGGTCGACTTGGCGTTCAAGTGTTGCTTGTGAATCATGTTCGAACACCTCGAACTCCGGCATGGGCAAGGTGATCCCGCGCCGTTTGATGGTGTCGCGACGATTTTCCAGATAGCGATAGAGCGTGCGTTGACGCGAATCGAGATCAATACATGCGACCCGCGCGCCACGGGATGCAAGTGCGATAGCAACGTGCACTGCGGTTGTTGATTTTCCTGTGCCGCCCTTTTCATTGGCGAAAACGATATGATGTACCCCGGCCATACGCCTATTATAACCCCTGTTCGATATTTGCCTTGAAATGCATTATATGCATCTTTCATAGACATGCCCTCATGGCCAATAACCAAGGCGACCGGTACGTGCAAACCATCAATCAACTTGACTCACTGCGAAAAAATATTGCGGCGCTACGTAAAGCAAGGCAGCGCGTCGCTTTAGTCCCGACTATGGGCGGGCTGCACGACGGGCACCTTGCGTTGGTGGAGGCCGCGAAAGCCCATGCCGATGCGATTGTCGTTTCAATTTTCGTCAACCCTACGCAATTTGGTCCCAATGAAGATCTCGACGCCTATCCCAGAACGTTGGAACGTGATTCTGAATTGCTACGCGGGTGCAAGGTTGATCTGCTGTGGGTACCGCAAGTGCCCATTATTTACCCCCATGGGTTCGCGACGAAAATCCATGTCGCCGGACCCAGTGCCGGATTTTGTGGCGGTTCTCGACCCGGGCACTTTGACGGCGTCGCGCTGGTGGTCGCCAAATTGTTCAATCAAATAGAACCCGACGTCGCATTTTTTGGCGAAAAGGATTTCCAGCAACTGGCGGTCATCCGGCAAATGGCGCGGGATCTGGATTTCAATCTGGACATTGTCGGAGTTCCCATCGTTCGGGATGCCGATGGCTTAGCGCTGTCTTCGCGCAATGCCTATCTGTCGGCGGCGGAACGCAAATCTGCGCTCGCATTGCCCCGCGCATTGAATGTTGCAGCGCAAGCCATCCGTGCGGGCGCTGAAATTGGTCAAACAATTGCAGCCTCGATCGACACTATCACAGCCGCTGGTTTCTCGAATGTGGATTATTTTGCGCTTGCCGACGCCGTAAGTTTGGAGGTGCTTTCAATCTATGACGGCCGCCCCGCCAGGTTGCTTGCAGCGGCTAAAATCGGGAAAACCCGGCTGATCGACAATCTCGCTCTTTGATTTCGGCCTGCCCCGCTCCAGAATGGACGAAGTTTTCCTCGTTTTCGTTAACCATTTGTTAGCCATGATACGCGAAGTTGTCCCCACAAGGGAATTTGGGGACAAAAAATGGGAAACAGTTTCGAAAGCGCTAATTTTCTAATCGAAAGCCGACTGGCTGACGCCGCACGTGGTTGCGCCGATGCTTTGTATGATCTCGGCATGGCATACTCTACCGGTGGTGGTGTCGACATCGACCTGATTGAAGCGCACAAATGGTTTAATCTTGCCGCGTTGAATGGCAGTGAAGCCGCCATGATGTGCCGTGCGGACATATCGGACGATATGACGGCCCGCGAAATCGCCGAAGCGCAACGTCAGGCGCGCGCTTGGCTGCAAGGTACCGAACACCGCAAGGCCGCCTGATACTTTCTTGAGTTTACAACCTAGTTCGACTGGCATTTTCAAATCGCAATTGGGTCGTTAGACCCAGTCCCTGAAAAGGGGACAAATGCACATGGTTCAGATGACATTGACCGAGGTCTATCTGATTGCGATGATATTGATATTCGCCGTGCCTTTTTTGATTTGGTGCCTTTTCCGAACCGAATATTATGCCCCTCTGGTGGTTGTCCAGATTATCTGCGGTATCCTTTTGGGGCCCGGCATCATGGGTGCTATGTTCCCCGAATATTATGATTTTGTGTTCCGTCCGGAGGTCATTGGCGCGCTTAATGGGGTTGCATGGTGGGCGGTGATGATCTTTGTCTGGGTGGCCGGCATCGAACTCGACCTGTCCGAGGCATGGAAAAAACGTCGTGAAACGGGAGTTACCGCCGGGCTTGCACTGGCGGTACCGCTCATTTTTGGCGGCGGGGCGGCGGTATTGCTGTTGCAAACGGGGTCAGGCTGGGCAGGAATTAAAGGGGAATATTGGCAAGTTGTTGTCGGGATCGGAATGGCTTGTGCGGTCACTGCCCTCCCCATCCTCATTTTATTCATGGAAAAGCTGGAAATACTACGCCAGCCGCTGGGCCAAAGAATTTTGCGTTACGCCAGTCTGGACGATGTCGCGATATGGGGCGTACTTGCGCTTATCTTGCTCGATTGGGAGAGGATAGGCAGACAGGCTGCGTTCCTTGTGATGTTCGCGGTGGCTGCATTTCTGGTGCGACGCTTGATGTTGAAAATCAATGAAAATGACCGCTGGTATGTCGGACTTATCTGGCTTGCAATATGTGGCTTCGCTGCTGACTGGGCTGGTTTGCATTATATGGTGGGGGCATTTCTGTCGGGCGCAGTATTGGATGCCAAATTATATGACCAGAAACGAATGGATGATTTTCGCGGAACGGTATTATTGACTGTCATGCCTGTATTCTTCCTGAGTACGGGGCTTCGTACCAATTGGGATGTCGGCGGCGTTGCCGTGTTCGGGGCGGCAGCTCTTCTGCTGTTTGCGTCCGTTACGGGTAAGTTAGCCGGAATACATATCGCAGGGCGCATCCTGAAGTGGGAAAAAGGTGAAGCGTCATTGATCGGGTGGTTATTGCAAACCAAAGCGCTCATCATGATCATATTCGCCAACATCCTGCTGGACAAAGAAATTATTACCAACGAAACCTTCACCGCCCTGCTGTTGATGGCGGTAGGCAGTACGATGTTGACCATTCCGTTGGTGACACCAAAATTGCTACATCTCAAATCGGTCGTTTCACGAACCGAATAGCGCCGCTAACAAGATTTTTACCCTACTGACCCTAAACGCGCGCCAGACAACAAGGAATCAAGCATGAAACAAGCGATCATCGTCACCGGAGCAGCCGGGTTTATAGGCCATGCTGTGGCGCACCGTCTTCTTGCCCGCGGCGAACGCGTTATCGGTGTCGATATCGTCAACGATTATTATGATCCTTCCTTAAAAGAAGCGCGGTTGGCAACATTTGACGGGCATGAAAACTTTACATTCGTGCGGATGGATATTGCCGATGCAAATGGAATGGCAAAGTTGGTCAGCGATAATGGCGTCGTAAAGGTCGTACACCTCGCGGCGCAGGCTGGCGTGCGGTACAGTATCGAAAATCCGTTTGCCTATGAACGCTCAAACCTCGCGGGTCATCTGTCGGTGATGGAGGCTTGCCGCCATGCGGAAGGCTTTGAGCATCTCGTTTATGCATCGTCGAGCTCGGTTTATGGCGACAAACCGATGGGCGGCGAAGGCTTCACCGAAGACGAACCGGCGATGGACCCTGTCTCGCTTTATGCCGCGACGAAGCGCGCCTGTGAATTGATGAGCCAGTCTTACGCTAAATTATACGGGTTTCCGCAAACCGGCCTGCGTTTTTTCACCGTTTACGGCCCCTGGGGGCGGCCCGATATGGCCTATTTCAGCTTTACCCAGAAAATCCTGAAGGGCGATTCGATCGAAGTGTTTGGCAATGGCAAGATGGCGCGGGATTTCACCTATATCGACGATATTGTCGACGGCATCATTGGGGCGCTCGACAATCCACCGCAACGGGGCGACCATCGTGTGCTGAACATTGGTGACAGCCACCCTGTCGGCCTGATGGAAATGATCGAAACGCTTGAAAATGCGCTGGGTCACAAAGCCGTGAAGATCATGCGCCCCATGCAATTGGGCGATGTCACCGCAACTTATGCGGATGTTTCAAAACTGAATGCGCTAACGGGCTATAAACCCAAAGTGATGCTGGCCGAAGGACTTCAGCGATTTGCCGATTGGTACCGGTCGCATTATCATAAAGAATGATGTGACCAACGGTCGGGATCAAATCGATTTATCGGCGTAATCGGCTAGGTAATAGGGGCAGTGCTGCGCGCCTGCCATTCATCGAACGAAGCCGCCAGTTTTCGGCTTGCAATTAGCCGACCTGCCTCTCTTGGCAGGCCCAGCGATGCGGACAAAGGCCCGCCTAGCAACGCATCGCCCAATGCCATTAAAACCATTTCGAGGGTCAGTTCGTGCAGCGACGTATCAGCATGGCCATCTTCAGCAATCTCGTCGACCAGATTGTGGATTGCCTCGATTATGGGATCAAGTGCATCTTCATTGCCCGATAGCAACATCCATGATGCCAATGCGCCTGCGCCTTCGCGATCAAAATGGTCGAAAATCAGATCGGCAAGTTCAAGCGGGGTCACTGCGCCGCCCCGCATCTGGAACACAGCCTCCCCTATTTTGGCGCATATGCTGTTGCCCATATACGCGGCCAAATCACGCTGCAAACCCGATGCGGAGCCGAAATGGTGGAGCAAATTGGCATGGGTACGGCCAACACGCCCTGCAACAGCCTTCAGCGTTACGGCTTGCGGTCCGGCCTCAAGCAACAATTCGCGTGCCGCCTCCAATGCCGCAGAACGGCTTGCTTCGGGGCTTAGCCGGCGCGGTATATGCACGATTTTCGAAGACTCTGCCGACATTATTCAACGCTACCTTTATACTGATCCAAATAATTTCAAGCTCTTCGGTAGAAAGCTTTCGCGAAGATTGCGATACATCTTGCGACTAAGTTTTGGCTTTGTCTATTATTGCTTTGGATGTCGCCGATAATTAGATTTACCCAAAAAACGGAACAAATCCATAAAAAACAAGCAATTTTCTTTTTCTTGATGCCGTATTAACCAATGCCGTTAAACGGAATTTCATGCGCGCATCCTATCCGGTGCACATGGATGCGGCCCAAAACACAACTACTAAGTCGGTTCCCCCGAAAGATCGACCGGATGTAACAGCGCGGAATTTTCGTGCGGTACCGACGGCTTTGACCAGTCGGCACTGGGTACGTCAGGACCCCTATGCAACGGCTTTCTTCAATGCGCTTTCTGCGGTTTTTCCGCATGGTGAAACCTTTATGATCCGCAGCCTCGTTCCTTGGACCGAGCGTGTTCCGCAACCATTGCGTGGCGAAGTTGAAGCGTTTATCGAACAAGAAGCCGGGCATAGCCGTGAACATGTGGCCATGAACAAGGCTTTGATTGGCGCAGGTTACGACATTGCCCCGCTTGACCGTAAAATCAGGGCGTTTGTGTCGGTTTTTGAAGGCGCAAGTGATATCATCAAGCTGACGGCAACCATGTGCATTGAACATTTCACTGCGATTATAGCGGCTGAATTGCTTAAGAATCCGCAGCACTTATCCGGCGTTGAGGACGAAATGCTTGAGCTGTGGCTCTGGCATGCGGTTGAAGAAGTCGAGCACAAGGGCGTTGCTTTTGATGTTTGGAAGCACGCCACCGCGCAATGGAGTTCGCCACGTCGCTACATGCTACGAAGCGTTTTCATGCTGGCGGTGACCACAAGTTTTTTCATCAACCGGACACTGGGACAAATTGAACTGCTGCGGCAAGATGGCGTCGGCTTTTCGACAGCGTTCAAAAATGTAATGAAGTCCGGATTCGGTAAGGGCGGCATTGGACGCAATGTCCTGCGGCCCTGGTCGGAGTTTTTCCGCGTGGGCTATCATCCTTGGGACACAGATGATCGCCAGTTGTTGGCAAAGGGCGAGGCGGATTTGGCCACCATTGCGGCAAATCGGGCCGGATATCGAAAGGGCAGCGCAATACCTGCGCCGACACGTCAGGCGGCCTGAAGCCTTTCAAAATAATCCCTTATGCTGAATGCCCGGGATGAAATCGATGGCATCGCATCATCGCCTGCGTCCTCCAAAGACCGTTCATACAAGGCACAGGTCATCGATTCGCCCCGCCCCTTGCTGTGGCGCAACTCGCTCTTGCCGGTGCTACGGAACCCCAATTTTCGCAAAACCCCGCTCGATGCCGGGTTGTCGATAAAATGACCTGCAACCAGTTTCTTATGACCGATGGCTTTGGCAATGCCCATGACGGCGCGTCCAGCTTCGGTAGCAAAGCCCAGGCCCCAATAAGGGCGCGCTATCCAATAGCCAAGCTCTGCTTCTCCACTGTGCTGGCCAAGTCCACACGCGCCGATCAACCGGGGGGCACCATCAGTCCGCAACATCAAAAGGAAAGAAGGAAAGATCTCATCATGATCCATCGTTGCGAAACGCACCGCCTCTTCATGGGTATATGGCCAAGGTGCGCGGACGAGATTGCGGACAATGCCTTCATCAGCAATTGCCTGATGGAGCTTTTGCGCGTCTTCAGGCCAGCTAGGCCTCAACAACAATCTTTCGGTTCTTGCGAACATTATTTCTCTCCGGTTCGTGGCGCCGCCTTTTGCAGAACAAAGCGACAATCCTGTTACATCTGCCCGGTTGGGCTGGTTTGAACAGAGAGAAGAGGCAAAAAGAAAGGGAGACCGGTTGACCCGTCTCCCTGTTCAAAGGTGGAAACCACCTTGTGTGTGATTTCCGGGTCATCCGTCTGGACAACCCGGTATCGATTGTCCGATTATTCCGCGGCGGCTGCCATCATGTCTACCGACACATATTTGCGGCCGAGTTTACCAGCGTGGAATCGCACGCGGCCTTCGACGAGCGCAAACAGGGTGTGATCCTTACCAAGACCAACACCGGCACCCGGATATACCTTGGTACCGCGCTGACGGATGATAATGTTACCGCCGATGACGTTTTCGCCACCGAACTTCTTTACGCCGAGGCGACGGCCTGCTGAATCGCGACCGTTGCGTGACGAACCACCTGCTTTTTTATGTGCCATGGTCTAAACTCCTTGCGTTGTCCGAGCCGAGGCTCAGGCTTCTTTCTTGGCTGCGGCCTTTTTGGGCGCAGCGGCTTTCTTGGGTGCGGCTTCCGCAGCAGGAGCGGCGTCAGCTGCTTTTTCTGCCTTTGGCGCGGCGGCCTTCTTCTCTTCCTTGCCAACAGCCAGGATTCGCAGAAGCGTCAGCGACTGGCGATGACCCTGCTTGCGGCGATAATTGTGGCGGCGACGCTTTTTGAAGACGATCACCTTTTCGCCGCGCTCTTGCGCGATGATTTCGGCGGAAACCGTCAAGCCATTCACATCCTGTGCTTTGTCACCGTCACCGGCCAACAAAACATCACCAAGCGAGATCTTGTCACCCGCTTCACCAGACAGCTTTTCAACTGCGATTTTATCTCCGGCGGCGACGCGATACTGCTTGCCGCCTGTGCGCACGATAGCGAACATGGCTTTAACTCATCCGTTTCTACAGCTTAGCGCTCTTTTGAAGCGCGGTTGCTCACGCGTGATACCTGAAGACGAATCTCGACAGGTCACGCAAGAATGGGCGCAGCTAGTCCAAGGAATTGCTGCTGTCAACGCCTTTTGCCGCCTTTTTGGCGCGGTTGCACAAGCCTTGCGCTCCAGCAGGTGGCGGCTTAGACAACCCGAATGTCTTGCGCCAAGTCCATAACCTGTTTTGCATCCTTTGCTTTGCTTGCCGCGTGCAGTGCGACCGAGGGGGATTTCCCATCGCTTTCGCGGCGCAGTTATGAAGGTAGCGGCCCAATTGCCGCGCCCAATGCCCCCATTATAGAAGCATCCTCGCTGCCGGTCGCTGCCGTTGCAAAGGTTGCTGCCTTACATAAGCGCCATCGCATTGCACACGCCGCATTTGAAAATGCGTTACCGCCGGTTCAGGCTCTAGCCAAAAGTGCCGCAGGTTCGTCGCCTGGGTCGGAAAGCTGGGTTGTCGCCCATCTGCAGCTTTCGCGCCTGGATAATGTACGGAGTGATTCGGTCGCCGTGATGCGTGAATTTGATTCGCTTATTTCGGAACAGGGCAAGGCCGATCCCGCTCTTGTCCCACTGCTGGATGTGGCGCAATTGGTGGTTTCAAAAGATTTGACGGCCCAGAATGCTGAAATTGCCAGTCTTTCGCGGATGATCGGGGAATAGCTATTCCTATGCGCGGCTAAGCGCATTTGCTTGCCTCATTTTCTATTGCGGTGCACAAATGCCCGAGATGAACGGCGCAAATACCCAACCTATTTCACAAAATCCCGATGTCCGCCTTCTGGGCAAAATGTTGGGCGATGTCATTCGTGCTTATGGGGGCGAAAAGCTATACCGGCAGACCGAATATATCCGGTCCACCAGCGTCGACCGGTTTCGCGGAGTCGAAGGGGCCGGTGCGAGTGACCGGGGATTGGGTGCGCTCAGCCTGGACGATACGCTTAATTTTGTACGCGGATTCATGCTGTTTTCGTTGCTCGCCAATCTGGCTGAAGACCGTCAGGGACTGGCGCATGAAGAAGGCGCGACCGTTGAAGAGGCATTTGAACGGCTGAAATCAGAAGGGGTCAATCTGGGCGACGTCATGGCCATGCTGTCGCAAAGCCTGATTGTTCCGGTCCTTACAGCCCACCCTACTGAAGTCCGCCGTAAAAGCATTATCGATCATAAAAACCGGATCGCGGCGCTAATGGCGATGCGCGACACCGGGCAGTCGAGCACACCGGATGGCGACGATATCGATTCGGCAATCTACAGACAAATCGCCCTGTTGTGGCAAACGCGTCCTCTTCGCCGGGAAAAACTGTTTGTAACCGACGAGATCGAAAATGCCCGTGCCTATATGCAGGAAGTATTCCTGATTGCTTTGCCCAAGCTTTACATGCGTTGGGAAAAGGCGCTCGGGGCAAGGCCACCAGGTTTCGTTCGGCTCGGCACCTGGATTGGCGGAGACCGAGATGGCAACCCATTCGTTAATGCTGAGACGCTACATTATTCTGTTGTCCGAGATGGCGGAACTGCAATCCGGCATTATCTCGAATCGATCCACAAGCTGGGCGCCGAAATTTCGATCTCGAGCGCAATGAGCGACACGCCTCAGGCCGTGCTCGAACTAGCCGAAAAGAGCGGAGATACAGCATCCACTCGGGCCGATGAGCCATATCGCCGCGCGCTGTCGGGCATATACGCAAGGCTCGCGGCCACACATGTAGCACTGATTGGCGACAAGCCACCACGGCCATCGTCGCTGTCCGGCGAACCATATTCGGGGCCCGACGAATTGCGTGCAGACCTTGTTACGGTGGCCGCGGGACTTGCCAGTGATGGTGATGGCGCGCTGTCCAGCGGCGGGGCTCTTGGGCGGTTGATCCGGGCAGTAGAGATATTCGGTTTTCACCTAGCCACGCTGGATCTTCGCCAGAATAGCGATGTCCACGAACGCGTGATTGCCGAGCTTTTTAAAGCGGCCGGTGTTTCTCCTGATTACGCAGCGCTGGATGAAGCAGCGCGGATCAACCTTTTAACGGCCGAACTGGCGCATAACCGACCGCTTGCGGGAGAATGGACTGAATACAGCGAGGAGACTGCCAAAGAACTTGCGATAATCCGTGCGGCGGCGAAAGCGCAGGCCGATTTTGGACGTCAGGCAATTACCGCTTACAACATCAGCAAGACCGAGAGCGTGTCCGACATGCTTGAAGTCTATGTGCTCCTTAAACAGGCGGGATTATATCATGTCACGGAAGACGGAAAGCCTGTCTCCACCATCATGTCAGTGCCTTTGTTCGAGACCATCGCCGATCTGCAGGCCGCGCCTGCGACGATGAAGGCATTTTTCGCCATTCCGCAGATGTGGGAACTAGCCAAGGCTCGTGGGTATCAAGAAGTGATGATCGGCTACTCTGATTCGAACAAGGATGGCGGCTATCTGACTTCAACATGGGAGCTCTATGAAGCATCGAGTGCTCTGGCGACGGTATTTGCCGATGCCGGAATAGCGATGCAGTTATTCCACGGGCGCGGGGGGGCAGTAGGGCGCGGCGGCGGTTCGGCCTTTGGGGCCATCCTTGCGCAGCCGCAAGGGACGGTTCAAGGCCGTATCCGCATCACCGAGCAGGGCGAAGTCATTGCTGCCAAATATGGAACCGTCGATAATGCGGTGACCAGCCTTGAGACCATTGCGTCTGCCACTATGCTGGCTACATTGTCGAGCGATCCGATCGGCGAGGCCGATGTTACGCGCTTCAAGGCAGCGATGGCGGAGGTGTCGACCCGCGCGTTTCGACATTATCGTGGACTGGTTTACGAAACCGAAGGCTTCCGGACGTTCTTCCGCCAGATGACGCCGATCAACGAGATTGCGACACTTAAAATCGGTTCTCGCCCGTCGAGCCGAACCGCGTCGGACGCAATCGAAGACTTGCGCGCGATCCCTTGGGTGTTCAGTTGGGCTCAGGCGCGGGTGATGTTGCCGGGCTGGTATGGCACAGGGCAGGCACTGGCAGAGTTTGCCGACAAGGGTTTGTTGCGTGCGATGGCAGGCGAATGGTCTTATTTCCAGACGATTCTTGCCAATATGGAAATGGTATTAGCGAAATCCGACGTCGGAATCGCTGCGCATTATGCAGGGCTAGTCGAAGACGAAGCGCTGTCCGCAACATTGTTTGGTCGTATTAAAGATGGCTGGCACGCTTCGCGGGACAGTCTGCTAGATGCTACCTGTCAACGCCATTTGCTGGAGGCACACCCTGCGCTGAACAACTCCATCCGCCTGCGTCTCCCATATATCGAGCCTCTCAATCTTCTCCAGATAGAACTCATGAAGCGATACCGCGCCGGTGAGGCCGATGAAAGGATTGGTGAGGGAATCCAGCTGACAATAAACGCAATCGCCACCGCGCTCCGAAACAGCGGCTGAGGTCCTTCGACAAAGCCAAGCGCCCGTTCGACAAGGCGCAACATAACCGCTTCACCTCGCAGAGATGCCTGTTACACCGGTGATGTACCGAATGAACAGGAGAGACCTGCATGCGCCTGAAAACCGCCATTTCCGCCCTCGCAATTGCGCTTGCCAGCATTGGCACGCCTGCCCTCGCGCAAACTGCCGCCACGACAGCGACTGCGCCTGACGTTGACCAGAACGCGGCAATAATGGCCTTTTTTGAGGAATATGATGCCGAACAACTCGCACGGTCGCCCTTGAGCAAATCCTATCGCGGAATAAAGGATGCCGATTATGGTCGTTGGGATGACGGCTCTGACGAGGCTGAAGCCCGTTCCTATGATGCGGAACGCTCTGCGCTCAAGGAAATGAAGGCCCGGTTCGACGCCGCCAGACTTTCCGCGGAAAATCAACTCTCCTTCCGCCTGTTTGAAAAACGGGCTGCGCGCAGCGACGCGGCGTTCAAGTATAGTGATTATGGCTATGTCTTCGACCAGATGAACGGTGCGCAGAGCCAGATTCCGGCTTTCCTTATCAACATCCACCGCATCGACACCAAGTCCGATGCGCGCGCTTACATCAACCGTCTCTATGGCATTGGTCCCGGCTTGAATGAAGCGATCGGGCAGGCGAAGGCACGCGCCGCCAAGGGCATCATGCCGCCGAAATGGGTATATCCCTATGTGATCAATGATTCGCGCAACGTCATTACCGGCGCGCCGTTCGGCGAAGGCTCAGATGCTCCCTTGTTCGCCGATTTCAAGGGCAAGGTTGCGAAACTCGCCATTAGCCAGACGGAAAAGGACCTGCTGATCGCTGACGCCGCCCAAGCGCTGAATGTTTCGGTCAAACCCGCCTATGAGGCCCTGATTGCCGAAATGACCGCGCAGGAAAAGGTCGCTGGAACCGACGACGGCATCTGGCGTTTTCCCGATGGAGCAGGCTATTATGCTGAGCGGCTCGCCAATTATACCACCACCAACATGACGCCTGACCAGATCCACAACCTTGGTCTGGCACAGGTTGCGCGCATCCATAAGGAAATGCAGGCGGTCCAAAAGAAGATGGGCGTGAAAGGTGATCTGAAAACCTATTTCAACTATATGCGCACTGAGCCTAAATTCTACGCGCCCGAAACGGCTGAAGGCCGCGCAATGTATCTGGCTGAAACCCAAAAGGCCTACGACGCGATCACACCATTGTTGCCCAAATGGTTCGGTGTTCTTCCGCAGGCACCTTTGGTTGTGAAGCCAGTCGAAGCATTCCGTGAGAAATCGGCGGGCAAGGCTTTCTATCAACGTCCGGCACCGGACGGTTCACGTCCCGGCACATATTATGCAAATCTCTATAAAATGTCGGATATGCCGCTGACCGAGGCAGATGCATTATTCTATCACGAAGGCGTTCCCGGTCATCATTTGCAACTGGCGATCCAGACCGAACTGAAAGACGTACCTGCCTTCCGCAAATTCGGAGGCGTGACCGCTTATTCAGAAGGTTGGGGCCTCTATTCGGAAAAGCTTGCCAAGGATATGGGGCTGTACACTGATCCAGCCCGTGATTTCGGCCGGTTGCAACTCGAACTGCACCGTGCAATCCGTCTGGTTGTCGATAGCGGGCTCCACCACAAACGCTGGACCCGCGAACAGGCGATCAAATATGTCGAGGACAATAGTGCCGATGCGCCCGGCGGAATTGTGAAGGCTATCGAACGCTACATCATCTTCCCCGGTCAGGCGACCGCTTATATGGTCGGGCGTCTGAAGATCAGCGAACTGCGCGACAAGGCGCAAAAAGCGATGGGGTCCAAGTTCGATGTACGCGGGTTTCACGATACGGTTTTGAAGTCCGGACCGGTACCGCTTGATGTGCTGGAAGAGCAGGTTGATGGGTGGATTGCTTCGCGGAAGTAGGGCAGCGAGATCTGCTCTTAAGGGAACGTCTCGAGCAAAGCGTCGAGGACCGTCCCGATGCCGAAGACCGTGAAGTTATTTTAGGCGACATTCTTTTCATCACCTTTACCGAAATCCGTAATCTCGACATTGACCGCCATTATGGTTCGCTGCGCTTGCAATGCTAACTCGCAGCCTATGGTATCTGGCACGACCAACCGGAAAACCCGGCGCTGCGGTATTTGCTTCTAGCTAGCTGATCGTAGCCACAACGCCCCGGTTTTTACCGAACATTAACCATCTGCGTGCCATAGCTTTGTAACTGTCGGACCAGCATTTGCGGGGATGTCCGGCGGCAAGGGGCGTACGAAACTCATGGTGACCAGAACGACCATAAAGGCTTCAGAAAAACGGTCGCATCGCAGTCCGAAAGGCTTTGCCCCGCAGAAAGCGGAATTTGCTCCGCCAGTTTTGCCAACTGTATCCAAAAGGCAGCAGCGGCATAGCATTGCGGTGTTACTCATCATCACCGACATATTATCGATCATCGCTTCATTCGCCGTCGCCAGCCTGATACGGCTAGGCCACCTGGACAGCAGCCAATTCATACCGATCCTGTTCGCGATAACGCCTATTTACGTCGCAATCGCGCTGAATAAGCAAGGCTATGGTCCTGATGCTACGATGGATTTTGGCCACAGCTACCGTAAATCAGCACTCGCCTTCTGCTTTGCCTGCGGGTCGCTTTTACTGATCGCCTTTTTCCTGAAAGCCAGCGAGGATTTTTCGCGCATCCTGCTCGGCGTCGGCGCTTTGCTGGGGTTGGCAAGCCTGGCATTTTCGCGCTTTGTGGTCACCAGAATAGGCGCAAAATGGCTCGATTGCGAGCCCTTCGCGTGCCTATTTATTCATGACGGCGTTGCCGTGCCGTACAGTGCAGAAGGTCGAGTGATCGACGCCCGGCTTGCCCGGCTTTGCCCCGACCCTGCTGACCGCGATTCGCTGAATCGGCTTGGCGAATACAGTGCCGGAATGGACCGGGTAGTTGTGCACTGTCAGCGCGCCGATCGCCAACGTTGGGCGTTCGCGCTCAAGTCTTTGAACATTCATGCTGAAATAGTTGTTCCAGAACTTGCGAAACTGGCACCGCTGGCCTTGTCCCGCCACCGCGGCGTCACAACATTGCTGCTCAGCAGCGACCCTTTGGGCTTAAGCCAGCGGCTGACCAAACGCGTTTTCGACCTTAGCATCGCCGTTGGCGCATCGGCGGTTGCGCTACCTTTACTGGCGGTCATCGCACTGCTGATAAAAATCGAGAGCAAGGGCCCAGCCTTTTTCCGGCAGGAGCGGATAGGAATAGCCAACCGGACTTTCACGATCTGGAAACTGCGGTCGATGCGGTTGGAGGCGTGCGACGCGAACGGAGAAACATCGACGGCGCGCGGCGACGACCGGCTGACAAATATTGGCCGGTTTATTCGCAGTACCAGCATTGATGAGCTACCCCAACTGTGGAACGTCTTGCGAGGCGATATGAGTATCGTAGGCCCGCGCCCGCATGCTTCGGGTTCGCGAGCAGAGGACCTGCTTTTCTGGGATATCGACGAGCGTTATTGGCATCGTCATGCGGTTCAGCCCGGTCTGACCGGCCTAGCCCAAATTCGCGGTTATCGTGGCTCTACCATGTTGCGGGAAGATGTAACCAATCGGCTGCAGGCCGACCTTGAATATGTCGCCAACTGGTCGTTAATCGGCGATATCCGCATCATCCTGCAGACATTCGGCGTGCTGTCGCACAAAAATGCTTATTAGCGGCCAGCCTTCTCCCCAGCTTTTAACGCGCGCAGATTAGCGTTGCTGCCCAAACCAACATATTGCACCTGCTATGAACATCCTGATTGTAAGCCTAAACTACGCACCGGAGCCTACGGGTATCGGCCTGTACAGCGGCGGCTTGGCAACTGAACTTGCGACACGCGGGCATCGGGTAAAGGTGGTGGCCGCAGTGCCCCATTACCCCCAGTGGCGCATCTTCGATGGATATCGTGGCTGGTGGTGGACTAGCAACATCGAAAGCGGCGTGTCCGTAACGCGCTGCCCGGTTTACGTTCCCGCCAATGTCACCGGTTTGAAACGTATAATCCATTATGCAAGCTTCGCAATCAGCAGCTTTTTCCCTATAATTGCTAAAGCGTTGTTCTTTCGGCCCGATATCATCCTTAACGTTGCTCCATCGCTTGGCACAGCACCGACGACGCTGGTGTCAGCAAAGCTGACAGGCGCGAAGGCGTGGCTGCATTTGCAGGATTTTGAAATAGAAGCGGCATTTGCAACCGGCCAGGTCAATGCAAGCGGTATCGCAGCCAACGCGGCGCGCAGGTTCGAAAAAGCAGTACTGAAACGCTTCGACATAGTCAGCAGCATTTCTCCTGAGATGTGCCACAAACTTTCCGAAAAGCAGGTAGGTACTGAGCAAATTTACGAATTCCGTAACTGGGCAGAGTTAGATCATATCAAGCCGCAAGCCTTGTCCAGCTATCGTTCGAAATGGTGTTTAGGAAACAAAAAAATAGGCCTCTACTCCGGCAATATTGCATCAAAGCAAGGTATTGAGATGCTGCTTGATTTAGCGCGGATCATGTCGGTTGATCCGGAATTCCACTTAGTCATTTGCGGCGAAGGTGCAAATCGCCTTGCACTTGAAGATAAAGCCAAAGGCCTAGCCAATATCAGTTTTTATGATCTTCAGCCGATGGAGAATCTGTCCGAACTTCTCGCGCTTGCCTCGATCCATTTGCTGCCGCAAAAGGCAGGCGCAGCAGATCTGGTGCTTCCGTCCAAGCTTACAAATATGCTGGCGTCGGGACGGCCCGTCGTCGCCGGCGCCGCAGTCGGAACCGGTCTTGCCCGTGAAGTTGAGGGGTGCGGGCTCGCCGTCGAACCTGAAAATGCGCAAGCAATGGCCGACGCTATCAATTTGCTCATTGGAGACGAACAACATTACGCAGCCTGCGCAACCGAAGCGAGAGTAAGGGCCGAAGCGCGCTGGTCGAAAAAGGCAATCATCGATGCGCTGGAACAACGTATGATGCCATTGCGGAAAAAGGAACGCGCATGAACATCTTCACCCGGATCGCTCGTAAACTCCGACGCCTCGTTCGAAGGCCGCTGGTTCAGGTGAAACCTGCCGAGGGCATGATCCGGCTTGGATCAGCCTATGGTGGCTGGGATTTTCTTGACCGCGATTATTTGCGGGGCTCGACGATTGTGAGCGCGGGGCTTGGTGTGGATGCCAGTTTCGATGTCGAATTCGCCCGGAAATATGGTGCGACGATCTGGCTTGTCGACCCCACCCCGAAAGCGGTCGCACATTACCGGGACCTCATTGCAAAAGCGGGAGAGCCCGCAACGCAAAGCTATATCGCAGGCGGGCATCAGCCGATGAGCGTTTATCCGATGGACTGGACCGATGGTGCCCACCTGAAACTTGCGCCTTATGCGCTATGGCACAAAGCCGGAAAGATGCGTTTTTTCCTGCCGTCGGATAGTAGTCACGTCAGTCACAGCCTGAGCAACTTTCAGCAGGGCTATGACGCAGAAGCAGAGCATATCGAAGTTGACGCCATCAGGCTTTCCGATCTCATCAAGCAAAAAGGCTTCGACCAGCCTTCACTTATGAAATTCGACATCGAAGGCGCTGAAATCGAGGTACTTCAGTCGATAGTCGAGGATGGCATCAAGCCGCAGCAGTTGCTTATCGAATATGACGAATTGATAATCCGTACGCGCAAGGCGATGCAGCGGGTCAATGGCAGCATCGCAATGTTAGAAGCCAACGGATATGTCTGCCGTTATTATGACGGCGATTCGAACTTTCTGTTCGAGCTTAACTAAGGCCTAGAAATACTTCACGACGGCAAATTTCGGTGTGTAAGCTATAATTTGTGCGTCACTTCCCTGGATCAGGTGAAGTTCAGCGTTGCGCCTCGTCATAAACTCCCTGACCGTGTCTTGCTCGCCTTTGCGGGCTGCATCGTCAAAAATGACGATAAATTCGTCACCGAGACATTTGTCGAGTACGTCCAGCGAACACCAGCGCGATCGACGAGGCGTTCCTTGTGGGCCATCGACCAGAACCATGTCAAATTGCGATGCGACAAAGTCATAGCATGGCACAGCATAACCATGCACTTGCCGCTCCACCAGCGGCGCATAGACACAGGGGTGTTTGACCCGTTCTGCCATGCGTTCAACCCAGGGTTTTTCATGATCCACGGATACCGCGTCTAC
Organism: Sphingorhabdus sp.; assembly: GCF_041737645.1. Taxonomy (GTDB): domain Bacteria; phylum Pseudomonadota; class Alphaproteobacteria; order Sphingomonadales; family Sphingomonadaceae; genus Sphingorhabdus_B. Next base: position 50,921 of record NZ_JBGSRI010000054.1, read on the forward strand.
GCCAAGCGCGTCGAGCAATATGGTCGATTGCCCCATGCCAAGTTCGAGTGTCTTGGAGACCGGTAGTTCAGTGAGACAACGCATCAACGTGTACAAAAGTGAATAATTTGCAGCGCCAGCCGTAGGATAGAAGGCAGGTGCCTCTCCGGTTTTGCTGCGGAACGCCTCATTGAACATTGTGGCATATTTGGCTTCGCGCCGGTCAAGCGACCCGTCGATTTTGTTGCGCCAATGGCGAAAGCGGGCCTTCGCCAATAATCCGTTCGTCGCCATATTATCCCCTTGCCCCACTAATTTCCAATTTGCTTACGCGCCATAAATCGCGGCCATAAACGGCCATTGCAATTGTCGCCATTGCTATCGCTTGAATACCTAAAAAGAGTGGCGCGCTATTTTGCGCCAGGGTAATTGCCACGCCCAGACCAATGATTGCTGCCACCAAGATTTTGCTCCCTCTGCGGTCCTGATGCGTTACAGCCAGCCGCGTCAAAAAAAGCAGGTGAGTTGCGCAATAGCAAAAAACGAACAGCGCAATCGCGAGGAACATATTCGAACTTTGGTCGCCTGCTATCTGGAAAAATTCGCGTGCTATCCGGTCGCCGGCAAAGGCCGTAACGGTCGCCTGGGCCAAAAGTATAGTCGCGGCTATCAATGCCAAATGTCGCATAGCTTTGTTTAGCCAGTTCCGGTCGGCCTGCACCACCGATTGAGTCAATGTCGGCAAGACAGGCGCAAACAATGCAAGCAGCAGTGAATGGATCAGCACCGCGATCCGCACAAACGCGCCAATGACGGCAACTGCGGCTGTGCCGAAGGTTATTGCCATTATGTAGACGCCTCCGTGCAAGTAAAGCACCATACCGCCCTGAGCCTGAACATTGGCGGCCAATAATTCCATAATCTCTTTTCGAACTGCCCTATCCACTCTGGGCATACCGATACGACTTCTACGCTGGACGACGAACAGCAAGAGGTTCAGCACCTGCACAACAACCGGAACGAGATATATAGCTGCAAAATAATAAGCCGTGTCAGCGCCGGTTGGGGCAATAAGGATTACTATCAATGTGACCACTGAACCCAGCAGCGCAAAACCGCTATTATAGTGGGTTTCGCCAAATGCGGCACGTGTGCCTTCAATTGGCGCGGCTAAAAAATTTGATACAATGAACAGCGAAAATATTAGCGCAAGATGACCGTCATTTGCGCCTGGCAATGCAAAAGATCTCAGCGCGAGATAGCTTATCACAGCCAATAAAATGCCGCTGATCACGCTCCAAAACCATAGCGACCAGAAGTATCCGCCGACGCGGTCATCTTCGGACGATGCCTTCGCCTTGGCAATTAGTGTAGACGCGGCTGGGGAAAATCCCGCCATCGCTATCAACGGAAAGGATGCAAGCGCAGCAACCGTGAATAGCAATCCGAATGCCTCGACTCCCAGTGCTTTGGCGGCAATGGGCAAAACTGCGAGTTGGACGAGAGCGCCAAAAATCTTTGCGCCACCGGTTGCGGCGTAGGCCAGGCCGATCGTTTGTTTGCGCGACTTCATCTCAAAATGCTTTGTCCGCAAGCGCGAACTGTTCGATCATCGAATCCAGACGGCCATGTCTGTTTACATAGTCATATATTGATGGACGAAACCCCTCGGAACGATTGTTGCGAATCGCAGCGCTCAGAACGTCGAGCAGGGCGTCCATCCCAGGTTGGCGAACAAGCAAACCAGTCTCGCCATCAATTACGTTGCAGATTTCCGGGTGATGTCGCGGCAGGTCGCGTCCCCGGCCGTAACAAATAACTGGTAGGTCATATGCCAGCGCATGGTTTATCGCCAGTCCGGCGGCGCCTAATAGAACGAAATAATCCGCCCCTTTGAAGTGCGGTGCCAAATCGCTTTCCGCATGAATCGCGCCAAGCACTCTAACGGAACCATCGCCAACTTTGGCAGCTTCGCGTTCGACGGCGGCACGCTGGGGGCCGTCGCCAATAATAGTCAACGCGGCATCAGGAAATTCAGCCTTGAGTTTCACAAATGCACACACCAGTTCCGCTATTTTTTTGTCCTCAGTCAATCGCCCGACTGACAGCAGCTGCGGACTTCCATAGCGCGTGCACTCTGCAGTCGCAGCCACCGCGCGAATGCTGTCAACATCAAGCGTGTTGCCAAGTGCGATTACATTTTTCCACGGAAGCCAGCGCTTTACCCAATCACGACCTTCGTCGGAATAGGTCAGCACAAGGTCAGCGCGCGCCATCGGCAAAAGCCGCGCATACTGCCGGGCCCAGTCAAGCGGCCAGCCAAATCCGCGTTCCATGTTCCAGCCATGTGACCAAAGTGCAAAGCTTTTGATCGTACCGGCTGATCGCAGCTGCGGAAGCACTTTGGCCAAATTATTCTGCATCGAAAATTCGGCGATTACCCGTTTCGCGCCATTTAACCTGAGAATTTCTGCGACTGGAAAATCGCATCGATATTGGTTCGATGGATCGGGAAAGTGGCACTCGAAATAATCCGCAAAATCATGTATGGTAGCCACATTCAAAAATGTGCCGCTAGGATGATTTGCCGCGCACGCAACGCGCCAGCCGAACATCTCGTTCAACCTGCGGAATAACGGCACCCGATAATCGGGAATGACGCGCTGGATAATAACGGTCTCGGTCATGCCCGCGGTCCTTGCCCGCCGCAAATTTCGGCGGCTAAGGTGTCGAGACGAGCGAGGTTGGCGGCATTGCGTGCAAGCGCGGCTTGGGCGATGTCGTCCCGATTTGTATTGGCATTGCCCAAGCTCCGGACAGCTTGGATCGCTTGTCGGACAAAGTCGCTGCCGACCTCGACAAGGCCAACGCCCTGTTGTCCTGCCAACGCTCCAATACAGCCGCGCCGGAATGCCAGCACGGGTACGCCGCGTGTAAGGCTTTCCATTAGCACCAGCGGAAAGGCCTCGGTCTTATAAGCTGTCGGGAACAAAAACAGGTCAATCTCATCAAAAAACTGCTCTTTTGCAGGACCATGCAACGGCCCCGCTGCGACAAATTTATCCCCATGTTTCGCACATGCTGTCCTGATTGCTGTTCCGACCGCTGGATCGCTTACCGGCCCAGCCAATATAGCGCGGACCAAAAGGCCTTCGTCGACCAAAGCATCAAAACTATCGATAAATTCAAGTGCGCCCTTTTCGATCGTCAAGTTCGCCAGCAAACCGACCGTGATATATTTGCTCGCCGCTCTGTGTGCGTAGTCGTCACGCACGCTAACACTATTCTCACACACAATGACATTTTGTGCCGCAGGATAAAGCGAAGACAGCTTGTTCGCCATATCGCCGCCCAATACGATATGCCGCCCTGATGGCCCGGCAAGCTCTGTTATCGCCCGCATCAGCCGCGTCGGCTTAAGCAGGTAGCGATAACTATGATGATGTAGGAAGATGTTCATCCCCATTAGCCGACCAAACAGCAGCAAAGCCACAGTCCATATTCCGCCCAGATTATCGTCGGGCGAACCGTAAAGCGTCTTACAACCGGACAGCCGCGCGACGGGAATGCGTATCAAAGCCCAAAAGACCCGCAAGGCCTTGCGAGTATGATAAGCTATACCCCGGGCCAGCCCGCCGGGACTAATATTACCGACCCATACATCGCCATATTGGCGCATAAGTTCGACCATCTGTGCATTGACGACTGCCATCCCATGTGTCGGCGGCGGCAGCGGACCGAAGAAGAATATTTGGCGGCGATTGCTCATTGTTTTGAATCGGGCTCAGTCTGGGCCAATATTCCAAACGCACAGATCAGGAACAACATGATAGGCAGATTATAATAGAACACACCGTCAATCAGCGAGAACAGCGCCATCGAGGACGCGGCTAGGAACAAGGCCAAGTTTTGCCGAGGATACGCGAAAGTAAAGCGCACCAATCTGCCGCCAAGCAACGCCAATAAGCACAACATGGCAGCAGCGCCGAAAAGGCCCCATTCATAGGCAAATTGCAGCACGCTATTATGCGGGTGATTGTAGGTTTCTTTGGCAGCTGGAACCTGAAGGCGGAACTGGTTGCCGCCATGACCGAGGACAGGTTGCTCCAACACGCCGCGCCATGTGTCGCGCCAGATTTCTGTGCGGCCTGACGACAGCTTGTCAGCCGACTGCGAATTACTGCCTTCAAAACGCGCAACCGCGTTGAAGCTGCTATGGTCAGGGGTCGGAATGGCTTGTGACAGTATTGCGCCGCCCGCTAAAGCCAACGTAATTGTTCCAATGGTGCGGGCGTTGCGCATCATCGCAAACAGCAGCACCGCAGCTGCGAGTACTCCGAAATAAGCCATCAGAGGCCCTCTTGAACCAATCCAGATGGCAAATCCGAAATTGATCGCCAGCAAGACCAGATGCAGGTGCCTCCGCTTTCCTTCATGAGAGGCGATCATTCCCGTTGATAGCGCGATGGCCGGCATCAGAAAATACCCCGAATGGCGAATGTGGGTGAAGCCAGGGAGCGACGAAACCCAGTCATAATCTGAGCTAATGCCGACCATCACCATAAAAATGACCATCAGCGAGACGAAGGCGGTGCTGCCTATTGGCATCGCGTCGGCAAACATAATTGTAATGTTACCTCGATAGCCTTGGCTGCTGCTACGCCAACGCCGCAAAAGGAACAGGGCGGATACCGCAAATAAGGAATGGATGGTCCAAGAAATGAGGCTGAGAACGGCGGTGTTCGGGGTCTCGGCAAAGGTGGTGGCAAGCAGGATGGACAGCAGCCAAAGTGCTGCCAATGACTTTACCTTACCCCCCAGCCCGGCCCATTCTTTTTGCACATCACAGCCACGTGATAAGGCGAACACGATCGTCGCAATCTCGAATAACTGCGACGGCAACCAAAATTGACGGGCTATCAGTTGCCAAAAGGCAAATTCGCCGTCGACGCGGAAAGACAGCAACGCGGTGACGACCGGCAGAGCGGATAGCACAGCGATCCACCATATAGCTGGTCGGGATTCAGGCCAACCCGGCACATGAACGTCATTTTCCTTGGCGTTGGTCATCTTTTCCCATGGCTTTCCCCGTCGCCCATAAGGGCCACTAGCGCAAATTAGGTCGAGGTCGATAATTTATGGTTAATTTTTCGTGCTCAGAGCGAACGCACAACCTTGCAATTATTCGCTTTCGACTAATTAATGTCCGTGCCAATTAAACAAATTGATTGGTCGTAAATTTATTGCGCTTCCTCCTCAACCGCCTTCACACCAAAATCGAAATGAATCCGCACCCACACGCCCAGTTGCGGCTTGTTGTCGATGCGCGGCGGCTTCACCAGAAATTGCCAGGCGGCCTTGCGTAATGCCTGCGCCAGCCCCGTCCCGCGTGGGTTTTCGCCTATGATCTGGCAATTTTCGACGCGGTTGTTTTCAATCATGCGGCAGGCGATGTCGGCAGACGCTCTTGGTGGGATGCGTTTGACGGCTGCCAGATATGGGCGGAGTTCGCTGTCATAAGGTTCGCGCAGCCAGGCAACGGGATAGAGTTGTGCGCCGCCGGGGCCGAGGCCAGGACCCATCATGCCTTTATTGCCCTGTCCACTACCCTTGCTGTCACCGGCTCCAGCACTACCGCTGGAGGGGAGTTTTGACAGGTCCATCGCATCGAATTCGGATTTGCTGACTTTTATGAGTTCCGGGCTTGGTGGTGGTGCCCTGACCGGATTGACCGGAGGCAGCAATGGCTTGGGTATCGGTGGGTTGACGTTGCGCTGCTGCTCTTTCGTGACCGGAGTTTCGGTGTCGCTCTTGTCCGCCGATGCGGACTCCGCTTCCGCTTCGAGTGCAAAGGTACTGAGGCCGCGCTTACCCATCTCTGGCCCACCTGAGCGCATACTGAGGCTTAATATTGCAATGATGACCAATGCCTCGAGAAACAAGGCAATGATAAAGCCAGTGCCCCGCCGTCGAAGATCCTCGCGGTCCCAATCTGTCTGTTTTGAATAAGCCATGCGACGGCCGAGACCTTTAGGGCATCGGTAAAGCCTTGCAATGCAGGATTTGGTGCAGCCAAGAGCGGTTGACCGGCGGTGTCAGCTCAAAGAGGTACGAACCTAACCTTCAACCCGTCCTTCGGCTTCGGTATCGGCCATGCCTGCCATTCGGGTGTGTAATCATCCGCAATTTCGACACGCACGCTGGTCAGCAAATGATGCATGAACAGCTTCATCTGCATATACGCAAAGTGCAGGCCAAGGCACATATGTGCACCGCCGCCAAAGGGCACCCATGCATATTTGTGTCGCGCCTTGACCTTGTCCGGAGTGAAGCGCATCGGGTCAAATGTCGCTGGTTCGGGCCAATATTCTTCCATCATATGGACATAGGCCGGGCTGATGCTGACGGCTGTGCCTTTTGGAATGTGAAAGCCCATAAATTCAAAGTCACGCAGCGCCCTGCGCGGTATTGACGGTACGGGTGAGATCATCCGCAATGCTTCTTTGAAGGCATATTCGGTCAATTCGAACTTATCGAGGTCAGCAAACGCGATATCGCTTCCGGCCGGAGCAATGGAAAGGCATTCCTGACGCAGCTTTTCCTGCCATTCAGGGTGCTTCGCAAGATACCAGATCATCGATGTAACCGAAGAAGTGATCGTATCGTGCGCCGCCATCATCAGGAAGTTCATATGATCGATCAGCTCGCCGTCAGTCATATATTCGCCATCGTCACGCCGGGAGCGGCAGAATTGACTGAACATGTCCTGCCTGTTTTCGTTGCGGCGACGCTCGGCAACTTGCGGTCCGAAATAGTCGATCAGATATTTGCGACCGGCAACTCCGCGGCCCATGGACGTGAAAGGAATGGGCGCACGGATGGGTGCAACCGACGCCTGAACCATGTCGACAAAGGCGGTGTTGATCTTGTCCGCTTCTGGGCCAAGGGGAATGCCGAGAAAACTGCTTGCGGCGACATCAAGCGTCAGCTGCTTGATTGCGGGATAGAATAGCATGTCACCGCGCCAGTTTTTTAGCTGCTCCGAAAATATGCGGTTCATATCCTGCGTGTAGGCGCGCATGGGTTCGGGCTTGAATGCGATGCCCAATGCGCGGCGATCCATGCGGTGATGATCAAAATCCATCAGCATCAGTCCGCGTGGAAAGAGCAGGTTCAAGACTGGACCCCAGCCTTGTTCCGAAGAAAAAAGCTTGTCGCGGTCGAACAGCATCAGTTCGTTTGCTTCGGCGCCCACCATCGAGATTGTCGGATTGCCAAAAGCGTTGGTGCGGAACACCCTGCCATATGTATTGACCATATGCGCGCCGTAGCCCGGCGGATCACGCAAAACACGAAAGGTCGTCCCGACAATGGGAAGTCCATTTTCTCCGGGGATATGCGACAAATCGCCAATAGTCTTGCGAGGAACCCAATGCGGGTTAGCAGCTTCGCTGTGGGCAAGCGCCATACAGGGTATTCCTTATGTTAATCGCACAGTTAAAACTTACTGCCACCGATGTTAGTAGGGTGCAAGCGGGTTTTCATAACGATTAAAGCAAGAACAATGGCTGACTTAAAGATTGCTACCAAAAAAGCGGCCGTGCCGGGGGCGTGGCACGGCCGCAAGACGCGCGCAACCAGGGATTGTCCGCGCGAATAGGAGTTATTAAAAGCTGTCCTGAATAAAGGACGCGCGCTTCCCGATCCGACGTGCCTCAATGGCTTCATCGGCAACACGGGTCATATAATCCAACTGCTCGAATTGTGCCTGACGACGGGCAGAGGGTGTCATATTTGCGATGCCGGTTACTAGATCGGCGGGTTCATGCCCCGTAATGCCGATTACCAACGCCAGGAATATCGATGCGAACCCTAAAGATGTAAAAACGACGAGCGCTGAATCCGGCGTCATATTTCCTCCGATATCTTTCAAACTTCTGCTGAATGGACAATAAAATCAGACCATCCGCAGTTAGGGAAGAATGGCTTAGGCGGGTTAATTTTCCCTGATGCCAATTAGCCAACGTAAAATTTACCATGCTGATTTTCGTGGCTCAAATTCACCAGAAGTCGAAGTGTCTTCGTAAAACGTGAATTGAATCAGCCATGATTAAAATGTAGACCTGCGAGCGGTAACCTAATATGCGGCTCCAAATTTTGCACTTGGCGCATCGGGAATAGATAGACAAACACCTAATGATTGACGTCAATTACTTTGCGTTGCTGGTTGCTTGCGCATCGATGACTTTTTTCTTGTGCTTTAATGCGGCGCGACTTTGCGCTTACCTGAATCTTGTGGACGTTCCAGTGGGTCGCAAGCAGCATAAAACACCTACACCACTCATGGGCGGCGTCGTGATGATAGCCGTTCTTGCCCCTGTTGCGCTTGTCTATGTTTTCTCTGGCGTATCCGATCGCTGGTTTGGCTCATTGCTCATCTGGATAGCATGTGTGACGATCATGGCATTTGTGGGCCTTGCAGACGATCGCCACACTCTCTCGCCCCGCTTGCGTTTGCTCATCTCGTTTTTGGTTTTTGCTACCGCGGCGGCAGTCGACCCAACCTTTAATGTGAGGGTGCTGGATTTTGTAACGCCCAAATTTTCGCTTGGTCTCGGGACATGGTGGCTGGCAATTATCTTCACCGTGATCTGTTGCGTCGGCCTGATCAACGCCATCAATATGGCTGACGGAAAGAACGGACTGGTGCTTGGGCTTGCGCTGGGGTGGCTAGGGATATTGTCGCTAAGGGCGGGCGACGCGCTGTTGCCGCTGATCGGCATTCTGGCCTGTTGCTTGGCGATATTGTTCGTTTTCAATATGCGCGGCCGGCTTTTTCTTGGCGACGGCGGAGCTTATGCTATTGCCACCGCACTCGGCCTGCTGTCGATCATGGTTTACAACAGTCCGGGGTTAGAAACGCTGCGCGCGATCTCTGCCGACGAACTGGTGCTTTTATTCATTATTCCCGTTTTTGATTCTTTTCGGTTAACCTTTACCCGACTCAAACAAGGAAGGTCGCCGATGTCTGCTGATCGCGACCATTTACACCATCACTTGCAAAATCGATTTGGGTGGCCAGTTGGGCTTTTGGTATATTGGTTTCTCGCATTGTCTCCTGCCGCGATGTTGATTTTGTTGCAGCGATAGTGCGAACGAGACCGAGTTTGATGGCGCCTTTTCTGTAAGGCTAATACTGCATTCTTATATTGCGCAAATTATCGCTTAAGCGCATTCTAATGCTTGGGTGGGCTGAGGTGATCGATATAAGCCAATGTACAAAATCTTAAATGACGACAACTCAGCTTTGTTCATTAAGAATTAGCTTGCTCGAAAGCTATATCCAAATTTTTTTAATGAATTCGGGCCTAGCCTAAAAAGGAGGCGAACCAGGGGGATGGCTATTTTCCAAGACAAGCCATCATTTAGATAAATTCCCTTAACGTAACACTTAAACTCACCCCACGCTTTTAATAGACCGCGTCTCTGCCAAAAGTCTGGTCCGATTGTAAAACTTAAAAGCGGTTCGGAAAGATTACTAAAACGAAAACCAGCTTTTGCCGCCCGAAACCAAAGCGCAATGTCTTCATTAAGAGAATCAGTTGGATACCCTCCTAGCTTTTCAAAAACACGTTTTCGAACACAAACGGTTGGGTGAGCAACAGGCGTACGCCAAAACATGCTGCTTTTCGCAGATTCATGGTCTTCTGGAAAACTGACTATACGTGAAAGACCGTCCTCGCATATTTCAACAATGGCAGTACCTAATATATCAACACTAGAATTTTGCTGCATAAAATCAATTTGTTTTCTTAACCTTGTGGGATGCGATACATCGTCCGAATCCATTCTGAACACTAATTGTTCAGTTTCTAAAAGCCCAATCAAATCATTAAGAACATATGCCAGGCCTCTATTGTTTTCGAAAAAAACGAGCTTAAAGAGCTGGGAATCAAATGACTTTAAGACATTCTTGATTTCTTCACTTACTGGTCCGTCCACGCCCAAGTATATATTTATTTTAATCGATGAAGAAATGCTTTGCGTTAGCAAAGAATTTATCGAGCGCCGAAGAAAATGTGGATCATCCGCTGCATATGTCGACATTATGACGGCGACGGGTCCAGTATAATCAATCATGTTTTTCCACTTAACTTAAATGTTAGTAAGTCGCACCAAATGGCACTCCAAAATAAGCTGCTCGTATAATATCTGTTGAGAAATCGGATCCAAAAGTTGGAAGTACCAATGCCATTCCAAGTAATAAATTTAGCAACTTAGCGCGTGGTGTTCCGCTTCTCAGTGCCTGATGGCCAAACAACCAGATAGAGGTGACAGTTATAACCAACATGAAAAATCTGGATCCGCTTGAGCCTCCGGAAAATATGAATAATGCAATAGCGACTAATATACCAAGGACATAGAAAAACGACATGCTATTACGCAGACCCGTCGCAGCAGCTAAAATTGCGTACACTGCAATCGCCCACCCCAGATATATAATCACACTCGTGTTTGTTTCGGTGCCCTGACGAAAAAGCTCGGCTAGCACGTTGCCGAAGAGTAGCGCTGCCAGCAAAACGAAAGATGCTAACGCAAAAATAACGGGGTAATTTTTCCGTGAACAAGCTTGCACGAAAAAATATACGAAAGAGAGGATGCCCATGGAACTGTGAATAAGGAAAGGTATCATATGCAGCGGTACGGCTCGTGAAGGTTTTGAGTTTTCAGTTAGTCGTTCGACTAACATCCATGCGGCAAAGCCGACTAACTGCCGGTGAATATTACAGATTCCAAGCAATATCATCGGGCTTAGGACTAAACAAACTATGGCGATGCCTGACAAGGACCGCCCCCTGACCGCGATCGCAACCATTACTAAAGATGCCATATCCAAAACAAATATAGCTAACCATGCATCATTAAACGATGCTGTTAGGACTTTCCCGGTTGCCCAGTATAGGGGTTCACGAAGGTTATAGTCAGACATACCAATTGCACTAAACTCCTCAACAACCCGGGTCAGATCCGACAATGGAATAGTGAGGCGAACGCCTAGCAATAGGACATAAATGTACACTGCGATCAGCAGGCCTGCATATCGTTGCGCCCAAGTCACGCCGCCACCGGTTGCGCAATTGCATCTTCGACAGCATCGGATACCATTTTTACAAAGCCCGAGATCGAGTGTCTGGAGCGAATATCAGCGCGATGCAACTCTAAGCGTTCGCGCCACTGCTGATAATCTGCGTCGTTAAAATTTTCGATGAATGAGAACAACGCGTCGCTATCAGGGAACTGCCTTAAGTCGATGAACAGCGACGGATCAATCATATCTCCAATGTCGGGAGGCCCCAAATATAACGGCATCGAACCGAAGCGGAAACAGTCAATCATCTTTTCAGTCATACAGCCTGGATATTGCGTATTCTCTACGCATAAAGTGAATTTGGAGCGCTGCATAATTTCTGCTTTGGAGTCGCACTTGCCTCTATATGAGGCCAACGGTTTCGAACGAGTCAGCAAGGGTTTTAGCCAGGATAGTCTAAACGCCACTTTCGCAAGCAAGCCTACGGGATGATCTCTTAGTTCCCATCCACCGCCGTAAAGATGAAACTTTTCACCAAATTTGCTTTCAAATAAATGAATAAGCCGATTACGCTTAATATATAGATTATATTTTGAGTATATTACAGAATTCTTGTTGGCATTTATACAAGAAACAAATATAGATCTCTCTTTCCATTGGGGCTGAAGCTCGTTATTCAACTCTCTTGGATAGCGGTACTTATCAACATTTGATTCGGAACTTTTAATGCTGTCTATTTCGAATATTTTTCTATAATTTAATTTCGGAAATAGTAAATTCTGTGGTTGAACAAAATAAGGTTCACAAATGATAAGAATCTTTTTTGATTTCCGATCTATGGAAATCTGCCTTTCAATGTGGACTTCCAAATCAAACATTTGGCTTTTATATTCAGGGTTTCCAGAAAAGAATACGTCATGACGTTGTTGAAGATGGCGAACCAGCCCGACAACGTGATCACCCAGATCTCCGCTGTTCACGTACCACTCGAGATTATTTTTGCCAAACCAGCCGCTTTTGATCAGAATGTTTGCCATAACTAATCAAGTCCACGATTTGGTAACTAAATGAGACAAACTGTTCGGCAACGCATCCGCTCTAGTGAAGATTTCGGTTTGATCATTGCGGATATAAAGGTCGTCAATGTAAGAGATGCGAAAAACAAATCTGTATCCCATAGACAGCACAAGATCTCTTATGTCCTTTTTACCCGATACCCCGAAACAATTTTCAACCAACATTATCCTAGGGCGAATTGCATTTCCCAATCCATGCAAAACGGGAATCTCTGCTCCCTCAACATCCAGCGACAAAAAATCCACATCCTGAGGCAGGCCATTTATCTCATCGAGCCTCATTACCTTGACCGATTTACCGACCATTGTAGCGCGGTCAAATAATGGCGAGTCGGACGTAAATGACAATTGGTCTTGCCAACCGTCAGTATTTTCATGTTCAAAAAACGACACTTCTCCCTTAGAGGCTCCTAATGCTACATTTTCAAACCTTGTCCTTGGCCTCTTCGATTTCCAAAGCTTTGCGTACTTCTGTAAGGGATCAAAGGCGACTCCTTCATACTTTTTCTTCAGTTCAAAGTAGTAAGTGTTGCTATTATATTCAGGGTGGTTCGCTCCTATATCGATAAAGAAACCATTTTCTTTGCCCTCTAGTAGAAAATCCAATATTTCAGGCTGGTTGTATTGCCCCGTCGATTGAGATTTTGGATACAGTACTACGGTATCTGGATATTTCAGTTTACAAGATATCTGATTTAGCATCCGACGCGTATACTGCCATCCTGTCTGCGCGATTGGTCGAAGTGATGATGGTAGCGATTTTCTTAAATTATTTTTTAAAGAACGTAGCGTCATAGTCATTGTTGTTGGTCTTTCTGACTTATCAACTGGTGATGCTTGATTAATGTAACCGGCAAAATTATCAAAACTGGGCCGATTAATTGAGCGATTCCCAGTAAAAGCAAGCTTCCGGTGGATGCCGCGACTGCCATTCCACCCACGGTTACGACAGCTGATGCGACTAAAGGAAAATTGAAAACTTCTCGCTGGGTCGATCTAAAAAATTGCCCGACGCAAGCCATATAACTGTAAATAAGCGCGCTGGCGAGAAATGGTAATAATTCTGTGCTTGAGGGAATTGATTCTGGCCATCGATCGTAAAATTGATACCGGAGTATAATGGGAAGACTGAAACATGCCACTGCCGTCAATATAGTTGCTACAAGCGTTCGACCGAGAGTCCTTTTAAACTGGCGTATAAAGCCAATGGAATCGCCTTTTGAATGGCGATTACTAGCAGCCGAAATGTGAGGTGAGCTAATTGCTGCGGCAATTACTCCAATTATTGCCGAAATTTGGCTGGCGACACCCAATGACGTTACGACCCCGTCGCTTGCAATCGTGTAGGCAATAAGCAACGGTAAACTGGAAATCGCATAGCTCGCCACCCAGGTCACTGATACCTTTCCGTGGAAACGGGAGGCCGTGACTTCATAACTACGGGCACTGGCTGAGTTTTCGCCCGCAGCTTTTATTGTATCCCAACTTAACCGGAGTAGCTCGGAGTGCCGCATCGAGTTTAGCAAAAATCCGGTCAAGATTGCTGAAGCCCACGCTACCGCAAGTGACCAAAGTTGAAGTCCAGTGTAGCTTGCAATGCCAAATGCAACAATAAATACGCTGTAATATATTGATCTAACAATAAGCACATCTGCTATTCTTCCAAAACCTTCTACTATAGATTCCAATAGTATCAGAAAAAGCCTTAGCGTATAAATAGAAAGTAACAAAGCCCAAGGAGCAAACCAAATTATAAAATTTGGAGTTTCCTGATTTAAATAGATCGTTCCAAATGCGAGCAGCATCGCCATTACGAAATATGCGATTGAAATATTTTTAAATTTAGAAAATCCAAAAAATATAATATCTGACGTATCTGATTGAATTAAATATTGTCTTCCATTGGTAAAATTGTGAGATCGTGATATGAGAATTACAATAACTTGAGAAATTCCCAATTCAAAAATAGTTTGAATTGATAAGATAGATAAAAATAGAAAGTACATTGCCTGTTGTTCGTTCGAAAAAAAGGCTATGGCAAAAAATGTTGCTAAAAACTGAGAAATAGCAAATAAGGAACGTGACATTAAAGATAAAAAACTAACGCTCAAAATAAATGATTTTGCGTTTTTTATTAAATTATTCATTATAATCCGAGGCTTTAAACCCCGCTTGCTTAATGATCATGTCACGCTGCGCGCTTTCATAATCTGCCAGAACCATTTCAGCTACGAGATCTGTAAAACTAGTATTAGGTCGCCACCCTAATTTATTCATGGCCTTATCGGAGCAGCCCAGCAGAGTTTCAACTTCTGTCGGTCGGAAGTATCGTTGATCGACCTTAACAATAATTTGGTCCGGCGTTACTGCAGTGGCTTTATTGCCGGTAACGTCGGTTACCCTAGCGACCTCGTCTATGCCGCTTCCTTCGAACCGCAGCGATATCCCCAGATTGCTCGCGGCCAGTTCGACGAATCTCCGCACACTGTGTTGTTCGCCGGTCGCAATTACAAAATCGTCTGGCGTCGCCTGCTGTAGCATTAGCCACTGCATCTCGACATAGTCACGTGCATGCCCCCAGTCACGAAGCGCCTCCATATTGCCGAGATAGAGAGTATCCTGCAAACCTAGTGCTATGCGCGCAAGTGCCCTGGTAATTTTTCGCGTAACAAAAGTTTCGCCACGAAGCGGAGACTCATGGTTAAACAGGATACCATTGCACGCATACATCCCATATGCTTCCCTGTAGTTCACCGTAATCCAATAAGCATATAATTTGGCAACGGCATAAGGGCTTCGAGGGTAAAAAGGGGTTGTCTCGCTTTGCGGGGTTTCCTGCACTAATCCGTAAAGTTCACTGGTCGATGCCTGATAAAATTTTGTTTTCTTCTCTAACCCCAGAATGCGAATTGCTTCAAGGAGTCGCAATGTTCCGATGCCGTCGGCGTTGGCGGTGTATTCTGGAGTCTCAAAGCTGACGGCGACATGGCTCATCGCTGCAAGGTTATAGATCTCATCAGGCTGGCATTGCTGGACAATGCGCAGCAAATTGGTGCTGTCGGTCAGATCGCCATAATGAAGCGTAAAGCGACTATCATCATTGACCGGGCTTTCGATCAAATGATCGATACGATCTGTGTTGAACGAGCTTGCCCGCCGCTTAACGCCGTGAACATTATAGCCTTTCGACAGCAGAAATTCGGAAAGATAAGCGCCATCCTGGCCCGTAACGCCTGTAATAAGTGCGGTTTTTCCAGTCATATTTAAAACGTTCTCAATTTTCTTTGCAAAATGGGGATTTGGAATACGCATCATATATACCGTCGCGTAGTCCGATAGATGCCTTCCAGCCTAACTCATTGATCTTACTGACATCCAGCAGTTTTCGCATGGTGCCGTCAGGTTTGCTGCGATTGAACGTGACACTGGCGTCTAAACCAACCACACTCATTACGACCTCTACCAATTCAGCGATGGTTAGATCTTTGCCCGTACCGATATTTAGCAGCGGGCCAACGTATCCTATGGTCATCAGGAAAACGCAAGCACTGGCCAAGTCATCGACATGGAGAAATTCACGCCGAGGGGTACCTGTCCCCCAAACCTCGATTTCGGGCATATTGGCAACTTTAGCTTCGTGGGCTTTTCGGATTAAAGCTGGCAGTACGTGGCTTCCTAACGGGTCATAATTGTCATTAGGCCCATATAGATTCGTTGGCATCACACTTATATATTCGCGACGATATTGTGAATTATAAGCCTCGGTCAACTTGATACCAGCTATCTTGGCGATAGCGTACGGTTCATTGGTTGGCTCGAGTGGGCCTGTCAAAAGAAACTCTTCCCTGATGGGCTGCGAACAATCTTTTGGGTAAATGCAACTCGACCCCAGAAACAAAAGCTTCTGAATGTCCGCTAAATGCGCACCATGAACTAAATTGTTTTGAATCTGAAGATTTTCATAGAGAAAATCGGCCCGCAAGGAATTGTTCACGTGAATGCCGCCGACTCGTGCCGCCGCGATAAATATAAATTCCGGTCGCTCTCGCAATAGAAATGCTTGGACCTCATTGGTATTAAGAAGATCCAACTCATCTCTAGTGCAACAAATTAGATTGTCATAGCCATCCGCTTGAAGGCGCCGCATCAATGCACTACCCACCATCCCTCGGTGACCCGCGACATATATCTTTGATTTTTTGTTCATTGCTGATGCCGGACTACTTTTCAGAGCTTGAACCATAGCCATAGCCATAGCCATAGCCGTAACCATAGCCAGCGTTCTTCTGTTTGAGTTTTGTGAGCACAACACCAAAAACATGCGCTTGAACAGATTGCAGGCGGCCAAGAGAAGCCTTTATTCCGCGGATGGCGACTCCCTCTGCTTCGGCGACGAACACGCAGCCTTCAACCGCTCGTGCTAAGAGTGGAGCGTCTGCCAAGCCTAGAATGGGTGGAGAATCAACTATTACATGCTCAAAATGCTCCATTAATTGCTTTACTAGCATAAGCATCCGATCACTACTTAGCAGTTCTGCAGCGCTAGGCGGTGCCGGTCCTGCCGCTAGCAATGTCAAGCCTTTGACATCGGTCGGTTGCAAAAGTTGCTTCCAATTATTCTCGCCTGCTAAAAAATTGCTTAGTCCAAAGTTATTCGCTTGCCCGACAAATTGATGCATCGAAGGTGATCGCATATCAGCATCGATCAGCAGAACTTTACGTCCGGTTCTTCCGAGAACGGTTGCAATAGCCAGGCTGGTCGTACTCTTTCCTTCCGCTGGCCGCGTACTTGTAACCATCAAAGCCCTTGGTACGCCATGGTCTGTGGAAAATGCGAGGTTTGATCGAATACTCAAATATGCTTCCGACAAAGCTGATTTGGCATCTCCTAACTGCTCAAGCGCCCGTTCATTCTCGACGTCTGGAACACTGCCTAACAACGGTATATGAAGCAGGCGGTTCACTTGTCCGGGATCACGAATGCCCTCGTCGACTTGATCTAGCGCAAATGTTGCGACGGCAGCAATGCCAAGCCCGGCAAGCAACGCCAGTGCTAGGTTAAGCGGCAAATTGGGCGAAGATGGCTTTTCCGGCACTTTTGCCCGGTCAACAATGGCTATGTTATTCGCACCAATACCGGCGACACCGATTTCCTTATAGCGCTGCAAAAGCCCATCGTATAACTGACGATTGGTATCCGCCTCACGTTGGTAAATGTTATAGTTGATGCTGTCGCGTTGTTGACGATCCATCCTATCTTTTAGTGTTTCCACTTGCTGCCGAAGACTGCGCTCTCGCTGCACGGCCTCTTTGAATTCTGCCGACCGACTCGTAAGCACACGGCTTTCCTCGCGAGCGATGCTTGCATCCAACACACGTAATTGTTCGGCCAGCGCTCTAGCAGTAGGATAGCCAGGCTCAAACTGCACCAATAACTTCGCATATTCAGCCGCTGCCTCAGCCCGCTTCTGCCTCAACTGTGAAATTGCGATATTTCCGAGAGCATCTGAATTGGCTCCTCCACTCAGACTTCTTGCCTTACTTTCGGCTGCAATGCGGTTTGCCGTCGCTTCGGCTAGTGCAGCATTTAGTGCTTCAAGATCACTGGAGACAAGTGTCCGCTGAACTTCGGTTTTGCCATCCGCACTCTTTGTCGTCCCGAGCGCTACGATGCCTTTCTGGGAGGCATAATTAACAACTTCACGCTCAGACATTTCAACGCGCGCACGAAGATCGGCAAGGCGACCTTCAAGGAATTTTCTTGCGTCCGCAGTTGAAGCAAAGCGACGATCCATGCTTTGTACGATAAACTGCTCTGTCCATGTATTGCTGATTTGCGACGATAACTCCGGAGACGCGCTTGAATAACTTATGTCGACGAGCGCTGAACCCCGAATAGGGGAGATTGATATATGTTTAATGATCAATTCAACAGCTTTGTTTTCACGTTTTTGCCTTTCAGCTGCACTGACTTGTTGCCCTGGCATCGATGAGAATAGGCCGTCGTCGTTCGGGTTCGTTCCATGGGCATCAAAAAAAGCATCATTGGTTCCCAAGCGTAATTGGCGAGCCACACGCTCTGCTAGTGAGCGTGCTTGCAATAGCGAATACTGGGTTTGAAAAAACTCCAAGTCGCGTCCTGTTTCCGCCGATTCAAGGCTTTCTACATTGGTCACATTTTTTTGGGCGCGGCTGATTTCGATACGGGAAGTTGAAGTGTACTGAGGTGTTGCCAACAATGTTGCAATCAGTCCCACAGTGAGCGAGGCAAACGTAATCCCCACAATTAGCCATTTCCACCGCTGCACAACTCGCCAATACTGCAACAGAACAGGGGGCGCGAGACCGCGTTCGGCCTCTTTGTCTTGAGCAATCGCGCTCAAATCAGTAGTGCCAAGCGCTGAGGTGGGGGGGTTTAACATTATTTTCCTTGTACTGGTATGAGCTTCAATCAAATTGGCTAAGCCAGTCAATTTCGCTTCTAAAATACAAGTCGGGCGGGTAACCGAAGCGCTTGAATAATGCCACAGTTTTTTCAGACAAGGCGCCGCTTTAATTGGTCTATTAATCTATATGCAGTTCCGTATAACTTTGGCAGCATATCAGCTGCCACCTCTTTCACCCTTGATTTATGGCAGAGGTTGTAAAGGCTTGTGACATCATTTTGTAGGAAAACCCATTGTTAAATCTTGTCCGCTCGGCTCTGCCATCACCTCAACTCTCGGGGCTGACATTCGTGCTTGTGATCGTTTTTCTGATGGGTGGCTCATCACGAAGCGACGTACAATCTCTAGCAATCTTGAACCCTCTAATGGTATTATGCTGCGGGGCCGCTATGTTTATGCTTGGGCGCGAACGCCTCCAAGAAAAAAAATCGCTCATTGCAAGTTTTGTACTGATTTTCATCTTAACTGGGCTCTATCTGACACCGATGCCGCAAGAGATTACTGGATTTTCTAGGGGCGCAGATGATTTCGCCCAAATTCGCGAAGCGGTGGGTGTAACGGATACCTCTCAACTTTTGGCAATATCACCCTCGATAGCCTTGCAGTCGCTCTTTTTTCTATTTGGACCCATGGCTGTGCTCCTGTTTGCCATACAGCTCAATCGGGACGAGCTAAGGCTAACCCTGCCAATTATCATTGTCGCTGGCGCAGCTTGTGGAATAATCGGAGTTCTGCAAGTGGTTGGTGGCGCTGATGGTCCATTCTATTTCTACCGGATAACGAACTATGGGAGCGCAGTTGGTCTTTTTGCAAACCGCAACCACGCCGCAGTGTTCTTAGCATGCCAATTCCCCATATTGGCTCTATTTGCTGTGATGCATCCCGTCAACACTCGAAGAACTAACAAAGCTCTCAAACCGATTACAATTGCAATCGCAGCAATCTTGGTCCCGCTTATATTGATTACTGGTTCCCGGTCTGGTTTGCTCACTGCTATCGTAGCACTGCTTGGTGGAGCGCTTTTATATGCCTCTACGAACCATCCAAATCGCGAAACCAAAAATAGGCCCTTTATGGCCCCTTTATTGGCGATTGCCTTTGTGTCTTGTCTCGTTCTTATTACGATCTTCGTTGCGCGCGCGGAGGCAATTGATCGCATATTTGAAGATACTAACGACGGAAATAGTCGTGTCGATTATTGGGCCTCAAGCCTGAATCTGTTTTGGCATTATTTTCCCTTTGGTTCAGGCCCCGGATCTTTTGTATCTGCTTTTCAGAAAAATGAGCCGGTGACCCTATTAGGACGTTTATATTTGAACAGACTTCACAACGACTGGCTAGAAACAGGGCTTACGTTTGGATTGGCCGGGATCTTTTTAATGCTGGGCGGCATTTTGTATTATTTACGACGTTCGTTTCTTTTGTGGTTTCGCATGGATGGCGCGCGATCGGCTGTTTCCCGTGGACGTATGGCGAGCATAATATTTGCGATATTAGGTATAGCCAGCTTGTCAGATTATCCCCTGCGAACGCCCGCAATGATGGGTTTTGCTGCCCTTGTCTTGCTGTGGTTTGCAGAAGCCCGCCGCGAACCTAAAGTTACCGCCGATAGCCCAGGTTAATGGGACTTTTATGGCAACATGTTGACTATCATTCCTGATTTTAGCCAAGCAGCATCGTTGTAGCGTTAGCAGCCTAGAAAGCGGGGGGCTTGGCTTCTAATGCTATCGGCTATGTTATTAGAACCCTTGTTCCATTCGTGACGCATTTCAATTGGTAGATTGCTGCCTAGCCGATGAACATAAACAACCTGTTGTAAATACTCGAGTATTACCATTTTTCGAGCAGATTATCCTGGCCATTCCCAGTCAAAATCTTTAGAGAATTCGAGAATGTAGGAACAGTTCTCAAAGGCATCTAATGGCGCGAATTGTTGAAAATGCGGACCTACAAAATCGACTTGGGCGTCTTCGGTTAGAGATCCGGAAGAAGCCTTACTGGATGATTTTGAGCGAAGGTCAGCATTTAGGCTATTATCGAGGGCGGCGGGTAAGAAAATGGGTGGTTCGTTTCCGGTACCCTGGCGGTTCACGTTCTTACCAAGAGGCGACGATTGCTGAAGCGGACGATTATGTAGACTGCGATGGCTTAAAAATCCTAAGTTTTAAGCAGGCGCAAGAAACTGCTCGCAAATGGTTCGCTGTCATTGGCCAAACCGATTATCCCAGTTCAAAGCCATATTTGGTCGCTGATGCACTAGATGATTACCTTGAGGGTTTCTCCGGAAAAGACCTCGCAAATACCCGTCGCCGGATTGAGGCGATAATTCGTCCGCAGATCGGAAGGCATGACACTGCCAAACTGACCGCTACAATCATAACGGATTGGCATTTGGCGCTTGCTAACGCACCTGCCCGCCTACGCACGGCGCCCGGTGCGGTTCAGAACTATCGCCAGACTGCTGATACGGTCGATGCTCGGCGAAGTCGCCGTTCTAGTGCCAACCGCATTCTTACTATTCTAAAGGCAGCCTTGAATGCCGCATATCGCAATGAAAAGGTTGCGGACGACAATGCATGGCGACGGGTGAGGCCTTTTGCAAAAGCAGATGCCCCGCGATTGCGATCCTTGGCGGATGACGAGACACGAAGGCTAGTGAGCGCATGCAATCCAAATTTTCGGCCAATGGTAATGGCGGCTTTGCTTACTGGCGCACGTTACTCCGAGCTTGCCGCGTTGGAAGTTCGTGACTTTGACACCCAATCGAAGTCACTCTGGTTGCGCGATACAAAATCGGGGACGCCAAGGGCGATTTATCTGGAAGCCGAGGGCTTTCGATTAGTGTCTGAGGCAATCGTTGACAAAAGTCGGACCGAACCGATTTTCCCGCGTCCCGATGGCAAGAGATGGGGCGCGGCGCATCAGATGCGGCCAATGCAAGCGGCGTACATGGCGGCGGGACTCGAACCCGTCGGTTTTCACGACTTGCGCCGGACCTACGGGGCAAGGCTAGCAAGGAAAGGCGTGCCTATGGCAGTGATCGCCGAGGCGCCGGGCCATGCCGACGAACGGATTACCCGGAAACATTATGCTCATTTGGCGCCATCCTATGTGGCGCAAACGATACGAGAAGCCGCCGCGGGGCTGGGTATCGTGCAATAGAGATTCAGGTGTCTTTTTGCAGATGTTTCCCTGTTATGGGTTGATCAGTTCCCTGTTATCCAGCAATTAATTCCCTGCTCTTTTTCTAGGGAAATTTATTAAGAAACTTAGGAATTCTGCGGCTTTCAGTGCGTTCAGCCTGCCAGAACACGAACAAAAATTGACATTTTCCCTGCTAATTCCCTGCTAGCAGGGAATTTTGCTGCTAGAATTGTTGCTCCCATTTTGCCGCGCAGCCGAATTAATGGAATTGCATTAAGGCGCGGCTGGTCCCGAGATCAGCCAATGGCCGACCATTGAATCCACAACGAAAATGCCTGTTCGGGAAGTATTGGGGATGTTTTTATCAGCCGTCTTACGCGGCGGAACCTGGTGACCCCTACGGGAATCGAACCCGTGTTTCAGCCGTGAAAGGGCCGCGTCCTAACCGCTAGACGAAGGGGCCAATCGCTTGGCGAGCCGCGCCTTTACGGATTCGATTTGCCTAGGTCAAGCCTAACATGACGCAAATTCAGTCCGCAAAGGCGATATCGTCGATATGAAGCTCTGCCTTGGGTGTTGATCCCCAATCATCGACTTTTGCGCGGCCAGTAATCCAGTATTTTTGTCCGCGTTCACCGTGTAGCAACTGTTGGCCCAGCAGGCTTTCACCCTGCCGAAATGCCATTGCCTTAAACGATGCCCCATCGTCACCCGAAACGATAGCACGCACATGGTCTTTGCCAACGACATCACATTTTACGATGCGAACAGGCCCCGTCACAATCCGAGGGCCAGGCCAGCCCATGCCATAAGGACCTGCGGTTTCCATGGCATCAATGAAGGCGGGGTTCAGGCCACGTGGAGACAATAGAGCATCGATCAGGATGGCGTTACTTGAAGATGCGCGCGCGACATCTGACTCAAGGCGCTGATCTAGCCAGTCGGATAGCGCCTCGATATTCTCCGCCTTCACAGTCAATCCTGCTGCCATCGCGTGCCCTCCGCCAGCCTCCAGCAACCCCGCTTCCCGAGCGGAAATGATAGCTGCGCCCAAATCGACCCCACTGATCGAGCGGCCGGACCCTTTGCCAACCCCATTTTCGTCCAGCGCAATGATGATCGATGGTTTGCCAGTTTTCTCCTTGATCCGCCCTGCAACTATTCCAATGACACCTGGGTGCCAGCCTTTACCTGCTATTAAAGCAACTGCCTTGTTATGTTGTCCGGGTAACATGGCCTCTGCTTCGTCCTGAACAACCGATTCAATGGCGCGACGTTCTTCGTTCAGGCGGTTCAGTTCCGACGCAATGCTGCGGGCTTCTTCCCGGTCTTCTGTGGTCAACAATCGGACTCCGAGATCCGATTTGCCTACCCGGCCGCCGGCGTTAATTCGGGGCCCCAAAGCAAAGCCAAGGTCAGAACAGACCGGCGCCCGGTTCAGGCGGCTTGCTTCGATAAGCGCAGCAAGACCGACATTACGTCGTCCGGCCATGACCTTTAACCCCTGGGCAACAAAGGCCCTGTTCAACCCGCGCAGTTGTGCAACATCGGCCACGGTGCCAAGTGCCACAATATCCAACAGTTCAATCAGCTTGGGTTCAGCACGCCTTTCAAAAAATCCACGGAGGCGCAAAACGCGAACGACTGCGGCAGCCAGAAGAAAGGCAACACCGACTGCGGCAAGGTGCCCGTGCGATGCGGCTTCGTCACTTTCATCCAGTCGATTGGGATTGACCAATGCGAAAGCCGCAGGAAGCTGCGCTGAACATTTATGATGATCGACCACGATTACTTCAAGCCCAGCCGCTTTGGCTTGGGCAAGGGCATCGTAAGCCATCGCACCGCAATCAACAGTAACAATCAAACGGCTGCCGCCTTCGCCGATCCGCACCAATGCTTCACCAGAAGGTCCATAGCCTTCCATCAGCCGGTCAGGAATATAGTGGCCTGCCTCCAACCCCAAATCACGAAGCAGGCGGATCAAGAGGGCGGCGCTGGTTGCGCCATCGACATCATAGTCACCATATATCGTGACCTGTTCCTGGGCCTCGACAGCATTTGCCAGCCGCTCCGCCGCGCAATCCATATCGCGGAATATCGAAGGATCGGGCATAAACCCGCGAATCGTGGGTTCGCGGTGACGATCAATATCTTCGCGCGGGACGCCCCGTGCCATTAGTAATTGCGTGACAAGGTCATCGGGCTGAAAGCCAGGATCGCGGGTATCCACGTCGCCGCTGCGCCATTGCCAGCGCTGGCCGAGTATCGAATGCGTGATGTTGAGAACTGATGACATGGACCTTCCCTATGCGGGGTTGCCAATGCTAGCAAGGCGACATGAAAAAGCTGCTCATCATTTGGCATAGCCAAACCGGCGGATCCCAAGCTTTGGCACAAGCGGCTGCCGAAGGAGCGGCCACTTTTGAACTAACAGAGACAGAATCGCTGCCTGCTGACGCTGCACAACCAGCACATATGCTTGAATCAGATGCATATCTTTTTGTTTTCCCGGAAAATCTGGCGGCCATTAGCGGCGTAATGAAGGCGTTTTTCGACCGGTGCTATTATCCGTGCCTCGGCAAGATTGAGGGACGACCTTATGCTATAATGGTGTGTGCGGGTTCCGACGGCAGCAATGCCGCCCGGCAAGCCGAGCGTATCGTGACCGGATGGCGGCTCAGGAAAATAGCGGACACTTTTATAGTCTGCACCAACGCGCAAACCGAAGCGGCCATATTAGGTCCCAAAAAGATTTCGCAAGCAGATTTACAGCAAGTCCATGATACCGGCGCGCGGATGGCGGCCGGGGTTGCCTTGGGCATTTTCTAACCTGCGATATTCCCCCGGCCATGTTCGCTTTTTACCCGGCGCACAGTGCCGCTTGACGCCCGCATGACGATGGTTTCGGTCGTGATGCGACCATCTCTGAGTGTCTTTACGCCATCAAGTAAAGACCCGTCAGTCACGCCGGTCGCCGCAAATATGCAGTCGCCTTTCGCCAATTCCTCAAGATCGTAAATCTTGTCCAGATCTTCGATACCCCATTTGCGCGCACGTTTGCGTTCATCATCGTTACGGAACAGCAGGCGGCCCTTGAACTGACCCCCGACGCAGCGCAGCGCAGCCGCAGCGAGCACACCTTCCGGGGCGCCGCCGGTACCCATATAAATATCGACGGTGGTGTCGGGATTTGCGGTTGCAATAACGCCAGCAACATCGCCATCGGGGATTAGCATGACGCCGCAACCCAACGCGCGCAACTCGGCGATAAGTTTTTCGTGACGTGGGCGATCAAGAACGCAAACGATCAGTTCGCTGGGTTCTACGCCCTTTTCATTTGCAACGGCCGTTACATTTTCGGTGACCGTACGGTCCAGATTGACAATATCCTTGGAATAGCCTGGGCCTACCGCAATTTTGTCCATGTAAACATCGGGGGCATTCAAAAGATTGCCTTCTTCCGCAACCGCCAGAACGGCCAGTGCATTCGGCCCGGCCTTCGCCGTGATCGTTGTCCCCTCGAGAGGATCAAGCGCAATATCAATGCGCGGGCCTTTGCCAATGGCCGATCCTACTTTTTCCCCGATGAAAAGCATTGGTGCCTCGTCGCGCTCGCCTTCGCCAATGACGACGGTACCGTCCATGTAAAGCCCGTTCAGGGCGGCACGCATAGCCTCGACCGCTGCAGCGTCAGCCGCCTTTTCATCGCCTCGCCCAATCAGTTTCGCCGCTGCAATCGCGGCTGCTTCAGTTACACGGACCATTTCGAGAACGAGCACTCGGTCGAGGATTTGGCTTGCTGCCGTCATTGGGTGTTCCTAGCTATTTTAAGTTCGCGGTTCGTGTTGAATGAAAATCTGGTTTCGGGCTTTGGCAGGTCCGGATTGCATTTTCGTTAAGGAGGGCGCAGGCAAATGTCGAGGTGGCTTGTCGCCGCACTGGAAAGATACGAACATATTGGTTCATTCTTCCAATATGTGCATGACCATCGGTTCGCCCATCAGGCTGTCCGATGTTGAGAGCGTTTCGAGTGTGTCATTTATGGCGAGCTCCGGGCCTGCGTGGGTAACCATTGCAATAAGGGCTGATCCATCATCGCTGGTTTCTGTCTGGATCAGGCTTTCAATGGACAAGCCCGCATCCCGCATGGCGGCCGTGATTTCAGCCAAAACGCCGACACGGTCAGCAACAATCATTCGGACATAGGTTTTCCCGATGCGATGGGCGGAGGCCGCACGCGGCATTTTTTCCAGTTCGGACGATGGCATCGAAAAAGCGGGGCCGGTTTCCTTGCGGGCGATGTCCACAAGATCTGCAACCACAGCAGATGCGGTAGGCCGGTCGCCTGCGCCTGCGCCTTGAAACAGCAAGCGGCCAGAAAAATTCCCTTCCGCCACCACTGCATTGGTCGCCCCAATTACATGGGCGAGCGGATGTATAAGCGGTACAAGGCAAGGCTGGACGCGCTGGAAAATTTCGGCAGAGCCATTTTCTCCTTCAATTTCGGCGAGCCCGATAAGGCGTATGCGATAACCTAGCGCTTTGGCCTGCGCGATATCGGCGGCAAGGATTTTACGGATACCGCGGGTCTCCACGCCACCAAAATCAATTTGCGAGCCAAAACTCAACGATGCCAGGATCGACAATTTATGCGCGGCGTCGATACCGTCAATGTCGAAACCGGGGTCGGCTTCGGCAAATCCCTTGGCCTGGGCATCGGCCAGCACCTCGTTGAAATCCAGGCCTTCCTTTTCCATCGTCGATAAAATGAAATTGCAGGTACCGTTCAAAATTCCATAGACGCGGTCGATTCGGTTTGCGGACGCACCATCACGCAACCCCTGGATTACAGGTATACCGCCTGCGACAGCCGCCTCGAATTTCAGGGCCGCATTTTTGTTTTCGGCAAGCGCCGCAAGCTCGGCTCCGTGATGGGCTATCATAGCCTTGTTCGCGGTCACCAAGGCCCGCCCATTCGACAAAGTTTCGCGCGCAAGGGTAAGCGCCGGGCCGTCCGAGCCGCCGATCAGTTCAACGACGACATCAATATCGCTTGCGGTTGCAAATTCCCCCATATCATCAACCCAGCGATAAGGTGCCAGATCTACGCCCCGGTCTTTTGAACGGTCGCGTGCCGTGACAGCGACAATTTCAATCGCCCGCCCCGAACGGCGTGCAATCAGCGGGCCGTTTTCCTCAATCAACTGGATAACGCCGGTGCCTACAGTACCAAGACCGGCGAGCGCAATACGAAGGGGGGAGGACATAATATTAACCGGGCTTTCTGCTAAATTGAGAGCATTGCCCGTGCGCTTAAGCGTTTCGGGAAGGAAATACCAGCCCAAGCTTGCCGCAACTGTGGCACCGCACTATAGGCGGCGCATGAATAATTCCCCTACCTTGCTGGTCCTGGCCGGCAAACGTGACGGTAAGCTTGACCCGATGGCCGCCGAGGCTGGCGTCAGTCATAAGTGCCGTATTCCAATTTGTGGCAAGGCGTTGCTGCAATGGGTATTGGAAGCCGCAATACCGGCCTTTCCTGACACCAAAATACTTGTTTCGATCCATGATCCGATGGTTATTGCCGACCTCCCGGCTGTTATAGAACTGGAAAAGGCAGGCCGTCTGATGATCTGTCAGGCGCAAGCGGGGATTGTGGAAAGTGTCGAATATGCCGCCAAACAGGCCGGTGACAGCGCTTGGCCAATGGTAATCACTACAGCAGATAATGTTCTGGTAACCTCAGAATTGATGCGCGACGTCCATTCTGAAGCCTTGGCAGGTGACGGGGATGCGGTCATTGTGTTGTCCACGCGCGAAGCCATTCAGGCAGCGCATCCCGAAGGGCAACGCAGATTCTATGAATTTTCCGATGCCGCCATTTCCAACTGCAACCTTTTCTGGCTCCGCAATGCCTCGGCACTCAAAGCGGCTGAAGCATTCCGGCAGGGCGGACAATTCATCAAAACAAAAGGCCGCATTGCAAAAGCCTTCGGAATCATCAACCTGATCCGTTTTCGGCTTGGCTGGTGGAAACTGGATACGGCGTTCAAGGCCATATCGAGGGCGCTCGGTGCGCGCGTTGTGCCTTATATGGAGGCTGATGGGGCTTATGCCGTCGATGTCGACAATCCACGCACTTATGCCATTGCCGAGATTTTGTTGAAACAGCGAAAATTATAGGATCAGAGCATAGGATCAGGACCCTAATTGATGATCTTCACTTCGGCCTTCCAGATCGGGATCCAATCCAGTGAGCCCCGGCATTCTCCCATAAAGGCCGCGCTTGTTAAGCGGAAGGTGCTGCCGTCCCAGACCCAGCTTTCCGACGATCCGCAATCGCCGAGTCCACGGCCCTTGGAATAGCTGTTGATGGTCTGCTTGGCAGCGTCCCAATCTGCGTTCACCAAAAGCGGAATTTTGCTTTCTTCGCTGAAGCCTGTGGCCCCATAGTCAAATGTTGCCGGTTCGAATTTCCATTTTCCCGCATTGTCGCGCCGACCCACATAAACACCCGATGAAAAATTATAGGCACCCGCGCCACAATTGAGCATGACCAAGGCGAGCGGCCCTTGCACGTCAGCTCCAAGACTGTAAGCTGTATCTTCTGTCGAACCCAAACGTTCTTCTGAGCACGGGCTGCCCTCGGACAGCGCGACGAGAGCAGTTGCATCGGGTAACATATCGGTGGGCAACATTTTGCGGATTTGGAGCACCGGATAAGCGGCCTTTTTTGCAGACGCCTTTTTTGCACCAAAGGCTACAGCGGCTCCCCGCGAACCGGCACGGCCCTGTTCCGCATCAATATATCGCAATGCGGCGGAAACACCGGATAGAGATGCCATTCCCAGATTCGCGCCGCTGCCATCAACCAACCGGAGTGACCGACCGTTTGCCATTGCCCGGGCGATTTTCAGGCTTTCTGTGCCTTCAATTTTGATCGCCTCGCTGCCGGTGGGCACGGAGCCGCTGTGGACTGCTTTGCCGTCGATTATGACGCGATATCGATTTGCTTTTGCGGCAAAACCGCCAACTTCGATGGCCAAAGGCGCCTGCACTCCGGACGATCTCGTGATGACCACAGATAAGCCGTCATCCCAAGGTCCATCGGGCAACAGTGCTACGGCTTGACAAGAGAGGCCATTATCGCAACCGACGCTCCAATCTTTGAAATTGGAGATTTTTCCGGGTGTCGGTGATGCGCCGTAAGCGGCGATTGCGGTCGCTGAAAACAGCCATATTGATGCGAAAATTGCCCGGCACATGGCCACAGGCTAGCGCTTTTATTGTGCCTAAGCTAGGGGCTTTTGAACTCAGTACAAATGGAGATTATCATGCGCGCAGTGGGGATTATCGGGGCCGGTCAAATGGGCGCAGGCATTGCCCAGGTTAGCGCCGGTGCGGGCTATCATGTTTATCTGTCCGACATTGACCTGACGCGGGCGCAAGCTGGCAAGGCCGGTATTGAAAAGGCGCTGTCCAAACTGGTCGACAAAGGAAAAATGGCCCGGGAGGCGGCTGATATGTTACTCTCACGCATCGAACCTGTGGCCAGCTATGTCCCGATGGCCGAAGCGGGATTGATCATCGAAGCGGCAACCGAACGGGAGGACATTAAGCGCAAGATATTCGAATCAGTTGCTGAAATCCTAGACAAAAATGCGGTTCTGGCGTCAAATACTTCGTCTATTCCCATAACCCGCCTGGCCCAATCTTCACCAGATCCTGCACGTTTTATCGGTGTTCATTTTTTCAACCCCGTTCCTGTTATGGGGCTGATTGAAATCATTCGCGGCCTTGGGACAACGGACGCGACTGTAGGCATTGTACGCAGTTATGGCGAGGGGCTGGGCAAGCAATTGGTGTTTGCCAATGATTCGCCGGGGTTCATCGTCAACCGCATTTTGATGCCCATGATAAATGAAGCATGCTTCGCCTTGGGTGAGGGCGTTGCGACAATTCGCGATATCGATACCGCCTGTCAGCTTGGCTTGAATCACCCTATGGGTCCATTAACGCTGGCGGATTTTATCGGCCTCGATACCTGCCTTGAAATCACCAATGTTCTTTTCAAAACAACCGGCGATCCGAAATTCCGTCCGGCTCCGTTGCTGCAAAAATATGTCGAGGCAGGCTGGTATGGCCGCAAAGCAAAACGGGGCTTTTATGATTATTCGGGCGAAGTTCCGGTGCCAACCCGCTAGGTCCTGACCCTAAGGTCAGGCCAATGTTTTGAATGCCGAATCAAGATCAGCGATCAGGTCGTCGCAGTCCTCCAACCCGATTTGCAACCGGATGAGCGCACGGTTCTTTTCCCACGGAACTTCGGTACGACAGGTCTCTGGATGGACTGGCAATGCAAGGCTTTCAAACCCGCCCCAGCTATAACCGATACCGAACAGTTCGAGGGCGTCGACAAATTGGGCGGCATTTTCTTTGGTGCCATTCAAGACGAATGAAAATAGCCCGGAAGAGCCGCTAAAATCCCGCTTCCATATTTCATGGCCGGGGCATTCGGGAAGGGCGGGATGTAGTACAAGGTCAACTTCGGATCGGTCCTGCAACCAATATGCGATTTTCAGGGCAGATGCTTCATGTGCCTTCATACGCACCGCAAGCGTTCGAAGCCCGCGACTGGCAAGATAGGCGTCGTCAGGAGATACGACTTGGCCCAATTGTTGGGCCGTTTGGCGCAATCCTCTCCAAAACCGCGAATGTGTCGTCACGCTGCCCATCATAACGTCGCTGTGACCGACGATATATTTGGTGGCTGCCATGATTGCCATATCCACACCCTTGTCGAGCGCGGTGTAAAAGAAAGGTGTTGCCCAAGTGTTGTCGAGTAAACTGACAACGCCGCGCTTTTTGGCCTCCGCGCAAATGGCGGGGACATCTTGCACTTCAAAAGTCAGGCTGCCCGGCGTTTCGAGCAAAATGGCCTTTGTCTTTTCACAGAAAAGTGCGGCGATGTCGGCGGTTAGCGGATTGAAATAACGGGTTTCAACGCCCATTCTTTTCAAAAATCCGTCGGCGAATGCCCGGCTGGGGTCATAAGCATTGTCGGTCATTAAAAGCACATCGCCTGGCCGCAATATGGAAAGCAGTGCACACGAAATCGCGGCCACACCTGACGGGTATAGCATTGTTCCGGTTGCACCCGGCTCCATCTCGGTCAACGCATCGGCCAGCGACCATTGGGTCGGCGAGCCGCGGCGACCATAAAAAAAGCGGCCGTCTTCATTACCGTTTTTACCGGCGTCCAAAGCAGCTACATCGTCATAAAGATGGGTACTGGCCCGCCAGACCGGAACATTCACAACTGGTCCAGTCAGGGCTTTTTTGCGCCCACCTGTGATGATTTGGGTCGATTTATTGCGTGGCTTTTCCGGATTCAAGCCGCACCCGTTTCCTTTGGTGTATCCTTATCCAAACCCCATTCGGACCAACTGCCATCGTACAAGGCGACGTCTTTCTTGCCGGTTAGCCGTGCGCCAAACAACACCACTGCGGCGGTCATGCCTGACCCGCACGTGGTAATCATTGGCTTGTCAAGATTAACGCCGGCTTGGGTATAGGCTGCAACCAGTTCGTCGCCTCGCTTCCAAGTGCCGTCGGAATTATACAGATTTCCGAAGGGCAGATTACGGCTACCTGGAATATGGCCAGACGCCATTTCGGGGCGTGGCTCGGCTTCTTCTCCGGTGAAGCGGCCTGCACCCCGTGCGTCGACGACTTCAGCACTTTTGCTGTGTAGATTTGATAGCAAATCGGCTTTACTTTTTACCGCCTGCTTGTCTTTCCATACGGTGAAGTGACGGTGACGCAGCGACGGTTTGCCGGTTTCAAGTGCGCGGCCTTCGGCTTTCCATTTCGCAATGCCACCATCTAGTATCGCGACATCATGGGCACCGAACAGGGTCAGCATCCACCATGCACGGGATGCAGATTTGAACGGGCTGTCGTCATAAACGACAATTCGGCTTCCGTCGCCAAGTCCCAAAGACTGCATCCGGCTGGCAAATTTTTCGGCCGGGGGCAGGCTGTTAGGCAGCGCATTATTGGCATCCGCAAGCTCCTCCAGATCCATGAAAACAGCAGAAGGAATATGCCCGCCTTCATATTCAGCCTGCGCGTTACGTCCCGCATCCGGCATGAACCATGTCGCGTCGACTATACGCAAATCGGAGGCACCGATTTCTTTTGCCAACCATTCGGTGCTTACTAATAACTCCATTTTATATGTCCTAGCCCGCTGTTCTTGATTCTTGTGCGGCGCAAGATAAGGCGGTTTTGCAATCTAGCCAAGTGTTTCCAGAAACTTCGCTGCGTCACTTCGCAAGGCTGCTTGGTCGGCGTCGGTCATCCGGCCCCAGTTTTTATACGGCATTGCCATACGCGGGTTGGCGCTCAGCATAGGCGCATTGCGTGCGACAAAGTCCCAATACAGCGCGTTGAACGGGCAAGCGTCAGGTCCCGTCCGCTGTTTGACGTCATAGCGGCATGACCGGCAATAGTCCGACATCCGGTTGATATAGGCGCCGCTGGAGGCATAAGGCTTTGATGCCAGCATCCCGCCGTCCGCAAATTGGCTCATTCCCAACGTATTTGGTAATTCGACCCATTCATAGGCGTCGGCGTAAACCGCCAAATACCATTGATGTACCTCGACCGGATTGATTCCCGCCAACAGCGCAAAGTTTCCGGTTATCATCAGCCGTTGGATATGGTGGGCATAGGCGTAATCCAGCGTTTGACCGATTGATTGCGCCATACAATGCATATCGGTTTTGCCCGTCCAGTAAAAATCCGGCAGTGGCCGCGACGCGCCTAGTGCGTTGCGGTTCACATAATCAGGCCCCGCAAACCAATAGATGCCTCGCACATATTCGCGCCAGCCGATAACCTGCCTGATAAAGCCTTCCGCGGCATTTAACGGGACCAGCCCCTCCCGGTATCGCGCCTCGACATTGCGACAGAGCTCCAGCGGATCCAGCAGACCAGAGTTGATATATGGCGACAAGATGGAATGCCAAAGAAATGGCTCGTCAGTCAGCATTGCATCCTGATAATCCCCGAAATGGGGCAAAGCCACATCCAGGAAATGTGTCTGTTGCCGAAGGGCGTCGGCGCGGGTTACTGCAAATCCGAAATTTACGGTGTACCCGATATGGTTGCCAAAGCGGGTTGTAACCATGTCGATGACGTCTTGGGTTAGGACGTCGGGCGGGAAATGCAGCGGTTTTGGAATCTGATGGTCGCGCTTTGCCGGTTTACGGTTTTCTGTATCATAGTTCCATTGTCCGCCTTCGGGCTTGTCCTTATTCATCAACAGGCCGGTTTTGCGTCGCATTTCGCGGTAGAAAAACTCCATCCGTAATTGCTTGCGGTCTGCGGCCCAGATTTCGAATTCGGTGTGCGATGCGATAAAACGTGTGTCGGCTGTTATCTCCACCGGAATTTCGAAACGGTCCCCCCAACTGTCGAGCATTGCCTTTACCCGCCATTCTCCCGCTTCAGTGATCCGGATTTTGTGGGGGCGATGCTTCTCGATTGCGCGCACTACTTCGCCGGTGAAGTTGCCGCAATTTTGCGGATCTTCCAGGCAGACATAGTCTACTTGCCACCCTTGGCTCTCCAAATCGCGGGCGTGGTGGCGCATCGCGGACAGGATGTAAGAAAGCTTTGCCTTGTGATGGGGCACATAGGCGGTTTCTTCTGCCACTTCGACCATCAGCAAAATAGCCTGGCCTTTGTCCTGCCCCGAAAGCGAAGATATCTGGTGGCTGAGCTGATCGCCCAAAATGGGAATTAGTGTTTTCATATATGCAGATAGCCACTGAACCCGTTGTGAAGCGATACAGGCAATGTAGTGTAAACCGGATTCCGCAAATGACCTGTTTGCAATGCGTCACGAAGGGGATAAATGCCCATCATGACCGACCAGCCCAAAACAACATTCCTTGGAAAACAAAGCGACCAGCCCGCCAGCCCGGATCTGGCGACGCTCGATTATGTACCTAATCCAAGGCCTGACACATTATATCTGACGCGATTTGCCATTCCCGAATTTACATCACTGTGTCCAGTCACCGGGCAACCTGATTTTGCCCATCTTGTCATCGACTATGCGCCGCAAGCGACAATAGTGGAATCAAAATCCCTAAAGCTTTTTCTCGGTTCGTTTCGTAATCATGCCGCTTTCCACGAAGACTGCACGGTAGGCATCGGCCAAAGATTGTTTGGGGAGATGAAGCCCCATTGGCTACGGATCGGTGGATACTGGTATCCTCGAGGCGGGATACCTATCGATATTTTCTGGCAATCGGGCGAACCGCCAAAGGGCCTTTGGTTGCCTGACCAAGGTGTTGCTTCCTATCGTGGGCGTGGCTGATTATTTGAACAGGCTGCCCAATATCCCGCGGATGAGGGACTTTCCGAGCGATCCGGCAAGCTGACGCCCCACCGACGTTGCGGCAGAACGCGCTGCGGATTGCACCATTTTTTCGGCCATGCTGGGCTTGGCCGCGTCGCGAGCGGCAACCGCTTGCTGCCGGGCCATTTCTTTTGCAGCTATGGCATCCGCTTTTGCTTTTTCCTTGGCCGTGGCTGCGGCTTCCTTGTCGGCGACGGCCTGCGCCATTGCTTCAGCCGCCGCTGCCGCTGCCTGTGCTCCTTTGGCTGCCAGTATTTCTTCGGCAGACTCCCGGTCAATCAGCACGTCATATTTGTCTCCAATCGCATCGGTCTGAATCATCACGCCCCGTTCTTGCGGGGTCAGTGGCCCGACGCGGCTGGCGGGTGCCTTTATCAATGTGCGCTGCACTATCGAAGGCGAGCCGTCGGGTTGAAGCAACGATACCAGCGCCTCCCCGATTTTCAGTTCAGTGATCGCTTGGGCAACATCGACGTCGGGGTTAGGCCGGAAAGTTTCTGCCGCCGATTTCACCGCCTGCTGGTCACGCGGGGTAAAGGCGTTCAGCTTGTGCTGAATACGGTTATTCAACTGTGCAGCGACGGTGTCCGGTATGTCTATCGGGTTCTGGGTGATGAAATATACGCCAATTCCTTTTGACCGGATCAGCCGCACAACCTGCTCGATTTTCTCCAATAATGCTTTCGGCGCATCGTTGAACAGCAAATGCGCTTCATCGAAAAAGAAAACCAGTTTTGGTTTTTCCGGGTCGCCAATCTCGGGGAAATTTTCGAATAATTCGGATAAGAGCCACAGCAGAAATGTCGAATAAAGCTTGGGACTGGCCATCAATTTGTCGGCAGCCAAAATGTTGACGATACCCCGACCGGCGTCGTCGGCTTTGACAAAATCCATTAATTCCAGCGACGGCTCGCCAAAAAAATGCGCCCCGCCCTGGGTACGTAACTGGAGCAAAGACCGCTGGATGCTTCCGACCGACTGTTTCGAGATGTTGCCAAATTCGAGCGTCAACTCGTCCGCGCGTTCACCGCAATGGACCAGCATCGCCTGCAGGTCGTCGAGGTCGAGCATCAAAAGCCCGTCCTTGTCGGCAACATGAAACGCAATGGTCAAAACGCCTTCCTGCACCTCGTTAAGGTCCATGAGGCGGGATAAAAGTAACGGCCCCATTTCCGACACAGTGGTCCGGATAGGGTGACCTTGCTCACCAAATAAATCCCAGAACTGCGTTGGATTGTCTTTATAGGCCCAGTCCACCTGACCAATTTCGGTGACCCTGCCGGCGAAAATCTCATGTGTTTTGCTTTGCGGCGAACCGGCCATTGCCATGCCGGACAAGTCGCCTTTTACATCGGCTACAAAAGTCGGAACGCCAGCGGCAGAAAAACCCTCCACTAATCCTTGCAAGGTGACGGTTTTACCGGTTCCCGTCGCGCCTGCAATCAAGCCGTGGCGATTGGCGCGTTTAAGGTTTAATGCTTCGGGACCATTCGCACTTTTTCCGATGAATATACCGTCCATAAACACCTTCCCGTCATTCTTTCAGTTTATCGAGGACAACTACGGACAGCTTCCAAGGTCAAGTAAATCCTGCAATGCATTGTAAACTCACCCGCATGGCCTATCGAAGTCCCTTGTCGAGAATACAGAATTGTTCGTCGCAAAACTTTGCTAAAGTGATATCGCACAACGGCTTAGCCAACTATCGAGTGAATATGTCCTTTCAAAACGCAAAATCTATCCGGTTTTTCCGACAGTTGGGTGGTACAGCCCTGATTTGGCTGTCGATGGTTTCGATGCTATCAGCATGTGTTGCCGCTGATCCGCCGCCTCGCCCTAAACCAGCGGTCAATGCGCCTGTAGTGCGCCCCGTCCCTAAACCAACGCCCGTTGCGAAGCCTGCGTCACCTGTTTCGACAAAGCCTGCGGTGATCCCGCCCGTTGGACTTGAGAACCTGATAGATGAACAATGGCAGCAATTTCCTGGGAAAACCGGTGTTGCCATTATGCGCATTGATGGCGGCGAATGGGTGCTGGGTCGCCGACTTAGCGACCTTTTTCCGCAACAAAGTGTTTCCAAAACATGGGTGGCGATGACCGTTCTGGACTTGGTCGATCAAGGCAAGCTTCGTCTCGATCAAAAGGTAAAGATCACGAAGGATGACTTGGCCGTTTTTCATCAACCAATCCGCGAACGCGTTCTGGCAAACGGACCAATAGAGGAAAGCGTCCAAAGCCTGTTGGAACAATCCATTATGGCGAGCGACAATACCGCAAATGATTCCCTGCTGCGAACAGCGGGTGGCCCGCAAGCCGTCAGGGCGTTTATACAACGCAAAAAACTGGGGGCGGTTCGATTTGGTCCGGGTGAACGCATAATGCAAAGCGAGATCGCCGGGCTACAATGGAAACAGGAATATTCTGTTGGCCGCCGCTTTTACAGCGCGCGCGAAGCACTGCCTTTGGCGTCACGCAAGTCGGCAATGGATCGCTATTTGGCGGACCCTGTCGATGGCGCAGCGCCTGAAGCGATTGTGCGTGCCTTGGCGAAATTGGCACGTGGTGAATTGTTGTCGCCGCCATCCACGCGATTGTTGCTGGATATCATGTCACGGACAAGCAGCGGCCCAAATCGCCTGAAGGCAGGAGTGCCGGCCGGTTGGCGATTTTTGCACAAGACAGGCACCGGGCAGATTCTATCACCCATTTCCACAGGGTATAATGACATCGGTATAATGACCGCGCCTGACGGAACGCGCTATGCCGTAGTGGTTATGATCGGCAGCACCACGGCATCTGTTCCGCAGCGTATGGCATTCATGCAATTTGTATCCCGAACCATAGCCACGTATCACCAACGATAGGGCGCGACCGATTCTATGCAGGGGTAAGTTTTCAGCCTGATGACGGGTTGAATCAGGAAACCGTTATGCCTCTACCGAACGGGTTGGTCGAGGTTGGTTTCGCTGTCTAGCTTGGCGGCTGCGTTGTCCAGTGTCGTTGCATCTTCGGACGTTAAGCCAGTCCTGTCAGATTGGGATGGATCCTGACTGCACGAAGTCGCGAAAGCGAGGAGCATCACTATAAGATAACGGCGATGGGCCATGATTGTGACTCTGCTGGATTTTTAACAAAAAAGGCCGCCCTGCGAACAGAACGGCCCTTTTTATCAGCTTGTGCTGAAAGTGCGATATTACTTCGCAGCTTCCTTAGCAGCGTCAGCCATTTCGCCAGCCTTAGCAGCGGCTTCACCGGTTGCAGCAGCAGCTTCACCGGCCTTGTCAGCCATTTCGCCAGCCTTGTCGGCCATTTCGTCGGTTGCAGCAGCAGCGTCAGTAGCAGCTTCAGCGCCTTCTACAGCAGCGTCAGCAGTTTCAGTGGTAGCTTCTGCAGTTGCGTCAGCAGCTTCAGTGGTTGCTTCTTCAGCGCCCGAGCATGCAGCCAGGCCGAGCGAAGCGGCGAGAACGAGAGATACAGCAATTTTCTTCATTTGGGAAAACCCCCTAGCAAAACTTATTGAAAACCTGACAGGCACAAAGCACAGTTGTGAATGTGACTGCGGTTTGTCCCTCTAGCCTCTTCATTTTTTCATGGCAATCGGGTTTTTGCAGCTGATGCGGCCAGCGTGGCTATATTTGGGGTAAACTCTACCTTTATGGTAGAAAACATGGCCAATTTGAGCCAATTGACAGCATATAAAGATTTCTTTATGTGCTGCTCCGATGATTGATTTACTCGATATAATGCGTGCTTTGGCCGACCCGACGCGGCTCCGAATCGTGTTTTTGGCGCTTCGTTTAGAGTTGTCCGTAGGCGAATTGGTGCAGATTCTGGGCCAAAGCCAGCCTCGGGTATCCCGTCACATAAGATTATTGGACGAAGCGGGGATATTGAATCGCCGAAAGGAAGGAAGTTGGGTATTCATCCAGCCGGGCCCGGTTTTGAGTGAGGGCAAGCTGGCTTCACTATTCGCTGACGTTGATATTACCCATGCCCGGGCGTTTCAGCGCGATTTGCAGAAACTGGACGAGGTCAGGGCCGCGCGCACCCAGATGGCCGCCGAGTATTTTGCGGTCCATGCGCAGGAATGGGATTCCCTCCGCTCACTTCATGTCGCAGATTCCGAAGTTGAACAGGCCATAAGCAGCATATTACGATCTGCTCCATTAGGTTCGGTTCTGGACGTTGGCACCGGCACCGGACGCATGATGGAATTATTCGCTGCTGATGCCAGCCATTTTGTCGCTCTAGATAACAGTTCGGATATGTTGCGGCTTGCCCGGGCGAAACTGAGTAATATGAGCAGCCTCAGCGCTGCTAAAGTTGACATCATGATGGGGGATTTCAATCACCTACCGTTTGATGAAAACACATTCGATACGATTTTATTCCATCAGGTGCTGCATTATGCCCAAGATCCCGAAGGGGTCATTGCCGAAGCCGCAAGGGTGCTTGCGCCAAATGGCCGGTTGATAATTGTCGATTTTGCCGCGCACGAACGCGAAGAATTGAGAACGGTTCACGCCCATGCGCGACTTGGCTTTGCCGATGACCTGATTGCCCACGCTTTTCAGGCCAATGGAGTGCATCTTGCGCACCAACTTGTGCTGGATGGCGGGGCGTTGGCGGTCAAAATGTGGATGGGCCAAAAACAGGATTTGGTAACCGGGATCGAATTTAACAAATTAAGGATCGTTGCATGATTTTCCCTTTTGCACACATGCAGGAAGCCAGTCGGGCATTGGCGGATCCACTCTTCGCGGGCCTTTCCGGCGATTGCGAAATCAGCTTTGAATTTTTTCCGCCCAAGACTGAAAAAATGGAAGAACAATTATGGGATTCGGTGGTCACATTAGCCCCGCTTGCCCCGCGATTTTTCTCTGTAACTTATGGTGCAGGCGGGACCACGCGAGAACGGACACATAACACGGTTGCGCGCATTGCGAAGGAAACGCGAATCCCTGCCGCTGCGCATCTGACCTGTGTTGATGCATCGAGAGAAGAAATTGCCAAAGTTGCGAATGCATATTGGCAAGCAGGGGTGCGTCATGTCGTTGCGCTTCGCGGCGATGCGCCTAATGCTAACGGTAAATTTATACCTCATCCCGACGGCTATGCCAGTGCGGCTGAATTGGTTGAAGGCTTGCGTCGCCTGCATCCATTCGAAATATCGGTAAGTGCATATCCTGAAACCCACCCGGAGGCTTTGTCCGCAGCAACCGACATTGATTTCCTCAAGCGCAAGTTGGATGCAGGCGCCAGCCGCGCCATCACGCAATTCTTTTTTGAACCCGAAACCTTTTTCCGGTTCCGCGATACCGTTGCAGCAGCGGGTATCGATGCCGAAATCGTCCCCGGGATCATGCCAGTATCAAATTTTTCGGCTATCACACGTATGTCCAACATGACAGGCACCGCAATTCCGGCGTGGATGGCGCATTTATTTGAAGGGCTGGATAACCATCCCCCGGCGCGGCAATTGGTGGCGGCGACGATTGCTGCTGAAATGTGCCGCCGGCTTTATGCAGGCGGGGTGCGTGATTTCCATTTTTACACCCTCAACCGGGCGGAATTGTCTTACGCCATTTGCCATCTGCTTGGTAAACGCCCGATTCACACAGCGCGGGATAAAGCGGCATGAGCGCGCGTGCAGAATTTTCCGCCCGCGCGTCAAAGCAGATCATGGTTTTTGACGGCGGTTATGGCACCGCCATTCAAGCCTATAAATTGTCGGAAGCTGATTATCGGGGCGCGTTGGATCTGACCCATGACCAAAAGGGTAATAATGACCTGCTGTCGATTACCCGGCCCGATGTCGTGGAGGCTATTCATATGGCCTATCTTGATGCCGGTGCCGACATGATTGAAACCAATACGTTCAGCGGTACGAAAATCAGTATGGCCGATTATGGCTGCGAACATCTGGTGCGCGAATTGAACCTTGAGTCCGCGAAACTGGCGCGGGCCTGTTGCGATGCAGCCGAAGCGAAAAATGGGATCAGGCGGTTCGTTGCAGGCTCGATTGGCCCCACCAACAAGACCCTTTCGCTCTCCCCCGATGTTAACGATCCGGGGTTTCGCGAGATTGATTTTGACTATCTTAAAGATGTCTATCGTGAACAATGCGACGCGCTGATCGACGGCGGCGTGGACTTTTTGCTGATCGAAACGATATTCGATACGTTGAATGCTAAATGTGCGGCGATGGCGGCGCAAGAAGCAGCAGCGGCTTCGGCGCGCGATGTACCCTTGATGATTTCGATGACGATTACTGACATGGCGGGCCGTAATCTGTCTGGCCATACGGTTGAGGCTTTCTGGGCCGCGATCCGTCACGTCAAACCACTGACGGTCGGGTTAAATTGTTCGTTCGGCGCAGATTTATTGCGCCCCCATCTCGCAGCCTTGTCAAAACAGGCGGATACTTTGGTTATGGCCTATCCGAATGCCGGGTTACCCAATGATCTGGCCGAATATGACGAATTGCCTGAGACGACCGCCCTACTGATCGGGCAGTGGCTGGATGACGGGCTCGTCAACATTGTAGGCGGTTGCTGTGGCACAACCCCGGCGCATATTGCCGCCATTGCCAAAGCCGTCGAAGACCGGGCCCCGCGCCAAATTCCGCATACCGCTATAGTGACCCGTTTGGCGGGCCTTGAACCGTTCATCATGGCCGCCTGAGTAAGAAAAGAAAACATGACCCCATCTTCTTCCCGCTTCGTCAATATCGGCGAGCGCACCAATGTTACCGGTAGCGCCAAGTTCAAAAAACTCATCCTTGCTGGCGATTATGAAGCGGCGGTTGAGGTGGCGCGGGATCAGGTCGAAAATGGCGCGCAGATTATTGATATTAACATGGATGAAGGCCTGCTTGACGCGCATGAAGCGATGACGACCTTTATCAAACGGATCGCTGCTGAACCTGATATTGCCCGTGTGCCGTTGATGATCGACAGTTCGAAATGGAGCGTTATCGAAGCGGGGCTGAAATGTGTTTCGGGTAAGCCCATCGTCAATTCCATTTCGATGAAAGAGGGTGAAGAGCAGTTTCTTTATCATGCCCGACTTTGCATGGCCTATGGTGCGGCAGTAGTAGTGATGGCCTTCGATGAAACGGGTCAGGCCGATACTAAAGAACGTAAGGTCGAAATCTGCAAGCGCGCTTATGATCTGTTGACCGGCATTGGCTTTCCGCCCGAAGATATCATATTTGACCCCAACATCTTCGCCGTCGCAACCGGCATTGAAGACCATAATAACTACGGCGTCGATTTTATCGAGGCGCTAAAGGAATTGCGCGTCCTGTGCCCCTATGCCCATTATTCGGGCGGCCTGTCGAACCTGTCATTTTCATTCCGGGGCAATGAGCCGGTTCGTCGGGCGATGCACTCGATATTTCTATATCACGCCATTCCAGCCGGCTTGGACATGGCGATCGTGAACGCAGGGCAGCTTGATATCTACGACGATATTGACCCAGAACTGCGTGTGGCATGTGAAGATGTCATTATGAACAGCGATCCCGACGCGACCGAACGGCTCATTACATTGGCCGAAAAGTATCGCGGTACAGATGTCGCGCAGGAAAAGGCAGAAGCTGAATGGCGCGGCTGGGACGTCAAGAAGCGGCTAGAACATGCTCTGGTCAAAGGTATCGATGCCCATATTGTCGACGATACAGAAGAAGCGCGGCTTGCCATCAAGCAGGCAGGCGGGCGACCAATCGAGGTCATCGAAGGGCCGTTGATGGACGGCATGAATGTTGTCGGTGACCTGTTTGGATCAGGCAAGATGTTCCTGCCGCAAGTGGTGAAATCCGCCCGGGTTATGAAAAAGGCCGTTGCCCATCTTTTCCCTTATATCGAGGCAGAAAAAGAAGTGGGTGCCAAGGGCAAGGGCAAGATCATCATGGCCACCGTCAAGGGCGACGTTCATGACATCGGCAAGAATATCGTCGGCGTGGTGCTGCAATGCAACGGGTTCGAAATTGTCGATCTCGGTGTCATGGTACCCTGGTCCGAAATCCTGAAAGCAGCAAACGAAAATGATGCCGACATGATCGGTCTATCCGGCCTGATTACCCCATCGCTCGATGAAATGGTTACT
The DNA here is from genome assembly GCF_041737645.1 of Sphingorhabdus sp. Lineage (GTDB taxonomy): Bacteria > Pseudomonadota > Alphaproteobacteria > Sphingomonadales > Sphingomonadaceae > Sphingorhabdus_B. The sequence continues at coordinate 93,197 of NZ_JBGSRI010000054.1, forward strand.
GTCGCCGAAGAAATGCAAAAAGCAGGCATGACCATGCCGTTGATGATCGGCGGCGCGACCACGTCAAAGACCCATACAGCGCTGCGGATTGAACCTGTATATTCCGGACCGGTGATCCATGTCCTTGATGCCTCGCGCGCAGTGGGGGTCGCGGGCACTTTGGTCAGCGATACGATGGCCGAAAAATTCGTTACCGAAACACGCGCGGAATATGAACATATCCGGGTTGCCCGCGCCGGTAAAACGGCCAAGCCGCTCGCCACATTGGAAGAAGCCCGCGCCAACGCATTTGAATTGGACGAGGCGCTGAAGCCACCTACGCCGCGCCGGCCGGGTGTCCATACCTATGATGACTGGGACTTGGCCGATCTTCGCAAATATATCGACTGGACCCCTTTTTTCCGTGCGTGGGAATTGCATGGCAATTATCCCGACATTTTGACGGATCCGGTTGTCGGGGAAAGCGCAACCAATCTGTTTGCCGATGCCCAAGCGATGCTCGACAAAATTGTCGATGAAAAATGGCTGCGGGCAAAAGGGGTGGCGGGCCTGTGGCCATGCACGCGAAAGGGGGATGATATCATCATTCACCTTGACGACGAAAGCCATGTGAAATTGCCATTTTTGCGGCAGCAGGTCGCCAAACGCGAAGGCCGCGCCAATATGTGCCTTGCCGATTTTATCAGCCCGAATGGCGACTGGATCGGCGGCTTTGCCGTGACATCCGGGCACGGCATCGGGACGCATCTGGCACAGTTCAAGGTGCACATCGACGATTATTCCGATATCATGCTCAAGGCACTGGCCGACCGGTTGGCGGAGGCTTTTGCCGAGCGGATGCATGAACATGTACGCAAAGAGCTGTGGGGATATGCCCCCGATGAACAGTTCACGATGGAAGCCCTCAATCGTGAGGAATATCGCGGCATCCGTCCGGCGCCGGGTTATCCCGCCTGCCCCGACCATAGTTTGAAGCCGATCCTGTTCGACCTGCTTGATGCGACCCATAAAACCGGGATCACGCTGACCGAGAGTTTTGCGATGTTGCCCACAGCAGCGGTGAGCGGTTTTTATTTCGGCCATCCGCAATCGGAATATTTCGGCGTGGCGCGGATCGGGGAAGACCAGGTAACCGAATATGCGGCGCGGCGCGGCGTAGATATGGAAACCGCAACGCGTTGGTTGCGCCCAAACCTTAACCAGTAAACCTGCCGCTGTCTCTCAAAGGGACGGCGGCCTAACAAGTCGGTTAATCGGCTGGTTCAACGACAGGCTGTCGGCTATATTGCGCGGGTGATACAGAAACATGCGCTCCTTCTGGCAATAACTTTGCTCGCAACACCGCTCGCCGCCCAAAATGCGTCACCTTTCCAAAATGCCGAAACCGGCAGAAATTATCGCAGCCTGCAACAGGCGGTAGATTCGATAGCGGACGATGAAGGCACCATTATCATCGCGCCAGGAACTTACCGACAATGCGCGATCCAGACCGCTGGCGTGGTCGCATTTCGTGCTTCTGTACCCGGACAGGTGATATTCGATGCGGTGACATGCGAGGGCAAAGCAGCTTTAGTACTGCGTGGACAAGCCGCCACCATCGACGGCATCATTTTCCAGAACATGCGCGTGCCCGATGCCAATGGGGCCGGTATCCGGCTGGAAAAAGGCAATCTGACGGTCACCCGCGCCATTTTCCGGAATAGCGAGCAAGGCATTTTAACCGCTGAGGACCGATCCGGCTTGATCAGCATCGACCAGTCGACATTTTCCGGGTTGGGCCGATGTGATCGAGGGTTAAGCTGCGCGCACAGCATCTATATTGGCGGATATGGATCACTGACCGTGACCAACAGCCGGTTCGAACGCGGCAATGGCGGGCATTATGTCAAAAGTCGTGCGGCACGGGTTTCGATTACCGATAATGCCTTTGACGACACGCGCGGCCGCGAAACGAACTATATGATCGACCTGCCCAATGGCGCGGTTGGCAGCATTGCCCGCAATGTATTTGTGCAAGGGGCGTCCAAGGAAAATTACAGCGCCTTTATCACGGTGGCACCCGAAGGCCGCCAGCAATCAAGCGTCGGTCTTTCGATCAGCGCCAACGAGGCGAGCATAGCCCCCGGCGTCGACCGTCAGACAACGTTCCTCGCGGACTGGTCAGGCGACCGCATTGCGCTTGGCGGGAACCGGCTCGGGCGCGGGCTGAAGCCATTCGAGCGGCGGTAGTCCCTGCGGAAGTTGACACTAAGTTGACACCTGAACGCCGCTGATCTCCCTGCTTTTTCTTGGAACACTGTGCCGCTGCTCCGGCGTCATGGGGTTTGTTTCACGCGAAGAACGCGAAGATTTTGAAGAGCGCAGCTCGTGTCATAATCTCTATCCTCGACAAATGGATAGATGAGTTCAAGGGGCTGCGCCGCACTCCATAATGTAACCTTTGCGAACTAATCGGGCATGACGGGACGTTCGAATTTCTAGTCATCTCGACACTGAGAAAGAGCCGCGCCAGTCCATGCGGACTGGCAAATCGACGCTCTCAAATCAAATCCTACATTGCAAGGGGAAATGGAGTTGCTTTTGTCTGCTTTTGAGGGGTTGCTGTATAAAAGCCAACTTTCGGGATACGACAACATAGCAGCCTTAGAACAATGTTGATATGGTCTGCACCATGATCATCAAGACAATCACCGCGCTGATAGTCGCACTGTTGCTGAGTAGTTGCTCTTCATCATATAATCTCCGAGCGATCATCATGAATGGCGAGGTTGCATTCATTCCCGAGGACGATGACATGTGGGGGAACCCAAACCCCGATTGCTTTTATTCGATCTCCGTTTCAATCGTCGACGGGCCTTCGGCGGTGCCAGAGGCAGGCGACCGCGCAGGAATGGTGGAGAACGGCGTTTATTGGCGGAAGTCCTTTGCGGTGACTTCATGCGAAAATGCGTTCCCGGTTACTTACGGGGCGAAGCTGCAAGGACCACCTTTCCGCGAAAATAACCAATATGAAGTTGAAGCTAAGCCGCTTTTGCCGGGCTTTACATATCAAGTCAGCGCGGCCAGCGAGGGCTCAGCATACGGTGGAGGAAAGTTTAGGTTAAATGAGCAAGAAGCGGTCGAAAATCTGCCAAATTGAGGCTGGCCGCAAGGTCTGCTTCTCACAACATTCGAGCCGTCTGGAAATCAGATTGGCGACACTAAAAAGAGACTTTCAGGACACGCCAAAGTTGTATGATATTTGCGAGTAGATATGATGAACAAATTAGTAAAGTATTTCGTGTTTTCTTTTCCGATTATTTTTGTGTTGTCTCAGTATTTTGACATACGACCATTTGATTTAATTTTGTTTGGCTTATTTTGTTTAGGGTGTTTGTACTTAATTATAAATCCTTTTAAAGGAGTGAAGTAATGCGTCTTTCCGATCTTGTCTGTGCAACTTCATCAACTCTACACGTCTCAATTAGCCGCAAGCGGATGAGGTGGACAGCTCCCGCTGACGGCATGCATCATAACATTCGATTTTCCCAATAGGCAGAGATTTTGCTTCCTTATCAAAGCACTTTCAGCAGCAAATCTTTTTATAGCCGAAGGTATAACGCACACATTGTTCATAAGCTGAGCGAAAGGCAGCTTTCCGACGATATGCTAAAAAAGCGGACTTGCCGGATACGACAACATTGCGGACGTTTGACGAGCGCCAACGTGGTGCTACACAGTGGCCGTGCAAATAGACACTGGCCTTATTAAACAATCGCTGAAAGCCGCTTTTGTTGCCGCGTATGTTGGAGCGTTGATCTCGTTTTGGATTTCTCTGGTTTGGCGTATTCAGACTGGGGCAGATGCCCGCATGTGTCCCGTAGGGTCGCAAGACCTGACAGATTGGTGCACGTTGGGCGAGCTGTTGCTGGCATTCTTACTTGCTTTTCTATGGGCGCTTTTTGGCACGCCGTTCGCGTTGGTTATCACTATGCCATGCGCGATCGCTCTTGGGTTGCTCGCGTCTCCAATTGAAAGTCGCTTGCGCTCGAGTGCACTGTCATTCGTGCAATATGGGTTAGCGGCAGGATTAGGACTCGCAGTAGGACTGGTTTTGCACGTCGTTGCAGGAGGAGTTATTGCAGCTTTTGCAGGCACATGGACCTTTCGGCGGGCAAGGTATTCCCATGGCGCGTATCGGTTGCCCCGGGATACACGAGACCCCGTAGGTTAGCGTCGGCTTCCCTACAATATACGACAAAAGCGGACTAGCAGGACACGACAACATTGCAGACATTCAACGAATGCCGTAAATTCACCCAATGCAGACGAATGCCGCAACACTTGTTAGAATTTCCATTTGGTTGCTGATGCTGGCTTCCGGGCTAGTCGCATCGTTTTGGCTCATGCTCGTTGTTGTTTCCGACTTTCGAATATGGACAAATGATTCAAATGCAGCAGGGATAGCCCTACAGGCAGTGATGATTACTTTCCCCGTTGTGTTATTCATCGGGCTTAAGCTGTCTAAGGGCAGTTTCCGTGGCACGATGGCGTTATTTTGTGCTGCATGGACTATAGCAATTTCGGCGCTCGCGTACTTCGGGGCTTTATAGCGCGATTATCACAGCAGTCGTCGCGATAACTTGGAACCAAAAACGCTTCAATATTATGAATATAAACTATCGTGTCAGCGTAATTCGAGTTAAATATGCGAGTGTCACCGTAATTCTGCTATATGGGATCGTAGCTGAAGCTGGTGACTGTGCCATTGCTGCAGATGAGCCAAATTAGGTGTATTTAGTAAACACGCATTTACGACACTTAATAACAACTATGAATATGCATAAATCGCTGCTGCGGCAAGAATAACGATACTGCAAGTATACAACAAGGGCAAACTTAACTTTTTCGTTGCAGCATTTATAGCCGACTCTCCAAACAAAAAAGCAATTATATTGTCCAACATAATTTAGCGTCCAACTATTAATTTTATTTCCAGCATCCAAGCGAGCGCCAAGAAAACACACAGCGCAGTGATCAATTTGGTCTTTTGTTCATTGCTAGATATTCCATGTAGTTAGCAGCAAGTGATGATCTTAATCAACTGAACGATGGGGTAACGCAAATGTCCGCTTTCCATCTGTGGACGCCCCTAAAGATGCAAGCGGTTTTTGAGAGGGGTGCATGTAGTCGGATGCTGCCATCTGTCCGGCCTCTTGATGCAGCATAGCTGCGGGCCCGTATGGGAGTTCGCGGACCGGAACC